>JAILZT010000030.1 GCA_023512345.1 Paenibacillus sp.
TACTTGGACCGAAGGGTCCTGGGAGAGTAGGACGCCGCCAAGCACATGAGACCACTGTTGATTCATTCAACAGTGGTCTTTTTGTATTATAGAGTGTAAATACTACTAAAATAGGGTGACATTTTTGTTACCGACAGGTCGTAGGATACAAGTATAATAGGAATGTGCAAATATTAAGCAAAGCCTTAATACGAATGAACTACAGATAAATTCTATATTTTGAATTTTCTTGCGTCTTTAGATGCATGGTAGAGGTAAGGAGGATTTAAGGTATGAAGCGAACAAGACGGTTTTGGACGCTAATCATTCTTTGTATAGCTGTTGGACTGTTAGCAGGCTGCGGGACGAAAGAACCCTCCTGGCAATCGTTTGAAGGTGCATTGAATGAGAAGGGCTTTCCGGTGCCGAAGGAAGCGAATTCCCCAGATAGGACTACTACGAATGCAGCTATGGATTATGTACGCTATTCGTTGCAAGGGTTAAAGGAAGAAGATAGTATTCCTGATCCTTATTTAGATGAGATCGAGGCATGGGGATGGAGTGAACAGAAGAAGGAAGAGATCGGTGCTTCCCGAGTTTTTCAAAAGGATGGACTGAACGTTCATGTAACAGTACATGACGACTACTTCATAGTAATGGTACCGAAAGAAAAGAAGGCCTCTATAAAAGGGCTGGAAAGCAAATAAGATAATCGCCATCCCTTAGGATGGCGATTATTTGTTGATAGCTATGTAGATTATATTGAAATTACTGAGAATAGTAGGAGGCATCAGAGGGACTAAACTTAAGCATCCCCTGCTCGTGTCCGAGGTTCAAGCGAAAGAGAGTATATAATCGTGGTAGAAGCAGCCATAAGTGTGCCAAAACAAGTGATGCTGTAAAGGCAGGTGGAGCCCACACAATAAAGAGAGCTGAGATACAAAGACCAATCCAAAAATTATGCATTTGTACTCTTTTGAACAGACTGTAACTTATATATTGATCGGGCATATAACCAATCCAGGGAAGTTTAAAAGAAGGCTTCCATTTTTTTGTAATCTGATTTCCTGTAATAAGCAGTACTGAACGAGAGATTACATACTGAATCCATAAAACAACAGGCGCAGCTATAATAAAGTAGAGTAAGCTTAGCCAGGAAAGAAAGATGGTTCCGAGTACAATAAATACAAGAGGAAGGGTAATATAGATTTGCAGCACCCTAGTAGAAACATTGATTTTTTGAATGAGCTTATATTGATAAAACGTAGCTGAACCTTTTGGATTGGATTCCATACAGAAAAGCTGACCTCCTTACAAGTTGTCATGTACCCTATATCGGCATTCTGAGGCTTTTTTATTAAACCAAAGCTAAAATCACCAACCGGGCAACAGCAGAATATAATTATTATAGGATATCCTAGGATATGAAAAAACTATGAAAGGGTTTAAAATGATAGAAGGTGTATCATACTGTTCTTAAAAGAGTCAAGGTGGGATGGCTATGGAAGAACAAAACGGGCAAGCTTGTATCATTTGCGGACAGGTAAAAGAGGAAGGTATTGTGATTGTCTCGCATTTTATTTGTGAGGATTGCGAGGCTGAGATGGTGCGCACTGAGGCGGAGGATGCTAAGTATCGCTTTTTTATCGGCCGAATGAAAAAAATTGGTCTGCAAAAGAATGCGTGATTAGAGAAGCTGCATTCCTATATTTGCAGCAATAAGAGCGAGCGGTGGAGGGAACGGTGTCACATTGGCTATGCAAGGATTGTTCTATAAAACGGCTTCACCGTCCTTTCGGCGGGCGGAGCCGTTTTATTGTTTAAAAGAGTGTTTCTATTGAGGCATAGGCGTTTTCATACATTTGCGTTAAAATAGAAGATAAGCCTGCTTTGGAAGGAACAGATTAATGAATTATGAACAACGCAATACTGCGCCTTTATATGAAATGCTGGAACTATATAAAGAGAAGGGTAATACATCTTATCACGTTCCCGGACATAAAAACGGGCGAGCCTATAGCGACGCTTATGGTGCAGGCTTTCTGAGCGAGGTTATGAGGGCTGACGTTACTGAAATCACAGGGACAGATGATCTGCACCACCCAGAAGGTGTTATAAGGGATGCACAGGAGCTGGCGGCAAATTGCTTTGGATCAGAAGAAAGCTATTTTATGGTTGGGGGAAGTACAGCTGGTAATTTGGCGCTTATTCTAACGGTCTGCTTAAAACCTGGAATGACCCTGATCCTGCAGCGGAATGTGCATAAATCTGTGATTCATGGATTAATGCTGGGTGGGGTGAACGCTGTATTTCTGGAGCCGCTGCTGGATCCTGACAGCGGAATTGCGGTTGCTCCAGCGGCAGAAACGGTGCAGGCTGCCTTGGCAGCCCACCCTGATGCCGCAGGTGTCTTGATCACCATGCCTAATTACTATGGCATGGGCATGGATCTTGCGCCCCTAGCAGAGGCCTGCCACAGCTGCGGTGTACCGCTGCTGGTTGATGAGGCCCACGGGGCGCATTACGGGTTGCACCCCGCGCTGCCAGCCGGGGCGCTTATGTGTGGCGCGGACGGCGTAGTGCAGTCCACGCATAAGATGCTGCCAGCGCTGACCATGGGCGCCATGCTGCATATTCAAGGGCCGCGGCTCGACCGCGCCCTGCTGCGGCAGCGGCTCGCAATGGTGCAGAGCTCCAGCCCATCATACCCCGTGATGGCTTCGCTCGATTTGGCCCGGCGGCTGGTGCACAGCCAGGGGCCGGAGGCCTTCACGGCGGGGCTGGCCGCCGTGGATACGCTGCGGCGCGGGCTGGCGGAGCTGCCGCGCTATGGGCTGCTGCAGCCGGCACCGCCGCTGCAGCACTCCGGCGGGGGCCGCGCAGCCGCCGCCAATCTAGACTCGCCACCGCAGAGCGAGGTGGCGTATGTCACGCAGGACCCTTTCAAGGTCGTCATTTATGACGCCACCGGGGTCCTGAGCGGGTTCGAGCTGCAGCGCCGGCTCGAAGAACGGGGTTGTGTGCCGGAGATGAGCGACGAACGGCACGTAGTGCTAGCTTTTAGCCTCGGTTCCCGAGAGGAAGATGCAATTCGACTGCTGGGTGCGCTGAGGGACATGGATACTGTGGAGTCTATGGAATCCTATGTACATCATCCTAATGAAATTAATATTTCCACGTGGAACAATTACAAAAATAATATCATTTCCACGCCAATCCCCTTCTCAATGAAGCCTGTGGCTGCTGGAGATAAGGAATATATCAAGCTTGAGGATAGCGAAGGCAGAATTTCCGCAGAAATGGTGGTTCCCTATCCTCCTGGAATTCCGCTGTTATACCCTGGTGAGAGGATCACTAATGATATATGCAGCAGATTGTCAGCTTTAGCTTCTGTAGGGGCCAAGTTTCAGGCTGCGGCTGATCCGTTATTAATGAATATAGTAGTGTACAAGATAAAGAGAGGCGGAGAGGTATAAGTGGCCCGCGAAGGATTATTTATTACTTTAGAAGGTGGCGATGGTTCCGGGAAGACTACGATAATGGGACGATTAGCTGCTTATTTTCAAAATAGATCCATGCCTTATCTAATTACCCGGGAACCTGGCGGGATAGAAATCGCAGAGAAAATACGCTCTATCATTTTAGATCCAGCCCACACAGCTATGGACGCCCGGACCGAGGCTTTGCTCTATGCTGCATCCAGAAGCCAGCACATGGCGGAACGTGTAGAGCCTGCCTTGAAGGAAGGTTTGATTGTACTGTGTGATCGTTTTGTCGATAGCAGTCTTGTGTATCAGGGCTTTGCCAGAGGACTGGGAATAGAGGAAGTATGGAATATTAACCGCTTTGCTATAGGCAGCCGTATGCCAAATATAACATTTTATCTGGATATTGAACCAGAGATCGGCCTATCCCGAATTGCAGCTAACCGGGAGCGAGAAGTGAATCGACTGGATCTGGAGAGTGTTGCTTTCCATCAGAAAGTTAGGGAAGGCTACCAACTGGTAGCAGCAACCTATCCTGAACGCATTGTCATTTTAGATGCAAATCGTCCCCTTCATAGCATTGAACAGGATATCGTCCGTACGCTGGAAAAGAGGATTTTAAAGGGTTTTCAATAAGTTTTGTCTAATATATTAACAGTAGCTAGCTTCTTGTACTCTTAGGTTTCTACAATATTTTAAGGAGGGAATGCAAAGATGAAATTAATCATTGCGATTATCCAGGATAAGGACAGTAACCGTTTGTCGAGTGAGCTAGTAAAGTCTAATTTTCGTGCCACGAAGCTGGCCAGTACCGGAGGGTTTTTGCGGGCAGGTAACACTACTTTTATGATCGGGGTAGATGACACTCAGGTTGAAGGTGTATTAAATGTTATCCGTAACAGTTGTAAGGTACGTGAGCAGCTTGTAACTCCGGTAACTCCGATGAGTGGTACAACCGATTCCTATTTACCGCTTCCCGTAGAAGTACAGGTAGGCGGAGCAACCGTATTCGTGCTTCCTGTTGATCGTTTTGAGCATTACTAAGCAAGAAGCAACGCAGAAACGGTTGTCTTTGTCAGGTAAGCATCTGTATCGACCGTTTCTGCGTGTTGCAGCCCTGAATATGCAGAAGAAAGAGTTATGGGGGAGATTCCTGTGAAAATTAATCCGGGCTATAGGCCCCTTAAGACGGATCTGACGAACACCGAAGGTATGAATAGGCCGGTGAAGCAGAAAAATTTCTCTGATGTATTCCAACAACAGGGAGAACAAGCAACACGTGATGAGTTAACGCGCCAAATCAAGGACATCCAGGTGCAGGGTGACCGTTTGTCTAAATCAATGACCATACGTGAATTGACCATTTATCGGATGATGATTAAGCGATTTCTGGAGGAGACGGTACGACGAGGCGTTATCCTGAAGGAAACACGGGGCTGGGACCGTCGCGGTCGCGGTAAACGATATAAGCTGCTTGAGGAAATTGATGGAGCCTTGCTTTCATTAGCGGACCATTTACTGGAAAGTGAAGAGGGCAGAATTGATTTACTAGGACGGGTTGGAGAAATTCGTGGAATGTTGATTAATCTTTCTTTTTAAAAGTTCAGGAGGAATTTATGCCTTTTCATGATATATTGGGCCAAGAGAATGCCAAGCGACTGCTTCAAAATGCTCTGCGTAAAGAAGCTGTAAGCCATGCGTATTTATTTAGTGGACCCGCTGGCAGTGGACAAATGAGGACTGCTCTTACGTTTGCCCAGGCCATTTTTTGTATGAAGTCTCAGGATGATGCTTGCGGAGAATGTCTGGAATGTCGAAAGGTAGAGCATGGCAATCATCCGGATTTACAGCTTCTTAAACCGGATGGAGCCAGTATCAAAATTGATCAGATCCGCGATTTGCAGCGGGCCTTTTCTTACCGTTCCGGCAGTCCAAATCCAAAAGTGTATATTATAGATGAAGCAGACAAGATGACGGTGCAAGCCGCTAACAGCCTGCTGAAATTCCTAGAAGAGCCGCCTGCTCCGGCTGTGGGGATTTTGATCGCTGACAATAGCCGATCGTTACTACCGACTATTCAATCTCGAACTCAGCGTATTCCTTTCAGCCCCCTGCACCCGGATATTATGCTTCAGGCTCTGGCAAGTGAGGGTGTTCCAGCGCCTCTAGCTCGTTGTGCGGTATCCCTTACTTCAGGATTAGAGGGTTGTCGGGAGCTTTTGCAACAGAATTGGTTTGCAGAAATGAGAAATCTAATGTTACAATTAGCGAAGGAGTCTTTGGGCAAGGGAAGTTCCGCGGTGGCGACCGTTGGGCAGAAATTGTTCAAGACCGGGCTTGGTGAGCATTTGGACATCCTTTTCAGCATGTTCCACCTTTGGTTTAAAGATATGCTTTACTTCCTGTACCAAAAGCACGAAAGTATTGTTTTTATAGATCAGCTAGACTTCATCTCTAGACATGCAGATCAACGCGATGCAATAGAGTGGGTAACATATATGGATTTTGCAGCTGAGAGCACGAAAAAACTGCGATCTAACGCCAACGCCCAGCTTTGTTTAGAGCAATTTTTAATTCGTCTGGAACGTTGATGGGAAATAAGTACATTTGTGCTTTTAGCATATATCCTCCGGATGTCGCTTCAACCAGAAATATCGGTTTAACGGATGAGGAAGGACAAGCATGAATCATCGGGGAGCGGACGGCTCGGGTTCCTTTTACCGGCATACAAGGGGGTTAGTTTTTGTATAGCGTAGTAGGTGTCCGCTTTAAAAAAGCGGGTAAAATATATTATTTTGATCCAGTTGATTTCCCAATTGAACGGGATCAGTGCGTTATTGTTGAAACAGCGCGCGGGATCGAATATGGTAGAGTTGTCATAGGCAAAAAAGAGGTACAGGAGTCTGATGTTGTACTTCCACTTAAGAAAGTAATGCGCATCGCTGGAGATACAGATGCACGTGTAGTTGAGGAGAACAAAGGGGCAGCAAAGGACGCTTTCACGGTCTGTTTAAATAAAATTCGTGACCATTCGCTCAAAATGAAGCTTGTGGATGTTGAATTTACGTTTGACCGCAATAAGATTATCTTTTATTTCACGGCTGAGGGCCGAGTCGATTTTCGGGAATTGGTTAAGGATTTAGCTAGTATCTTCCGTACCCGAATCGAATTGCGCCAAATAGGTGTACGTGACGAGGCCAAAATGCTTGGCGGCTTGGGTCCTTGCGGACGAGTACTATGTTGTTCATCGTGGTTGGGTGATTTCGAACCCGTGTCGATCAAAATGGCTAAGGATCAGAACCTTTCACTTAATCCAACGAAGATCTCGGGACTTTGCGGACGACTTATGTGCTGCCTGAAATTTGAGCATGATAATTATGAAAGTGTGAAGGAAGAAATGCCTGCGGTTGGTAAGATAGTTATCACCTCACTTGGGGATGGTAAAGTAGTAGGAATCAATGCTGGAAGCCGCACAGTTCATGTACAGTTGTTTGAAGTGGGCAAAGTTAAAGAACTTCCAATGGATGATGTTGTCGTCAAGTAAACCATTAAAGGTTACTTTCGGGGTGGAAACTTGGAGAAAAAAAATATATTTGCACACATGCAGGATATGGAAGCTCAGATGGAGAGCATGCGAACCAATCTTAGTAATTGGAAACAGACTGTTAAAGAGTTGATGGAAGCTAATCAAAGACTCAGTCTGGAGAATGAGCAGCTGCGTAAGATTTTAAAAAGAGAAGCACCGATACCTTCTGACTCACCGTCAGCAGATTCTGCAGACCCAGCAGTGATTTTGGCTACTGGAGAAGGTACTGAAGAGGTAGTCGGGGAAGGCTATGATAATCTAGCCCGGCTTTATCACGAAGGGTTCCATATTTGCAATGTCTACTTTGGGCATTTGCGTACGGAGGGCGATTGTCTCTTCTGTCTGTCTTTTCTCAATAAATAAGGATATCCAGCCGTAGGGAGAACCATGCCTACGGTTTTTTTGATAAAAAACGTTTACTTGAATATGCAGGCTTAACATAACTTTTTAGGAGAATATAAGAATGAATCCATTAAATGAAGTACCTGTCCCTTTATTGCCGTCTGAGCGGATAGATGATTTGCTGACTCATGATTTGCGTATTATCCAAAGTGATGAAGTGTTTAGTTTTTCCATGGATGCTGTACTATTGGCTCGTTTCGCTAGTGTCCCACCTCGTGGCCGTGTTCTAGATCTGTGTACAGGAAACGGAGTTATTCCGATGCTGCTTACTACACGTACCAAAGCTTCTATTGAAGGTATTGAAATCCAGCCTCGTCTTGCAGACATGGCGCGGCGCAGTGTAGCTATAAATGGCCTTCAGGAACGTGTTGTAATCCATGAGGGTGACCTGCGTGAGCTGTATACCGTAGAAGGTCATGGTGTATACGACGCTATTACGGTCAACCCGCCCTATATGCCGCTAAACGGAAGTGATCTTAAGTTGAATACTCATCAAGCTATGGCACGACATGAGCTCGGGTGTACCTTGGAAGAGGTTATACAGGCATGCGTCCGTCTTGTCCGTACTGGAGGCAAGGTGAGTATGGTGCATAAGCCGCAAAGATTGGTTGATATTATGGCTTTAATGAGACAGTATCGGCTGGAGCCCAAGATTATTCGTTTTGTGCACCCGCGTGCTCATCTTGAAGCCAATATGGTACTTATTGAAGCGATACGAGATGGCAAGCCTGAGGCTCGTCTTAAGCCCCCGTTAATCGTTTATAACGAAGGTAATCAGTACTGTCAGGAGATTTTGGATATTTACTACGGAGCTAAAGAGGGTAAATCATGACAATAACACGCCAAAGCAGTTTTCATGTAAGAGACGATGGACAAAAGCCTGAGGGCTCCGGTTCACTTTACCTGGTGGCTACACCTATAGGGAATTTGGAAGACATGACTTTCCGTGCCGTTCGAACCCTAAAAGAATGTGATATTATCGCTGCGGAGGATACGCGGCAAACTCGTAAATTACTGAGTCATTTTGAGATTACACCTTCCCTGCTATTCAGCTATCACGAGCATAATAAGGGCGCAAGTGGACCTGAACTAATTCGGTATATAATAGAAGGAAAAAATTTAGCGCTTGTCAGCGATGCCGGTCTGCCGGCTATTTCTGACCCTGGGGCTGATCTTGTAGCACTTGCTATTAAGGAGGGTATTTCGGTCATTCCCATACCAGGAGCTAATGCGGCCTTGTCCGCTTTAATTTCATCGGGGCTGCCTACCTCATCCTTCACCTTTGCCGGATTTCTGCCTCGGGAGCGTAAAGACATACGTGCAGTATTGGCTTCGCTTCGTTCCACACAAGGGACGTTGTTATTCTATGAATCACCGCATCGGGTAGTTAAGACATTGGCTCACTTATTAGAGGCATTTGGCAACCGCCGGGTTGTTCTAGCCCGTGAATTGACTAAAAGATATGAGGAATTTGTGCGAGGGACTATTGAAGAGTGCAGTGAATGGCTAGTGGAGCACCCGCCACTTGGTGAATATGTAATTGTTGTCGAAGGCGAGAGTAAAGAAGACGCTGAAAGTGCCGAATCTGCTTGGTGGAGAAAGCTAAGTATCGAGGAGCATGTATCCCATTATGAGGTGGCTGATCTCCCGCGCAAAGAAGCTATGAAAAAGGTGGCAGCTGACCGAGGCGTTGCGAAAAGGGACATTTATAACGCCCTGCTCACAAAGGATTAGAGGCTATTGGGCCCTCCCTGTAGGAGGGGGATATAAAAAAATACCCCCCGCTTGTGCGGGGGGTTAAGGAGATATTAAAAAGGTTAGAATTAACAATTTGATAAGTCCTATTATATACTATTTGTTTTAATTTGTCACAGGGGTAGGGATAGCAGAAATGCATTCATGACAAACTATTTTTCCTTTGAAATAGGTAACATTTTCAGCATTACCACAGAAAATACAAGCTGGCTCGTATTTCTTAAGCATGATTCGCTCGCCGTCCACGTAAATTTCGAGCGCATCCTTTTCTCCAATACTTAGCGTACGACGCAATTCGATTGGGATAACTACCCGTCCAAGTTCATCCACTTTTCTCACAATACCTGTTGATTTCATCATAATATTTATTGCTCCTCTCAAAATCATCAAAATCGATGGCATAATTAATTAATCAAAAGTGTCATTATTCGACATTGTTCTCTGTTTTATGATACTTATAATACCAACCATTCCCAAAACAGTCAACCTGTTTTTCTAGAATTTTAAGCTTATTTAATAGTTTTTACTTTAAACAGCTTAATAATTTCGCAAAGTAGCCAATAAATTGAGAAATTATAGGTAAAAAATTTGGAAGTCCTTCTTTCGTCATTATTCGACAATGTTAGACAGCAACTGGCATAGAGAGACACGATGGAAATTTCTTAAATATATGGATGCGAAGGAGCTGATCTCATGAAACAACCGCTTACCGAAGAAAAGGTTTTTAAAGACCCGGTTCATAACTATATACACGTGCAGGATACCATCATTTGGCGTCTGATCAATACGAAGGAATTTCAAAGATTGCGCCGTATTCGCCAACTAGGAACTTCTTATTTTACCTTCCATGGGGCGGAGCATAGCCGTTTTTCGCATTCACTTGGTGTATATGAAATTACAAGAAGAATCATTTCCCAGTTCGAAAGAAGCGGATATGGGGATTGGATACCCGAAGAGAGATTACTGACATTATGTGCGGCGCTGTTACATGATTTAGGGCATGGACCATTTTCCCATTCTATAGAAGAAGCTTTTGATATGAATCATGAGGATTGGACCTGCAGGATTATTTTAGAGAACACGGAGATTACTGAAATTTTGCGTGATGTTGAAGAAGATTTCCCCCAAAAAGTAGCTTCTGTAATTTCCAAAACTTATGAACACGCTATTGTTGTGAATTTGGTCTCAAGTCCTCTAGATGCTGACCGTATGGATTATCTGCTTCGGGATGCATACTATACGGGTGTAAATTATGGGACTATTGATATTGATCGGATTTTACGGGTACTTCGTCCATACAATGGACGAGTTGTTGTAAAGGAATCAGGAATGCATGCTATTGAAGACTATTTAATGTCGAGATACCAAATGTATTGGCAGGTATATTTCCACCCTGTTACAAGAAGCTCAGAAATTATTTTACGCCAGATCTTTCGTAGAGCTAAGGAGCTTTATCAAAAAGGATTTGATTTCCGTTTTATGATAGAACCTCTTAATGATTTATTCCGCGGTGAGGTGACAGTAGAACAGTATTTACTGCTTGATGAAGCGCTTGTGCAGACAGCTTTTATGCAATGGACGCTTGAAAAGGATGAATTGTTGAGTGACTTGTGCAGTCGATTTATTCATCGTAAACTGTATAAATATGTGGAAATGGAGAACCTTGATCTGGAGACTATTGACGAAATCCGCTGCAGCTTTGCAAACGTAGGACTGGATTCGGAATATGATCTGGAAGTTGATTTTCCAACGGATCTTCCGTATGACGTATTTCGCCCTGGAGAGGGCTTTGATAGCAAGCAAATTTTGCTGTTAGACCGACAAGAGCAACTGCGAGAAATTTCAGAGGTTTCCGATATTGTACGCTCTATAAGCGGCATTCATCGAGGAAGATATCACCTTTATTTTCCACAAGATAAGCTCGAAAGGGTTAGCGAACAGCTGCCTACAGCCATCGCAGAATTATTCAGAAGGTAATACAAAAATAATAAGAGTTTTTCATAATAAATGATTTCTGGAAGGGGAGCAAAACATGTTTCTTTTTGACACTCATACTCATTTGGATGCTCCGGAATTTGACGAAGACCGCGAGGAGATCATTGCCCGTGCAGTAGAGACCGGAGTTAGCAAGATGATAAATATTGGATTTAACAGAGAGACGATTCCAACCACCATGAAACTTGTTGAATCGTATGATTTTATTTATGCAGCGGTCGGTTGGCATCCTGTAGACGCCATCAACATGACAGAAAGTGACTTGGAATGGGTTGCCTCACTATGCAGCCATAAAAAAGTAGTGGCCATCGGCGAAATTGGGTTGGATTATCATTGGGATACTTCACCAAAGGATGTGCAGCAGCGCGTTTTCAGACAGCAGATTAGGTTGGCCCGTGAGCTTGGCATGCCGATATCTATTCATAACCGCGATGCACATGAGGATGTGGTGAAAATTCTAAGGGAAGAGAAGGCAAATGAAGTTGGAGGTGTGATGCACTCCTTCTCAGGAAGCTGGGAAACTGCCAAAATGTGTCTCGATTTAGGGTTTCATTTATCGTTTGGAGGACCCATCACGTTTAAGAATGCCAAAGCCCCAAAAGAGGTGCTAGCCAAAACCCCGCTAGATCGATTATTGATCGAAACAGACTCTCCATATTTAACCCCTCACCCCTATCGAGGGAAGCGAAATGAGAGTGCTCATGTTAAGCTTGTAGCAGAGGCTGCTGCGGAAATAAAAGGGATTACTTGGGAGGAAATGGCTGAAATTACGTATGCGAACGCACTGGAACGATTTGGGATTGTCTGAAATCGGGAGTAAATAGGGTGAAAAAAAGAGTATAGCCGATATATTAAACTTTTTTAATGCAAAAACGGCTGAATATTACAATATTTTAATCATTTTTTTACGTAAACGTGCTTGAACTGGACTTTACAACATGCATCAAAACACGTTATCATCTTTTCAGTGCAGTGAGCTGTTGATATTTGTAAACAGCACATTGATTCATGAATCGTCTCGCTGAGTCTCCGTATGGAGAACGGGGGAACCAATATTGATCTGCCGTATAGTACCATCGTACATAACAAGTACACAAGAGAAATGCCGCAGACAGTATTTGATTTCTTCACGTGGTCTTTGGGGTGAATTTAAGGGCAACCGCCGTGAGCGGGTGACCTGAGATAGGGCGTCTCTCTTTCGCCCGAACCCGACAGCTAACCCCGTAAGCGCAAGTAAGAGAGGAAACCTCGTGCATACACATTCTCGCGTATTCTGACATCCGGAGAAGCCACGAAAGAGTCCTCATAGTACTCTTTAGGCTTCTTTTTGTTTTGAATAAAGTGAATGTTTCCGACATACTGTTATATAACAGGAGTGGGAGAAGCTATGCCGGGCAGGCGATCCATGAGCAGGAGACGCAAAAAGCAAGTAGGCGTGTCCTGTGACAATCTCAAATAGTTATCGTCTGAACATATTCAGTCAGCTTGTTAAGCTAGTAGACGACGAGGCTATGTAAGGAGGATGGAGAGAATGGGCGTATTCCAACCAGAAGTATCCCATGATTCACAATCATCCAGCAGGTCTTACGCATTACGATGGGAGCTAGTGAATTTGCGCGTACTTTCACTTGCAGGCGTGATTTCAATTGCTATCGCGCTACTCATTCTGCTGTACGTACACGGTCAGAGCAGCAAACAATTTGTTTTAGTAATAGACGGGCAAGTCCAGGCGTTGGAAACCCGCGAATCTCTTCTAGGTGATGTGCTTGCGAAAGAACAAATTTCGCTGCAACCGCATGATCAAATATCTCTTGGGCTTAGTGATAAGCTAGAGGATGGTGATCGTGTCGTCATTACCCGGGCAAAGCAGTTTAGCCTTACTGCAGATGGAGAGACCAAGACACTTTATACAACCGAAGGCACCATTGCCCAGACGATTAATAAGCTAGGAATTGAATTAAAAGGCTCTGATAAGATTTTTCCTTCGTTAGACACCACAGTAGCCGCCAATATGGAGATCAAGATTGTCCGCATTAACAAGCAAACTGTAGAGCGGACAGAAAGTTTACCTTTCCGGATCATCAAGACAGCGGACCCCTCCCTGACTAAGGGTACAGTTAGAGTAGCACAGGCCGGTAAACCAGGTGTAATGATTCAATATATCGAAAAGGTTTACCAAGACGGAGAACTTGCTTCTATGCGTATGATTGGCAAGGAAGTACAGACGGTGACCAAAGATAAAATCATTGCTGTGGGCACCAAACCTATTCCTATTCCTAAGCCCGTTGTTGCTGTAAAAACTTCCACGACGACCTCTAAATCAACTAAAGTATCCGCAAACAGCACTAACGTCACAAGTAAAGCTGGCGTAGACTTCGATTACAAAAAAGTAATTAAAAATGTTTCGATGACGGCTTATTCTTCGGAAGAACCAGGCATCGGTACACGTACTGCCTCCGGAACACGCGTAACGGAAGGTCGGACGATTGCAGTAGATCCAGATATTATTCCTATGGGATGGTGGGTTTATATTGAAGGATTAGGCTTCCGCCGGGCTGAGGATACTGGTGGTGCCATCAATGGCAATAAGATCGACGTATATTATGATTCTTTGAGCAATGCCCGTAATTTCGGCCGTAAATCGCGTACAGTGTATGTGATTGGACCGGTAAAGCCCCAACTGGATTAAGCGTTAATTTTTGCAAATCCACGATGAATACGATATAGTGATGAGAGCAGAATATGGGACGTCAAATGATCGCAGAGCTGTCGCTCATCACTTATACTTTCTTTAGCCAAAAAGAAGAGGGGCGAATCCTCTTCTTTTTGCGTTGTATGGAGTTGTACCGAAAGGAAGATATTATGATTAAGGAAATGATTGTTGTTGAAGGGAAAAGCGATACAGTAGCTGTAAAGCGGGCCGTGGACGCGGATACCATTGAGACCGGTGGCTCAGCCATAAATAATAGTATAATTGCCAAAATAGCACTGGCTATGGAACGACGGGGTGTCATTATTCTCACAGACCCCGATCATGCAGGTGAACGTATACGCAAGATTGTTTCAGCTAAAGTGCCAGGGTGCAAGCATGCTTTTATTCCAGAGAAGGATGCAACCCGTAAAGGGGATATCGGCGTTGAGAATGCTTCACCTGAGGCGATTCGCCACGCATTATCACATGTACATACTGCTTTTGAAGGATCGACACCTGTTATTGGAATAGAGGATCTGATGGAAGCGGGAATGCTGGTTCATCCTCATGCTGCTGAGCGAAGAATGGCATTGGGGAATTTATTAGGAATAGGTTATTGCAACGGCAAGCAACTGTATAAACGGCTAGCGATGTTTGGCATCACGCGGGAGGAATTTACCCAGGCTCTCGCCCAAATAGAATTAGGAGGTCTCCATTCATGAACGGCAGAGAGCACATATCATCCCCAAAGAGAACTAAGGAAATTATTCAACGGTATAAATTTTCTTTCAAAAAAAGTCTAGGTCAAAACTTCCTGATCGATCAGAATATTCTCGACAAAATTGTAGAGGCTGCTGAGCTGGACAGCAGCGCAGGGGCATTGGAAATTGGGCCTGGCATTGGAGCTTTGACTGAGCGTTTGGCACAAACTGCCGGTGCAGTAACCGCTGTAGAGATAGACCGTAGACTAATCCCTATTTTGCGGGATGTCCTATCTCCTTATCCGAATGTGAAAGTACGAAATGACGACGTGCTGAAAGTAGATCTTAAGGAATTGTTTGCTGAAGATTTTTCCGGCGTAGAGAGAGTCAGCGTAGTGGCTAACCTCCCTTACTATGTAACAACACCTATACTTTTGAAGCTGCTCGAAGAGAAGCTGCCTCTGGATAATATTGTTGTAATGATTCAGAAGGAAGTTGCTGAACGAATGGCTGCAGCACCAGGAGGCAAGGAGTACGGAAGTCTTAGCATCGCGGTGCAATACTATAGTGAGCCTGAACTGGTATGTAAGGTTCCAAAGACCGTCTTCATTCCCGAGCCGAACGTAGAGTCTGCTGTAATTCGCTTAAAGGTTAGAAAGAAGCCTCCGGTGGAGGTTGCCGATGAGAAGCATTTCTTCGAAGTGGTACAAGCTTCTTTTGTACAACGTCGTAAAACGATTGCTAACAATCTCAAAGCTCGTTATTTTCCGCAAGAGGGCCGAGAGCGTCTAGAGGCTCTATTGGCAGAGGCCGAAATTGAACCGACCCGCAGAGGAGAGACCCTTAGCATTGAAGAATATGCCCGTCTTAGCGGCGTTCTGTTAGCAGCTGGGATTGCTTAGCGTAAAATCACGACAAAATAAGAACCAACCATGACTTTTGCCCATAGGATGGGGTAGAGGTGATGTTCTGATGAATTTGGGAGATCTAGTCGTTCGTAAATCTTATGGCGGCGATGTGACTTTTCGCGTGGAGCATATAATACACAATAAGGCCGTCATTAAGGGAACAGAGTTCCGCTTATTGGCGGACTCTCCAATTAACGACTTGATTCAAGTGCCTCCTACCCGCACTACTGAGCGGGGGCAACAGGCGCAGATTAAAGCTAGGGAATCATTGACACTGTTGCAGAAAGATAGGCTGGAACAAAGCCAAAGAAGCCTAGGGGCTGTTATTGGTGGATGGACCCAGCAAATCCCTAAAGAAACAGCTCATTTTGAGGTACCTGGAAAGGTGCTGCATCTGGACGGGGATCCGGCTTATTTGAACAAGAGCCTTAGCTTATACGAACAGCTCAGAATTCCCGCCGAAGGGCATCATGTCCATGAATCAGCAATGGCGGATACCCTGTATAGACTTCTGCCTCGTGTGCGTCCGGCTATTGTGGTGATTACGGGCCATGATGGAGTGCTGAAGCAGCATCAGGGGTCGTATGATCTATTCAGTCTAAGCAGCTATAAAAATTCACAAAACTTTGTGTCTGCCATTCAAGTAGCGCGGGACTATGAGCGTCATTTTGATGAACTAACCATTGTAGCAGGGGCCTGCCAGTCGCATTTTGAAGCGTTGCTGGGTGCAGGGGCCAATTTTGCCAGTTCTCCAGGGCGGATTCTCATCCATGCTCTAGATCCTGTGTATATAGCGGCTAAGGCTTCCTTTACCTCTATCCGGGATACTGTGAACCTGAACGATGTCCTGAACCATACGATCAGCGGCAGTCAGGGAGTGGGTGGAATTGAGACACGCGGAAGCTTTCGGATCGGTATGCCGAGGCTCCAAAACCTCTCTACGTTAAAGGTGACACCATCGGTGATGTGAAGAGTGTGTAGAGTCAATTTTTATATGCTCAATCGGATAAGAAAGGAAGGTCTTAGGCCCTCCTTTCTTATTTATGTTTATTTTACATAGGAGCTTAGTTCCGATAACAAGGTTGTAATTGTTTCACTTCCCATGGCTAAAAAAAATCCGTTGACAACCATTTTTACATCATCTATAATTATTTATTTAATTTGACAGTTGCTATATAAAGATGTATAATGGACAAGGAAAGAGGTGGTCGTCAGGTAATGGCTAATAACGCGCTGTTGGAAATTAAACGCAGTCTCGAAGCTCATGTCGGTCATAAGATTACGTTACGTGCAAACGGTGGTCGCCGTAAAACCGTCGAACGTACCGGTGTCCTGGAAGAAACGTACCCTTCTGTATTCATTGTCAAACTTGACCAGGAGCAGCAAACGTTCAAACGTGTCTCCTACAGTTATACCGATATACTTACTGAATCTGTGGAAATCACAGTCTGCGAAGATGACGGACAGATGCGAGTTATGTATATTAAAGCTTAATGATTTCAGAAGCAGTCTTCCTTTGGGAGGGCTGTTTTTTTCTTTTGATACGCATGATTCCTGTGTACGGCAACCATACTATTGGAGTACTACGTACGTCATCCAATACCGTAAGGGAGGAATTCGAAATGAGCCGCAGAAGACGGAGTATGATGTCAGATGAGCTGAAGACGGAGCTGGCTAAGGATTTGGGTTTCTATGATACCGTTGAGCGTGAGGGTTGGGGCGGAATCAAGGCTAAGGATGCAGGGAATATGGTGAAAAGAGCCATTCAACTTGCTGAAGAAGCTGCTCGCAAATCTTAACTTTGCATGGGTTAGGAGTAAATTATGGGCATCGGCTTAAAAAGCGGTGTTCTTTTTTGTGTTTTACTTTAGAATGGACTTAGTTACAAGTTTCTCATATAATATGTTAAGTTGTTTTGAGGGAAAAGTTGAAGGTGGGTGAACGCCTTGAAGATGTATGAAAAAGCGCCGGCTAAAATTAATTTAATGCTGGATGTGCTGCATAAGCGTCCGGATGGCTTTCATGAGGTAGAAATGATTATGACCATGGTCGATCTGGCGGACCGTCTGGAGCTATCAGAGCTGCCGCGGGATTCGATTATCATATCAAGTCAGGCCGGCTATATTCCGCTGGATGAGAAGAACTTGGCATTTCAGGCGGCTAAGCTTATTAAAGACCGTTATGACGTAAAGAGTGGAGTACATATTCATCTGGATAAAAGAATTCCAGTAGCTGCAGGGCTTGCTGGTGGAAGCAGTGATGCCGCGGCTACCCTGCGGGGACTAAACCGCTTATGGGAGCTCGGTATTCCAGCACAGGAGCTATTGGAGCTTGGAGCAGAGCTTGGTTCGGATGTTCCGTTTTGCATAACAGGTGGAACCGCACTTGCAACGGGGCGAGGGGAGAAGCTGACTCCTATCGAAAGTCCGCCGCAGTGTTGGGTCGTGCTGGCAAAACCACCGATCAATGTATCTACAGCGGAAGTGTATGGTCGCCTGCGCAGCAGTAACATCGCAGTACATCCATCATCCCGTTTGATGCGGAAGGCTATTGAAGATGGAGACTTCCAGGGCGTGTGCGATAGACTCGGCAATGTATTGGAAGAAGTAACCTTGAAGCTGCATCCCGAGGTGCAGCAACTTAAGGAAGCCATGATCAAGTTAGGCGCAGACGGAGTGCTGATGTCCGGAAGCGGCCCAACGGTATTTGGTTTGGTTTCTAAGCAATCCAAGGTAGCTAGAATCTACAACGGACTTCGTGGATTTTGTAAGGAAGTATATGCTGTACGAATGTTGACTTAGCAGGAAAAGTTGTTCTTCTTGTGTAAACCCGTACAAAAGTGATATATTTTTCTATATTATTCGGTTTTGGCGAGGAGCATTCCGTGAAAAAACTTAAAAGAAGTCAGCGATTGGTAGATATGACTCAATTTTTGCTTGAAAAGCCGCATGACCTGTTGCCACTGTCTACATTTGCCGACCGATACGGAGCGGCGAAGTCATCTATAAGTGAGGATTTAGCTATTATAAAAGAAGTATTCGAAGGGGAAGGAATGGGAGAACTGCAGACACTTGCCGGTGCGGCGGGTGGTGTACGGTTTATTCCAAGAATTCCGAAGGATATGGCCCTTTCCTTTGTTCGCAGATTATGTGTCCAACTGGAACAAAGCGATCGGATATTACCTGGCGGATATTTGTATATGTCAGACCTGTTAGGGTTGCCCTCATTAATGGAGCAAGCAGGTAAAATTATTGCCACGGCTTTTTACGGAGCAGAAATCGATGCAGTTATGACCGTAGAAACAAAAGGTATTCCACTTGCCTATGCAACAGCTGCCCAATTAGGGTTGCCTGTAGTATTGGTACGCAGGGATCATCAGGTAACAGAAGGGTCAGCAGTTAGTATCAACTATGTGTCCGGTTCTCATAAAAGCATTCATACGATGTCACTGTCCAGACGAGCACTCCCTGAGAAATCTCGAGTTCTTATTGTAGATGATTTTATGAAAGCAGGCGGAACCGTTCGTGGAATGGTTGATTTGCTGGGTGAATTTAAATGCCAGGTCGCTGGTGTAGGTGTGTTAGTAGAGTCGGGAGCAGTGGAATGGGAAGAACGATTACTTCATGATTATGTATCCCTTGTGAAGCTGAGCGAAGTCGACTCTAAAGAGAAACGTATCTCTGCACATCCTGGTAATTTTTTCACAGCCTAAGAAAACCATACGAAATAGATAATTTGTCGAATCGATGAGGAATATTGAAAGAGGTCCTCAGATTTTGTCGAAAGTAATGGTACCGCAAAAATAATCTTCTTTAACAGTCATTTTTTGGAATGAAAAAGAAGGAATTCGCTTTGCTGTGTGGAATTATACACCAAGTCTCTGATGGAAAAAGGTGGTGAACACACACATGCAAATTACGGATGTCAGACTCCGCCGCGTCAACTCTGAGGGGAGAATGAAAGCAATTGCATCCATTACCATCGATAACGAGTTTGTTGTTCATGACATTCGAGTGATCGACGGTAACAACGGGATGTTCGTTGCAATGCCCAGCAAACGTACACCGGACGGCGAATTCCGCGACATCGCACACCCGATTTCGTCGGGAACACGCGAGAAGATCCAATCCGCTGTATTGGCCGAGTACGATCGCGCTGCTACAGAAGAAGAAGAAGAAGAAGAAGTTATTGAAGAGGGAGCTTAAGCTTTCTTGGAGGGCTGCTGCCTTCTCGGCAGTCTAAAGTCATGCCGTTTTTATTAGATCAGAATGTCCATACATCATGAAATTGCTGCCTGATCTTGCAAGTTAAGCTACCGCGAATGAAGGATTGAACGATATCTTCCCGAGGTTAGCGATAAATGCTTTTCTTATTGGGGTTCGAAGAAAAGGGAGCCATGCCTTAATGGTTCTCTTTTCTTTTTGCCCGGAATGAGATATATTCAGTAGTGAGTTCAAGAGTAGGGGGTTGGCATTCTTGAAAAGAATGGCTATAGTTCTTGCCGCAGGTCAAGGCAAGCGAATGAAATCTAAATTATATAAAGTGCTGCACCCCGTTTGCGGTAAGCCGATGGTAGGGCACGTGCTTGATACAGTAAAAGCGACTGGATGCGAACGAAGTATTGTTATCGTTGGGCACGGCGCGGAAGCGGTTCAAGCTTATTTGGGCGAGAAGGCGGAATATGTGCTGCAGGAAGTGCAGCTAGGTACCGGTCACGCCGTGAAACAGGCGAAGGATTTGCTTGGCAAGGAAGAAGGTACAACCATTGTTATTTGCGGAGATACGCCGCTCGTAACAACGGAAACACTGGAAGGCCTTATGGCTCTGCATGAACAACGTGGAGCAGCTGCAACCGTTCTAACAGCTGTGATGGAACATCCAGCGGGTTATGGGCGAATTATACACGGCGAAGACGGCGGTGTTCTGAAGATCGTGGAGCAAAAGGATTGCACTGCAGAAGAAGATGCTGTATGCGAAATTAATACCGGCACTTATTGCTTTGATAACTCCAAACTGTTCGCTGCTTTGGATAAAGTTACGAATAGCAATAACCAGCAGGAATATTATTTGACGGATGTTATAGGCATTTTGCGTACTCAAGGAGATGTTGTTCTTGGATACCAGGCAAAAGATCCGGCGGAGTCCATAGGGGTTAATGACCGCATTGCATTATCGGAAGCAGAAGGTCATATGCGGCAGCGCATCAATCGGAATCATATGCTTAATGGTGTAACTATTATTGATCCTTCGTCTACTTATATTGCAGCAGATGTTATTATTGGAGCTGACACGATTTTATATCCAGGGACGCTCTTGAAAGGTAATACCGTGATCGGGGACAATTGTGAAATCGGACCCGCGAGTGAAATCGAAGACTGCCAAATCTTAGACGGTGCAGTGATCAAACACTCCGTTCTGAGCCAGGCACAAGTCGGCGCACGGACTACCGTTGGGCCTTTTGCCTATTTGCGTCCAGGTGCTGTTCTTGGCGAAGATGTTAAAATTGGTGATTTTGTGGAAATTAAGAATGCCTCCATTGGTGACGGTTCTAAAGTTTCGCATTTGAGTTACATTGGTGATGCATCTGTTGGCCGGAATGTAAATGTTGGCTGCGGAGCAATTACTGTTAATTATGATGGTTATAATAAAGCTAGAACCGAAATTATGGACGATGCCTTTATAGGCAGTAACGTAAATCTCATTGCTCCGGTCACTGTGGGTAAAGGTGCTTTCGTTGTTGCAGGATCAACCATCACGCGTTCTGTATCAGAGAATGATCTTGCCATCGCCAGAGTGCGGCAAGAGAACAAACCGGGATATGCCGAGAAGATCCGCTCCCGTGCGAAAGCTAAGAAAAACCAGTCGAGTCCATCGTAAAGTGTTGTTATACAGCACCGCACGGACTATTTAAGTAATCCGCGCCGGTGCTGTTGGAAAGTTAAATTCCGTCACGGAGGGTTTAAATTTTATGACTTATTGCGATTCCAAATTAAAAATATTTACCTGTAACTCTAATCCAAAGCTTGCCCATCAAATTGCTGATTACATCGGTATCCCAATGGGTGAATCCCATACGGCCAGCTTTAGTGATGGTGAAATTCAGGTCAAGCTGTCGGAAAGCGTACGGGGCTGTCATGTTTATATTGTGCAGTCTACCTGTGGTCCGGTTAATGACAATCTGATGGAACTGCTCGTTATGGTAGATGCTCTGAAGCGTGCTTCTGCTAAGAGTATCAATGTCGTTATCCCTTACTACGGTTATGCGCGACAAGACCGCAAAGCCCGTTCACGCGATCCGATTACGGCCAAGCTGGTAGCTAATCTGATTGAAAAAGCAGGCGCTCACCGTGTCATTACGATGGACCTCCATGCAATGCAAATTCAAGGCTTTTTCGATATTCCGGTAGATCACTTACTGGGTGTTCCAATTCTAGCTCAGTACTTCCGTTCTAAACAAATTCAGAATCCGGTTGTTGTATCCCCGGACCATGGCGGCGTTGTACGTGCAAGAAAGTTGGCTGATTTTCTTAACGCTCCTCTGGCGATCATTGACAAACGCCGGCCTGAGCCTAATGTCAGTGAAGTCATGAATATTATCGGTAATATTGAAGGCAAAACAGCCATTCTAATCGATGATATTATTGATACAGCGGGAACTATTGTTCTTGGAGCCAATGCTCTGATGGAAGGCGGCGTAAAAGAAGTTTATGCTTGCTGTACACATCCGGTATTATCCGGTCCTGCCCATGAACGTCTGGAGAACTCTCCGATTAAAGAAATTATTGTAACAGACACGATTCCTATCCGTAGCGATAATCCAACCTCTAAGCTGAAAGTTCTATCTGTAGCTCCGCTAATGGGTGAGGCGATTATCCGCGTTCACGAAGAGCTGTCTATCAGTAAATTATTCGAGATCGAATAAGCTGCTGAGAATATAAAAGGGTTACACCTCCGCTAATGGAGATGTAACCCTTGTCGGCGTGATGCTGGTCTATACTGAGAGTCAGTAGCCGGGCCGTGAGATAAAGGTAAATACTCTACGGTTGTAGAGCGTACCCTGCAGTTCTGCGAAGCTGTCATCTGCTGCGGTTAGTATGCCAATATCAACGTGCACGGTTCCCCTACAGACTTCTACAGGCACAGCATTCTGTATGTGATATTGAAAATGGCGCGTAAGCGTCAAGATCTCACCTTGGTGTAACATCATTGATCACCTGTTTTCGGAGTATAATTCGTTTAATAGAACTGTTATTACTTTTATTGTACTTTGATTGTACCAAAAACACACTTCTCCTGCCGGAGAGTATACATGGAAAGGGAAGGTTCGTTCATGAAATGGATGGTCGGGTTAGGAAATCCGGGCTCGCAATACGCGAAGACAAGGCACAATGTGGGCTTTATGGCTCTGGATGAGCTGGCAAGCAGACACGGAATAGCCTTTAATCAGAGCAAATGCAAATCTGTGATTGGTGAAGGTATCATCGACGGAGTAAAAACCGTACTGATAAAACCGATGACATTTATGAACCTTTCTGGTGAAGCGGTTCGAGCATATATGGATTATTACAAAGTAGCGCTTGAGGACATGATCGTTGTTTATGATGATCTGGATACCGAAATCGGGAAAGTCCGTTTGCGTTACCAAGGCAGCCCCGGCGGCCATAACGGCATCAAGTCCATTATTCAGCATACGGGAACACAATCCTTCAACCGAGTAAGGCTGGGCATATCCCGTCCTGAGCCGGGATTCGCTGTGGTTGACTATGTTCTGTCTTCATTCCCTAAGAAGGAAGGAGACAAACTCAAAACTATGCTGGCTGATACCTGCGATGCACTTGAGTTCAGTCTTCATCATACTTTTGAGCAAACCATGGCTAAGTATAACGGTTAATGTAATCAGTTTAGCTGCCTAAGGCTAAAGCCCAGAGCAAGAGGGCATAATGAAGGTATATACTATCTTCAGGAGGCATATAGATGGCAATAAACTATGTTTGCAGGCACTGTCGTACATTTCTCGGAAGCATCAACAAGAGTGATGCTACAGAAATGCAGCTTGGCCTTCATTCCTTGACCCCTGCGGAGCGCAGAGATATAATTGCGTATGATTCAGATGGCGAAACAACGGTAAAGGTAACTTGTGATTACTGCAAAGAGGCCTTCGAAAATAACCCGGAACTTAGCCTTCTGGCCAGTCCGCTTCAGTAAGATGGAGGCGGTACTCGTTAATCGTCATCCGCAAGCCTTGGCCTTACAGCTGAGGCTTCTTTTCGATTTTAATAATGACAGGGGTGGCGGTGATATTGCCGACCGAGATCTGTCCAGTAAGAGAGGTGCACCTTTTGTTGCAAGGTCTTATAGAAGCGTTTTCCAAAGACCCCGATTTTCAATCTGTCACTCGGGGTGTTGCTGCAGGAATGAAAGAGCAGCTTATATCGGGCTTGTCCGGCTCCGCGAGACAAATAATGCTTGCGGCTCTGCACGAGGAAACTTCCCGACCGCTGCTCGTTGTCACACATAATATGTTTTCAGCGCAGAAGATGGCCGAAGATCTACAGGAAGCGCTTTCTCCGGATCGGGTGCTGCTGTATCCTGCCAATGAGCTGGTAGCTGCCGAGGCTGCTGTATCTAGTCCAGAGACGTTGGCACAGCGAATTGATGTTCTAACGAAGTGTGCACAAGGCTTCCGTGGAGTTGTTGTGGTGCCGTATTCGGGGGTTCGCAGACTGTTGCCTTCACCGGAGATTATGGCCCAGGCTCAAATTACTATTTCTCAGGACGGTAATCTGGTTCTAGAAGAATTTCTAACCTCCATGATAGAGATGGGTTATGAACGTGTAGAGCGTGTAGAGAACCGTGGTGAATTAAGTGTACGTGGTGGAATCATTGACTTTTATCCTATGACCTCTCCCCTGGCCTACCGGGTGGAGTTGTTCGACGATGAGGTCGATTCAATTCGAACTTTCGATCCTGCAGATCAGCGCTCGATTGATAAAGTTCGTAGTGTAAAGATTACACCCTCCAAGGAAATTATTGCGAATAAATCCCGTCAGGAGAATGCAGCATCAGAAGCTGCAGCAATGCTTGAACGGCAGCTGGAGAAAATGACCGACCGCCAGGCAAAGCTTCGTTTGCGTGAAGAACTGGGACGAGAACTGGAGATGCTGCGGGAAGGAACCTATTTTCCGGAAATCTATAAATATATCTCTTTACTATATCCTGAACGCACTCATCTTTACGATTACATGGTGGAGGACACGATCCTTATTCTAGACGAGCCTGCCCGGTTACTCGAAACGGCCAAGCAGCTTGAACGGGATGAGTCGGAATGGAACCTTCATCTGCTGCAAAATGGCAAGATGCTTCCTGAACTCCCATTGTCTGTTGAGAGTGATGTAATCATGTACCGTCGCCCATTCCAAAGTCTTTTCATGTCAATCTTCTTAAGACAGGTTCCTCATATTCAGCCTCAGAACATTTTGGGATTTATTAGCCGTGGGATGCAGGACTTCCATGGTCAAATGAACGTGTTGAAGTCTGAGATGGACCGATGGAATAAGTCGGGTGTAAAGGTTATGATGCTTGCTAATGGTGAGGAACGAATCGAACGGGTACGCCGAATTCTCTATGATTATGGAATTGATGAGCCTACCATTGTACAAGGAAATCTAGGCTCGGGCTTTGAGCTTCCATCTATTCATCTAGCAGTGATTACCGAAGGTGAAATGTTCTCCCAGAAGCAGCGCAAAGCACGTAAAGTATCTAAAGGCATAGATAATGCTGAGCGAATTAAGAGCTATACAGAGCTTAAAATTGGTGATTATGTCGTTCATCAAAATCATGGCATAGGCAAGTACATGGGGATTGGCACGCTTGAGGTTAGCGGAATTCATCGAGATTATATGCATATTCTGTATGCCGGGGGCGACAAACTCTCTGTACCTATTGAGCAGATTGATCTTATTCAAAAATACGTTGGTTCAGAAGATAAAGAACCTAAGATATACAAGCTTGGCGGCAATGAGTGGACTAGGGTTACGAACAAGGTTCGTTCTTCTGTTCAGGATATCGCTGATGATCTCATCAAGCTGTACGCTGAGCGCCAGAGCGCATTAGGGTATGGATTTGAGAAGGATACTGCAGAACAGCAGGAGTTCGAAGAGATTTTTCCTTATGAGGAAACTCGTGACCAAATTCGGGCTATTGAAGAAATTAAAAAGGATATGGAACAAAATCGTCCAATGGATCGTCTACTTTGTGGTGACGTTGGATATGGGAAGACGGAAGTGGCTATCCGCGCTGCATTTAAATCAGCTATCGAAGGCAAACAGGTAGCCGTGCTTGTGCCGACGACGATTTTAGCCCAACAGCATTATGAGACATTCCGTGAGCGTTTTTCGAATTACCCGATTAATATTCAGGTGCTCAGTCGTTTCCGCAGCCGTAAGGAACAGAATGATACCATTAAGGGAGTTCGCCAGGGGACTGTCGATGTTGTCATTGGAACACACCGCTTGCTATCTCAAGATCTGGTATTCAAAGATTTGGGATTGCTAATTGTTGATGAAGAGCAGCGTTTTGGTGTAACGCACAAAGAAAAGCTGAAAAAGCTGAAGACCAATGTCGACGTACTTACCCTAACAGCGACACCGATTCCACGTACGCTTCATATGTCGATGCTGGGTGTACGTGATCTGTCTGTTATTGAGACGCCACCAGAGAATCGTTTTCCTGTTCAGACCTATGTTGTAGAGCATAGTCAGACACTTACACGTGAGGCAGTAGAACGTGAATTAGCCCGCGGCGGACAGGTATACTATCTATACAACCGTGTTCAGGGGATTCAGGAGATGGCTGCGCAAATATCGATGCTTGTGCCGGAAGCGCGAGTGGGTATTGGACATGGGCAAATGTCGGAATCCGAACTGGAAAAGACCATTCTTGATTTTCTGGATGGAGAATATGATGTGCTCGTAAGTACGAGTATCATTGAGACGGGCGTAGATATTCCGAATGTGAATACGCTTATTGTGCATGATGCTGATAAAATGGGATTGTCACAGCTGTATCAGCTGCGTGGTCGTGTGGGCCGGTCCAACCGGATTGCCTATGCTTATTTTACGTATCAGCGGGACAAGGTCCTGACGGAAGTAGCAGAGAAACGTCTCCAGTCCATTAAGGAATTTACGGAACTTGGATCTGGTTTCAAAATAGCGATGCGTGACCTCTCCATCCGTGGAGCAGGAAATCTGCTTGGTGCCGAGCAGCATGGATTTATCGCCTCTGTAGGATTTGATCTGTACTCGCAAATGCTGGCTGAAGAAATTCGTAAGCGTAAAGTAACGGTATTGGGTGAAGAGGATACCTCGCTCAAGGAAGGCAATACGGTTATAGATTTAGCCATTGATGCTTACCTGCCGTCTGAGTATATTTACGATAGTATACAGAAGATTGAGATTTATAAGAAAGTAGCGGCGGTAACCTCATTTGATGAGGCCTCAGAACTTGCGGATGAGATGCTTGACCGTTTCGGGGAGTTGCCAGAGGCGGTTGATAACCTCTTGTCTGTGGCTCGGCTGAAGGTATACGGTAAGATGTACGGCATCGACTCCATAGTTAGACGTGGGGAAGAGGTCTCCCTGAATTTCTATGAGGGACGGACCGGAGCCTTTGATACAGCCAAGCTTGCCAAAATTGGAAATCGCTTTGAAAGACGTGTACAATTTGATAAGGATGCGAAAGCTGCAATCCGTGTGAAGTCAAAAGGGCTAGAAGATAAGGAACTGCTTGGCTTACTGGAGCAATTTCTAGAGGAAGTCAAACAGTCTGTTAAACCGAAGGGAGAATTACACAATGTCGTTAAGTAATCAAAAATCATGGAAGGTGCTGCTGGTCTCGATGGCTGCTGCACTTTCCTTCTCCATGTTATCAGCCTGCAACAACAATAATGCTGCAGATGACACTAGCAAGGCGGTAGCTACTTATAAAGGCGGAACAATTACAGAGGCTGAATTTGCTCTGGATCAGCGGATTATGAAATTATTGTCTCCTGAGCAGGCGCAGTATTTGGAGATTGAAGCCTTTAAGGAAGTCATTTTGAAGCAGGAGGTAGCCTTCGAATACCTGTCAGGAAAGGCCTCAGATGCAGCGAAAAAAGCGGCTGAGAAAGAAGCCGATTCACAGGTGGCTTCAGTCAAATCCCAATTGGGAGATGCATATGAGAGTACTTTGAAGGAGCAGGACCTTAAGGAAAAAGACATTCGGGCCTACATGGTTCGTGTATTGTCTGTATACCAAGATATGCTGCTTAAAGTAACGGATGAGGAAGTGAAGAAGGAATTTGAAGCTACAAAAGATGATTTCACTGTGGCTACACTTCGTCATGTACTGATCCAGTTCACAGATGCAAATAACAAAGAACGTACCCCTGAAGCAACGCTGAAGCTTGCTCAGGAAGTTAAAGCGAAATTGGATGGCGGCGCAGATTTTGCTGAAATTGCCAAGCAATACTCGGAGGATACCGGCTCTAAAGATGCTGGAGGCCTAATTGCGGACAAGCCTCTGGGTACGTATGTAGAGGAATTCAAAAAAGCATCTCAAACCTTACCACTTAATACCATCAGTGACCCTGTAGAGACATCTTTTGGATATCACGTTATTAAGGTGGAATCACGTACTGAGAAAACTTTTGACCAATTAACGGACGAGCAGAAAGAAGCCATTAAGAGCTCGATCGCTTCCACCAATATTGAGACATTCCTTGAGAAGGGTCTAGAAGATCTGGATGTGAAAATTAACTTACCGAAGAGCTCGGCTCCTGCAGAGGAAACGGGCACTACAAATAGCGGAACAGAGCCTACTGCGGCTCCAAGTGCGGAAGCTCCAGCTGCAACGGAAGCTGCTAAATAAGATCGAATAAATCGCATAAACCCTAATGGGTATTTCTTTTCCTTAGATATCACTTCGGTGGTATCTTTTTTTTGAAGGTCAACCACAGGCGCTGCAAATTAGGAATCGAGGGATGTTTTTGACACAGGAAATTGCTGCGTTTTCTTTTGGGAAAGGCTTAGTGATGGGGCGAAATTCTAAACAAGTAATGTTATGTATAAGGAATTGATAACAGATGAATACTAGGGTCAGATATCACGATAAATCACTGGGATTATCCTTCCCATATGGACAGTAGTTGGACCATACTTCTTACGAAAGCGGGGCAACATGTGAAATGAAAGCTACTGGAATTGTACGCCGTATTGACGACCTCGGACGAGTAGTTATCCCTAAAGAAATTAGAAGAACCCTTAGAATTCGCGAGGGTGATCCACTGGAAATATTCGTAGATCGTGATGGTGAAGTTATACTGAAAAAGTATTCACCGATTGGCGAGCTTGGGGATTTTGCCAAGGAATATGCAGAGTCGCTATTTGAAGGTACCGGGCATATTACCATGATTTCGGACAGAGACACATTCATTGCATTAGCAGGTGGCTCTAAAAAAGATTATTTGGAGAAGCAGGTAGGAGTTTTGCTTGAAAGCTGTATGGATAGCCGCAAGACAGTATTGGAAACGAACAGCGGCAGTTATGAAATTTGTAAAGACCATCCGGATACCATGTCATCTTATGTATCCGCACCGATTATCTCCGGTGGTGACCCCATTGGTTCAGTGGTGATGATGAACAAGGATGAGGCCGTAAAAATGTCTCAAATGGAAATCAAAATGGCTGAAACAGCTGCTGCTTTTCTAGGCAAACAAATGGAGCAGTAATACCTTTTGTACAATGCGCCCCGCTTCTCTTTGGTCAGATTTCCAAAGAAAGCGGGAGTTTTGTTGTCTGGGCCTTTACGGTATAATATAGAAATTCATCCCATCATAGCCGTAGAAGCAGGTATATTTATGAAATCCTCAACACAAGCCTCGAAACTGCTGCATGGAGCATTTATCCTTAGTGCAGCGGCCATTATTTCAAAACTGCTGGGAACACTACAAAAAATCCCGCTGCAAAATTTAGGCGGTGATGCCGTGTTTGGAATTTATAACACGGTATATCCGTTGTACACACTACTTATAACAGTAGCCATGCTTGGATTACCCGCAGCTGTCTCCAAGTTTGTGGCCGAGGCGGGTGTGGGAGAACGGAAGGACGCTGGTCGACAGATTTTACTGAGGTCTGCCGTTCTTACCGGCCTTAGCGGTGTAATTATGGGAGCCTTCACCTATGCTGGAGCTCCCTATATTGCCAGCTGGGTCGGTAACTCTCATATTATTCCGGCACTGCGGAGCGCCTCATGGGGACTTTTGTTTATTCCTGTGATGTCTGCACTGCGTGGATATTTTCAAGGGCTGCATAATATGTTGCCGACAGCGGTGTCACAAATTGTAGAGCAGACCGTACGTGTTGCTGTCATGATTACCCTGCTGCTGTATTTAAGCTCAGGAAATGCTGGGGCAGAGACCATCGCTGCAGGTGCTATGATAGGCTCCGTTGGCGGCGGTGCTGCTGGGCTTTTCATCATGCTCCTCTACTGGCAGCGTCACCGGAACCGATCATTAAATAAGTCTGCAGATAAAACGCCGGGGGGCATTACTACCAGCCGTCTGCTATCTTACGGAGTCCCGGTAATGCTGGGAACCCTGGCTATCCCACTTATTGGGCTGGTCGATGTATTTACGTTACCCCGCTTGCTGTCAGCAGGAGGTGACGAGGCAGACGCGATGGTACAGTTTGGTATATATAATCGAGGATTACCACTTGTACAGATAGTAACGATGCTAGCTACAACGCTGTCCGTGGTTTTTATCCCAGCGTTGGCAGAGGCTAATTACAGGGGAGATACAGAGCTGGTAGAGACACGTAGTCGTCTATCACTGCAATGGTTCTGGTTGCTTGGGCTTGCCGCATCAGTTGGTCTTGCTGTACTGGCTGAACCGATCAACGTCGCCCTATACGGCAATGCTGCCGGTACCAGCACCATGACTTGGATCGCCTTCACTGCCGCTGGCGGCACGGTCAGCATCATCTCGGCCGCGGTGCTGCAAGGCCTAGGGCAGGTGCGTGCGCCCGCGCTGCACCTGCTGGCCGCCGCGCTGCTGAAGGCGGCCCTCAACCTGCTGCTGGTCCCGCAGCTGGGCATTACCGGCGCAGCCATCGCTGGCGTGGCTGCGCATCTCTTCGCAGCAGCACTCAACGTGCTGCTGCTGCGCCGTAAAGCCCATCTGCGGCTTCGCCCCGCAGATGTCTTGGCCAAGCCCGCGCTGCTGGTCGCGGGCTTAGGCCTCGCCGCCGCGGCCGCCAGCTGGGGCGCTGGCGCTGCCTTGGCGGCTGCCGGCCTGGCCGGCGGGCGCGCCGCGAGCCTGGCGCAGAGCCTGCTCGGCGTGACGGCGGGCTGCGCCGTCTTTGCCGTAGGCGCTGTCGCCCTGCGGCTGCTCAGCGAGGACGAGCTGCGAGGGCTGCCGGGCATCGGCCCTTCCTTGGCGAAGCTAATGAAGAAGCTTCGCCTGTTCCCTTAAGGCGGAGGCGCGCCCAGCCCGCCTCCAGCCGCCCGGTCAGCAGTCTCGTCTCACTTAGCAGTGTGGCCGCTCACTCAGCAGCCTCGCCGCCGCTCAGTAGTGTAGTCGCCCGCTCAGCGGTCTCGCAGACCATACAGCTCAATTCCATCTTACCGTTAATGCACATATGTAATTATTACAAGCCTGCACTCTTTTAAAGATAGAGGCAGGCAAAGGAGAGGAACAGGCATGAGCGCAACAATAACCGTTGTGGGCCTTGGGTCCGGCAATCCGGACCGGCTGACGTTAGGTATAGTAAAAAAGCTGAAGGAGGCCTCCGTCGTATACGTTCGCACGAAGGAGCATCCGGTTATGGGAGCCCTTTCAGAGCTTGGGATTGCTTCAGAGTCCTTCGATGGGCTGTATGAGTCATTATCCTCTTTCCCAGAAGTGTACGAAGCCATTACTTCAAGGCTGATTAAGGAGGCCCGTACAGCAGAAGCTGGAACTGAGATCGTATATGCGGTACCGGGACACCCTATGGTCGCAGAATCAGCCGTCTCCTTGCTCCGCAAACGTTGCCCGGATGAAGGGATAACCCTGCACATTCTCGGAGGGGAAAGTTTTCTGGATGAGGCCTTTGTACGATTGGGCTTTGATCCGATTGAAGGCTTCCAGTTGCTTGACGCGTCAGGAATCCGCAGGTCACAGCTTCAACCGGAGCTTCATACGCTGATTGGACAAGTTTATGATACCTTTACAGCATCAGAAACCAAGCTGTGCCTGATGGAGCTGTATCCCGCTGATTACAAAGTCGTCGTCGGCCATGCGCTCGGGGTTGAGAATCAGGAGAGCATTCAGACCGTTCCCTTATATGAACTCGATCGTCTAGAGGGATATGGCAATCTGTCCCTTATTTATATTCCCGCGAACCGAGAGGGCGATATTCGCCAACGGACCTTTGCTCGTTTGCATGAAATTGTCGGCATTTTGCGTAGTCCTGAAGGCTGTCCGTGGGATCAGGAACAGACCCATGAGTCCCTGCGTAAAAATTTGATTGAGGAAACATACGAAGTGCTGGAGACGATTGATGAGGATGACCCAGAGCATATGAAGGAGGAACTGGGCGATCTTCTATTGCAAATCATGCTTCATTCACAAATGGAGGAAGAGCTTGGAACCTTTGATGTATTTGATGTAATTCAGGGACTCAATGATAAGCTGATCTTCCGTCATCCGCATGTGTTCGGCGATCAGAATGCCGGAAATGCCGAAGAAGCCTTGCAGAACTGGGAGGGCATGAAGGCAGAGGAGAAACGTCGCAAAGGGTTAGAGCCGAAGATGCAATCTGCGCTCAGCGGCATTCCTCGTGATTTGCCTGCGCTCATGAAGGCCTATAAGCTTCAGAAGAAGGCATCCAAAGTCGGTTTTGACTGGGATAACATTGGGGATGTAATGTCCAAAATCCGGGAAGAATTGGATGAACTGCAGGAGGCAATTGATACAGGAGCACCGGCCGAGGATCAGATTCTGGAGCTGGGTGATCTATTATTTGCAGCTACGAATGCCGCGCGTTTCATCGATGCCGATCCCGAAGAGGCATTGACCCGCACGAACCGTAAGTTTGTAGATCGGTTTCAGTATATTGAGCAAAGTCTTCAACTGAAGGGCAGCAGTCTCGAAGACAGCAGTCTTGAAGAGATGGAGGCCTTGTGGCAGGAGGCTAAGCTTAAGGAGCGGGCTTAACTTTAGAGATGCTCCAGAAAGAAGCGCAGAATTCCTCTATAAAAAGAGTGAATCTGCCGTTTCTTTGTTAGATTCCTTGATTTAAACTAGTATTACAGGTTTATAATGTAATAGTGCCGTAACTTAACATTGGGACAATCTATGCCCAACGATTAAGAAATACGTTATTTCTCGTTTTTCTTGTAAAAAATGACGAGTTGTGGCAGGAATTTGGGAAGGCATCAAGAATATCATAAAGACGAAATGACGACTTGCGGCGAAATATGGCTGCTATAGCGCGTTTCATTTATTTTTCGTATCCTGGGAGGAACTTTAAATTATGAACAAGACAGATCTGATCAACAACATTTCCGAGAAAAACGGATTGGCAAAGAAAGATGTAGAAGCCGTATTGAACGGTTTCCTGGGTGAAATCACCGAAGCTTTGGCAGGCGGAGACAAGGTACAACTGATTGGGTTTGGTACTTTTGAAACTCGTAAACGTGCAGGACGTACTGGCCGCAATCCACAAACGGGCACAACGATTGAAATTCCAGAATCAACAGTACCGGCTTTCAAGGCTGGGAACAAGCTTAAAGAAGCAGTTAATTAATGCGTCTTGATAAATTTCTGAAAGTTTCCCGATTAATTAAGCGCCGTACAGTGGCTAAGGATGTGTCCGAACAGGGCCGGGTGCTGATTAACGGTCGGGAATCCAAACCGAGTAGTGCGGTAAAGATCGGTGACGAGATTACCGTTCAATTCGGTCAGAAGTTGGTAACTGTCAAAGTAGAAAAGCTGGTTGAAACTACCCGTAAGGATGAAGCAGCCGGTATGTACACTGTGCTGCGTGAAGAGCCAATTGCCAAAAGCAGCGGCTTGGACTGGCAATAGCAGATTACCAGAAAGACAATATAAAGTGCACCTTTACATCATGTAGAGGTGCACTTTTTTTGTATTAATAGAAAAGTAGTGGTCTAACTAAACCTTCACTCGCATAGATTAGGACAAGGGAGGAGGGGTACATGCTATGATCGAACCGATGAAAGTGAATAAGCAGCATGATCTTCATATGCACAGCCGTAAGCAGTTGGAGATGACAGGGATTCAAAATGTAGAAAGCTTTGATAGTGAGGAGTTTTTATTGCAGACAGAACTTGGCCATCTTACCATCCGCGGCACCCATCTACATATCAAAAATTTAAGCCTGGAGAACGGTGTCCTTTCTTTAGAAGGCAATGTTCATTCACTGGTTTACCTTGATCCCGGTACACAGGGGAATCGTAAAGGTTTCTTAGGAAAGCTGTTCAAATGAATCCAGTCGTTCAGTGGACAACGCTGCTGTATATGCTGCTGGCCGGGTGTATGATGGGACTAGCTTATGACAGTTACCGGGTACTTTCACTGAGACTGCATTTTTCTAAAGGCTTAAATGCCGTGCTTGATCTGCTTTATTGGATAGCATCTGCACTTTTTGTATTCCGTATTCTTTACGCCGGTAATCAAGGTCAACTACGGTTCTATGCGTTCCTTGGCTTGTTTCTAGGAGTATGGATCTATTTTTTGATCTTCAGTGTTACGGTACGGCGTTTTGTGGTAATGTTAATTCAATCGGTCCAATATGTTTGCAAATTATTGTGGCGGTTAATTGTAATAGTGATAGGGCTCCCGTTGTTGTGGCTTTGGAATCTTCTTTTAGGGATTTTTCGGCTGCTGGGACGTGTCCTCATATCCATACTTAAATTATTACGGTGGCTAACTAAGCCCCTATGGTTTATGCCTGCAAAATGGCTTTCTTCTTGGCTGCTTTTGCTGAAGGATAAACCTTGGTTCGTAAAAGGCTATCAATTATTCTTGAAAATATGGAAACGCCGACCTTGAGTGGAGGGGCTAAGATGGGTAGATTCTCTGCCGAAGAGAAAAATAATTATATAAAGTCTTCAGCCGCAGGAACAAAGAGGCGGAAGTTCATATGGCTTTTTTCTGTAGTCCTTTTTTTAGGCTGGGCAGGATATACTTTCTTTACTCAGAGTGCGCTTATTGCGGACAAGAAGGAAGAACTGGCTAAGAAGCAGGAAACCAATGAGAATATTTCGAAATCCCTGCTCCAGCTGAAATACGAAGTATCAAGATTAAATGATAACGAGTATATAGGTCAGCTAGCGCGTAAATGGTATAATATTTATCCAGAAGGCGAAACGCCTATTAGAACAGAACAATCAGAGTAAATAAGCGGGTAAATGAGGCGTTATTCTGTTGCCTTGCTTTGCTCTTTACTGTATAATCAAATCACCGCAGACTGTATGACCATACTATTCGTCTGTATATTTTTAAGGGAGGATCATTTTATTCTATGGCAATTGAAGTGGGCACCAAGTTAGAAGGCAAAGTGACAGGCATCACGCATTTCGGAGCATTTGTGGATCTGTCAGGAGGTGTCACAGGACTCGTTCACATCTCGGAAATCGCCGATAATTACGTTAAGGATGTTAATGATCATCTGAAGATTAGTGATGTTGTAACAGTCAAGGTGATCAACGTTGACAAGGACGGTAAGATCGGACTTTCCATTAAGCAGGCTGTTGATAAGCCCGCATCAGAAGTACGTCCCCCTAGAGCTCCAAGACCAGATCGTCCAAGCGGTGGAGACCGTTTCGGTGGTGGCGGTGGCGGTGGTCGTGAAGGTGGCGGCGGCGGTGGCGGCGGCGGTGGTTTTAATCGTGAACGGGGTGGGCGTCCATTTAAGCCTGCAGCCGGTAAACCTTCATTCGAGGATAAAATGTCACGCTTCCTGAAAGACAGTGAAGAACGCATATCTTCGATTAAGAAGAACACGGAAGGTAAACGCGGAGGCCGTGGGGCCAAACGCGTATAAAATTAAATCTTGCACATCATAAATAACCGCTGGGGCTTTTAGCCTCATGCGGTTTTTTTGTCTATTCATAACAAGTTACCGACAGCATCCTATGTATTCTCACATAACTTTGGGGCAATCGCTGGCGAATAGATGTTACATAAACCTTCATTTGAGAGTAGTAAATTGTTCTGCAAGCGATCAACTAACTATCCCACAAGGGAAAAACACCCTTTTCCGAGACTTGTCGTCGCAGGCTATTTTGTCGGAATTTTTTTCCTACTTCCCCTCCTGTTCTGACAAACTTTAGCAAACCAATCGCTATATAATGGGAAACATAAAATTCCAAACGGGTGGTGCTTAAGGGAATGAATAAAAGCAATGTGGTCAATTTACCGGAATGGACAAGAGTGGCAAGCAGAGACGAAGACGAGAAGAAAACCTTTGGGCAACGTATTAAAGGCTGGTCCCAAAGACAACGCATGCTTCAGCTTATCGTCTCGAAGAAATGGGTGCTGCTGCTCACCTTTATGGGTTTCTTGCTTGGTAGAGCGATGATATTGGACGAGTTGTCTCCGTTCGCTGCAGCTTATTTCGCAGTCATTGTCTTTATGCGCAGAGACTCAGTACTACCGGTGGCTGCTGCCATTATTGCAGGAAGCCTATTTACTCCATTCCCTGGAGGGCTGGTTATTGCGGCTGAACTTATCATTTTTATTTTACTCTACAAAGGGCTGGAGAGCTTCCAGCGGATAGATCTCTCCTACGCGCCGATGATGGTGTTTGTATCTTCGTTTATGGTAGGTCTGTTCCAAACGGTTATTGGTCCTTCTCTATCATGGTACCCTCTTATGATGATGACGCTGGATTCTCTGCTCGGATTTGTACTTACACTTGTATTTTTACAAGCTCTTCCGTTGCTTACGTATCGGCAGAAGAGCCGTGTGCTGAAAAATGAGGAAATTCTTTGTCTAATCATTTTACTGGCATCTGTTATGACAGGTCTTGTAGGTTGGACTGTGAACGGCCTTTCGCTAGAACACATTTTATCTCGTTATTTGATTCTGCTCTTTGCTATGGCGGGTGGCGCTCCACTCGGAGCCTCTGTTGGGGTGGTAACAGGGCTTATCCTAAGCTTGGCTGATATAGGCGCAATTTATCAAATGAGCCTTTTGGCTTTCTCAGGGATGCTGGCGGGTATGATGCAGAGCGGACGGAAAGGTGCAGTATCCATCGGAATGCTTCTGGGTTCAACGATTCTTTCTGTCTATTTCACTGGACCCAGCGATATGATGGCGTCAACCTGGGAGACCAGCGTCGCCGTTGTACTATTTTTGCTGACTCCACGGGTGCTCATTTCAACGATTGCAAAATATGTACCGGGTACGGTTGACCATAGTCGTTCACAGCATGAATATGCAAGACGGGTAAGGGATTTGACAGCAGAACGGGTTACACAGTTTTCTCAGGTGTTCAAGCAATTGTCGAGCAGCTTTGGTCAGATCCCTCAAGCTGGTGAGGCGGGGAAATCTGATCGTGAGATGGAGCACTTCATGAATGCAGTAACCGAAGAAGCTTGTGCAGGCTGCATTAGACGCTCTCATTGTTGGGACTCAAAGTTCTATCAAACCTATAGATATATGACAGATATGATGACTACTGTAGAGGAATGCCCGGATATAACGGCAACTAATCTTCCACCAGAATGGAGCCGCATTTGTGGGAAGACGGGAGAAGTTCTTGAAATTTTGAAGAGCCAATATGGTTTATATCAGCATGATATGCGATGGAAAAGACAAATATACGACAGTCGGCAATTTGTTGCAGAACAGTTATCTGGGGTATCACAGGTTATGGAGGACCTTGCCCGTGAGATTAAGCGTGAAGGTCAGGCTATGTACCGTCAGGAAAGCCAAATCCGTGAAGCTTTGGAGAAGCTGGGCTTATCCATTCATAGTATAGATATCATCAGCCTGGACCCTGGGCATGTTGAAATTGAAGTGATGCATGCCTATACACGGGGATTTGATGAATGCCGTAAAATGATTGCACCGCTTCTGTCCGATATTTTAAATGAAAATATTGCTGTAACAAGTGAGGCTTCGGTGCATCCCCGCGAAGGACTATCCATGGTTATCTTCGGATCAGCCAAGGCTTATGAGGTTAGCACGGGAGTGTCGTGTGCTGCCAAAGGTGGGGACATGCTCTCCGGTGATAGCTTCAGCATGGTTGAGCTTGGTAATGGTACATTTGCTGTCTCGATTAGTGACGGAATGGGGAATGGGGAGAGAGCCCGAATGGAAAGCAGCGCAGCGCTCGGGATGTTGGAGAAGCTGCTTCAATCCGGTATGGATGAAAAGCTTGCAGTAAAATCGGTTAACTCTATACTTCTACTCCGTTCACCGGAGGAATTTTATGCAACCGTAGACATGGCGCTGATCGATCAGTATTCAGCACAGACCACCTTTATGAAGATTGCTTCAGCCCCAAGCTTTATCAGACGAGGCAGTGAAGTCATCCCTATTACGGCGAGCAATCTGCCTATAGGTATTATTAAGGACATAGAGGTTGACTTGGTTAGCATGCAGCTTCGTCCCGGTGATATTTTAATAATGATGACCGATGGTATTTATGATGCACCTGGATATGCCGTTAATAAAGAAATATGGATGAAAAGAATGATTCAGGAGCTAGAGGGAAATGATCCACAAGAAATGGCAGATAGTCTGCTTGAGAAGGTTATTCGCTATCAGGGCAACGAAGTTCATGATGACATGACCATAGTGGTTAGCCGGCTGGATCACTTCCGCCCGAAATGGTCTAATCTTCATGTGCCGGGCCTTTCCCGGATGGAGCGCCCCCGTACCGTCAGTTAAGTAAAAATTTATTCAGGAAATCTGGGGACAACAGCGATCGAAAGCCCAGTATTTATCGCAGTGAGGGTGTAATCACAATTTTTTTAAATTTTAGTATACCCGCTAAGCTGCGTTTGAAATCTCTCAATTCTGGAAATGATAGAGAAAGAGAATTCAAACGAGGCCAAGGGAGTGGAAAGCCATGAAGCAAATCTTGCTGATAACAGACGGGTGTTCCAATGTGGGCGAAAGCCCAATAATGGCGGCGGCACATGCCTTTCAGGAAGGAATAACGGTTAATGTAGTTGGCGTGGTTGATTATGGTACAATCGGTGAGCTCGGAAGCCGGGAAATTGCGGATATCGCAAAGGCAGGTGGAGGACTTAGCCGTATAGTCGGTACGCCCCAGCTAGCCCAGACGATGCAGATGATGACTCGAAAGACGGTGGTTCAGACCATCCAGCAGGCGGTTAATAAAGAGGTAAAAAAAATACTGGGTGAAGGAACTCTAGAGGATTTACACCCCATCCAGCGATCGAAGGTTGTTACTGTAGTAGATGAGCTTACGGAGACATCATCCCTGCGGATTGCACTTCTTATTGACGCAAGTGCAAGTATGAAGCCGAAGCTGGCTGCAGTTGAAGATGCTATTCGTGACCTTGCTCTCAGTCTTGAAGCACGCGAAGGTACCAGTGAAATTGCTGTGTTCCATTTCCCTGGACGCAGCACTGACGAGGATGCTGTTCTAGATGCAGATTGGACGTCTGACCTCTCCGAAGTTCGCTCACTATTCTCTCGGTTACGAATGAGGGGGGCAACGCCGACGGGTCCAGCTATTTTCAAGGTGCTTGAACACTATCGATATGATAAACTGGATGGACATCAAGGCCGCTATCTGGCAGAAAGCCAGAGCGAAAGAGAAGGGATGCTTGGTGGGTATGTCGTCTAATCCGCCTTATCCAACCGGAACCGTTATTAGAGGCAAATGGCGGGGGAACCGCTATGTTGTAGAACGGTTGCTGGGTAAAGGCGCGAACGGAACCGTATATCTTGTACAACGTGAAGGAAGACGGGAACGGTATGCGCTGAAAATTGGATATGACACGCTTGATTTGCAATCGGAGATCAATGTGCTGACCTCGTTGCAATCATGCAAGAAGCGGAACGAGTATCATGCCCGGAGGGAATCGCCGTTATCTTCATTTTTACTAGAAGCAGATGATTTCATAGATGGACACAATGCTCCATTCTATGTCATGCGCTATATAGAAGGCAGGCCGTTGCACCATTTTTTGTTCAAACATGGGCCCTCATGGATTGGGCTTGTGGGCCTCAAGCTGTTGGACAAACTGCGGGGACTGCATGAGTGTGGTTTTGTATTTGGGGATTTGAAGCCGGAAAATGTAATGGTGTCCGATTACGGCGAAGCCGAGCTTATTGATTTTGGCGGGGCGAGTCCAATCGGAAAAAGTATCAAGCAATTTACAGAGTGGCATGATCGTGGCTTCTGGAATGCAGGGAGCCGGACAGGGGATGAGGGATATGATTTGTTCTCCTTTGCCATCCTATGTTTACGACTGTTGGACGAGGGTGGGTTAAAGGCTGCAGCCTTACAACTACCACAGACCCGAAGTGTAGACGAATTGCTTAAACTGACCAAGCAACTTCCGAATCGAAAGCTGGCCTCTTGGCTGAATATTGCATTGCAGGGCGGGTTTTCAGGTTCAGCAGAAGCCTCCAAGGTTTGGAAGGAGCATATTTATAGTTCAAGAGAAGTCAAGCCAACAACCATGAAAACTCCGCGATGGCTTAAGAACACCTTTGCGTTGTCACTCTTTCTGCTGGCCTTTACAATTTATTGGGTGGTTCGTTTCTGAAGGGAGCCTGATATGGAACAAATGAACGGATTGGTGGATGCCGTACTTGACGCTGCAGCGGAACATGGACTGTGGTCGCCGAACGATACCATTGTAGTCGCAGTTTCCGGAGGCCCGGATTCTGTGGCTCTTTTGCGTGTATTGCACGAAATATCTTTGAATAGAACGCCCTTAACTCTAATATGTGCTCATGTAAATCATGGATTTAGAGCAGAGTCTCAACAGGAGGCAGAATTTGTTCGCGGATTGGCAGAGGAGCTGGGACTTACCTTCGAGATGGTTGAATTGGATATTCCCCATTACATCAAAGAAAGTGGGCTCGGTGCTCAGGAGGCAGCCCGTAAGAAGCGTTATGAGTTTCTAATTCATACGGCCCACCTTTACGGAGCGGCATCGGTAGCTTTGGCTCATCATGCGGATGATCAGGCTGAGACTGTATTAATGCGTCTTCTGAGGGGAAGCGGCCTTTCGGGATTGGCCGGCATGAGATGGAAACGAGCCGAAAAAAAGGTGGAACTCATCCGTCCATTCTTGCGTATTAACAAAGCAGCTCTTGTAGAACTATGCCAAAGTCAGGACTATTCTTACGCTGAGGATGCTAGTAATTTACTGGTGAAATACAAGCGTAATGCGATAAGACTTGAGGTTTTACCCTTTTTGGAAAGGTATAATGGAAGGCTTGTCCAGTCCCTTACGCAACTGGCAGAGATTGCCGGAGCTGAGGATGATTTTATGGAGGCTGCCGCCGCAAAATGCTTTCAAGAGCTGGTCCGGAGCAACAAAGGAGAATATACCTTTGACAGAGCTTCTTTTGCCCCCGTGGCCTCCGCTTTACAACGGCGTTTGATTAAACTAATATTAAATTATCTGTCGGCGGATCATCCAGTGTTTGATTTTAACAAAATCGAAGCTGTACGCCGGGGAGCGCTGCAGGACCACCCCACTTCATGGAGTCTTGATTTAGGTGGAGGCCTGACCTGCATGCGGCAATATGACACCATTTTGTTCTCGTCCAAGCCTCCGCAGCAGCAGGCAAGTTATACATATCGGCTTTCATTACCCGAACCTCAGCTTACAATAGGTGAAATTGGGAAAGTGTTGACGATGACTGTGCTGGAGAGAGAAAGCTTTTTTGTTCAAGGGGAAGGTTCAGGGAAGATGTCGGCATGGTTTGACGTTCATGAACTGGTTTTTCCGCTGACGATTCGTTCCAGACTGCCCGGAGATATCATAAAAGTCATGGGATTAAACGGAAGCAAAAAGGTAAAAGATATTTATATTGATGATAAAATACCTTCTTCCGAACGCTCTCTTATTCCCTTGGTTTGTGATGGTTTGGGCAATATCGTCTGGATTCCGGGCATAAGACGCTCGATCCATGCCGCAGTAGGGCGGCAAACGCAAGAGGTGCTTCTCCTAGCTCTTGAAAATACAGCAGGAGAAGGATCGTAATGGTTGAAGTAAATCTTTCATAGTATAACTTAGGAGGTTCGCAAGTTGCAGAACGATATTCAAGAGGTCTTGATCAGCGAAGAGGAAATTCAACAAAGAATTAAAGAGCTCGGTGTAGTGCTGAGTGCAGAATATGAGGGACGTACCCCTTTAGTTATTTGTGTATTAAAGGGAGCATTTATTTTTATGGCCGATTTGGTTAAGGTTATTACGGTGCCTGTCGAAATGGATTTTATGGCAGTATCAAGTTATGGAGCATCAACTAAGTCTTCCGGTGTTGTAAAGATCATTAAAGATCTTGATGTACCGGTAGAAGGGCGCGACGTATTGATTGTTGAAGACATTATCGACAGCGGTCTGACACTTAGCTACCTGATTGAGCTTCTTCGCAATCGTAATGCTGCTTCTATTTCGGTGGTAACTCTATTCGATAAACCTGCAGGACGTACGGTAGATCTTGAAGCAGATTATACTGGTTTTGTTCTTCCTGATGAATTCGTAGTGGGCTACGGTCTTGATTACGCCGAGTTATATCGGAATCTCCCTTACATCGGAGTACTAAAGCCTGAGATTTATTCCAATTGACCTATTGACAGCCTTGATCATATGGATCAAATACCGGGGCTTCCACTATTTGAGGTGTCCCAACAGGCTATGGTACAATAACTTAAGCGTTGTGAGAGGAGGTAGGGGATGAATCGGTTCATCCGGAATTCTGGTTTTTATTTGATTTTATTTTTAGTCGTGGTGGGTATTGTCCAATTTGTAAGCAATGGGAACGAAGCCGCCGATTTCCCTAGATACGACGAACTTAGGCAGGAACTGAAGAGTAACAATGTGGAGAAAATGACGGTCCAGTTCGAGCAAAACGCCTTTTTGGTTACTGGTGAGTATCGAAAGGCGCCTGCAGATTCGAAATCGAAAAGCTTCTCCACATATATTCCTCCTACAGATGCTGCTTTGGAACAGCTCGTTGAGGCCAGTGATGTAAATGGTGTGCAGTTCACCCAGAAGAAAATGGAGGGTGACAGCATTTGGCTGACATTCCTTTCTTCCATTATCCCGCTCGTTATTATGTTCATCCTGTTTTTCTTCCTGTTCAATCAGACTCAGGGTGGCGGCGGCAAGGTAATGAACTTCGGTAAAAGCAAGGCTCGGTTATATAATGAAGAGAAGAAAAAAGTCAGCTTTGAGGACGTTGCAGGAGCTGATGAAGAGAAGCAAGAGCTGGTTGAAGTCGTGGAATTCCTTAAGGACCCACGTAAATTTGCTGCTGTAGGCGCTCGTATACCAAAGGGTGTTCTGCTTGTAGGCCCTCCAGGAACGGGTAAAACATTGCTGGCTCGTGCGGTAGCGGGTGAAGCTGGTGTTCCTTTCTTCAGCATTTCAGGTTCTGACTTTGTTGAAATGTTTGTGGGTGTAGGTGCATCGCGTGTTCGCGACTTGTTCGAGAATGCTAAGAAAAACGCACCTTGTATCATTTTCATCGATGAGATTGACGCCGTAGGTCGTCAACGTGGTGCCGGACTTGGCGGCGGACATGATGAGCGGGAGCAGACACTCAACCAATTGCTCGTTGAGATGGATGGTTTCGGTGGTAATGAAGGTATTATTATTGTGGCTGCAACGAACCGTTCGGATATTCTTGATCCGGCCTTGCTTCGCCCGGGACGTTTTGACCGTCAAATTACGGTTGACCGCCCTGATGTGAAGGGTCGTGAGGCTGTTCTTAAGGTGCATTCCCGCAATAAGCCGCTTACGAACGATGTAAGACTCGATGTTGTTGCTAAGCGTACGACTGGATTTACAGGTGCAGATTTGGAGAACCTTCTTAATGAAGCAGCTCTGCTTGCAGCACGACGCAATCGTAAGGATATCTCCATGAAAGAAGTAGACGAAGCGATTGATCGCGTTATCGTAGGTACTGAGAAACGCAGCCGTGTGATCAGTGATCGTGAGAAACGCATCGTAGCTTACCATGAAGCGGGTCATACGATAGTGGGATATTTCCTTGAACATGCTGATATCGTACACAAGGTAACGATTATTCCACGCGGACGCGCTGGCGGATATGTCATTATGCTTCCGAAGGAAGACCGAATGATTGTTACGAAGCAAGAGTTGCTTGATAAAGTAACCGGACTCCTTGGCGGCCGTGTTGCCGAAGAATTATTCATCGGTGAAATTGGTACAGGTGCATACAGTGACTTCCAGCAAGCAACCCGTATCGTACGGGCGATGATTATGGAGTACGGCATGAGTGAGAAACTTGGACCGATGCAGTTCGGTACATCTCAGGGCCAAGTATTCCTCGGTCGTGATATCGGACATGAACAGAATTATAGTGATTCCATCGCTTATGAGATTGATCAGGAAATGCAAAACTTCATTCGTCAAAGCTACGAGCGTTGTAAAGACCTTCTGATCAAGCATTCCAAAGAGATGCATCTGATTGCGAACACCTTGCTTGAGAAGGAAACCCTTGAATTGGATCAGATCAAAGAGCTGATCGAGCAAGGTTATCTGTCTGAAGACGGTAAGCCGGAGGAAGCTGAAGGGGTAACGATGGAGGTTGGAGAACCAATTATCGATACTATCGGAGATGTTCGAGTTCGTATTCAAGGCAAGGATGGCGAGAATCCACCTACGATCGGAGATTTGACCAAAGATATTCCTGGCAAATCAGAGATAGATGGTGAAGGCGGTCCTGAAGACGGCAATAAAGGCGGCGGAAGCCTAGTCTAACTGCCTCATAATTCACATGCAGAGACACAAAACCGGAGAACGTAACTGTTCTCCGGTTTTTTTATTTTCTACTTTAAGCAAATCCTTGAGTTTAGAGTAATTCCAGTTACATTGACAGGGCGAAGATCGTTGTGTACATTAATGAATAATATATTACTTACATTTTACATGATACGCTGGCTTAACGCCGCGAAAACATAAGGGGGACATAGAACCGTGGAAGCTCTTGCGCTGGAGCGCAAACAGGAACAGAATCGGGAACTGCGTATACGTCTGGAACAGCTTAAGAAGGAACGGAATGCAATCATTTTGGCTCATTATTATCAACGGGATGAAATTCAGGAGGTTGCCGATTTCCGAGGTGATTCTTTTTTGTTAGCCCAAAAGGCTGCAGAAACCGATGCAGATGTTATTGTGTTCTGTGGGGTTCATTTTATGGGCGAAAGTGCCAAAATACTAGCACCTAATAAAACAGTCCTTATCCCTGATGAGCGGGCAGGCTGTCCTATGGCTGATATGGTCAATGTTGAAGGGTTGCGGAAGCTTAAAGCACAGCATCCCAATGCTAAAGTCGTTACTTATATTAACTCATCGGCCGAAATTAAGGCGGAGACTGATATTTGCTGTACCTCTGCGAATGCGGTGAAGGTCATCGAGTCGCTTGATGCTGAGGAAATTATATGGGTACCCGATAAAAATCTGGGTCAATATGTACAGGATCAAACCGGTAAAAAGCTGATTATCTGGGAGGGCTACTGCAACACCCATGATATGCTTACCGTCAAAGATGTAAATGAAATGAGAGCCAAATATCCGGATGCAGAATTTGTGGTTCACCCTGAATGTCGTCCTGAAGTTGTAGCTATGGGTGATTATGTAGGCAGCACTACCTCCATCCTTGAGTATTGCCGGAAATCGGATCGCAAGCAGTTTATCGTTGGAACAGAGGATGGTACAGGATACCAGCTGCGTAAAGACAGCCCGGATAAAGAATTTCATTTTGCTACCAAGTTTCTTGTATGCCCAAATATGAAGGTTAATAATTTGAAAAAACTGGTTAAATGCCTGGAGACGATGAAACCGCAAATTTACGTTCCACCTGCTGTCGCCGACAAAGCCAGAACATCCCTAGAGCGCATGCTACAAGTACGGTAGCATGCGCTACTCTTTCGTTGAAACAGGTGAAAAGCGGTTATGATTCCACAATATCTAGTAGATTTTGACCTACGGGAGATACCTAGCACGAAAACGGATTGTGTTATTGTTGGCTCAGGCATTGCCGGTTTGTTCACAGCTATTAAAGCCAGTCGAGACCGGAAAGTCATTATGATTACCAAAAAAACGCTGATGGAAAGCAACACTCGCTACGCACAGGGAGGCATCGCAGCCGTCATAGCTGAGGATGACTCACCGGAGTACCATCGGCAGGATACGCTAATGGCCGGGGCAGGACTTTGTTCATCTACTGCAGTGGATGTTCTGGTTAATGAAGGGCCCGAAGGCGTCCATGAACTTATTAGATTAGGCACATTGTTTGATAAAGAAGACGGCGTGTTGGCATTGACCCAGGAAGGGGCGCATAGCCACCGTCGTATTTTGCATGCCAATGGAGATGCAACAGGATATGAGATTGTGCGGGCATTGGCAGAGCAGGTAGCCAACAATGCAAATATTGAGGTATGGGATGACCACTTTGTCATTGATCTTATTACCGAAGCCAATGAGTGCGTGGGTGTATTGCTGCAGCAACCGGGCGGAGGACGTTTGTTCTTGCAGGCAGATTCAACGGTTCTTTGTTCAGGCGGAGCAGGGCAGCTCTATCGGTACACCACTAACCCTGAGGTGGCAACAGGGGATGGAGTTGCTATTGCTTATCGGGCCGGAGCTCATATTCGCGATATGGAATTTATTCAGTTTCATCCCACAGCATTAAGTTATCCAGGGGCTCCCCGTTTTCTAATTTCTGAGGCGTTACGAGGGGAAGGCGCTGTTCTGCGTAATATTCGGGGCGAGCGATTTATGGATCGTTATCATGAGCTTTTAGAGCTTGCTCCTCGGGATATCGTCGCTAGAGCTATTATTAGTGAGATGGAAATAACCAAATCAACCTTTGTATATTTGGATATCACACATGAATCTGCTGATATGGTGAAGCATCGTTTCCCTACTATTTATGAGACATGTATGAGTTATGGACTTGATATTACAAGTGATTGGATTCCAGTTGCTCCTGCTGCGCATTATATGATGGGAGGCATTAAGACGGATTTGAACGGAGAGAGTAATATCTCTCGGCTGTTCGCCTGTGGAGAGGTATCTTCTACAGGATTACATGGAGCGAACCGTTTGGCTTCGAATTCACTTTCAGAGGCTATTGTATTTGGTCGCCGTATCATTGAACGTGTACGTCAGCTTCCACCTCTTACACGTAATAGCTTCTCCGCAGGCTTCATAGAAGGACGCAATGAATATCCAACACAAGCTATTGTTGAGCGGCGGCTGAAGCTGCAAAAGATTATGGTTCGCTATGTGGGGCTGCGCCGTAATGAAGAAATGCTATCCAAAGGGCTTGAGGAATTAAAACGTCAGCTGCCGATTTTCGGATCGGTGCTAACGAAACGTGAAGAGTACGAATTTGCAAACATGTTGACATGCTGTCTTATGATAACGGAATCGGCGTTGGCGCGGGAAGAGAGCCGCGGAGCGCATTACCGCGAGGATTATCCGCAACGTGATGATATGCAGTGGCGCAAGCATTTGCTCCAAATTCGAGAACTGGGCATAGTGGAGGAATTAAGCGATGATGTTTAACGGATATAATGAAGAACTTGTTCAATCAATCAAGGGCTGGCTGCATGAGGATGTGGGTTCTGGTGATGTGACCACTCAAACCACCATTGTAGCAGGACATGAATCCAAGGGCATTATTCATGCCAAAGAAGACGGGGTCATCTGTGGCCTTCCCGTAGCTGAGCTGGTTTTTGAGGTGGTAGACCCAACCTTAAATTTTACAGCTTTTGTTCAAGAGGGCCAGACTGTTGCTAAGGGTACTGTGCTTGCTGAGGTAGAAGGAAGTACACATGCAATTTTGACCGGCGAACGGCTTGCCCTAAATTTGATGCAGCGGATGTCAGGTGTTGCAACGCGGACGGCCTCCTTTGTTCGGGCACTGGATGGGTTACCTACCCGATTAGTAGATACACGTAAAACAACTCCTGGACACCGGATGCTGGAGAAATATGCAGTACGGATAGGTGGCGGGGCTAATCACAGATTCGGATTATACGATGCAGTAATGATTAAAGACAACCACATTAAGGGAGCGGGCGGTATCCGCCAGGCTGTAGGCCGTGCTCGGGCCAATATCCCCCACACGATGACTATCGAAGTGGAGACAGAGAGCTTGGAGCAAGTTGAAGAAGCATTAGCTGCGGGAGCCGATATTATTATGCTTGATAATATGCCCACCGATCTGATGCGGGAAGCCGTAAAAAGAATTAAAGCTAAAGCCCCTCATGTTAAAACAGAGGCCTCGGGTAATGTATCCCTGGAAACCGTACATGATATGGCTCTGTCTGGTGTGGATGTAATATCTGTAGGACGTCTTACTTATTCCTTCTCCAGCCTGGATATCAGTCTGGATCTGAATGAGAAGAAGGAGGGCCGGCAGTCATGATGCTTGCAATCGATATCGGCAACACCAATATTGTGCTCGGTGTATACCGGGAGCGTGAGCTGCTGCATCATTTCCGGCTGAGTACTGCGCGTCAATCCACTGTGGATGAATATGGTGTCCTGATTCACAATTTGTTTCATATGTCAGATCTCTCTATTAAGGATATTGAAGGGGTAATTATTGCTTCAGTAGTTCCCCCTTTGGTACAGGTGATTGTTGAGATGTGTGTTAAATATATTGGGCATGATCCATTGCTTGTAGGTCCTGGAATCAAGACAGGGCTTAACCTTCGCTACGAGAATCCGCGAGAAGTGGGGGCTGACCGAATTGTGAATGCAGTAGCCGCTATCGAACAATACAAATGCCCGCTTGTTGTTGTTGATTTTGGAACAGCAACAACCTTTGATTGCATTGATGCGGGTGCGAATTATCTTGGCGGTGCTATAGTGCCTGGGCTTGGTATTTCTACAGAAGCTTTATACCAACGGGCATCTAAGCTGCCGCGGATTGAACTGGAGAAACCTAAGAAGGTCATTGGCCGAAATACTGTGCATGCTATGCAGGCCGGTATTATTTTTGGCTATGCCGGGCAAGTTGAGGGAATTGTAAGACGGATTAAAGTTGAGATGAATGCACCGCAGCTGAAAGTAATTGCAACAGGAGGCCTCGCCTCATTGATTGCCGGTGAAACGGAGTGCATCGATGAAGTCAACCCAATGCTCACACTTGAAGGGCTTCGCATCATTTATGATCGCAATAAATAAGGATACAGACAAATAGAGATAAATGAATAGGAGGAGTATGGATCCAATGGAAAAGAAGAAGGATCGGCTTATCCGGGGAACCGCGCTGGAGGGTAAGGTTAGAGCTTTTGTCGTTCGTACGACTGAACTAGTCGATGAATTGCGGCGTAGACATGATACGTACCCAACGGCTACAGCTGCCCTCGGTCGGACAGTTACCGCTGCGGCCATAATGGGAGCCATGCTCAAGGGTCAAGAGAAGCTAAATATCATAGTTAAAGGTAATGGACCGCTTGGACAGATTGTAGTAGATGCCAATGCTTTGGGAGAAGTCCGCGGCTATGTTCATAATCCACATGTTCATTTGCCAAGCAATAGCTTAGGTAAACTGGATGTGGCTGGAGCTGTAGGTACCGAAGGATACTTAGATGTGATAAAAGATCTGGGGATGAAGGAGCCGTATAGAGGCAGTGTGCCAATCGTATCCGGAGAACTTGGTGATGACTTTACGTACTATTTTGCTGTATCAGAACAGACTCCGGCTGCTGTTGGTTTAGGTGTGCTTGTGGATACAGATAATTCGGTAATAGTTGCAGGGGGCTTTATCATACAACTGCTCCCGGGACTTACAGATGCCGAGATTTCAGAAATTGAACATACCCTTAGCACAATGCCATCTGTTACAACGCTGCTGGATCAGGGCCTTGAACCAGAGGATATGCTTCGTTTACTTTTCCCGGATGCAATAGTTATGGAGGAGTTAGATGTTCGCTTTGCTTGTCAGTGTTCACGCGAAAAAGTAGAACAGACACTGGTCAGTCTTGGTGAACAAGAATTAGAGCAATTAATTAAAGAGGATCAACAAGCTGAGGTTGTTTGTCATTTCTGTAACGAAGCTTATGTTTTTAATAAGGATGAAATGCAGGTCATTCTCGACCAAGCTAAATCGTAGGGTATGGGATGATGACGAGACAGGAACGAACGCTGCGTAAGGCCGTGGGAATACTTGCTGCTGCGACTCTCCTGCTTGGTATACTGTTTATTTGGAGCTTGCGAGCCGGTGGAGTTATATGGAAGAATACGAACGGTGTTGAATCTGCAGAGGTCGCCTCAGTGGGGGGTCAATCGGTTACAGAGCAGCAGTGGATGGATGCGCTTAAGAATAAGCATGGCGATGAAGTCTTATTGGGTATACTGAACCGTATAGTGGTTGACAAGGAAGCAAAAGCGCTGGGAATCCATGTGACAGATCAAGAGATTCAACAGAAACTAAAGAATACTATGGCTGGTTACAGCTCGGAAGAACAGTATTATGCGCAAATGCAATCAGAACTGGGATTATCTCGCCAGGAGGTTCTTGAAGAGACGGTGTATCGACTTACTCTCCAAGCTATTGCAACATCGGGTATCGTCATTGATGACTCCGATATCAACGAATATTTGGAACAAAACGAAGATCGATTCCGCCCAAAAAAAGTAATGGAGCTCTCCATCATTAAGGTGAATACCTATTCCGAAGCGGAAGAAGTTATGAATCGATTGGAAAATGGAGAGGATTTTGCGGCGCTGGCAAGGGAGCTTTCCATAGATGATGAAAGCAGTGCACATGGTGGAAGTCTTGGTGCCGTAGAAGAGGAAGATCCCTTCTGGCCTAAGGAAATGCTCAAGACGGCAGCGGAGCTTGATGCAGGCGATATCGCGGGTCCGCTCCAGGACAATGACAGTTACGCAGTCATTCGGGTTGAGCGTATTACCTCACCAGATGTGCCAAGTGAAAAAGACATTAGGGCACAGGTTCGCCAAGAGATGGCGCTTGAGCAGGCAGCTCCTTTGCACCAAGTGGAGAGTAATTTACGAACCAAATACGATGCGTCAATATATATTGACAATCGTCTCCAAGATTGATAATATGATATTATCTAAAACCTACTGATTTACTCGGAAATAACAACGGCGGCCGATTGTTCAACCGCTGTACAGCGCTCCAACTTGTGCGCTGCGGTATTGAATATCCTGGTGAATGGATCCTCCTCAATAGAGGATCAGCCGTTTTTTTTATACACCCGGACTCACATGCTGAAGACATTGTCACAAGTTACGTACTTATACCCATTTATTATTTCAAGGAGGTTTTTGCTCATGGCTAAAGTCGTTAACAATGTAACAGAACTGATCGGAGGCACTCCTCTCGTACGTCTAAACCGGATTGTACCTGAAGGAGCAGCAGATATTTATTTGAAGCTTGAATACCAGAATCCAGGTTCTAGCGTGAAAGACCGGATTGCAATCAGCATTGTTGAAGAAGCCGAGAAAGACGGCCGTTTGAAACCAGGAGATACCATTGTTGAAGCCACTAGTGGTAACACGGGAATTGGTTTGGCTCTGGTAGCTGCAGCTAAAGGCTATAAAGTTGTTATTGTTATGCCTGAAACCATGAGCTTGGAACGCCGCAATTTGCTTCGTGCATATGGAGCAGAACTGGTGCTTACTCCAGGATCGGAAGGCATGAATGGGGCCGTTAAGAAAGCAGAACAAATTCTGAGCGAGAACCCTAACTTCTTTATTGCCGAGCAATTCAAGAATCCTGCGAACGTTAAGATTCACCGTGAAACAACGGGTCCGGAAATCGTGGAAGCGATTGAATCTATCGGAGGAACACTGGATGCTTTCGTGGCCGGTATTGGTACAGGCGGCACCATCACGGGTGCTGGTGAAGTGTTAAAAGCTAGCTTTCCTGAGGTGAAGATCTATGCTGTGGAACCTGCAGCATCACCGATTCTAGCTGGTGGCAAACCGGGACCTCACAAGATCCAAGGAATTGGCGCTAACTTTATCCCTGAAATTCTTAATCAGAATATCTATGATGAGATCATTCATGTGGAGAACGATGAAGCCTTCGAAATGGCGCGTCGTGTAGCCAAAGAAGAGGGTATTTTAACGGGTATCTCTTCAGGTGCTGCGGTATCTGCAGCGATCAAAGTGGCTAAAGAACTTGGTGCGGGCAAACGTGTTGTGGTTATTATCCCTAGTAACGGGGAACGTTACCTGAGTACACCTTTGTACAACTTCGAAGTATAATTGCCCGTGGTTTAACTAGAGCAATTATGGTTAATAAGAGCCTTCGCATCCACTAACAAGTGGATGCGGGGGCTTTTTTCAAAAGAAGAATTTATATGTTGCACAAAATAATGTATACTGACAGGCAATATACTAATGAGAAATCATCTTGTTTTAGGGGGATGGACTTGGAGATTATCACAGCATGGAAACAATGGGAGCAGTGGGCGGATGAAGGCTGGAGTATGCTCCCTTTTATTATAAAATCAAAGCAAGTTAAAGGCGGGTTGCCCTCCTCATGGTCAAAAGCTTGGGAGATGGCTTCACCCTATTCAGTAGTACTGGAGAGCGGCAAAGGGGGGCGCTTTACCTATCTGGGTCTAACTCCGGCTTCTATTCTTAAGGGAAAAGACAACTCCGCTACTGTACTGGAACCCATGGGGGACCTGGAGGGCAAGATAGAAGAAGTAATCAAAATGAATGGACAACCTTTGGAGATGCTGGAGCAATGGATGGCCCCATTCACCTCCCCTCGAATACAAACAGCAAGCCTTCCTCCATTCGCAGGTGGCTGCATCGGTTTTCTTGGATACGATGTCGTGCGCTCTTTGGAACGATTGCCAATTGTTGCACAGGATAATCCGGGCTTCCCGGATTTCCTCTTTATGAGAATGAATGAGATATGGATTTACGATCATGATGAAGACATGCTCTATTGCGCTCAGCATATTCTTACTCCTGTAGGCACACGCGAAGAATTAGAGATAATATACAGTGAAGCTGTACTGCGGGCTGAGGAGATGCTGGGACAATGGCACCTCTTGTCAGTAACTGATTCTGAGCTGGAAGATGAAGTGACGGAGATTACAGATATGTATGCTGATTCTTCAGGGGAATGGCCCGGTATGACATCAGCATTCTCGCGTGAGCAATTTGAGCAAGCCGTACTTGATGTGCAAGAATACATCCGTCAAGGGGATGTATTCCAAGTGAATCTTTCTCTGCGTCAGGAAGCGCAGTTGAAGTCGTCGCCGGAGGATATTTACGAATGGCTGCGCAAGCTCAATCCGTCCCCGTACATGGGGCTTCTGCGGTCGCCCGGCTTCACGCTGTCCAGCGCATCGCCGGAGCTGCTTGTTAAGCTGCATGGGGACCGAGTGAGCGCACGGCCCATCGCCGGCACCCGGCGCCGGGGACTGACTCCCGCGGAGGATGCCGCCATGGAGGCGGAGTTGCGCGAGAGTGACAAAGAGATCGCCGAGCATATTATGCTTGTCGATCTGGAGCGGAATGACATCGGCCGTATCGCGGCATATGGCTCCGTCCATGTTCCAGAGCTGATGACGGTAGAATACTACTCGCATGTTATGCATCTTGTCTCTCAGGTAGAGGGCAAAATTGCGGAGGGCAAGGACACTTACGATGTGATAGGAGCTTTGTTCCCCGGAGGCACTATTACTGGAGCACCTAAGGTACGAACCATGGAGATCATTGAAGAGCTGGAGCCGGTACGACGCGGCCCTTATACCGGATCCATGGGTTGGATTGACTATAACGGTAATATGGAATTAAATATTATAATAAGAACACTCGCTGTAAAGGACGGTATCGGCTATATCCAGACAGGTGCGGGTATAGTTATTGATTCAGATCCATACCGAGAGTACCGGGAATGCCACAATAAAGCCAAAGCGGTAGTAAAGGCTGTTCTCTGCAGTGAAAGACAGCAGGAATACCGGAATACCGAAGGCGCCGAAGGAGGAGCAACATTATGATCTTAGTTATCGATAATTATGATTCCTTTACGTATAACCTTGTTCAATATTTGGGTGAGCTGGGTGAAGAGGTACAGGTATACCGCAACGATGAGATCAGTATTGAGCAAATTGAAAAGCTTGCGCCGGACCATATTCTCATATCACCAGGTCCTTGTACACCAAATGAAGCAGGGATCAGTCTGGATGTATTGCATCATTTCAAGGGTGTAATTCCGATCTTTGGTGTTTGTCTAGGTCATCAAGCCATCGGACAAGCCTTCGGCGGGAATGTGATTCGTGCAGAGCGTTTGATGCATGGCAAAACATCACCGATTCATCATCATGGAACATCGGTATTTGAAGGTCTGGAATCCCCGTTCACAGCTACACGTTATCACTCGCTGCTTGTTGAGCGGGAAAGCCTGCCGGATTGTCTGGAGATCACAGCGGAGACTGCAGAAGGTGAAATTATGGCTTTGCGCCATAAGGAATATCCTATTGAAGGTGTTCAATTTCACCCAGAATCTATTATCACCTCGCATGGACACACCATGCTAAGCAACTTCCTGAAACGGAGAGCCGGAGAAACGGCATGAATTATATAGGGATGAATGATGGCGTTATTGACGCCAAGGATGCCGTGGTTTCTGTGTTGGACCATGGCCTTTTGTATGGGATGGGTCTGTTCGAGACGTTCAGGACTTACGGGGGAATGCCTTTCCTGCTCGAGCGGCATTTGGAACGTATGGAGTCAGGTTGCCGGCAGTTAGGTATCCCTTTCAACATGGATCATGAGAAGCTTCTGGATTGGATTGCTCGGCTTATGGAGCAGAATAGATTAAAAGAAGCTTATATTCGATTTACGGTGACCGCAGGCGAGGGAATACTTGGATTACCTGCAGCGGATTACAGCAACCCCAATCTAATTCTCTATGCAAAAGCATTGCCGACGTTTCCCGAGCAGTTGTACACTCATGGCAAAGCATTGCAGCTGCTAGAGCATCCCCGCAATACCCCGGAGGGACCTGTTCGCTTTAAGTCACTGCACTACATGAACAATATATTGGCTAAGCGGGAGCTTTCTGTTTATTCATCAGCAGTGGGCGGAGCAGAAGGGTTAATGTTGACTCCTCAGGGTTTTGTGGCAGAGGGGATAGTGAGCAATGTTTTTTTTGTGAAAAAAGGTGTGCTATGTACGCCAGATTTATCAACAGGCATATTGCCGGGCATTACCCGGGAAATGGTGATGAAGCTGGCTGTTCACACAGGGCTTCAGGTAGAGGAAGGTCTCTATTCTTGGGAGCAGCTTAAAGAAGCTGATGAGGTGTTTTTGACCAACTCCATACAAGAGATAGTGCCTGTAACCTCACTTTATGAGAAAGAGGAGCGCCGCATCATCAACGGGGGAAGGTCTGGACCTGTCACAACACAATTGATTTTACTGTATAGGGAAAGGGCTGGAGTGCCAACGTGAAACCGACAATATACAACCGAACTTACAGATTAGGTAACCATACAGAGATTAAGTTGGGAGAACGAACATTGATCATGGGCATCCTTAATGTAACACCGGATTCTTTCTCGGATGGCGGCTTGTGGAATCATTCGGATCGGGCGGTAGAGCATGCATTAAGGATGGCTGCAGAAGGTGCGGATATTATTGATATCGGTGGCGAATCGACTCGTCCCGGTCATGAACCTGTCAGCTTAGATGAAGAATTAGCCCGTGTTCTGCCCATTATTGAAAGCATTCACGCCGCGGCACCACACCTCCCCATATCCATAGATACATATAAAGCTGAAGTTGCACGCAGAGCCATCGCAGCAGGAGCTCATATTATTAATGATGTGTGGGGCTGTAAAGCTGATCCCGAAATGGCTAATGTGATGGCCGCCGCAGAGTGTCCTGTTATTTTGATGCACAACCGTCCTGACCGTAACTACGGGCACCTAACAACCGATATCATCGCTGACTTAAAAGAGAGCATCAAGTTAGCTTTAACCGCAGGTGTTAAGCAAGAGAACATTATATTGGACCCGGGTATTGGATTTGCCAAAGATTACACAGAGAATCTTCAAACGATGATGTCCCTGGATATCTTAGCTGAGCTTGGTTATCCGCTGCTTCTAGCCACCTCCCGCAAAAAATTCATTCGCACAGCGCTAGATCTTCCCGTGAATGATATAGTGGAGGGCACCGCAGCAACTGTTGCCTTTGGAATTGCCCAAGGCTGTCAGATTGTTCGCGTTCACGACGTAGCTCCTATTAAGAGAACCGCTGTAATGTGCGATGCCATGCTATATGCTGGATCGTCTGCAGTGCAATAATAGATAACACACTTCGAAAAGGCGGTATTCAGATGGATAAAATGAAAATGCACCGAATGGAGTATTACGGTTACCATGGGGTTTTTGAAGAAGAACGCAAGCTGGGTCAACGTTATTACATTGACTTGGAGCTGGAGCTGGATCTGCAAAGTGCAGGCTTGACGGATGATCTTACACAAACTGTGAATTATGCCGAAGTGCATGAACTCGTTAAAAGCATTGTCGAAAAAAAGTCCTTTAAGTTAATTGAAGCTTTAGGAGAATATATTGCATCCTCGGTACTAGACACTTATACTGTTATAAATGCAGTAACGGTCCAAGTGACCAAGCCGCATCCGCCGTTTGATATTCATTTTCAAGGAGTGACTGTTGAGCTGCGCAGAACTAGAAAGTGAGAATTGACCCATGACTATTCATTCTACCTCTGAAGAATCAGAGGCTTATATTGCTTTAGGGGCTAACTTAGGTGATCGTGAAGGAACCTTGGTAGAGGCTTTGAACAGGCTGAACAGCCATAAGGCTATCCGCGTAATTCGTACTTCGGGTGTGTATGAGACGGAACCGGTAGGTTATCTGGATCAGCCGCAATTTTTGAACATGGCAGCAGCTGTAAAAACGACACTTTCACCGGAAACCTTGCTTGATATTATGCTTGAGATTGAAACCGGACTTGGGCGAACACGCGATATCCGATACGGTCCTAGAACCGTAGATCTAGATTTGTTATGGATGGAAGGGCAGTCAATAGAAACCCCCCATTTAACGCTGCCGCATCCTCGGATGTTCGAACGAGCATTTGTACTCTTTCCTCTAAATGATATTGTGCCGCAGGATGAAGGCTCCGGGCTGTACAATATTGTTACGTCAGCACTACAAGACATGGATGGAAAGGATGGAATTCGGCTTTGGACAACAAGCGTATGGGACGACGGGTTCGGGCATTCCGTAAACTGAAGGGATACACCCAACAGGAGCTGGCGGATCATATCGGCATTTCCTTGGCTGTGCTAGGTGCAGTCGAGAGGGGCAACAGACGTTTAGAAGATCAAATTTTAAATAAAATTGCGAATGTTTTGGGGGTTTCAACCGAGGAGCTTGCAAATCCCTCTATATAAAAGAGTAAAGGAAGTGAAAGGAATGAAGGGCATACTGAAAATTGGCGGCATCGAGATGAAGAACCAGGTTGTACTGGCCCCAATGGCTGGAGTATGTAACCCGGCGTTCAGACTTATTGCCAAGGAGTTTGGCACAGGGCTAGTCTGTGCTGAAATGGTTAGTGATAAAGCGATTATTCATGGAAATAAACGTACACGTGAAATGTTATTTGTTGACGATCGCGAAAAACCGCTTAGCCTGCAGATTTTTGGAGGTGATCGCGAATCTTTGGTTGAAGCTGCTAAGGTTGTCGATAAAGAGACCAATGCAGATATCATTGATATAAATATGGGTTGTCCTGTACCCAAGGTAACAAAATGTGATGCGGGTGCTCGATGGCTGCTGAACCCAGACAAAATATACGAAATGGTTTCGGCAGTAGTAGATGCTGTAGATAAACCAGTGACTGTAAAAATGCGTATCGGCTGGGACAGCGAGCATATTTTTGTTGAAGACAACGCACGTGCAGTAGAGCGTGCCGGCGGTCAGGCCGTCAGCGTTCATGGACGGACACGGGAACAGCTGTATACCGGCCGTGCGAACTGGGATTATATCAGGATGGCCAAGGAGGCAGTCTCAATTCCGGTTATTGGCAATGGTGATGTGAATACGCCGGAAGATGCACGGGCCATGCTCGACCAGACAGGCTGTGATGGAGTAATGATTGGACGCGGCGCACTTGGTAATCCGTGGATGCTCTATCGTACGATTCAGTATTTGAATACTGGCGAGCTAATGCCCGAGCCGTCTACAGCAGAGAAAATCAAAGTCGCCATTCTCCACATGGATCGCCTAGTCGCTCTCAAAGGAGAGGCCGTTGCCGTACGTGAAATGCGTAAGCATATGGCCTGGTATCTGAAAGGCATGAAGGCAGCTGCGCGTGTGAAGGATGTTATTATGGAAGAAACCAAGCGCGATGAAATGGTGAGAATTTTGAATGATTTTGCCGAACAATTGAATTATGATGAGGAAACGGCTATGGACAGTGCCAACGCTAACCTTTCAATGGTATAAAGGAGACTTTTCTACTAATTTCTTAGAATATAAGGAAGTATAAATTTCGCTACCGAACATTTATGGGGCATCATTGACATTTTGTAGCGGTTCCAATATAATTTCACAGTATAAAATTACCTAACAGCTACAGCAATGCAGCAAGGAGGGTTCTTATCCCTCCAGATTCGCATATAGTTATGGTGTTCTCAATAAATGTATAACGACAGGAGAATCGGTTGAGATGAGCGATAAAGAAGTCATCCTTACACCGGACGGTCTAAGACGTCTGGAAGATGAATTGGAGACCCTTAAATCTGTAAAGCGCCGTGAAGTGGCCGAACGGATTAAGGTTGCGATTGGCTATGGCGATATCAGTGAGAACTCGGAATATGAAGACGCTAAGAACGAACAGGCTTTTATTGAAGGCCGTGTAATCACTTTAGAGAAGATGCTTCGTAACGCACGTATCATTAATAGTAGCGAGATCGTTACCGACGTGGTTAGCATCGGTGTTACCGTGAATGTTCAGGATATGGAGTACGGCGATATCATGGAATATACTATTGTTGGTTCCGCTGAATCCGATCCGCTTAATAATAAGATTTCCAACGAAAGCCCGGTAGGTAAAGCTATTATTGGTAAGAAAAAAGGAACTGTTGTAGATGTAAGTGTACCTGCAGGCGTTATTCAATATAAAATCATCGATATCATGATGAAATAATGGTTGCCTTACCTGCGTCTGGGCACACCTCAGGCGAAGGGCGTTTTGGGAAAGCTTCCTTAGGGAAGCTTTTTTCAAAATAGAAGCAACTACAATACTATATAATTTCTAATGGAACGGGATTGTCTTCTAACGATGATGCCGTTTCTTCTTATCGTAACACTGAGTTAATAAAAGGGGATGTAAAGCATGACTGAGGAAATGAACAACGCGGAAAATCAGGAGAATGAGTTAAGTGAGCTGCTGCAAATCCGCCGTGCTAAGTTGGACGAGCTGCGAGGGTTAGGAATTGATCCTTTCGGCAAAAAATATGTGCGTACGGCTAATGCCGGCGATCTCATGGCAAAGTATGATGGTTTAAGCAAAGAGGAACTCGACGAATTAGCGCTTGAAGTCAGCATAGCTGGACGTATTATGGCAAAACGAGTTATGGGTAAAGCCAGCTTCGCTCATATCCAAGACCTTAGCGGAAGAATTCAAATTTACGTTCGCCAGGATAGTATCCCAGAAGAACAGTATGCCGGGTTTAACATTTTGGATTTAGGAGACATTATTGGCGTAAGAGGGACTGTTTTCAAAACAAAAACGGGTGAAACCTCTATTAAGATACATAATCTTGAGGTATTGTCCAAATCTCTGCTGCCACTTCCGGAGAAATACCATGGTCTAAAAGACGTAGAGCTGCGCTATCGCCAGCGTTATGTTGATCTCATTATTAATCCTGAAGTTCAACAGACATTTATTGCTCGTTCCCGGATTATCCAATCGATGCGCCGCTATTTAGATTCACTTGGCTATCTTGAAGTTGAGACACCTACTCTTCACGCAATTGCTGGCGGTGCTGCTGCACGTCCGTTCATTACCTACCACAATACACTTGAAATGCAGTTGTATATGCGGATTGCGATTGAGCTTCACTTGAAGCGTCTAATTGTAGGCGGTTTGGAAAAAGTATATGAAATCGGACGAGTATACCGCAACGAGGGTATTTCTACCCGACATAACCCGGAATTCACTATGATCGAGCTATATGAGGCTTATGCCGATTATAAGGACATTATGCATTTGACTGAGAGTCTGATTGCTCATATTGCCCAGGATGTGCTTGGGACGCAAAAAGTGAATTATCAAGGCCAGGAGATTGACCTTACCCCGCAATGGCGTCGTGTATCTATGGTAGATGCGGTTAAGGAAGTTACGGGTGTTGATTTCAGTGTGCAAATGACTAATGAAGAAGCTCAGGCTTTGGCAAAAGAACACCGTGTACCTGTAGAAAAGCATATGACCTTTGGACATATTCTTAATGCATTCTTCGAGCAGTTTGTAGAAGAGACACTAATTCAGCCTACCTTTGTTACGGGTCATCCGGTTGAAATATCCCCACTTGCTAAAAAGAATGATCTAGATCCGCGCTTTACGGATCGGTTTGAATTGTTTATCGTTGCTCGGGAGCATGCAAATGCATTCAGCGAGTTAAATGATCCGATTGATCAACGTCAACGTTTTGAAGCGCAGATTCATGAAAAAGAGCAAGGCAACGACGAAGCCCATGAGATGGATGATGATTTCATTCGCGCTCTGGAGTACGGCATGCCGCCAACAGGCGGATTGGGTATCGGGGTTGACCGTTTGATCATGCTGCTTACGAACTCGGCATCGATTCGTGACGTATTGTTATTCCCGCATATGCGTAACCGTACTGAACACTAAGAATAAGCACAACTATATCCGGGGGAGCTCGCCCGATGGCGACTTCCCTTGGCTAGAGTTGAAGTTTACCTGTTAGATTTCCGATATAACGGAATATATACATCTTATTTCAAAAAAAAGCTTGCAATGAATCTCTATACATGATATATTCTTATTCCGGCCAAGAAATGTTGATGCCGAGCTCGAAAA
>JAILZT010000031.1 GCA_023512345.1 Paenibacillus sp.
CCCCTCAAGATGAGATTTCCCAATTAGTAAGACCCCTTGAAGACGACGAGGTAGATAGGTTGGAGGTGGAAGTGCAGCAATGCATGGAGCTGACCAATACTAATCGGTCGAGGGCTTATCCAAAAAAAGACCCCAAAAAGTGAAGAAGAGGCTTCGTAGCTGATTCCAAGTACTTTCCGGGGGCCCCGTAAGAAGGGCGACGCAAATTTGTTTCGGATCCAGTTTTCAGGGAGTCAAATTCTTAAGATTGTAGTCCAAGTGGCTGCATGAAGGAGATTTGCTTTCAGCATTTGGCGATGCTGATACCTGTATTAACGCTTTGATATTCATCAACACTTCGGTGATGATTTGAATTTCAAAACGCCGTTTGGTGGCGATAGCGGAGGGGTTCCACGCGTTCCCATCCCGAACACGACCGTTAAGACCTCCAGCGCTGATGGTACTTGGACCGAAGGGTCCTGGGAGAGTAGGACGCCGCCAAGCACATGAGACCACTGTTGATTCATTCAACAGTGGTTTTTTGTTATGCGAAACTTCAATAATGAATGTATTTGAGTATCTAGCTCGCGTTAAGAACGCTATGCGGACTACAGATCCCTTATTGTCTATAAATTGCTCGATATGAAAGTTATGCGGACACAGATGCCGTTATTTATGTATATTTGGCTATTTATAGCCGAATTCTTGTGAATAAGGTCTTCTGAGTCCGCATAGATGAGGAATCTAGGCATTTGGAGTAAATAGCGTCCGCTGAGTCCGTAAAGCTTAGCAATTCATTCACATGGCCGCATGAATGAAGAGATGGTACTTGGACCGAAGGGTCCTGGGAGAGTAGGACGCCGCCAAGCACTCCAAAAAGCATGACCCTAAGGGTTATGCTTTTTTGTTTTATATGAATCCTAGACGATCCCTTTCAACCATTTCTGACTCTATCAGGATTAAATATTCTTTTTATTGGGTATGTTAATGTTATGCGAAAATAAATGGAAGGCGTGATGATTATGAGCAGTTTATACGAAAAGTATGGTGGTGAAGAGACTATCGCGAAAGTGGTGGACTACTTTTATGATTTGGTTTTAGAAGATGAATCGGTAAACCATTTTTTTGCTCATACTGATATGGTGAAGCAACGAGGACATCAAACGAAGTTTGTTAGCTTTGCATTAGGCGGGCCTAATCAGTATTCGGGTGGAACTATGTCAAAGGTACACAAAGGTATGAACCTGCAGCCTGCACACTACGATGCGATTGTGAAACATCTTCGAGCAGCTCTCCTGCATTTTGGAGTGACTGAAGAAGATACGAATATCGCTTTAAAGAAAATTGAGTCCTTACGCGGAGAAATCCTTTTTCAATAGAACGATCTATAGACAGGAGTAGATTAGACCTATGGATGAGAAGGGCATGTTCAAGAAGAACCCTGGAGCGGGTATGGAGCCCATTCCAGAACCGGATAAAAGTAAGGCTGGACGTGAAGGTCTAAATGGATTAGACGAAATCGTTGGAGGAATAATGGACAATGTACAAACGACTCTAACTGGCGATGAGGATACAAATTCGGACACGGACAGGAAGAATATAAAAGACAAGAAATAATATCAATGGGGAAGAAACATTCGCAGAAATCCCCAAATAAGAGGGTATCCCAACAATCGAGCACAAGGTTGTTGGGATACCCTCTTTGAGTGGGAATGATCAATCCAGATCAATTTTAAAGACTACTGGAGTGGCACTGTGAACTGTAGTGGTCTTTAGGGTTAAAGCTTCATCTGTTCTTTCCCAGCTAGGCTTGTCGTTAAACCCTAGAACATGAATGTCCTTGATTACACCATGGAAATGAATAGAGTGTTCTTTAAGGGACTTGATATGAACTACACCATCCTCTGGATATACAAGAACTGTTGCATAGAGACTGCTGCCTTTTACAGTAAATCGAATATCTTCACTTGTAAAAACCTTGGTGTTACTGTCTGTAAACTGACCTTCAATAATTTGAGTTGGACCTTCACCAAACGTACGCCAGTAGGTTGTATCATAGATCGCTTCACCGTTAATTTTAAGCCAGTCGCCAATGGCAAGAAGAATGTCCTGATCCTGCTCGGGTAGGGTACCATCCGATTTAGGGCCGATATTCAGCAGGAGGCTGCCGTTTTTGCTTACGATATCAATCAAATCTCTAATTATCTCGACTGCGGATTTATACTCATTATTTGGTGTATAGCACCATGAGTTTTTTGCAACGGCAGTATCCGTCTGCCAGAAATAAGACTTAAGTTCTGCAAATTGCCCTCTCTCAATATCAGGTACAGCGCATCCAAACATGAAGGCATCGTGCTTATAATTAATAGCAACAGGATAACCCCATTCATCGGCTCGATTGTAGTAGTAAGCTGCAAATTTTTTGAGATAAGGTTTGAAGGCGGCTGTGTGAATCCACCAATCAAAGTAAAAGACTCTAGGTTGATAATTATCGACCAGTTCACAGCAACGAATTAACCAGTCCTCCAGAAACTCTTGATTGGGAGGGGAGAGATACAAATCTTGATGTTCGGTTGGTTCTGGCATTGCAGGCCAGTAGAAATCCCCGCATTCAAGCGGTTCATGGATATCGGACTCAAATTCCTTGCCATGCGACATGAAGAACCAGTGCTCTGCTCTATGGGAGGAAACACAAAGCTTCAGGTCTTGTTTTTCGAAGGCGGTCTTCATTTCAGCTAAAAGATCACGTTTGGGTCCCATTTCGTACGTGTTATAATGAGAGTAAGCGCTTTTATACATTTGAAAACCATCGTGGTGCTCTGCAACAGGCATAACATATTTGGCTCCTGATTTTTTGAAAAGCTCCGCCCATTCTTCTGCCTGGAATCTATCTGCTTTGAACATAGGGATAAAATCCTTATAGCCAAAATCTTTGTGCTCTCCGTAAACAGCTATGTGATGCTCATATTCCGGAGTCCCTTGCATGTACATATTTCTGGAGTACCACTCACTGCTGAATGCAGGAACGGAATAGAGTCCCCAATGGATAAAGATGCCAAACTTTGCTTGCTGATACCACTGGGGAACTTGAAACTCACTAAGTGATTCCCAGTTATCATTGAACTTTCCACTAGCAATCGTATTATCGATGACCTGTAAATATTGAATTTTATCCATAGTTTTGCTTCTCATCCTCTCGTATTTCATTTCCCACTTTATTGTAGCGATCAGGGAAGAGAATAAGAATGTAGTAGAATAACTTTCTAATGTACAAAAATAACCTTTGAAGGCGGCCTGCTGAATGGATAATCGTGCGTTGCTCACCAACTATTTATCCAATCTGAAGGTTGATTTATTTATGGCAGACTACAACCTATGCAGCACCGATTGGCGAGATATTGATTATACACCGGACTATAGTAAATTTTATTTTATATGCGAGGGAGAAGGCTGGTTAAAGATTGGGGATCAAGACTGCTATCCTAAGCCTGGACAACTTATCTTAATGCCTGAGGGAATCAAGCAATCCTATTCATACATAAGCGGAGACCCTTTCCTTAAATACTGGTGCCATTTCAGCGCAAAGGTCGGAGATATTAATCTGTTCAAAATACTGGAGTTAAGCGAGGTATGTATCAATGCCGATCCTAATGTAGTTAAGGGAATATTTAGCGAGATTACGAATTACGCCAAATCCGATGCAGTGTATGCTCATTTGCTGGCTAAGGGCAAGTTAATGGAGTTATTCTCTTATTTTATTATGAATATTGATCTGGATGGGATTATCTTTAAGAATTTGAACACTATAGAAAAATTAACGAAAATATTAGCCTACATTGATTCTAACATTGAACAAAATATTTCAGTTCATGAGCTGGCAGAGATTGCTTTCATGCATCCTAACTATTTCATGCGTTTCTTCAAACAGAAAATTGGAGTCCCGCCCATACAGTATATAACTAGAAAAAAAATCGATAAAGCTAAAGAACTGCTAACCAGTACCCCAAGAACCGTTAGTGAGATTGCAGAACAACTGGGCTTTAGTGATTTGTTTTATTTCTCCAAGCAATTCAAAAAAATCGTGGGGCTTACTCCTACTGATTTTAGAAGGCAAACGCCGATAAGTAATTGAATCAACAAAGAAATCCAGTACTCTGAAAACTAGGAGTCTGGATTTCTCTGTTTTTATTATAAAATACATGTTTGGTTCTTACCGGATCTTTTTGCCGCATACAAAGCAGAGTCAGCACGATAAAATAGTTCCTCTTTAGTCATCTCGGGAAGAAGCTGTTGGAGGCCGATGCTGATCGTTACATGCCTGTCTTCAAGGATTTCATGCTGTTTCTCTGCTATGCTTCGACGAATGACTTCCATTTGGTTGTAAAACCTCTCCGGGGATTTCTCCACACTTAGTATTGCGAATTCCTCTCCACCATATCTGGACGCAAAGTCATTGGGGTCCAAGTTGTCTTCCAGTTGTGTGGCTACGAATTTGATAATCGCATCTCCGGCTGCATGACCAAAGGTATCGTTTACCTTTTTGAAGTCATCTATATCCAAGAGAGCAAGGTGTATATTTAAATTACTGGCTTCCGGCAAAGAGAGAATACTCTTCAAGTGTTCATGAAAGGATCTGTGATTATATAAGCCCGTTGCAGAATCAACTCGATTTAACTTCTCCATTAATACATTTTTTGTCTGTAAATCTTGTTTTTCCTCTGTTATTTTTACTAACTCCTGTACCAATGCAAAAGTCCGTTTTCTCAAACTGTGAGCAATCATGGTGGTAACGATTAACAAAGTGTATAGCACAATGGAGTTTGAGGAGGACAAGCTGCCGCGTATATTGGTTGATAGTATATTAATGAGTAAGGTAGTTATTAATCCTTGCACTAGAGCAAACACTATCAATCGGTGGTTAAAATAATATAGGGAAATTAGAATGGGAAGAATTAATAAATAGAACAAAATAGGCAACCCGTATAAGGCAACAATAATAGTACTAATTATCAGATTAACTCCAAATATTAGAATATATTCTGTAAAGCGCATCTGTTTACGAGAAACCACTTCCAGGCAGATCATTATTATAATCATTTTTAATGTAGGAATAATCAGAACAACTCTTACAAAGGTTGTAAGATCGTAGGATGTAAAAAAAAGATTAAGGCTTGTAGCCGCAACATAGAGTGCTATGCTCCACCAAAGAGTACGAATAATATCGCGGGATAAGGTTCGTGTATCAAGATTCAGCTGAGTTAACTTCATTGGAACAGCTCGCTTTCTAGGATGTCATAACTATTAATTTCTCCTTTTCTTTTCAATTCCCTTCCCACCTCTATTCAGATGAAAAAAGCATAAGGATTCTAAGTTTTCGGAAAATTCATACGAGTTTCATAAATAGACTGAAAAAAATCATGAAAACTCTGTTACTCTAATATAGTTCAAGTTAATACATACAGGAACCATAAAGGATGAAGGGGTTTGTTTTTAATGAAAATGATACACATTGTTGCCCAAGTTGGGCTGTTATATTTGTTTTTTTTAGCTGGTAATTATGTTCAAGAGCTGCTTCATCTACCGATTCCAGGGAGTATTGTAGGATTGTTGTTGCTCTTTGTTCTATTATTGAGCAAGGTTGTACCTGTTCGTTGGATTGAGAGTGGAGCCACTTCAATTCTGTCGTATCTTCCTTTATTTTTCATACCAGCGACAGCAGGGATTGTTAATCATTTAGGAATATTCAGTGGTAGAGGCTTATTATTAATTCTTGTCCTTATTATAAGCACGGTATTAACGATTGGAGCAGCAGCACATTCTAGTCAATGGATCGCAGGTTGGACTGGTAAAAGTAAAGAAAGTTATAAGGATATCAGAAGTTTAAGCAGGATGGGCAAGGTAAGAGAGAAGGGGGAGGAAGTCTAATGATATTTACTGCAGCGGCGATTGTTCTAGTTACAGTAGGAATTTATCTCGTAATGTCTATGATATACAGACGGTTTCGCCTACCCGTATTAATGCCGGCGTTGACCGCGACTTTTACTGTAGTTATGATTCTTTTGTACTTTCGAATTCCTTACGATACTTATATGATCGGTGGAAAATGGATAAATCAATTACTGGGTCCTGCTGTTGTTTCTTTAGCATTTCCTTTATATAAACAGAGACATGTACTGAGCCGAAATCTACCAGCTATCCTGGGTGGAACAATTACGGGTCTGTTAGTCGGGATGTTAAGTGGAATTTTTCTGGCCGAACTGTTGGGATTTTCGGAAGTTTATATTCTTTCTTTATTACCAAAATCCATTACTACACCCGTGGCTATCCAAATATCCTCCAATCTGGGCGGGGATACATCCTTAACCTCCGTATTTGTAATGATTGCTGGATTTACAGGAGCGATTGCGGGTCCCTATATCTTAAAGATGTTTGGAATAAAAGATGCAGCAGGAATTGGGATTGGACTGGGGACAGCTTCCCATGCTCTAGGAACTGCTAAGGCGCTTGAATACGGAGAGGAATCAGTCTCCATGAGTTCGGTGGCAATGACTGTCTGTGCCATTGCGGGTTCTTGTACAGCCCCTTTGGTAGTCTGGATGTTGTATTCACACTAAACCAGTGTTACTGCAGCTAATAATGCTGGTTTTTGAAAGAAATATGATGAAATTTAAAAATATTATAGTAGATGAACAGGGCTGAATTTGATAAGTTATCATTGAAGAAACATAATTCCTCTCAAAATGTAAGCGCTTATATAAATGGACTCCAATTTGAGACAAAGGTGGAACACCATGAAAAAACGCGAATATAAAAAAATCATTTTTGTCCGATTTATCATGTCTTACACGATTCTATCCGTTATATTGATTGGTCTCATGGGAGGGTATTGGTATACCCAGGCTAATCGTATTATGGAGGATGAGATTGGCCGGGATAATCAGAACAGACTTAACACTGCCAAAAATTATATAGAACAAACTGTTCTGAGGAAATACGAAGACAACTTGCAAAATAAGGCACTCTCTATTCGCTTTATACAGAATAATACCAACCTGAACTTGTTACTGAATAAAGGATGGGAAGGTAATCTCAGCCGGATTGCATCATTCAGGCAGGATCTTGAGTTCTTCAGGATTGAGAATGAAGGGGTCAGTAACGTAACCGTCTATTTCCCAGCCAACGATTATGCTATAGATGCTGATAGCTTCTACATGCATACAGAGAACTCTAAAGATGCACCTTATATTTTGAAAGTGAATCAGGCTCATCCGAAAAAGTGGGCAGCCCGTACTAAGGCTGATGGAACACAGGTTTTGACCTATATAATAAAACTGCCTTATGAGACTCCAGAAGCCCCTTCAAAAGGGTATTTTTTCATTGATGTAAGTATGGATTACCTCCAGAAGGTGGCAACCCAAATGCTGAGTTCGCCTCAGGATAAGCTTTATGTCTTTGATGGTCTGGAGAATATGATTCTTCATACCGGTCAAGAAGATGTGAGTGCGATCCGTTTATTGAGAGACTCTATTCATTCAGGTAATAACGGCAAGAAGATCATTAATGAAGAGAATGAAAAGGTCGTATTATCCCAACTTGATTCCGTTCACTCGGCGTATGATTGGACGTATACCATGTACCGACCTCTCAGTTCCTTGGTTCTTTCATCCGAGCGATTAAAAAAGGGCCTCTGGGCAAGTTGCGGAATAGTGGTCCTGTTTGGTTTTTTAATGTCTTTCATCTTCTCTAAACAGCTTTATAACCCTTTAAAGATACTGATGAGTCACATAAAAGGATTAAATCCTGCCCATGCGAGCCACTACGGAATGAATGAATATACCTTAATCGGTAACGCCTTCAGTACCATGGAAAAGAAAATTGTGAACCTAGAATCGCAGGCGAAAAAAAATGATGTGATTAACTTACTGCTTGGTGCAAGCCTCAATCCAGAAAATAAGGAGGTTATGCTGCCGGGTTATCATTATAGTTTGGCATATATCCGTCTCTCTGAGAGTGGGAGTGAAGGGTTAAAGGCACGTTATGAAGTTATGGAAAGGTCACTGCATAGTGAGTTTGTCCCGCTTAACTCCAAAGAAGCGGCGATCATATATTATGTTCTTCCAGAACAAGCTAATGATGAAGCTGAGATTATCAACGACCTTAAGCAGCTCCAACGAATTGCTGGCGAAGGGATGGGGTTTGGTGCAGCTATCGGCAATCGGGCGACGGCCCCGGAGGAATTGGCAGATTCCTATCAAACGGCGCAGCTGGCCAGCAGATATCATTTTTTATATGGAACAAACGCTATAGTTGCTTACTCAAGTATCTTATCCATGAACGCTGCACCACATTTATTTAATTACGATCATTTTAGCAATGGACTTAAGGCAGGAGATCTTAGCTGTGTGAATGGATTTATTGATGGTTTTGTAAAGACATTGCAAGAGAGCAATATGCAGATAGAAGCTGTAGAGTTGGCCGTACTTCAACTTATTACCCACCTATATCAGTGCATTATTGATTTGAAGCTTCAGCATTTCTTGCCCCATTCCAATCTATTTGATGAATTGAAGAAGGATACATTGTTGAAGACCATAGCGAGTATACGAATGTTGTCTTCTCAAATTGCAGAGCATATGAAACAGGAGGGAAATCATGCTCATGCGAATGTGATTCGTACACTAAAAATCTACATCGAAGAACATTTACATGAAGATCTATCACTACAGATCTTATCCAGAGAAGTTTCACTGGCCCCAGCCTATATTTCAACGCTGTTCAGTGAGGGAACAAAGGATTCTTTTACGGAATATGTGACCCGATTGCGTCTTGAGAAAGCAGCTACTCTGCTTTGTGAGAACAGCAGCCTGTCCGTATCAATAATTGCTGAGCAAGTTGGTTATCGGAACGCACAATATTTTCATAGTAAATTCAAGGCGCGTTATGGGGTGACACCTGTTCAATACCGAAATTCACAGCGGAAGGAATCTAATTTCCACGCTATTCAACAAGAACCGACTTGAGTACTATAAGAGGCTTTACAGATTATAGGCAACCTACTTAGAAAAGTCGTGTAATGCGATTTTTAAGGAGGTTGCCTTTTTCGATTAAGACAGGGAAATATTGTTAGAAATAGTCTCTGATATTCATAATTAATCACCAAATCCACTAAATGTGAAAGAATTTATAAAGAATCGAATGATCTTGCAATAGAAAAAGCGCTTCCATAACCCTAAAGTATGAAGTGTGGATTTGAGAAAATAACGATCCAACGATTTCGCTTTTTGGAAAGGAGCAGCTATTATGAACCCGGTTATCGTTCCGGAAGTTGATGGAAAGAAGAATACAAATTCTCAGAAGCCATCAAAGTTAGTAACTACTTGGAGAGAATATAAGAAGAGCAAATACTTGTTTCTGTTACTCACTCCAGTGCTCCTCTGGTATGCCATATTTGCTTACGGTCCTTTATATGGAATCCAGTTGGCTTTTAAAGATTTTAGGATTATAGACGGGATATGGGGTAGTCCTTGGGTCGGGTTTAAGCATTTTGAATTTTTATTCTTCAAGTCCCCTGACTTTCTAAAGATTCTTGGTAATACTGTTGTGATCAGTTTCTACCACATTATCTTTGGTTTTCCAGCCCCTATCATTCTGGCATTGCTTATTAATGAAATCCGATCAGGCAAATTTAAAAAGATTGCTCAATCCTTAACTTATTTGCCGCATTTCTTTTCATGGGTAATTCTTTCGGGTATCTTGATCACCTTGCTATCTCCATCCACTGGGGTAGTTAATTACCTGCTCCAGATTGTGGGTTTGGATCCGATCTATTTTCTGGGTGACCCCAAATACTTCAGATCTACCATGGTTATATCAGCCATTTGGAAAGAGGTAGGATGGGGGACTATCATCTATTTGGCAGCACTGGCAGGAATATCACCCGATTTATATGAAGCTGCTGTGATGGATGGTGCGAGCCGCTGGAAGCAAACGTTTCACATTACGATTCCATCTATTCTTCCAATCATTGTACTGTTGTTTATTTTGCGCATTGGTGGTGTTCTGGACGCAGGCTTTGACCAAATTCTGAACTTATATTCACCGGCAACCTATAGTGTAGCGGATGTTCTAGATACTTATGTATACCGAGTAGGACTTCAAAATTTTCAGTTCAGTTTAACTACAGCCGTGGGTTTATTCAAGAACGTAATTGCCTTTACACTGGTATTGATGACCAATTACTTCTCTAAGAAGTTGGGGCAAGATGGCCTCTTTTAAGAATAGGGTTACAGAAAGGAGTACAAGGTCGTGAAGCAAAGCTTAGGGAGTAAAGTATTTCAAGCATTTCTTATTCTTTTCATGGTGGTATTATGTATCGTCATGCTGTATCCATTTGTGCATATGTTGGCGATCTCGTTTAGTACACCTGCAGAAGCATTAAGATTAGGAATTCATTTGTATCCGCAGAAAGTCTCCTTTTATGCTTGGGAAAGAGTTCTGACGAGAGATGATATCTGGATTGGGTTCGGTAATACGATATTTCGTACAGTTGTAGGAACCGTATGCTCTGTTATTTTCATGTCTATGGGGGCCTATCCCCTTTCGCGAAAATATCTACCGCACCGTAATGTATATACGATGTTCATTTTATTTACTATGTTTTTCAGTGGTGGGTTGATTCCAACGTATTTTCTGATCAAATCCCTAGGAATGATAGACACACGTTGGGTTTACATTATTCCTGGTCTAGTGAGTACTTTCTCCATGCTGATCCTTCGTAATTTCTTTCAAGCCATTCCAGAGGAAATAGAGGACTCCGCAAAAATCGATGGAGCCAATGATTTACGGATATTATTCCAAATCATTTTACCTTTGTCATTACCGGTTCTTGCTACATTATCGTTATGGTCTGCTGTAGGTCATTGGAATGCATGGTTTGATGCTGTTTTGTATATACAAGATCCCTCTAAGCAGGTTCTGACTACCTTTCTCCGGAGAGTAGTGATTACTGGTGAGGACCTCTCAATGATATCTACAGCGACTAAAGGCTCGACATTAGGATTTGCGGAACCGATCAAGGCGGCGACTCTAATGTTCACGGCTCTCCCTATTATTGTGGTATATCCTTTTCTGCAAAAGTATTTTGTAAAAGGAACAATGGTAGGTTCACTAAAGGGATAACTTGTATTTCTGTGAACCGTCATGTACGGTCCATTTAAATAAATGTGTTCAGACAAAAAAGGGAGGAAATTAAAAATGAAAAGAAAGAAAATGGTACCCGGTGTGATGGCTCTATTCATGTCGGCAGCATTACTTGTTAGCGGTTGCAATAATAATGAGGGTAACATAGCTTCTAATAATCCGGATTCATCTGCGGAGCCTGCTAGTGAAGCACCGATAGAAATTACGATTGCGAACAATTGGAACGCTCCAAAAGCAGATGATAACTATGTACAAAAGTATTTGGAAGAAAAATTCAACGTTAAATTCAAAAATGTGAAATTTGAAACGGCGACATGGAAGGAGCAGCTTAGCGTTATGTTGGCTTCCGGTGACATCCCGGATATTATGGCTGTGGATGGTTCGATTGGTGATATGGTGCAGTGGGCAGATCAGGGGGTTATTGCTAATATCTCTATAGACGAAATTAAACAATACATGCCTAAATATATAGCTGATGTAGAAGCCGTAGACCCTAAAATTTGGGATGCAGGGAGTTATAAAGATAAAAACTGGGGAGTTCCAAAAATTTGGGCTAATGGTGCGACTGGATTTCTACCCGCGTATAACGGTCAATGGTTGAAAGCTATCGGATATGCAGAACCTCCGAAGGACTTGAATGAACTAGAGGATGTTTTGACTAAATTCACCAATAACGACCCCGACGGGAATGGTAAAAAGGATACCTTTGGTATGAGTGGAAGAGGAAAAGATGCACAGGCACAGATGTTTAACAGTATTTTTGCATCTTATGGTGTAGCACCTTTCCAATTTAAATTAGGAAGCGACGGCAAAGTAACTTATGGGGCAATAACGGAAGAGGCACGAAATGCATTGAAGTTACTGAATAAATGGTATGAGGCAGGAATTATCGATCCTGAGTTTATTACAGACGACAATGGAAGCATTCAAACTAAGTTTGTAAGCTTGCGAACAGGGATGTTCGATACTGGAATGTGGCATCATCTTTTTGAGGGAGACGGTTACTTCGGATTTATTGCTCAGGATAAAGGAATTGATCTTGTAACAGGTGTACCGCTGGCCGGACCAGACGGCAAGAAATATGCGATGGCTAACGGCGCTCTGCAGCCACCATTATACTTTGGAGCTCAACTTGAGAAGGATGAGAAGAAGCGGATTAAAATATTGGAAATCCTTGAATTTGTATCTACAGATGAGGAAGGATATTTGACCACTATTTTTGGTGAACAAGGAAAATCTTATAACCTTGAGGGAGACTTGGCTGTCATGACGGAAGCTGCTACTGGTACCGAATTGGCTGCTGAAATGGGACTAAGTTATTACAATCCATTTGGTGGCAAAGTGGAAGCTATGGCGAAACACCACTTCTCTCCAGAAAAGATTGCGTTCAGGGAAAAGGTTACCCAAGTGGAAGGACTTAGTATCATGACCGATCTGATGCAAGTTACAGTTATGAATACAAAGGCGCAATATGAAGGTATTTTGAACACATTACAGACGCAATTTTATATTAAAGCAGTTACTGGCGAAGTTGATACGGACAAAGGCTTTGATGCTTTCAAGGCTGAGTGGCTCAAATCTGGTGGTCAGGAAGAATTGGACGAAGCCCAGAAGATTTATGAAGAACGCAGCAAATAAAAAAATGCAGTGATGATTTGAGGATCGGTTGTCGGCGAACATGGAGACATGTCTGTTAGTCAGCCGGTCTTATTTATTGCTAGGTTAGGAGGAAGAAAGAATGCCGAATGTACAAGATGAGTTAATAGTATATCCAGCCCCGCCTGGATCATTGGGAAATCCAGATTTCTCAGTGAGAGTCTGTAAGCCTCAAGGAGAATGGGAAGTGCTCTTTTGCTATAACGTAAAAGTTGATATGCATGATGTTCGGAATGCCTCAATGGTGACCTTTGATTGTGCCGGAACAGTCAAAATTGAGGTCATTAAGAATGAAGGTGAGATAAGGGAGACAACGGTTCGACCTTTATCCGCTGAGCTAAATTGTAACCATGCAGGAAATCGAATAGAACTCACGATCGAGGGTCCACGGCAGTTGTCCCTAGAAATCAATGGCGACAGATTTCACAACCTGCATATCTTCGTCAATCCAATAGAGCAGACGATACCAGAATCGAGTGGAGAGGGAGTCCTATTCCTTGAAGAAGGGAATCATGTAAGTGATAAGATACTGGAGGATTTGGCCAGTCTTCAATCTAAAGGAGGAGATAACATCCTCTATTTCGGACCGGGTGCACATCGCCTGGATACATCTATACTGGCTGTGCCTTCAAACACAGAGGTCTATATTGCGGGTGGTGCTATCCTCTATGGTGGATTTCTCTGCCAGCATGTTCACAATGTCAAAATTCATGGCCGAGGCATTCTATACTTATCTGAGTTCGAGAAAACTACTTATTATCGTGGAGTGGATATCAACTTTTCTAATCAAATTTCCGTCGAAGGGATCACTGTGATAGATCCTCCCCATTATACAATCCATCTTGGTCAGTCGGAGAACATTCATATTCATAATATTAAATCCTTCAGTACCCGTGGTTGGTCTGATGGAATTGACATGATGTCCTGCTGCAATGTAACCATTGATCATGTATTTCTAAGAACATCGGATGATTGTATTGCCATTTATGGCTCGCGCGGCGAATTCCGAGGAGATACACGAGAAATTACGGTCTCACATTCAATCCTGTGGGCTGATGTTGCACATCCTATGAATATAGGTACTCATGGGAATTATGCTGATGATGGTGATGTCATTGAAAATATTCGATTCTATGATATTGATGTTCTTGAGCATCATGAGCCGCAGCCTGATTATTGGGGGTGTATGGCTATTAATGCAGGGGACAAAAATACCGTAAGGAATGTGACTTATGAGAATATACGCATAGAAGACTTTGAACTGGGAGAACTGTTTAACCTTAGAGTGGTGCAAAATCCCAAGTATAATCCAGCACCGGGAAAAGCAATTGAAAATATCCATTTTAAGAATATCTCATTCTCAGGAACCAGCGTGAATCCTTCACATTTGGAAGGGTATGATGACAAGCGAACTGTAAATGGCGTGCAATTCGAGAACGTTACTCTTAATGGTAGAAAGCTAGATATAAACTCCAATGAATTGAGTATTGGTCCTCATGTGTATCAGGTCAGTGTAATCTCTAATGAATCGTAATTATCATATAAGCTCTTAAGTATTATTACTAATAAGGGTGTCTCTAGCCACACGGCTAAGGACACCCTTATTTTCATATTATCTGAACAGTAATGTCTGAATAGCGTGAGCCGGGATTGAATTCTCAGCTAATTGTTCACGGCAGCGAAGCGTAAACGGAAGCTCGTTGTCGGTTCGGTTCATGACGATAACTGCGATTGTGCCGTCGGTATTTCGGAAAGCAGTCGTTTCAAGCTTATCGGTATATTTGGAGCTGCCAATCCGTTTGGCTCCTGGACGAATGTATTTGCTGAAATGCCCGATGTAATAGAACGAGCTCTCATAAATAACCTCATCCTTCTGGGTATCCCCGATAATCGGAGCATCACAATAGTTGCCTACATGGTTAGGTCCGCCTTGTTCGTCCAAAACAATATTCCAATCCGTCCAGCAGGACATCCAATTATTGAGGTTGCCCATAATGTCATGTCCATAACGTTCCCCTGTGTTCCAAGAACCGAGATGAACGCCACCTTCCTGACAGCCTTCACTAAAGAACAGCTTCTTATTAGGAAAGCGGTCATGTACGGCAGCTAATGCTTCAAAATGATCACCGGAGTACCAGTGGAAGCAAATGCCCCAGATATACTTGGAAGCCGCTTCGTCCTCAAAGGCAGCTTTGGCCCGGTCATATACCCGTTCCTTATTATGATCCCAGATTAAAACTTTCACATGGGATAGGTTAGCTTGCTCCAAGGCTGGTCCCAGATAATCTCTGACAAAATCTTTCTCTTCTTCAGCTGTGTACACACAGGAATCCCAAATTTGAACGGCTTTGGCTTCGTTCTGTACGCTAACTGCCCAGATATCAATACCCTCTGCGGCGTAGGCCTGGATGTACTTCACGAACATATCTGCCCATGCTTGTCTATATTCAGGTTTCAGCTTACCGCCGTTATTCATTTCACCATTTGTTTTCATCCAGGCAGGTGGGCTCCATGGCGACGAGAAAAGACGGAAGTCTTCACCGCTTAATGCTGCTGCTCTTTGTATCAACGGAATAATAGACTCATGATCTCTTGAAATATTGAAATTACGCAGTTCAAAGTCTTCTTCCTTAACATAGGCATAGTTGCCTAGCGAGAAATCACAGCTTTGGATGTGTGACCGGCATAATGTATATCCGATCCCGTGCTCAGGATGGAAGTAAGCATCAATGATTTCCTTTTGTCTAGTTTCACTCAGCTTTGCGATAGTGACAGCAGACGCTTCAGTGAGTGCTCCGCCGAAGCCCTCAATCTCCTGATATTCCAGGTCCTCATAAATATTAATCAGTTCCATTTCCTTTTCTGCGGAATCAGGTCTGAATGTTAAAGATTCTTTTTCGGTTAAACGGTCCTCAGTATCTTTTGCGGTTTGGATGACACGAACGATGCCTTCACTCATAGCGGTTAGTAACCTCCTACAATATATTTCTATTTTATTATAGAAGGAAATCGGCCTCTCTTTGAAGAAACAATATGGCTAAGAACCTCAATAATCTGGTCGCTGCATAACTTAGAAAAGAGGAACGGTAATGGAAATTAACTCAATTCATATTCATCTCACTGCATTCATGCGCCATATACAACCCTTTCGGCATTTATTTCGAGAAGGTCTAGATACCTATATTATCCGGTTACAGGCAGAAGGGGAATGTGAAGCGTTAATTGATGGGGAAATGGTAAACATACAACCCGGTGACCTGTTGTTATTTCATCCTGGAGAGGTGTATGATTTAAGAATTGGAGAGAAAATGAGTCCCTTAGGGTTCAGCGCAGATTATTATGTAATGTGTACGGGGGAATGGCTGGACAGCTGGTGGAATCAGAGGTCAAGACCGAAGAAAGTAAGGATTACGGATGATGGCAGGCTTCAAAGTGTTTGGCAGCAACTCATACTGGAGAAAAGAAGGCTGGATGGCGGGAATACAGATATTTTGGAGGCTCTATTTAAGACGTTGTGCTTGCTGCTAGACCGAGCCATTGAAGAAGCACCTTCAACTTCCTCTGCACCTTTGTTGTTGGCTTTTAAAATGAAGAGTTATGTGGAGGAGCATGCTACTTCAATGTTCAGGCTGGAGGATGTTGCTGGCCATGCTGGAATTAGTGTTACCAGGGCCGTGCATCTATTTAAAGCTCAGTTCGGGTATTCGATTATGCAATATGCAGGGCAGATTCGTCTCGCCTTGGCCTTGCAGCTAATGGACAAAAGCAATTACACGTTGGAACGTATTGCGGAGGAAAGTGGCTTTGGCAGCTATACTTATTTCCACAGAGTGTTCAGAGAGCGATATGGTGTAGCACCGGGGATCTACCGCAGAAGAGGTTAACTGCCTTATATTGCCGTACATCACACCTTTGGAGATCGAATCTCATAGCCGTTCATATGCATTACCTCACCTCGGGTGCTTCTATATTCTAATAATCCGTTTAAACTATTTAGGTAAGGATTACATCTTGGGAGGGTAAAACCATGGGAAATAACGAATTGCAAAATGCTACAGAGCCCAATGTGGAAGCTATTCAGTATAGTAAGGAAAACGAGGAGCTTGTAAAAAACGGATTCTGGACAAAAATGAGGAGGTTTGCCGGAAAAGTTCCGTTCACGAGGGATGCCGTTGCTATGTATTATTGTGCGATGGATTCAAAAACACCTTTATGGGCCAAGGGTATAGCTTTTGGTGCTTTGGCTTATTTTATAACACCTATTGATGCGATTCCCGATGCCTTCATTGCTATGGGCTTCACAGATGATGCCGCTGTGATTATGGCTGGATTCCGGGCGGTTTCCAGCCAAGTCAAAGATGAGCATCGGGATAAATCTGAGAAGTTTTTTAAATAGGACGACGAAAAGACCGGGGAGCCACCCCGGTTTTCTTTTTGAATATGGCATAGAAATGTGAAATGTCCTGATAACCCACTGCTGAAGCGATATCGCTGACTTTCCGGTCGGTCGTTCTGAGAAGCTCGCAGGCTTCGCTGATACGGATCGCCTGCAAATAATCAGACATAGTCATGCCCGTCTGTCTACTAAATAATCTGAGGAATTGGCGTTGACTTACACCTGTCTTCAGTGCCATTTCTTTGACGGTGATCCGGGAATGGAAACGTGCATGCAGCTCATTCAGAACAGCTTCAAGTCGTATAGATAATGGAGCGGCTCCATCTTGCGGCTCCGCATCAAGGCGATGGAGAAAGAGCAGTAATTGAATAACATCTGTGTAAATTGCAATTTCACGGCCGCTCCTGATGGTATTGTACTCATAATGAAGCCGCTGAAACATACGCTGGAACTCGCCATATGGATCCTTGTAGTGTCGGAACTCCTGATTAGAGAGCATGGCTAGCAAAGGTTCCCCTCCTGGAAAAGACTTAAGGGTTGAGACCACTGCCTCAATAGATAATATGCAGTTATACACAATCAAGGGTTGTTGTCGGGAAAGGGAGGCTGGACGAAAAACATGTGAGGTACCCACTGGGAGCCAGAAGATATCTCCTTGATTAACAGGAAGGGAAGATTCCCCCATGATATGAGTGCCGCTGCCTTCACTGACATAACTGATTTCCAAAAAGTCATGTCGATGCTCATGCAAATCATACGATTCCACAACCCGATTCACATAGATCGGTAAAGCGCTTGAGAAAAACTCTTGTCCCCTTAACAGATCGATCCTTCGTTCTACTCTCACTATCCTCACTCCCTCAATAATGTCTGATAACCCCTACAATAATGTCCGAAAAGGGTCGTTTAAAACGGTTACATCCATCGTAAGATCAAGGAGTGGAAAACGCAAGCCATCTCGTTAATGAGCAAAATAAAGGAGTGAAGATAATGAGCGGATTAAAAGTAGAACAGATCCTATGTGATTACAGAGCGGAGCTGCTAGGAACGGATCGTCTAGACCCAAGATTCGGGTGGAAGCTGGGGTCAGATCTCAGGGGAACGAGGCAAAAGGCCTATCGCTTGCAAGTAACCGATTCCGTGAATAACTTTCATAATCCAACTTGGGATACCGGCGTGATCGAATCGGTGAAATCTATTCAAGTAGAGTATAAAGGGCCGGAACTACAATCCAGAACCCGTTATTATTACCGAGTACAGGTATGGGATTATTTCGAGAGGGAATCGGCCTGGAGTGAAGTGGGCTGGTGGGAGACGGCTTTCTTGAATGCAGATGAATGGAAGGCTAGTTGGATTACTAGCGAGTCTGTTCAGGAAGGTGATGAGGCAGAACCTGTATCGATGCTTCGGCAATCTTTCAAGATCAAGCCCGATATTGCTTCCGCCAGAATTTACGCCACGGCAGCAGGTCTATACGACATCTATCTGAATGGCACAAGAGTGGGGAATGATTGGCTGACTCCAGGCTGGACCAGCTATCTTCATCGTCATCAATATCAGACTTATGATGTGACAACGGCTCTTTCTACAGGTGAAAATGCCATTGGTATTCAACTTGCAGACGGTTGGTACTTAGGACGATTGGGCTGGGAGAATAAGACTAACCATTATGGTGATACAAGAGCTGCGCTTCTGCAGATGCATATCGAATATGCTGACGGCAGCGAGGAGGTGGTCTGTTCAGATACCTCGTGGCGTTCCTCTACTGGACCTATTGTGTTCTCTGAGATTTACGATGGTGAGATGTATGATGCCCGGTTAGAGCAGAGTGGATGGAGCAACGAAGGATTTAATGATCTTGATTGGAGAGGGGTTAAAAAACTTGAGCTTCCCAATTCCAATCTGGTTGCGCAAGAGAACTGGCCTGTGCGGGTGACAGAAACACTAAAACCTCAGGCGGTAATCCATACTCCCTCAGGTGAAACGGTACTGGATATGGGACAGAACATGGTAGGCCGTGTTCGATTGGTTGCAAACCTGTCAGCAGGAACAACCATTGTTCTTCATCATGCCGAGGTTTTGGACGCCGAGGGTAACTTCTATACCGATAACCTGCGCTCTGCTAAGCAAAAGGTGGAGTATATCGCCAAAGGCGGCATTACAGAGAGTTATGCAGCTATGTTTACCTTCCAGGGATTTCGTTATGTGAAGGTAGAAGGATTGGAAAGTCTTAATGATGAATTCTTGATGGAGGCGTTCACCGGAGAGGTTATGCATTCGGAAATGGAATCTACAGGAGACTTCGAATGCTCTAATCCAATGGTTAACCAGCTTCAGCGTAACATTCGATGGGGACAACGGGGGAACTTCGTTGATGTGCCGACGGATTGTCCTCAGCGTGATGAGCGGCTGGGCTGGACCGGAGATGCTCAGGTTTTTATCCGGACTGCGGCGTTTAACTATCAGGTAGCTCCTTTTTTTGAAAAATGGATGCGTGACCTTAAAGCGGACCAACGATCCGACGGAAGTGTACCTTTCGTGATTCCCAACATTCTTGATGGTAACTCGTCCAATGCGGGCGAAGATCAAACCCAAACCTCAGCGGCCTGGGGCGATGCAGCTGTGATCTGTCCGTGGATTCAGTATCTCTGTTATGGAGATGACCGACTGCTGGCTGAGCAGTATGACAGTATGAAAGCATGGGTGGATTATATTAAAGAGCAGGGAGCTGATCAGCATTTGTGGAATACTGGATTCCACTTTGGGGATTGGCTGGGTCTGGATGCCAAGGAGAACAGTTATGTCGGTGCGACTCCATTGGACATGGTTGCTACATCCTTTTTCGCTTACTCTACCAGAATTGTTAGAGATGCTTCTGCCGTACTCGGGAGGGCTAAAGAGGAAATCTATTACGCGAATTTATACAAGGATATTATTGCGGCTTACCACCATGAGTTTGTAACTCCAGCGGGTCGATTGGCTGCTCCTACACAAACGGCTCATGTACTGGCACTGATGTTCAATTTGGTCGAGGGAGAAATCCGGCAGCGGGTTGCGAGTGATCTGAACAAAATGATTATTAAGAATAACTACCATTTAACTACAGGGTTTGTAGGAACTCCATATTTATGTCCTGTGTTATCGGATAATGGCTTTCATGCTACGGCTGTAAAACTGCTGCTGCAGGAAAGCTACCCTTCCTGGCTCTACTCTATTACTAAGGGAGCTACAACGATTTGGGAGCACTGGGATGGAATTAAGCCAGACGGATCATTCTGGAGTAAGGATATGAACTCCTATAATCATTATGCCTATGGTGCAATCGGAGAATGGTTGTATCGATATGTTGCGGGTCTGGATCTGGATGATACGGAAGCTGCATATAAGCGGATTCGAATCCATCCTCGCTTCGCGGAAGGTGAAATAACCTACGCCAGAGCAAGGCTGGACTCCCCCTATGGCTTCATTGAGTCTTTTTGGAAAGAGGAGGAAGGTTTGCGGAAGGTGGAAGTTATCATCCCAGTGAATACCACGGCCCAAATTGTGTTAATGGGAGCAAGACTGACTAAGCTGACAGATGAAAAAGGACCCGCTGCAACTGCTGAAGGGATTCTATCGGCAAAAGAAAGCTTGGATAGTGTCATCCTACTCGCAGGATCGGGAAAATACTTATTTTCTTATCCAATATAATAGAACCTGAATAAATCAGACATTATCCAAAATATTACCCACTTATGTATGTTGCCAATATGTATTAAAATGAAGGTGGCAGGCTTGCTTAAGCAAGCTGCCGCCTTATTTGGTTGAATTAAATATGATATAAACAGTCCTGTTTCTGCGGTACTCCCGTCTGATCCAGGACTTCGCTGGTTTCTGAGCGAATACTGACATGCTACAAGGAAAGAAAGGCAGGGTTTAATGGAACGTATTCGAAATACCTTAAAACGGTTTTGGCCGAAACGAATCAAAAGCAGGTTTATGATTGCCATGATAGCACTCTCCATACCGCCTTTATTCTTACTTGGCTATATTTCTTTTAACATCACCAAACAGACCTTGGTCCGAAACCATATCCAAACCAATGTAGATCGTCTGAAAACCACAAGCGATGTAACGGACCTTTTATTCAAGAACTTGATTAATGTGAATAGACTGATACTTGCTAATGATGAACTGCGGCAGGAACTGCACGAGAGTAGTAACTCAGATCGTCCGGGAAATTCGGTCATCGATATTGTTACGGCAAATCGCCTTCAAAATGTAGTAGTAACCAATCTAATCGATACGGTCAATATTGATTCCATATGTCTGTTTGACAACAAGTTCCACTCCGTTTGTTACGGAAGGATGGGTAGTGCCGGCGTGTATGGGAGTGAAGAGACCCGGAATTTAATTGAGCTTACCGATTGGTACCGGCAAAGTAAAGAAGCTAAGGGGAAAGAGGTCTTTTTTAGTTATAATGTCCTGGAGGAAACAAGCCAGGGAAACTCATTTTCCAGTGTGAAATTATTGAAGGACCCAGACCGGATCAGTAGTGAGCCCTTAGGGCTGCTGGTTGTAAACATTAAAAAGTCGCTATTTGAAACGGTAATTCATGAAAGCGATGATAATCAATTTATGGTGCTGGATTCACTTGGCGCTGGTAGAAATATCGTGTATGATACCCGTTCCCTCGAAGAGGGTAAGGTAGTGGGTGAAAATCACCAAGCCATGTTCTCCAACCTTAAAGATTCCGGTTACATCGTTAGCAGATATCGCAATCTAACTACAGGCTGGACTCTAATACATCTGGCAAAAGCCAGCACGTTATTAAAGGATTCGACTTGGATTGGTACTGCGACAGCGCTGATTGCTTCCTTTATGGCTTTGCTTGCCCTGCTGCTGTCCTTTTTGATGTCTGGGACAATCACCCGTCCGCTGCTTCAGCTTAAAAAAATGATGGTGGACTGGGCCAATGGAGTACGGAGCCTGGAAGGGACTTTTGATTCGGATGAAATCGGGGTTATAGGTGAAACTTTTAAACGCGTTGCTTGGGAGAACAAGCAGTTAAATGAAAGGCTTACTCAGTCCAAGTTAAAGACTAGGGAGGCTGAGTTGCGGGCGCTACAAGCTCAGATCAAGCCGCATTTTTTGTATAATACTTTGGATTCTATATATTGGATGGCCGAACTCAATCATAATAAGGAAATTGCCCAAATGTCCATTTCGCTCTCGGAGAGCTTTAAGCTTAGTCTGAATAAAGGGAAAGAAATGATTCCGGTGTTCAAGGAGTTGAAACATATTGAGCACTACATGAATATCCAGAACATCCGGTATAATAACCGGTTTCAATATATTGAAGATGTAGAGCCTTCGTTAATGAGTATAGAGATTCTTAAGCTATTACTTCAGCCTCTTATAGAGAATGCTATATATCATGGGTTGGAGCCGAAGCTAGGCGAAGGAACAGTCCGACTTATAGGAAGGATTGAAGGGGGATTCGTGATTTTTTCGATAGAAGATGACGGAGTTGGAATGGATGATTTGACAGTTACAGAAGAGGGTTATGGGTTAAAAAATGTTCGTGAGCGCCTAGACCTATATTATGGAACAGATAGCATATTTTCGATTTTAAGTAATGTCGGTGTGGGAACAACTATTGAAATCCGGTTTCGCCACAACCACGGAAGCGAGGGATGATGGATGTTGAAGGCTCTCGTTTTTGATGATGAATATATTGTGCTCGAAGGTCTAAAAACGATGATCGATTGGAATCGGTATGGAATTGAGCTTGCAGGGACCGCAAGTGACGGGATATCTGCGTTGTCTCTATTCCGCAAAGAGCTTCCCGATATGATATTTACTGATATTAGAATGCCGGGTATGGACGGTCTTCAGTTGATCGAAACGATTGTAGGGGAGTATCCAGATACAGTCTGTATTGTGTTCAGTGGCTTCAATGAATTCGAATATGTCAAACGTGCAATAAAGGCAGGGGTTGTTGACTACTTGGAAAAGCCGGTCACCATTTCTAAAATTGAGGAAGCCATAGGCCGTACACTGGATAAAATTACGCAGCAAAAAGAGGTTGCGTATTTAAAATTGCAATGGGAGAAAAGCAGGCAGAGTCTGCTTGAAAAGAATACGCTGGATCTGCTGCTGAGTGGAAATGAAGGGTATGACACTTGGGAAGATTGTTTTGGAGCGGATGTGCAGTTGATAAAGGGTGTTACGGTAATTGTATCTACAGGCACCGCATTCTGTCTTCCAGAGCATCCTTCATACCGGGTCATTAATCTTACAAACGGACCGGAGCGAATTACTGTGGTTGTGCATCTCGAGCACTCCTTAGATGATCTGTTGGAAGAGATGTTGCGCTGGTCAGGGGCTGCAGAGGATGTAGCTGGTTCGGGACAAACGTACAAACATATGTCTGAGGCAGCTAAAAGCTATAAAGAGGCTCTTCGTGCTTTGCGCTACGGTCGTTTCCTGGAGGAGAAGGGTTGGATACGTTTCGAGGATATTGGAGGTGGGGAGGTTCTCCCTGAGAGCCTGTCGGAGCGGGAGGAAGCATTGGTTTTCTATATGCGGACTGGAGACAAAGTGGGTTTACTGCAGCAGATGGAACTTTTCAACCGCTGGATGGAGGCAGAGAAGCTGCATCCCGAGATTGCCGAACGGGAAATGCTGAAACTGGTGTATCTAGGTCTAGAGGTAGCAAAAGAGACAGGCGGGGATACTAAAGAGTTATGGCATTCTGGTTATCTACCACATAAAGAGCTGGAGGAAATGAAGACAAGAGAGGACATGTTTGCATGGCTCAACAGACAAATGGAAAAGCTGCTCGACTGGACCCAGAGTGTCAGACTTACTTCAAAACATGCAGCTGTAGAAAAAGCCGTTCTTTTTATTAACGATAGTTTTAGTAGAGATATCACTTTACAGGAAGTGGCACAGCATGTCGGGATGAATGCGACCTATTTCAGTCTTCTTTTCAAGGAAGAGATGGGGGTGTCCTATATTAAATATTTGACTAAGATTCGGATGGAAACCGCAAAGGTACTGCTGAAAAGTGGGATGAAGGTAAATGTAGTCAGTGAGAGAATCGGATATTACAACTATAGACACTTCACGGAAGTATTTAAGAAGCATATAGGGATGACCCCGGGACAATATCGAGATGTAAAGGGGACTCCTTCCAATGAATAAAAAAGTAACTTTACTATTCACTGCCATTCTTATGTTGACACTGACTTCTTGTGCATCTGTAAATATTAACAGTGGGGTATTAGATGAAGAGATCATTGAGAATCCAGAAACCAACATTCATTATGTCTCGTCTAACATAGAGGATCAAGGAAGTGCTAGAATCATTGGGGATTTGGCAAAAGAGTATATAGAGACTCATCCGTTGACGACCTATAACCCGGAGAACGTCCAGGTACCTGATTTACAGCGCAAGATCCAACTGCTTGGTGCCAGTAATGATTTGCCTACGATGTTCTCTTACGAGTCCGGCACGGCTCTGGAGGATTTGATTGATAGTGGTCTTGTGCTGAACATTGAGGATACTTTCAGGGATCTAGGCATTTACGATGAGCTTAAGCCAGCAACGGTGGAGCTATTAAAATCTATTGTAGATGACAAAGGACTATATACACTTCCGTTAGAAATTAACGTAGAAGGATTCTGGTACAATAAGCAGATGTTCACCCAGTATGGCTTGAAGGAACCCAAGACTTGGGATGAAATGCTTGAAGCCGCCAAAATCTTTAAGCGTAATGGCATTCAGCCTTTTTCACTCGCTGGTAAAGAGAAATGGCCGATCACGCGCTTAATTAACGGATACGTAATTCGTAAGTATGGGTATGATGTGATGAAGCGGGTGAATAAAGGAGAGCTTGCGGTAACCTCTAGTGGTTTTATCGAAGCTGCCTCAATAGTTCAAGATATGAGTCTTAAGGGTTATTTCGGAGCTACTCCTAACTCTGTAAGTGCTGATGCTTCCGTAGATCTGTTTTTGCAGGGGCGTGCAGCGATGATGTATACGGGCAGCTGGCAGCTTCGGGATTTTAACGACCCGCAACGAAATAAGATTGGTGAGGACAATATTGGTTTGTTTAACATCCCTCTGGTTCAAAATGGTGTAGGGACTTTGGCCGATTGGCCGCTGAATGCCGGCCTAACGACTTCCTTTGCAGCTTCTACTTACAATGAGTCTGTGGGGGACTGGATGAAATATGTCTTTTCCCGTTATGGTGATAAGGCAATGAATGATTTAGGTATCATTCCTGGATTTAAAGTTCACAACATGCCGGAGGATATTCCACCGCTGACATCTCTTGCGATGAAGAGGATTGATGAGGCGAAGCAAGGGGCCTTATGGTTTGAAGCTTATTTTGATGCGAAGGCACAATCTACGGCTTGGAATAATGCCCAACGGTTAATTTTTGACAGTAGTTACACTCCTCTTATGTATATGGAAGAATTGCAGGAAGTTCTTGATAAACAAATGAACTAAATTGCACCATCCTCTATTTTGAGAGGACGCTCCGCGAACGGACCGTTGCTACAATCGCTGTTGTGTCCAGATTTTTTGAATTTTACCTTAACGGTATAAATCCGGACACAGCTTATGCTTTCGAAGCTAGTTTTCCTTCGGAAAACTTTCGGGCGAACGCTACCGCTTCTCCGCAATCAGTCCGTCCTCCCCGCTGGGATCAGCGGAAACAGACCATTTAACCAAGTTCTTCGCCTATAGCTACGTGGGGGACGTATGTGATCTTCCTTGTCTTCCTTCATTCGCATGAAGGTAGCGTCCGAATCGGTCTTGCCAAGCTGTTTCGGTTGCCGAGGGATCAGATTCTTGCGGAGCTGACGTACTTTTCGTCCGCCGCCAAGAACTACAGCACGTGGAAAACACGGTTTCAAGGACATCTTTCATCCGCTGGGAACGGAACTGCTTAAGAATGCGGAAATCTGGACGCTGTCGACTTGCGAGTCACAAAGTTGGACCATGATATTTTGAATGTACAAAGAAACCTCTCCTTTTGCAATGGTTGGACCATCTTTTGTACAATCTTTAGAAATTGAACTTGAAAAAATGAGAAAAAAGAAAGGAGTGACGGAGGGGGATTTTGGAACTGGAAGAGCGAAAGCATCCGCCTTTGTCTACGGATTTCTACCGCTAAGAGCGGTATTAATCGAGAAATCTGTAGACAACAGCGGCTGGAAGTCCAAACATTCACCGCAGTTGCGACTGGCCCTTACTCTAAAAACCTTAAGTTCAAATAGGATCTATTTAAAATTAAAAAAGCAGCAAGTCCCCGTTGTACGGAGATTTGCTGCTTTATTTTTTATCCAAGGCAAAGGGTGTCTTAACCCTTCACCGCACCCGCCGTCATGCCCGCTACGATCTTCTTGTTGAAGAAGATGAACAAAATTAGTGGAGGGATGGATATCAACACTATATCTGCAAAGAGTAGATTCCAGGATGTATTATACATGCTGGTGAAATTATACAAGGTAAGCTGGAGTGTAGCGTTCTTGGCCCCCGGGAAGAAATATAACGGATTAACAAAGTCATTATAAATACCTACGGATGAGAGAACCACAACCGTCGATGTAACCGGCATAAGAAGTGGAAGAATCATTGAGAAGAACATTCTTATTTTACCGCAGCCGTCAACAACAGCCGCCTCATCGATTTCACGGGGGATCGTTGCCATAAAGCCTTTGTATAGGATAGTGGAAAAGGAAATGGAAAGTGCCACCTCAACAAGTACAATCCCAGTCAAAGTTTTGAATAAGTGAATGGAGTCAAGCACCCAAATAGTAGGCACAATTGCTGGAGGAATCATAAGGCCGGCGAGAATAAGGAAATTAATGAGACCTGAGGCTTTACCAGTTCTGCGCTGCATCACATAGCCGGCCATTGAGCAGACCACCACAAGAACGGCAATGGACAATCCCGTAATCAGAACGCTGTTGAAAAATGCACGAATGACCATTCCATTCTGTACCGTAAGAACTTCTCTATAGTTATCTACAATACTAAACACTGATGGCCAGCCTAGATTCAAATCAGCAGATTCTATCTTATTCTTGAAAGAGTTGATAATGACGAAGTAAAAAGGAATCAGGAATATAATAATGGATGCCAATACAACCAATGCTTCGATAGTGAACCTTTGGATACTCTTTTTCATAGATCCACCTCTTTTTTCGTAAGAAACCAGTATAGCGGGAAGGCCAACAGGGATACACCGAGAAACAGGATCACGTTACCTGCAGTCGAGAGTCCGTAAAATCCGCCTTGATACTGCTTGTAGATGATGGATGCAATAAGATCTGTTGTAAATCCAGGTCCGCCCTTGGTCATTGCCCATACCAGATCGAAAGAACGTAAACCACCAATGAAGGCCAAAATAATAACAGAGTTCATCGCAGCTTGGATCAATGGAAGGGTAATGAAGCGGAATTTATGCAGTCTGTTACCTCCATCAATTTGCAACGCCTCATAGTATTCTTCAGGAATGGACATAATCCCAGCTATAAAAATAACTGTTGCCATTCCGACCCCTTTCCAGACATCAACGAAGGCAACAGAAAGTAATGCAAGTCGGGTGTTCCCCAACCAATCCGGGCCATCGATACCGAAAGTGGCTAAAGTGGTGTTGATTAATCCCTGCGTAGGATGCATCATGCTGCTGAAAGCAATACCTACAGCAATCGTACTTAGAAGTGTTGGGAAGAATACAACGGATCTAAGATAGGACTTGGTTCTTAGCTTGGTACAGAGTAACACAGCGAGTAAGAGACCAAGTACTACTTTAAGAGCGCAGGTCACAACTGCATATACAAACGTGTTCCTAAATCCTATGTTCAGGGATGATTCTGTGAAAAAGGTAATGTAGTTTTCAAAGCCGATAAATTCCCAATCCACCAGATCCCATCTTGTCATACTGAAAAAGAAGGACATGATTGTAGGTAACAGGAAAAGTACAAAATATATAATTCCAGCAGGCAGCAGAAACATATAGGAATACATTTGCTTGGATGATTTAGTCATCGTTCTCTCTCCTAAACTCCTTTTTGTAGTAACCGGCCCTGCATACGCAGGGCCGCTAGATCGTTAACAAGGGTTAGATTACCATCCAGCTAATCCAAGCTGTTTGGCTTGTTTTTCGACATCCTTGTCGTAGGCTTTGGCACTTTCCTCAGGGGTCTTAATCTCTACTGCATTTTCTACGGATATTTGCGGAAGGTTAGGACCTTTTAATGGGGATTCAAATTCCAAAGCAGAAGCGGTTGTCCCGGCATCAAAGTAAGGAAGCATGTCTTTTACACCTTCGTAGGAATCATCCGGAAGCTTGGCATCTGTAAGCATGTATGGGCCATCCGGTTTTGTTTTGGAAGCAAGAATTGCTACGCCTTCAGGGGACAAGAAGAATTCCATCCACTTTTTGGCTTCTTCCACATGTGGACTTTCTTTGTAGATAGCCAGTGAGCCAGGCATCCATACCGTTAATCCATTCTTATCTGCAGTATCACTAGGTTGGGCAAATACGCCGATGTCGTTGATTTTATCTGGGTAGGTAGAATTAATGGCAGAGAGAGCAAAAGAGATCATTGGATAGTGAACACCGGTACCTTCTGTGAGCATCTTAAGGGCAGTATCATACGTAGTGGCCAGATTATCCTCATTCAGATAAGGTTTAAGCTCCTGCATTTTCTCAAAGCCCCGCAGCGCAGCAGGTGTTGTTGCGAATTTAGCCTTATTGTTGGTATAGTCATCTGCGAACGTTGGAACTTCATTTTGTACGTTATAATAGTCCGCTAACAACACGACTTGCGCGGTCCAGCTATCTTTGAAGGACCCGATCACCGCTGTTTTACCTGCAGCCTTGATCTTCTCATTGTTAGCCATCAATTCTGCCCAAGTTTTTGGAACGGATAGCCCCAGCTCGGCATAAACTTTTTTGTTATACAGCCATCCTCCGCCTTGAGAAGAGCCGCCTGGAGCTGCGTACACTTTGCCATCCACACTTACGGCTTCTTTAAATACATCCATTACATTGGAGAGGAAAGGTTCATCGGACAGATCAACATAATATTTGGCGGGATCCAGAGCTTTAAACAATGAACCTGAGTTGTAAAAGCTCATATCATCCATGTCTCCAGTAGCAAGTCGGGTCTTTACCAGATTGTCTCCTTCAGAACCGCCCGGTCTGAGGTCAAACTCCGTTGCGATGTTAAAACGTTTTTCAATTTCGTCGGCTACGGCTTGGTACCCATCCAGTGAGGTTTGATTGTCAATTAGGATCTTGAGCGTTACTTTTTCAGCGGTTGCAGGGCTAGTTTCTGTATCACCATTTGCTGTGTTCTCAGCGTTTCCAGCATTAGTGTTAGTTGTTGAATTGTTACCCCCACATCCAGCAAGCACCCCCGCCAGTAGTACTGTACTTGACAGCAAAGCAAAGGCTTTCTTCGTTCTTAACATTATAAAAGACCTCCCTTTTCTCATATAGCTTCCAGGTGAAGCAGTCTCCCAATTGTTTGGGGCTTAGCTTACCGGTGACTTTAGTCTAAAGGAGAAGGTCTTTTTCTGTAAGCGCTTCATAATTTGTGTGATGTCTGTTTTTTTTGGATGGTGTGAGTCAAATCTGTAAAACAAGCAACTTTACCCGTAAACCAGTCATGGTGTATCGGTGTGCAAAACGTTCTAATGGAAGTATGACATTTTCTGAGAAAACTCAAGGAGGATTATAATTATGTCTGAACACGTTCAACGTTTTACCTCAAAAGCCAACGAACTTACTCCGGAAATTTATCAACAGAAGGTGTATCCTAAGCAGCTTGTACAGATCGTCCGTGATGATCAAGTCATCCATGGCTGGCGGGCGGAGAAGGTACATTCTTCGGACGAACTTTCTAATTTGGTGCTGGGAAAGGGAGATGAGGTTACTCTAGATTTCGGTGACCATATCGTTGGCACTCTCTCTCTGAATATCAAACCTGTGGGTAGTCCGCCGGATGCTCCTCTATATCTAAAGGTGACTATTGGGGAAATGCCCGTGGAGATGGCTGTTCCGTTCTCTGAATACGAGGGTTGGCTTAGCCGTTCTTGGCTGCAGGAGGAAGCTTATCATTTGGATGTGCTGCCTGCCGAGCTTCATATGGAGCGAAGATACAGCTTTCGTTACGTTAAGCTACAAGTCCTAGATACCTCGGTTAAATACAAGGTGAGTTTCGATGGGGTTTACTGTACTGCTGTAACTTCTGCGGATCGCAGTGTGCTGGAACCCTATGAACATGAAGATGCTGAATTGATGGCCATTGACGCGGTTAGTATCAAAACACTGGAAGATTGCATGCAGGAGGTATTTGAGGACGGACCCAAACGGGACCGGAGGTTATGGCTCGGAGATTTGCGGCTTCAGGCTCTCGCCAATTACGAAACCTTTAAGAACAATGATTTAGTTAAACGTTGTCTGTATCTGTTTGCTGCATTTCCTGACGATAAGGGTCTTATCAGTGCAAATTTGTTCATGAAGCCAGAGATTATTCCGGATGATACCTACCTTTTTGATTATTCACTATTCTTTGTAGCGACCTTGCATGATTACTATCAGGCGACCGGAGATTTAGATACTTTACAGGAGCTATGGCCGACAGCCTATCGCCAGATCGAGCTATCACTAGGAAGGCTGGATGAACGGAGTATTTTGCAAGATGACAACACCTGGTGGTCCTTTATCGATTGGCATCAGGAGTTGAATAAACAAACGGCGTCACAGGCCGTTCTAATCTATAATATGAAACTGGGTTTGGTTCTTGCTGAACACCTCAATGATCAGAAACAGGATATGTTGAAGGTGCAAATTGATAAGATTCAATCGGCATCCTTGGAGCACCTATGGAGTGATGAGCTTAATTATTTCGTAAGCGGCCGAGAGGAGCAAATCTCATGTGCTTCGCAAATTTGGATGGTACTTGCAGGTGTAGTTGAGAACGAGAAAGCGAAAGAGCTTCTACTTCGTATGCTCGATGAGAAGTCTGCCCTTCCGCTGACAACACCCTATATGGTTCATCATCTGATTGAGGCTCTAATTCAAGTAGGGGAGCGGGGGCGGGCGGTTACAGAAATGAAAAACTATTGGGGCAGCATGATAAAAGATGGGGCGGATACATTTTGGGAGTTATATGACCCGAACAACAAGAACTTTTCTCCGTATGGAAGCTATTTAATTAATAGCTATTGTCATGCCTGGAGCTGTACACCGACCTATTTTATACGTAAGTACAAGTTGTAAAACTTAACTATATACGCTTTAAAGGTACCCAATTCGGGGTTGCGGACCAGTCCTTCGGCGAAATAGAGGGGAAAATGCCCGCTAATACCGACAGAAAAGTCTTTATTTTGAGATTAAAGGGAAAATATCCCTCTAATCTTAGCCATAACGCCTCAAATAGGTATATTCTCAAAATTAGCGGGTGAAATTCCCTCTAATAGTCCAAAAGAGACACCAGACGCAGAAATAGAGGGAGAAAATCCCTCTATTAGAGCGTAACGATTTACTTCCTTGCCGTCACCTATCAAGCACTGATTTTTGGTGTTGAACTTGAAAAACTGACTAAAAGGAAAAAGTAACGGAGGGGAATTTTGGAACTGGAAGAGTGATAGCGTCCGAATAATTAAAGCCTGAAATTCTCTATTCAGAGATTCAGGCTTTTCTTCTGCAGGTCACGGTACTGAGCCGGGGTGCATCCATAGTGTTCAGCGAATTTTTTATAGAAAAAACTCAGGCTTTCATATCCGACTTCTGCAGAAATTTCATCAATTGATTTATGACTATGGGCTAGCATCGACCCCGCAAGATTCATACGCTGAGACTGAACCCATTCTACAAAAGTTTTGCCGGTGTTTTTTTTAAGCAGATTGCCAAGATAGTTGGGGTTGAAATTGAACTCGGCGGCGAGGCTCTTAAGGGAACAGTGGTTGTAATTTTTCTCGATGTATTTCAGCACTGATATTAAGTCTGTTTTCTTGGAATGCCTAGGTGACTTGTAATTAGTACTGCCATATACCCGCATTAACTCCGTAAATATGATCAGACAATAACTGCTAATCATTTCTTGGGAATACTCCGCAGGATCAAAAAACTCGCACATCATATTCTTAATCATATATTGCAAATTCTCATTACCCTCGGATTGAAAAACAATATACCGATCATGATTAGTATTCATAGAAATGGCATTAATCAAGAAATCGGTAACGATACCTGAAGAGCCAAGTCTGCTTAGAAGAGCGGAGTTAAGGGTCTCCTTTTTCATTATAATATTGATCAGAATATCATTTTCGCCCGGTCGGGAAATGGAATGCGGTACGTCTGTATCGAGCAGGCACATTTGACCTTGAGTCAATACTATTTCCTGATCATTGATCGTTTGGATAATCGAACCTGAATAGACGTAATTCATTTCTATAAAAGAATGTACATGAAGCGGCATCTCGGCAAAACGGTGGTGCTTGCTAATATATATAGGGCCTTTATCGAAAAAAAGATGCTCAGGCATTCGAGGATAGTGTTCTCCCTCTTGCACCATCAACTCGTTTCCACCAAATTCATTGATATTCTGCAGCGTCTCTTTTTGTACAGTTTCGATGGGGTCCAACTGCTGCAAAAATTGATCTAATGTATGATGATTCATCTCTTAACCCCTCACGTCTTCCGCTGATGAAGCTTGTTCATTGTTTAAAGTCTATTATAGTCATGTGTTTGAAGTCTATTATAGTGCCAGCGGAGGGTTTGGGAAAGCTTAGGTTAGGTTCGCACTTTGGAGTAAGTAAGCCATTCTTAAGTTGTCACTTTTGCATAAATGATGAAAAACAAGGCTAACCCGCCAATTATTAAATAACTGGGGACATGGAATATCAAGCTAACCGCAAACAATACTCCAAGCAGCCCTAACAAGAATATTAAATGATAGAGATCCAGCTGCTGCTCTTTATCTCTGAATTTGTGGAAAACAAAGGTCGTAGAAAAAAAGTACAGCACTACAGATCCATACATAAACGTCAGTATAAATAAATTGTTAAGCTGCTCCAAGAATAATAATTGAATAGAAGCCGCAAGCATACTCATCGCCAGAAATATGAATAAATGACCATAGATAATGGCTTGACCGGCGGTTTGTTTCGTCTTGTCGACTTTCTTTTCTACATTGTCAAAATACTGCCACCACATTCCTATGATTAAAATAAAGGTTATGGCTGCGAATACAATAGAGTTCCATGTCCAAACGCTGGACTGTAAGACGGCGAGGATACTAATCACAGACTCTCCAAGAAGAATCAAAGTAAATAAGGAGAAACGTTCTAACAAATGATGGGTATTTACAGGGGTTTTCTTTAAGATCTGTCTTCCGACTATAGGTACCAGAATATCAGCAATAATTCCGGCATACAAAACGGTGTAACGAAGCCATGAATCAAAAAATAGAGATGTGCAGGAGATGGCTATGCCCACCCAAAAATAAGTTCCCAGATAATGCGCGGTGGCTTTATTGTGGCCATGTTCTTTTTGGTGAACAGAAAGATATTGCAAAGCGGTCATGCTTCTTAGACCTGCATAACCCACAAGAAACGAAATATAGTATTGATCAAAATCAACCGATAAGCTAGCCGTCATAATGAGTGCGAAAAATAATTGAAGAATTAAATAGATTCGGTGCTTCATGATATCCTGCCCAAAACGGTTCATAAAAAGCGTCTGGCCGGCCCAAGCCCACCAGATGGGGATGAAGATTAATACAAACTTCGCCAAGTATTCAAAAGGAATTACACCATGCTCTACATGGACGAGGACATGACTTGCTTTAGAAACAGCGGCAACAAACAGTAAATCATAAAAAAGCTCCAACCAAGTTACTTTCTTTGGTGCCATTTAATTACCTCCCGGGCGGCGTGGAATAAATAACATTTCGTGAGTTTGTAACATAAATAGATCTAATACCCTTAATGTTAACCTCAAAATTAATATTTTTGTGATTTTTTTTATATTAATTATGAAAGCGCTATATTCAAATACAAACAAATGGTTTAAAATCTAAGCAAACACAAACAAACAGAAATAAATAAATTCAAAAACGGAGGTTTTTAGAAATGGTGCAAAGTTTATGGGATTCGTCTATGGGAGCAAAAGCTAATACAGGACTGGAAGCCTTAGTATACCGTTCCAACCTGCTTGGTGAAGACCGCAGAGTCTGCAATTGGGGTGGGGGTAATACCTCCAGCAAAACGATTGAAGTGGATTTTCGGGGACGTGAAGTTGAGGTTATGTGGGTAAAGGGAAGTGGTTCCGACCTGGCAACTATGAAGGCGGGTAACTTTACTGGACTGCGGCTGCAGGATATTGGCCCTTTGTTCGAGCGCGACGAAATGCCGGATGAGGAGATGGTGGCTTACTTGGCGAACTGTATGATTGATGCCAAACATCCACGTGCTTCAATAGAGACACTGCTTCACGCTTTTCTCCCATTCAAGCATGTAGATCACACTCATCCCGATGCGATTATCAGCTTATGTTGTGCTCATAATGGAAAGGATATCGCCCGTGAAATCTATGGTGACCGGTTTGTATGGGTGCCATACATCCGTCCAGGCTTCACGCTATCAAAGATGATCGCGGAAGGTGTACTGGCTAATCCCAATGCAGAACTGGTTCTGATGGAAAAGCACGGATTGGTAACTTGGGGAGAAACCCCGGAAGAATGTTATGCTCAGACGATCTCTATTATTAACGAAGCAGAGAGCTATATTGAGCGTAAAGTGGAAGAAAATAGTCTGTTCGGAGGACTCCAAAACCAACCGTTAGCAGAGGAACAACGTAAAGCCATTGCGGCAGCCGTTATGCCGTTGATTCGCGGGGCGGTTAGCGATGATCGTAAAATGATTCTAACCTTTGACGACTCGGATGATGTACTAAAGTTTGTGGGTGGAGCGGATTCACCGGAGTTGTCTAGAGTGGGTGCAGCTTGTCCGGATCATCTGGTGCACACAAAGGTTGTTCCGCTCTTTATTCAATGGACACCGGATATGAATGATGTTGAGGGTCTGAAGGCTATGTTGACCGAGGGAATCTCGACTTACAAGGAGCAGTACAAAGCCTACTTCGAACGTAATATGCATGAGGGGGATGTCATGTTCGAATCCGCACCTCGTGTTCTACTAATTCCAGGAGTCGGCATGATAAACACAGGGAAAAGCTGGGTCAACTCCAAGTTGAGTGGAGCATTATATCATCGGGCAATCGCGGTCATGCGCGGAGCAACAGCACTTGGGGATTTCGTTTCCCTTAGCGAGAATGAGTCGTACAATGTGGAATATTGGCCGCTGGAGCTGTATAAGCTGTCGCTGGCCCCGGCGGAAGCCGAATTTTCACGTAAGGTAGCTTTCATTACGGGTGGAGCAGGCGGCATCGGCAGTGAAACTGCGCGTCGTTTGGTATCAGAGGGAGCACATGTCGTATTGGCGGATCTCAACTTGGAAGGTGCACAGAAAGTGGCCGAAGAGATTAACGCTAAATATGGTGAGAATCGAGCCTTTGCCGTCAAAATGGATGTGACTCAGGAAGATCAGGTTTCTGTTGCCTATGCGGAGACAGCCCGATTCTATGGAGGGGTGGATATTATCGTCAATAATGCCGGGTTAGCCACCTCTAGTCCTTTTGCAGAGACATCACTGAAGGAATGGAATTTGAATATCTCTGTGCTCGGAACGGGATATTTCCTTGTTGCTCGAGAAGCCTTTAAGCTCATGAAGGAGCAGAACATCGGTGGCAGCATGGTATTTATTGGCTCTAAAAACTCTATCTATGCCGGTAAAAGTGCTTCTGCCTATAGTTCGGCCAAGGCGCTCGAAGCACATCTCGCCCGCTGTATTGCGGCTGAAGGCGGAGAGTTCGGTATTCGGGCCAATACGATTTTGCCCGATGCCATTCTTCAAGGCTCTGCGATCTGGAATTCGGGCTGGCGGAATGAGCGGGCAGCGGCATATGGCATCGAACCTGACCAGCTTGAAGAGTATTACCGGAAGCGGACGACACTGTTAGTGAATATATATCCAAGTGATATTGCGGAAGGGGTAGCTTTTTTCGCTTCTTCTAAATCAGAGAAAACTACGGGCTGCATGCTGACCATAGATGGAGGCGTTCCAGCAGCTTTTACTAGATAGCCTAAAGAGATGAGTAACGGAGGGAAACTATGCTGATTGCAGATAGATATGAACGAATTGTGGAGCTGGTGAATGAACGGGGCAGTATTCGGGTCTCGGAGCTGAGTGGGCTGTGTGAAGTCACAGAGGAAACCATTCGCAGGGATTTGGACCGACTGGAGAAAGCAGGGCGTCTGCTTCGCTCACACGGTGGAGCAGTCAGTTTGCGCGAACGTCAACCAGAGACACCTTATGCGGAGCGCGAAGTGATGAATTCAGCGGAGAAACAGCGAATTGCCCGAGAAGCCGTCATGATGATTAAACCTGGTGACCGGATCTTACTAGATGCAAGTACAACAGCCTGGTATATAGCCTCCCATCTGCCTAATATGCCGCTTACCGTGCTTACCAATTCAATGAAGGTAGCTTCAGAGCTAAGTAACAAGGAGCGAATTGAAGTGATTTCCACGGGAGGGCAGCTAAGCCGGAGATCTATGTCATTCGTAGGCCATCTCGCGGAACGTTCACTGGATCTTTATCACGTTGATAAGTTGTTTCTATCCTGCAAGGGATTTCATCTGGAACACGGGATAAGTGAATCTAATGAGCTTCAGGCCATGGTTAAGCGAAAAATGATCAGCATCGCAAAACAGGTGATTCTAATTGCGGATTCGAGCAAGTTCGGTCTTCAAGCCTTTACTCATGTGGCTAGGATCGGGGAACTGAATGAAATCATCACCGATTACACACCAAGTATAGAACAGCTTGAACAGCTCCGAGGGTTAAATATTGCGATTACAACGGTCTAATACATGATAAATAATCCTTGTTGGAGGTGATAACATGAGGGTATCGATGTTTATTACTTGCGTCAGTGATGCGGTGTACCCCCAGGTTGGGGAGGCAATGGTCCGACTATTAGCCAGATATGGAATCCAACTGGATTTCCCGATGGTCCAGACCTGCTGTGGGCAGCCCGCCTTCAATTCCGGTTACTGGGACGAAGCACGCCAAGCTGCCCTAACGATTTTGCAGGCGTTTGAGGATAGTGATTTTGTCATTGCTCCGTCGGGTTCCTGTACCGGCATGCTTCATCATTATCCCAAATTGTTTCAGGATGACCCTGTGAATCTAGCCAAAGCGCAGGATCTGCAGCATAAATGCTATGAGTTCAGCCAGTTTATGGTTCAGGTGCTTGGCATCACGGATCTGGGAGCTGTATTTCCGCATAAAGTTACTTACCATCCTTCCTGTCATGGTACAAGGATTTTAGGAATTCGCAACGAACCCATGCTGCTGATGCAAAAGATCAAGGATATGGAGCTGGTGTCCCTTCCATTTGCAGAGGATTGCTGCGGGTTTGGCGGAACATTCGCTATTAAAATGGCGGATATTTCAGGAGCCATGGTAAATGAGAAATCTGACCACGTGGTGGAGACAGAAGCTGAAATCCTTACAGGTCTGGATATGGGTTGTCTAATGAATATTGCCGGAAATCTGCGTTATCGTCAGCAGCCCGTTCGGGTGATGCATTTAGCTGAGCTGCTATATGAAGGGGTGAGCGGAAGATGATTCAAGGAAAACCATCTACCGTGAAAAAACGTGCTGATTTAGCGCTGAATAATGATTTTCTGCGTAAAGCTGTCCGTTTCACCACTGAACGTCTACGGGATGGGAAGCAAAAAGCAGCGGATGATCATGGAAACTGGGAGGAATGGAGGGAGCGCGGACGCCAAATTCGCCTGCACACTATCGCCCATCTTGATTACTATTTGAATTTATTTGCTGACAATGCAAGAGCGAAAGGGACACATATCCATTTTGCGGCAACGGGCGATGAAGCCGTAAAGATCGCTTTAGAGATTGCAGAACGGAAACAGGCAGCCTCCGTCGTCAAGTCAAAGTCGATGGTTACTGAGGAGCTGCATTTGAATGCTGCGCTGGAATCTATAGGTGTGGAGGCGGTGGAAACGGACTTGGGTGAGTACATCATCCAGTTGGCTGGTGAGACTCCGTCACATATTATTATTCCAGCTATTCATAAAAACCGTTATCAAATTGCCGAACTCCTGTCTAAGGAAGCGGGTGAGGAACTATTACCTGAAACCACTATATTAGCCGGATTTGTGCGGCGAAAGCTGCGGGAGAAATTTCTAGACGCGGACATCGGGATGACGGGTTGTAACTTCGCAATTGCCGAGACTGGATCCATGGTTTTGTTCGAGAATGAAGGCAACGCACGTATGGTTACGACACTACCCAAAACGCAAATTACGTTAATGGGAATGGAGCGGATTATTCCTTCTTGGAGTGATCTGGAGGTTATGGCGACTTTACTCCCTCGATCCGCTACGGGTCAAAAACTGACCGTATATATGTCGGGAATTACAGGCCCCCGCAGGAAGGATGATGGGGATGGTCCGGATGAACAGCACATCATTATTCTGGATAATGGCCGCTCTGAACAGCTTGGCGATCCCGAGTTCCAAGAGCTGTTGAACTGCATCCGTTGTGGTGCCTGTCTAAACGCATGTCCAGTATACCGCCATATTGGGGGGCATGCTTATGGGGGAACCTATAGTGGGCCTATCGGAGCCGTTCTTACACCTGCATTGAACAAGAATGTAGATCAGTGGGATGACATCGCTTCAGCCTCCAGCTTGTGCGGAGCCTGTTACGAAGCTTGTCCTGTAAAAATTCCGCTTCATGAAATGTTGATCTATCTTCGTAGACGCAAGGTTGAACGAGGATATGGTGATAAGGCAGAAGCGGCTGGTATGAAGGGTTTCGCGGCTATAATGGCTAAATCCAGCCGGTTCAGCCGGTTGATGAAGATCGGCAGAGTAGGGCAGAAGCTGCTGGTTCGTGATGGCGGAATTCCGTCCAAGCTGGGCCCGCTCAAGGGATGGAACAGCTACCGAATTGCGCCTAAGTTAGCGGATCAATCCTTTCGCGAGAGCTGGAAGGAACTTCAGCAGGAATTGAGTAAAGAGACTAAGGCAATGGAACCGGCTATACGGGAGCGTATGGAGGCTGAATTGCTTAAGCGGAAAGCGGTAGAACTGGGAGGGCTGGGACATGAGTGACGACACGTACAAGGAATGGTTGGACCGAATGGAACAGAGCTCTCGCAAGAAGCAGCAGGCGTTTATGGATGATATTGCACACCGCTTACAGCGGCCGAGAACTACAACAGCTCCTGCACATCCTTATCGAGGGGCTCCGAGTTACTGGCAGGAATTCAGCTGGAGTCCGGAGGAGCGTATTAACAGATTTACCTCTAACTTTGAAAGCGCAGGCGGTCATGTAGTTTGCCTTGAAGACATGGCTGGGGTTAAAGCCTTCATAACAGAAAAGGTACAGGAAATGCAGGCCCGATATATTCTTCGGCAAAATGTTAGTGAACTCGCCGAATTGGAACTGGAAGAAGCACTGGGAGACTCCCATATATCTGTATGGAACACAGATCCGGGTGAAGCGTGGAAAGCGCGCGCGGCAGAGGCCGATATCGGAATAGTGGTCGCAGATTATGCTGTAGCCTATACCGGCTCCATAACCGTACTCTCTTCACCAGAGAAAGGCCGCTCGGTTAGTCTGCTACCTACGGCATGCATTGCGATCATTCCTCTGGATCGTCTCCGAACTCGTCTGGGTGAGGTGTTGGATGAATTTGATGAAGCGGATCAATCCTCACTGCCTGCCGGGATACATTTCATCTCCGGTCCCAGCCGATCTGCAGATATTGAGAATGATCTTACGATCGGTGTGCATGGACCGGGAATTGTATTTGCTCTTCTAGTTGGATAACAGTAAGAAGCTAACAAGGCAGATTTAAATACTAGGCAGGAGGCCCCCAGATGGAGCAAAGCTTAATGAATAGCTACAATGAAGCTAAAAAACTTTATGAGAAGCATGGCATTGATGTGGAGAAAGTTATGGAGGCGCTTACTGAAATCAAGATCTCTCTGCATTGTTGGCAGGGTGACGATGTTCGAGGTTTCTTGAACAAGGACAAAGAACTTAGCGGGGGTATAGCGGTAACAGGCAGCTATCCGGGACGGGCAGGAAATCCTGTGGAGCTGCGGCGTGACTTAGAGCAGGCGCTGTCTCTCATCCCAGGCAAGCATAAAATCAATCTTCATGCGATTTACGCCGATACGGATGAGACGGTGGAGTTGGATAAGCTGGCACCTAGACATTTTGAGAAATGGGTGGAATGGGCAAAAGATCAGGGCTTGGGTCTGGATTTCAATCCTACCTGCTTCTCTCATGAGAAAGCGAAGGACGGTTTTACACTGAGTCACTCCGACCCGGAAATTCGAGGATTTTGGATAGCTCACTGCAAGGCTTCACGTATAATTTCGGAGTCCTTCGGTCAAGCGTTAGGTCAGCCCAGCGTAAACAATTTTTGGATACCGGATGGTTACAAAGATACGCCTATTGACCGTTTATCCCCCCGTGTAAGGCTTAAAGAATCGTTAGATGAGATTTTCAGTGAAGAAATTAGCGAGCGATATTCCATAGATGCTGTAGAGAGTAAGTTGTTTGGCATTGGTTCGGAAAGTTATGTCGTGGGTTCACATGAATTTTACATGGGTTATGCTCTATCCAGAGGGAAAACCATCTGCTTCGACGCCGGACATTTCCATCCTACCGAGACGATCTCGAATAAGCTGTCTTCTTGGTTATTGTTCGGGGAACGTCTGTTGCTGCATGTTAGTCGTCCAGTCCGCTGGGACAGTGATCATGTCGTCACCATGGATGACGAGCTGCTGGAGATTGCCCGGGAGCTGGTTCGGGGGAAATTATTGGACAGAACACATATTGGTCTGGACTTTTTTGATGGAAGCATCAATCATATCGCAGCTTGGGTCATAGGAACACGTAACACGCTTAAAGCGCTGCTTCGAGCCATGCTGGAACCGATAGAAACTCTGAAGCAGATCGAATTGGACGGAGATTATACTTCAAGACTTGCACTGGTAGAGGAGTTCAAATCTTACCCGTTTGGAGCGGTATGGGACTATTACTGCGCAAAGAGCGGTGTTCCTGTTAGGGAAGACTGGCTAGCCCATGTGAAGCAATATGAGGTGGAAGTTTTGTCCAAAAGATAAATTATCATACCTATAATTGATCTTCAGGCAGCTTTCTACGGAAAGCTGTTTTTTTGTATGGCCCTGCTTTAAAAATAGACATAAGTAATCTATTATTAATCATATGTTCAGCGAACGATCTAACTTAATTCGTGTTACGAAAGGGAGTTACAAAGCGTGGATAAATCGATAACGACTCAGCAAAATATCCTGTCTGCTATGAATTTCAGACATGCCACTAAAGAATTTAACAGCAGTAAGAAAATCACAGATTCCGACTTTCAGTTTATTCTAGAGACCGGACGTCTGTCTCCGAGCTCCTTCGGTTTTGAACCGTGGAAGTTTGTTGTTGTGCAAAACCAAGAGATCCGGGAGAAACTGCGCCCTTATGCATCCGGAGCCCAAAAGCAGCTAGCTACAGCGAGTCACTTTGTACTTATTTTATCAAGGCTTCCCAAAGATATGGTCGCAGACTCTGATTATATCAAGAACATGATGGAGAATGTTCAGGAGCTGCCTCCGGAAGTCGTGCTGGCTAAAGGTACAACGTATGATAAGTTTCTGAGAACCGGCTTTAGATTGCAAGAGAATGAGCGGGTGATGTTTGAATGGAGCTGCCGGCAAACCTATTTGGCATTAGGGAATATGATGACCGCTGCTGCCCTAATAGGTATTGATTCCTGTCCAATGGAAGGGTTTGAGAGAGACAACATAGAAAAGGTTCTAATCGAAGAAGGAATAATGGACCCTGACCATTTCGGAATCTCCTGTATGGTAGCCTTTGGATATCGTCAGCATGAACCTGGTAAAAAAACACGGCAATCGGCGGACCAAGTTATTCAATGGGTGTGAGGATTCAGTGCTGTGATTTTAACGAGGGAAGTGGAGCTCTTGAAAAAGATACTTTGTAGCTGTGTTGTTATCTTATCTGTAGTAGGGTTTATAATTTATGGCTTTATCCGAGCTCCCAAGGTTATTCATGTGAATCGACAGATTGAAGTTACTGCGTATAAAGTGGAGGATAGCAGCTTTTCTAAGAAGGTGACTATCTCTTTATCGGGTGTATTTGATGAAAAGTCCGATAGCTATCTCGGGAAGATAACGTTGAATGGCAAGGAATTCACGAACTGTAGTCTGAATCCTAAGGTTGCATTAATGAATTGTACTGAGGCTGAGGATGAGCATCCTCCACGAGACTTACTGGGGATGGTTTACGCAAGCAATGATTTTAAAAAATGGAGTCTAAGAGTAGATTCGTCTTATAACTCAGGTAAAACTGAGAATGGCTTATATACCATTCTAAACCAAGGGTCTACCACTTCAGATAACATCATTCTTAGCCTGCCGGCCAGGGACAGAGACTCTTCACTGAAGGTTTATGATCAATTAACTAAATAGAAACAGTCCCAAACACTATGTTTGTAAATCACTTCATCGGGTAACTATAACTAAGGAACAACAAAATGGATCCCGTATGAAGGAGGACTTAACATGTCAGATCAAATTCAAAATGAAGCAGATATCCGGAATAAAGAAAATAAAGATGGTGACTCATTAGCGGAAATCAAGAAAATGGAAAACGGAGTAGACATTGAGCCGGAAGCCGATGAATGGATTGCCAAGCCTGCCCCAACCGCACATCCAGACCCTACACCCAATAATAAGAACCTATAAATTTGCACAACAGACAGGCTGTCCACTATAGGGCGGCCTGTTTCTTACTTGTTGTCACCAGAATCCACTTCATGTAGAGTTAAAAGAAATGTCTGCATAGGAGAGTGGAATAATGCCGAACAATACTGTACTGCAGGAGCTTTTGAAGCTGGAAGAAGAAATCGTATTTTCTCGGTTCACGAACGAAATGGCTGTAGAAGTAGGTCTTAAACTGTATGAAACGGCCCGTGAGCAGGGTAAAACAATTACGATTGACATTACACGCAATGGGCATAGATTATTCCATTTAGCGATGGAGGGTACCGCAGCAGACAATGAACAATGGATTCGCCGGAAAAACAATGTAGTTAACCGATTCGGGCACAGCTCTTATTATATTAGTAATATGCTAAAAGAAAGTGGGGCAACCTTTGAACAGGTTTTTGAGGTGTCCGGTGCTGATTACGCAGCGCATGGCGGAGCTTTTCCGATTATTATCCGAAATGTTGGAATCGTTGGAACAGTTACAGTATCAGGCCTGCCGCAAAAAGAAGATCACGATCTGGCTGTAGAGGTATTGAGAACATTTTTATAAAATACAAAGATATGACCCTTGGGTTATATCTTTTTTTGCGCATAGCTCCTGTCAAAGGAAGGCATAATAGGTCCCGATAGAGTCTGATGTAAATGACAACAGGGGGCGTATCGGGATATGACAGTACCTATTTTTTCGTTGGATGGATATACACTTACGGGGGTAGAGCAATACCTTTTCTACTTTATCATTTATTCTTTCCTAGGCTGGGTGCTGGAAGGAACCTATAATCTATATAGCAAAGGGACCTTTCGTAAAGAAGGTTTTATGATGGGGCCTTTTAAGCCGATGTACGGATTTGCTCCCCTTTTTCTACTGATTGCCAGAGACCTGGCATTGCCGTTTTATCTATTTTTGCTGCTTGCGTTAATCATTCCTTCAGCCGTTGAATTTATAAGTGGTTGGTTGCTTAAGACGTTATTTCATAGACAATGGTGGGATTACTCTGGTATGAGGTATCAGCTTCAGGGACATATATGCCTGCGTTTTTCTCTTTATTGGTGGGTTCTATCTGTAGCTTGTATATATGCTATTCAGCCGCTTTTGGAACTACTATACCTTTGGGTGGAGCCAATTTGGAAGTTACTTCTTCCTGCGGTTGCCTGTTTGTACTTAACGGATGTATTGTGGACCATCTGGACCCGGCGTCGCGGGGAGAAAAAACTGAAGCTTGGCGAGGGTTAAAATTCGTAAGTATAATTGAACATAACTGGAGTCCATATGAAATATAGTAAACTCGAACCTTATAACCCATTAGGAGGCTTTCTATGCCAATGTCTGATTATTATCAAGAGTTAAGGGGAAAGGTAGGCACAGGTCTATTGATGATCCCCTCAGTAGCTGCAATTATTAGAAATGATATGAATGAAATTCTATTTGTTCGCAAGCCAGAAGATTCTTTATGGGGATTGCCATCCGGGGCTATTGAACCGGGCGAGGCTCCTTCAAGAGCATTGCGCAGAGAGGTATTCGAAGAGACTGGGTTAATGGTCAATCCAGCAAGAATATTAGGTGTTTTTGGCGGAGAGAAATTTAAATATACGTATAGTAATGGGCATCAGGTGGAGTATCTGGTTATTGTATTTGAATGCTCCATCGTAAAAGGATCCCTGAGAAGCGTGGATGGAGAAGTGGAGGAGTTGAAGTATTTTAAAGAGAATGAAATACCTGAGCTCACAGTCCCCTACCCCCAAGAAATCTTTACTCAAGATATAAATATGAATATCACCATGTTCGAATGAAGAAGGACATTAAGGTGAAATTAATATATATAAGCGCCGTCCTTGTTGTCATTGTACTCGGCATCAGCTCGAGAGCTTATACGGATCAACTGCCTTTATTTATATCCAGTCATGCAGGCGATGCACTTTGGGGTAGCATGGTTTATTTAGGATTTCGGTTACTGCTAACTAGGCAAAGGTTACTTCTGTCCCTGGTTCTGAGTTTAATCGTAAGCTTTGGTATAGAATTCAGCCAGTTGTATCAAGAAGATTGGATCAACGGGATCCGATCTTCGCTGTTGGGAGGGGTGATTCTCGGAAAGGGCTTTCTATGGATAGACTTAATTCGGTACAGCGCGGGTATTGGAATTACTTTTATCTTAGATGGTTTAAGTTTATTGTGGATTCGCAGAACTGGCGAATTCCAAATGGTTCCAAGCCAGAAAAAGACAAATCAATGCTGCAGCGAAAAGGAGCAGTGAATTCGTAAGGTTTTTTCGCATTTTAATGCCATAGGCAACAAAAAACATAGCAGCTGATAACTTAGATAGGCTCTGGAAATTAGGGTTATTCGAAAAAAACGAGCTGCTAAAAACAATCGAGGATAGTAATGAGACAGAAATTAGCAGCTTAAACCATAAAGGTTCCTTGAGGAATTGCGTGTACATAAATTTAATCCGCTGCATCAAGAGGCTCCTTTCACAATCTTAAAATTTAAATTTAATATAACATAGTAAAGTGAAAAATCATCGAAATATTAAATAGGGAGGGGATTTGAAGTTATGCATCCCAAAAGGTGTAACTTTTGAACCACTACCTTGGGTTTAGTATGACTTTACTCTCATTGTAACAGTAGAGAGATTTAGTTATGATCATATCATACTAGGGAATATCCCTATTCGCATGGTGATATAGACATATATTAAACTCCTATACATAAAGAAGGTGCTGTGAAATGAAAGTCCATGTTATGGATTTAAAACCCGGTGATCGGCTAAAAGCAGATACTTTCAATAATGTGGGTCTGCATGTTCTTGCACAGGGAACTACCATAAAAGATGCGGAAATCGCAATTCTTGTTCGACATAGTATTGATTACGTTGATATAGAGCAACGAAATGTGTCAACACTCCGGGAAAATGCGGCCTTTCGGCAGAGCTTATTAAAGGGAAGCATTGATGAAGCCATCGAGACTTATGAGTCGATCTTCCTAGAGTCATTGACGAGCGGGAAATTTACGCAGTCCATGGTGGATGACACGCTCCGACCGCTTTTGAAGAATCTTGATAATCAGGGGGATGTCGTTTCCCTTCTATTAATGCTTGAGCTAGATCACACGAACACTTACAATCACTCTCTGCAGGTTGGATTATTGTCCTATTACTTAGCGAAATGGCTTGGACATACCAAGTCGGAGAGATATGTGATTAGCCGAGCTGGATATTTGCATGATATCGGTAAAAGCCAAGTACCACAGGCAATCTTGAATAAAAAGGTATTATTAAATGCTGAACTGGAAGAATTGAAGCGGCATACCACTTATGGTTATGAAGTCATTCGTAATTCTATGGCAGATGCGACTGTACCTTTGGTTGCACTTCAACATCATGAGTTCGAGGATGGCACGGGCTATCCGAATGGAATTCTTCAAAGTGATATTCATCCCTATACCCGAATTGTTGCCGTAGCTAATATTTACATCGGCATGATAACCTCTAGAAACTATCAACTCAAACAAAGCTTGATTACTGTACTCCGGAAAGTAAATGAACTAGGGTTCGGAAAGCTGCATGCAAAGACCGTTCAAGTTCTTATCTGGAATATGCTTCCTAACTTTATTGGTAAAAGTGTTCGCTTAAGCAACGGTGAGACTGGGATTATAGTTATGAATAACCCTACAGATATATTCAAGCCGCTTGTTCAGGTGGATGAACAGTTCAGAGATCTGGCAAGAGAACGTCATCTATCTGTTGAAGAAGTTTTCATGTAAAAATATGTATCGAAATGTGGAGAAGGACAATCCCTTTCATGGGTGTGTCTTTCTTTTTTTTGTTCATTAAATAGAAAGGGTTTTTTAGCGTCACAGAGAATTAATGAGGAGTACCAGACTCCCTACAAAAAGGAGAATTTATAAATGAGCGAGTATGAACCACGCAAGGTAACACTGAACCAAATTGGCTATCCTGTAAGAGGACAAAAAATCGCGGTGTTTACGGGATCGGAAAGCAGATTTGAGGTTGTAGAGGAGGTTACCAATAATGTCGTTTTTGAAGGGGAAGCAGGAAGTTCAATTAAGGATGTAGCCAGCGGAGTAATCCTGCGCAGAGGTGATTTCTCGGCTGTACAACAACCTGGGCAATACCGAATTCAACAGGGGGATATTAGATCTGCTGCCTTTAAAATTACAGACAAACCCTATCATGATCTACAACAAGGATTATTGAAAGCCTTTTACTTCTATCGTTGCGGGGTAGAGCTTACCGAAGAATATGCCGGACCATGGAAGCATAAAGCTTGCCACATGTCTGAAGGAATTGTATACGGGAAACCTGAGCTTAGACTGGATAGTTCAGGCGGCTGGCATGATGCCGGTGATTACGGGAAATATAGTGGCCCAGGAGCCAAAGCAGTCGCTGATCTTCTGTTATCTTATGAGCTGTACCCTTCAGCATTCCTAAGCCCCATTCCCATTCCAGAGAGTGATGGACATACACCGGATATCTTATTGGAATGCAAGGTAGAACTGGATTGGTTATTCAAAATGCAAGAGGCTCAATGCGGCGGTGTGTACCATAAATTAACCACTCAGAATTTCCCGGGACTTGATGTTATGCCAGAGGATGATACTGCTGAATTGTACTTTTCACCCGTATCGGCAACAGCTACGGGTGACTTTGCCGGTGTAATGGCGATGGCATCCAGAATTTATAAGCCTTTTGATGAAATGTATGCACAAAAATGTCTGGATGCCGCAAAGGCCGCTTGGAGCTGGCTGGAAGACCATCCAGAAGTTACTGGATTTAAAAACCCTCCGGAAATCTCAACAGGTGAATACGGTGATGAGGAGGATTTAGATGAACGTTACTGGGCTGCTGCTGAACTATATCGCGTAACCGGTGAAGCTGCGTACCATGAGTCTTTTATGAAGCTTGCGGAACAGACCTTTCCAAAATACATGTTAGGCTGGGGGGATATGGGGGGATACGGTTCAGTGGCATATTTGCTGAACGGGGAAGAAAAGGCAGAAAATTTGCTCTATATCTCCTTAAAAGAAGGATTACTAACTGAAGCGCGCCGTCTGATGGATCAGAGTGTTCAGGATGGTTACCTGATTTCATTGAAGGAAGAGGATTATATTTGGGGAAGTAATATGCTTGTAATGAATAATGCAATGCTGCTTCTCTTGGCTGAGCATCTAAGCGGTGATTCTAACTTTGCAGACTGTGCCTTGGATCACCTTCATTATTTAATGGGACGGAATGTACTTGATATTAGCTATGTTACCGGGTTCGGTGATCAATCCGTAATGCATCCGCATCACCGCCCGTCTGTGGGGGATGACGTGATCCTTCCAGTGCCGGGTCTTGTGTCCGGGGGACCTGACCGAGGGCTTCATGATGATTACGTTATTGAACATCTGCAGGGCAAGCCTGCCGCACAATGCTTTGCGGATCATGATCAGAGCTATTCAACGAATGAAGTAACGATCTATTGGAACTCTCCAGCAGTGTTTGTGACTGCACGATTTAATCAGTAGTAACCCTATAAACCGCCTAATATGTGTAAAGCATAGAAGGCGGTTTTTCCATACCCTAATTATCCCTCTATAGTTTATAATACAAGTAGATGTTTGACGATTTTTGTCGAAATGTAGAATATAAGCACTGATTACGGTGTAGTAGAGGTGAAGGGGGTTATGTTAATGCCTAAGCGGGAGATCAGGGGTCAAAGAAATAAATTAAGTTTGACTACACTGCTTATAGGATTAGTATCCCTGTCTGTACTTCTGACGTCAACGATACTTCTTATTGCTTCTTATGAATCCAAGAAACAAGCATTGATAAACACTACTCTTCAATTAAATTATACCAATGCTGATAAAATGAGCCAAACGATTGATTCTTTATTCAGGTCGATGCGAACCAGCTTGGAATATTCCGCCACAACTTTATCAGGCAAAATCAATATGAATACGGATGTCCGGGATGAATATCTAGAATTGCTCCGTAACAGCAGCAATTATTTTAATTCGTTAGTGATTATCAATGAAAAGGGAGTTATTACGAATGAAGCCCCTAAGAACTTAGGAACTGTAGGGAAACATGTAACTACAGAAACGGGGAAGAAGGCAATATCTTCACAAATGCCTTTTCTTTCCGAGCCAGATAGAGCAACAACAGGGCGGCTAATGGTGATTATGTCTCAACCCATATTTGATAGGATCGGTAATTATCGTGGAGTTATTGCTGGAACACTCTATCTTCAAGATTATAATGTGCTGACTATGATTTTTGGAAGTAATAATATGGACAATGAAGGATCTTATTATTACATAGTGGGGTCTGATGGTAAATTGTTATTCCATCCCGATAGAAACCGAATTAGTGAAGATGTTAGTGACAATAAAGTTGTACAAAAACTTAAAAATGGTAAAAGCGGACAGGAACGAGTCACAAATACAAGAGGAGAAGACATGTTTGCGGGTTTTTCGAGCGTTCCAGCCAATGGGTGGGGGGTTGTTAAGGTTTCCTCCAACGCTTTGGTGCATAAGCAATTGAATAGTCATATCCGAAACATTCTGTGGTACATTTTAATTCCGTTTGTAATTTTATTACTGGTGGTTATTCTGATCGCACATGAATTAGCAAGGCCTTTCGTCTATCTTGCCAATCTGGTTAACAAAATAGGGAAGGAAAAAGTAGAATTTCCTGAACGAAAGCCGCATTGGAATCGGGAGGCTGATTTGCTGACAAAAACAGTTCTTCTAGCTTTGGTAGATATCCAAAAACATACCGATCAATTGACCCAAGAAGCGATGACGGACTCCCTAACCGGTTTAACGAATCGCAGGAATTTTGAAAGTGTTATGGACCATTTGATCAACGCAGACCATCCCTTCTCTTTAATCGTTTTGGATGTTGATAAATTCAAATATGTGAATGATACTTACGGTCATCAAATGGGTGACGATGTATTGAGGCAGATTGCTCAAGTTATATCCACATCCGTAAGGCCGGGGGATATATGTTGCAGATATGGCGGGGAGGAGTTCGTTATTCTTTTAGCAGATACTTCATTGAAGGATGCTTATATAATAGCTGAACGAGTCCGAAAAGTAGTTGAAACCAGTAAAGTTAGCCATTCGCTCCTGATTACGGTATCCCAAGGCATCGCACATTTTCCTTCACAAGCCAAATCCTCAGATCAATTATTTCATTTGGCAGATCAAGCTTTATACGCTGCGAAAGAATCAGGTAGGAACAAGGTAGTAATAAGTCCTTAGGAGTGAAATCTGCCCCAAACGTAACTTAATTCAGCAGGCGATCCTTTCTTTCAGGGTCGTTTTTTTGCGTTTGTCTGTGAAAGATCCGCACCTGGGCCTAGGCAAATACATATCCTAACTCCAGAATGATTATTAAATTGTGAAATCAGAAGGGTAGGGATTGAATGTGACTTCTTATATGGATTATACATCGCCCGATATACAGTTTACGTATGATTTGAATCAAAACACAGTCTTTAAAAAAGATCCCAGCAACTTCATTAATGAGTTGTCCATTAAGCAATTAAACACACTGGATAATTTATCACTTCTTGATATTTATCTTAGTAAGACTAATATTATCGAGCCTCATTATCATCAAAATGCTGCAGAACTCATTTATTGTATCTGTGGTTCTATGGTTGTGTCTATTCTTAACCCATTTACGAAAGAGCTGCTTCATTTTCCTATTTGTCCGGGTCAAGTGGCGAACGTTCCCCAAGGCTGGTGGCATTATGAAGTTACGACGCAGGATAACACTCATGTCTTGGCGATTTTTAATGCTCCAGTTCCAGATACTATTAATGGCTCAGATCTTTTGCGGTTAACACCAGCCAATATACTTGCTCACACTTACTGCCTTGATGAATCGAAAGTGAAGAACACGTTATCCCCCATTAAAGAGACAACAGTTATCGGCCCGCCTTTGGGCTGCTGTGAACAAGGTTATTCCTATCCCAACGTTTCACATCAAGCACAACAGGGGTACGGCTCCCAGCCCTACGTTTCTCAGAATTATCCTGCACAAGGCTACTACAGTCAAGGATATACACAGCAGTATCTGCAACAGCCTTCTGTTCAGCAGCCTCTTTACTCACAGTACCCGGGCATACGGGAATAAAAAATAAAACCTCTCAGGATTAGAACTCCTGGGAGGTTTTTGAAAATATCAGAAAGTATAGGATTTCATATACTTTGCTTATATTTCTCTTCTTGCTATGCTAGACGGACGAGCACTCGACCGCGAATGGTTCCTTTTAAAATATCTTCCAACGCTTGCGGTAATTCATTTAAAGTAACTTCCCGGTATACGAGATTATCAAGATTTGCAGGCTTTAAATCTGCAGCCATCCGCTGCCATACTTTAAGACGTTTCTCAGTAGGACAGGCTACAGAGTCAATACCTAGTAAATTAACACCACGAAGAATAAATGGTAATACAGTCGTAGGAACAGCGGTTCCACCGGTTAAGCCGCTTGCTGCAACGGAACCGCCATATGAAATTTTGCTCAGAATAGCAGCGAGAGAGTTACCGCCAACAGAGTCTACTGCTGCCTGCCACAGTTGTTTATCCAGAGGTTTAATGGACGCTCCCATAATGTCCTCACGGGAGACTACTTCCTCTGCCCCCAAAGCTTTGAGATACTCTTCTTCAGAAGTCTTTCCTGTGCTTGCGACTACGTGGTAGCCCTTTTTCCCCAGCATGGCCACGGCTGTTCCACCTACACCGCCTGTAGCACCAGTCACCAGTATTTTACCTTTATCCGGTGCTATACCGTGTTCTTCTAAGGCTTGAATGGATAGAGCGGCAGTGAATCCTGCGGTTCCATATATCATTGCTTCTCTTAGTGATAACCCTTCAGGCAAAGGCATTACCCACTCCGCTGGAATACGCGCATATTCACTGTAGCCCCCAAAGTGAGAAACACCAATCCCATACCCACTGGCAAATACGGGTTGTCCTTCTTGGAACCTGTCGTCTGTAGAAGATACTACATGACCCGACAAATCAATCCCCGGGATAAATGGATACGATCTAATAATGTTGCCATTAGGAATGCTCGCCAATCCATCCTTATAGTTTACACTTGAATAGGATACTCTGATTATTACCTCTCCAGCAGGCAGATCCTCTAGGGTCACTGGCTTTACTGCCACCGAAAATGAGGTTTCCGATTTCTCGACAACTAACGCTTGAAATAACTCCGGCATAATAGTAATCTCCTTAAGTTGAAAATAATGTGAAAGTCATATAGATTAATTATACTATTATTTTGACGGGTCAACTTTTTAATGTCTGTGATATAACGTGCATTATTTTGCTATTCGTGTTAAACCGGAGTGATCATGGTCCACTAACAGATATAACTGGGAGGCTTTGTCATGGCTTTATCATTCTGCAAAAGAATTCATATTCTTGGTGCTTCAGGAGTGGGTACCAGTACGCTGGGGAGAGAATTGGCAAGCAGACTCCCACATCTTCACTTAGATAGTGATGATTATTTTTGGGAACATAAATTTACTATGCAAAGCAATGTTAAGGATAGGATCAACAGAATAGAGCACGATTTGTCCTCGAAAGAACCATGGATATTGTCCGGTGCAGTATGCGGCTGGGGGGATGTGCTGATTCCTTATTTTGACCTTGTTATTTTCTTATGGATTCCGCAGGAGCTGCGGTTGGATCGATTAAGAGCAAGGGAGTATGAGAGATATGGCCATGAGATTTTTCAAGGTGGCAGTAAGTATGAGGATAATCAGGCTTTTATGGAATGGGCGGCTTTATATGATACCGCTGGGGTTGAAGTCAGGAGCAAAGCATTACACGAACAGTGGATGACACGGCTGAAGTGTCCGATTTTGAGATTGGAGGGAGACTTTACAGTTAGTGAACGGGTTGATGTGGTTATGAACTACCTGGGAAAGTAGTTTATCTGCGAGTTCATAAGTAATGCAGAATTAGAGAACCTTAAATATAACGTACAATATAAATTAGAAAGTAGGATGAATTTTATGGTAGCTATACGAGAAATCGAGTCGGATTCTCTTCCAGCATTAAGCGAATTATATTCCGAACTAACCAACAAATCTACTAATTTTAACAAGCTCGAGGCTGTATACAAGGTTATAAATGCTAACAGTAACTACATATTATTAGGTGCCTATATCGAGGGGGAGCTACTTGGGTCCGTGATGGGTATCGTTTGTTATGATCTTGTAGGAGAGTGTAAACCTTTTATGGTAATTGAAAATGTGGTGGTTTCCTCTCGAGCCCGTCGTCAGGGAGTAGGTCAAAAGCTTATGGCTGCCTTGGAAGTAATTGCACGTGAAAGAGATTGCTGGTATATCATATTGGTTTCGGGTGAGCAGCGTAAGGAAGCGCATATTTTCTATGAAGCGTTGGGGTATAGAGAAGAAAAGGTTGAAGGCTACCGGAAGCATCTGATTTCACATTAATCATTCATGTTTTCTGCATAGTGTGTAAGGAAAAAGGGGATTAATACTTTATATAAGCAGACCAGAAGTTTTGGTCTGCTTTTTATTTTGTGGACAATAAATTGATTATCATTTCACTTAGAATAAGAAACTGCATTTGACCTTCTTGGCAATAGCAATCTATAATCACCAACATGGGTTATTTGGTGTGAGTTCAACAAATGAAGGCGGGGGTTAACTGTGAACCAGCTGTGTAAGGTACTCATTGTAGATGATGAAATATTGGTTCGTCAGGGCATTAAATATGTGTTGGACTGGGAAAAGGAAGGATTTCAGCTTGTAGGAGAGGCATCCAATGGGCAGGAAGCACTGGAGCTGGTCCAAACGCTTAAGCCCCATATTGTGATTACAGATATTGTGATGCCCGTTATGGACGGCCAGGAGCTAACTCGTATTGTGAAACGGGATTATCCGGAGATTGAGGTTATTGTGTTAAGCAGCTTTAGTGAATTCCATTACGTGCGCTCTACCTTCCAAAGTGGGGTAGCTGATTATATTTTGAAGCCAAAATTGGAGGCAGAGGGATTGCTCCAAGTGCTAAATAAAACGAAGGACAAAATTCCTGGCCTAGTTACTGCAGGATCCACGGATGAGGAGATACTTTCTGTAGATGCTCTTCTCAGCAGGCTGATTTCCGGTTATGAGATAGAACCTGACTATGATGTATTGTCCCATAAATTCCCCCATAAGCTATTTTTCTATCTGGGCTGTGATCCAGGACCCGGTAAGATTACCGATAGACAAGCCTTAGACAAGCTTAAGGCAGTGATCATAACCAAATTAGAAGAGCAAGTTCCTAATCTTATTCATCATCCTGTTCCGGCAGAACAGAGCATGATCTTATTTCTGATCAATCTGAACGAGAATCAATGGAGTCAAACGCTTCAAGCTGTGAGGTTCATGTCCGAATGGTTGGCAGAGACGGAACCAGAGCTTCGATGGGTGTTTAGTGAGCGGTTTGACGAGTGGAATAAGGCTTCGGAAGTATATAATAATAGTTACCTGAAGCTTCTCCAGTATCGCTTTTTTCTCCCTGACAAAGTGCTTCTAATTCATGAGGAGCTGCCTAAACTCAAGGATGAGTCTGACAAGTTCAATTTGTCCCATTTTACAGAGCAGATTAAAAGGCTGCAACTGGAGGAAGCTTTTGCGGATCTAAGACAGTATGTGGCTTCGTTGTCAATGCACTATGAAAGCGATGTTTTTGAATTCAAATCATTTTTAGGAAATATCATTTTTAATGTCACCAATCAATTAAGTCATATCAAGGCACTAGAGGAAGACAAATATGCCATGTTTCGCGCTATAGACGAGGCACAGGATGTGGATGAGACTACCCATGTATTAGAGTCTTTTATGAGCAATGTTATTCAGCATACATCTGCTTCCGGAGGCCCTCAAGCCAGTAACGCGAATATGAACCGGCTGCTGGAGTACATCGAAGACCACTATGCTGAACCATTGAGTTTGACGGAGCTCGCCAAGCATTTTCACTTTAACCCGTCGTATTTATCAAGTCTTTTTACTTCACATAACAAAGAAGGCTTTAAGGAACATTTGAATAAGGTGAGAACAGATAAAGCCGCGGAGCTGCTTCGAATGGATGGGGCCTCTATTTCGGAGATAAGCAGTATGGTTGGGTATGGGGATCATAGCTATTTCTGCAAAGTGTTCAAAAAATACACGGGACAATCGCCTAGTCATTATAGAAGGCAATATTACAGACAGGAGTAGGACAGCTATGAAAGCAATCATGGAAAGGTTCAAATTTTACAGTCTTTTTATCAAAATATTCATTGTCATGGTGATTAGCATTATAGCTGTAGCCATCTCAGCATCATGGACTACCGTGCGTATGTCGGAGAAACTGTTTATGGAAACCTTCAGTATTACGAATTCTAAAGTGATCAATCAGATCAAAGCGAATTTTGAATCCTTTCATTATTCAATCGTAACAGCCACCAATAATACACAGCTAAGCGGCACAATTAAGACCTTCTTAACAGAAAAAGATTCTGATTCTCTCAGGATGCTTCGAACCTATTACAACATGACCACCCAAATGAAAAGGATTCAGTCTAATGTAGACCCTTATCAGGTTGGGATTAAGATTATGGGGGAAAATGGACGCAGCTACTCCACTAACACGAATAATTTACTTATGACTGATAATGAGTTAAGAAATCACACACTAACACTAAATACGCATGCCGAACCCAAAAGACTGATGTATCAGTTCTTTAAGGAAAGCAGTACCGCTACATCGACTATAGAGGCGGTAATTGTCGCCAGCAAATCTTTGATGGAACGAACCACAGGTGATATTTATGGATCCCTGTATTTTACGATTCATGAAAAGGCGTTTCAATCCTTTTACTCAAGTATGGTCAGCGGCGGAAATGATGTTGCCATTTTGAATAAGGATGGTTTTATTGTTTCAAGCAACCGAAGTGAACTTTTGGGGCAAAAAGCGGATGATTTATTGCAAGATGCCAAGGATATACAAGAGAAAGGGCTGGATTATAAAAACGTAAATTTCCGCGACAAGGATGTTATTGTTTTAGCGGATTATCTATCTTCCTACGATTTCTATATTGTAAATATGATTGATAAGAAGACAGCTCTGGGACAAATGGTGGATACCAAAATGGTGGCTTTAATCTGCTCGGCCATTGTTATTGTTGCCCTTATAGTTGTCTTTTTAATTTCTAGAAAACTTACACGTTCCCTGACACTGTTAAGCCGCCAAATGTCCAAAATTACAGAGCGTAATTTCCATAATTACATCACAGTAACGGGCAGCTTCGAATTTCAAGAGCTAGGACATGCCTATAATTATATGCTGGACGAATTAAATGACTACGTCGACAGGCTTGTGCACACACAAAAGGAACAGCGTAATGCGGAACTGGCCGCACTTCAGCAGCAGATTAATCCGCATTTTTTGTACAACACGCTTACCTCAGTTAAATTTCTAGTGCAGCAGGGCAGTAAAGATAAGGCCGTCCACACCATCCATGCGTTGATTTCTTTACTACAAAATGCTCTTAGCAATGTCAGTGAAACGATTACAGTATCGCAGGAACTGGATAATTTGAAATCCTATGTCTTCATTAACCATGTGCGTTATGGGGAGCGGATAAAAGTTAACTTTTTCATAGCCCCTGACTGTATTGATTTTCATGTGCCTAAGCTGATTATTCAGCCGTTTATTGAGAATGCATTCTTTCATGCTTTTAATAAGAAGAGTGAGGGTTATATTCATGTACTGATCTCGCAAGAATCCGGTTCTCTCTTGTGCGAGGTTGTTGATAATGGAGATGGGATGGAAAGTGGAGGGGCAGAGTTGTCTCTTTCGAACGAGAGCAAGCGCCAATTGTTTACGGGCATTGGTATCAAAAATGTCCATGATCGGATTATTCTGCTATACGGTGATGAATACGGAGTTACGATTATGAGCAAAGTAAATGAAGGAACGACGATCAAAATTCGCCTGCCGCTGATAAAGATATAAAAATAATGCTAATTTCAAAAGAAAGAACAAATTAGGCATGGGTAGCGCTTTCAATGAGGCGAAATAATGACAAATGATCATAAAGTTATTTCTAACGATACATTTAGTCACGATGATAAGATGAATATGTGATCAGGAAGCGCTTTCAGCTACGCGCAAAAGAAAGCAACATACAAAAAGGGGATGAAGACTTTGAAAAAAATCTTTGCGTTAGTGTTAATTTGTATGATGATACTGACAGCCTGCGGATCCAATTCAGGCTCGAAGAATACAGCGGATGCTGGGAACACAGGAAAGGCAAGTAACGAAGCCAAGGAAATTACAATTTGGGCTTGGGACCCAGCCTTTAATATTGCAGCTCTAGAAGAAGCTAAAAAGACTTACGCTGCTATTAATCCTGATGTGAAAGTTAACATTATCGAGTATGCCCAAAGTGATATTATCCAAAAGCTAAACACTGGACTTAACTCCGGTACAACAAAAGGTTTACCGAACATTGTTCTAATCGAAGATTATAGAGCACAAGGATTTCTTCAATCCTATAAGGATTCCTTCTATGATCTGAGCAACTCCATTAAAGGCACTGATTTTGCAGACTACAAGAGTGGCCCAACCAGCCTGGATGGCAAACAATATGGTATTCCATTTGACTCTGGTGTAACCGGGTTATATGTGAGAACAGACTATTTGGAGCAAGCTGGCTACAAGCTTTCTGATTTGCAGAACATTGATTGGAAGCAATACATTGAAATTGGTAAAAAAGTAAAAGAGAAAACAGGCAAGGCTCTGATTACACTGGATCCAAATGACCTTGGTATCATCCGTATGATGATCCAATCCGCAGGTTCTTGGTATTTAACAGAAGATGGTAAAACACCTAATCTTGCTAACAACGAAGCATTGAAACAAGCTTTTGAAGTTTACAAAGAATTGATGGATTCCAATGTGGCTAATGTTCATGCGGATTGGAGCCAATTCGTAGCTGCACTGAACAATGGGGATGTTGCTTCAGTTCCTACAGGCAACTGGATTACAGCTTCCATTAAAGCTGAAGAAACACAATCCGGTAAATGGGGAATCGCACCACTTCCTACACTTCCAGGTAACGACAAATCCGTACATGCTTCCAACCTTGGCGGCAGCTCATGGTACGTAATGAACGTAGATGGCGCAGATACGGCAGCAGACTTTATGGCTAAAACTTTTGGTTCTGATGTAGAACTGTACCAAAAGCTGCTTACAGATATCGGAGTTATCGGAACATTCAAAGCTGCGGCAAGTGGCGAAGCTTACGGCCAAGCTAATGAGTTCTTCGGAGGTCAAAAAGTAGTTAGTGATTTCGCAGCTTGGACAGAGCAAATTCCTAGCGTAAATTATGGTATCCATACCTATGCTATCGAAGACATTATGATTGTTGAAATGCAAAATTACCTGAACGGTAAAGATATCGACAAGGTATTAAGCGATGCACAGGCTCAGGCAGAATCTCAGATTAAATAAGAAATAAGTTAGAATTATTTTCGGGATAACCTTGATCGTCATCTGCTACTCCAGCGGTCAGGAGTGTGAGAGAGCGATCAAGGTTATTTTTATCAGATCTAAATTCAAAGGGGTTGGGCCGTTGTGAAAAATACGAACTCAAACATGAGTATCCGTCGCAGGAGTGTACTAACCGGATGGTCCTTCATCCTGTTATCCGTAGTGCTTATATTCATTTTTTATTTCTATCCGATGATACAGGCGTTAATCATGTCCTTTCAGACCGGGACGGGAAGTAATCTTGAATTCACTGGTTTAGATAACTATAAGAGAATGTTCTCAGATGCAATGTTTTTCACGGCAGTTAAGAACACCTTTATTTATTTGTTGGTGCAAGTGCCCGTCATGATCGTTCTAGCACTGTTTATATCCGTACTACTGAATGACAGCAAGCTAAAATTCAAAGGCTTTTTCCGGACAGCCATTTTTTTACCTTGTGTAACCTCATTGGTTGCCTATTCTATCGTTTTTAAGTATTTGTTCGCAGGCAATGGCCTAGTCAATACGTTTTTATTGAATCTGCACTTGATTGATACTCCAATTGGATGGATTACTGATCCTTTCTGGGCAAAAATTACGATTGTAATCGCCATTACCTGGCGTTGGACTGGATATAACATGATTTTTTATCTGTCTGCTTTGCAAAATATCGACAATTCCATTTATGAGGCAGCCAAAATTGATGGGGCTTCCGCAGCGCGACAGTTTTTTGGAATCACGATTCCTCTGTTGAAGCCGATCATCTTGTTTACCTCTATTACCTCAACGATTGGTACCCTGCAATTGTTCGACGAGGTAATGAATATTACTAAAGGCGGACCCGGAAACTCAACGCTCACCATTTCTCAATATATTTATAATCTGTCCTTTAAGTATTCTTCAGACTTCGGGTATGCGGCTACGGTATCCTATTCAATCGTAATTATGATCATATTGCTTTCGTTCCTCCAGTTCAAAGTGGCAGGTGATAAAAATGCTTAAGAGCAAACGATTTTTCACATACCTATTCCTGAGCATTATTTCTTTTGTATCCATCTTCCCGTTTCTATGGATGGTTATAAGCTCAACGAATAAGTCGGTCGATGTAACAGGTGGAAGACTGCTGCCGGGTACTCATTTGATGGAGAACTTCCGTAAGCTATTGGAAACGACAGACCTTCAATTATCACTTGTTAACTCAGCTAAAATTTCTATTACAACTACCGTGTTGGCACTGCTTATCGCTTCTCTGGCCGGATATGGATTCGAGGTATTCAGAAGCCGTTCCAAGGATATTGTTTTCAACATCCTATTGTTGTCTATGATGATTCCTTTTGCGGCTATGATGGTGCCGTTATACCGGATGTTTGCCAATGTTTCGGATGCTATTCCGTGGATAGGCATAGATACAATGACCTCAGTTATTCTTCCGACTGTGACTACGGCGTTCCTAATTTTCTTCTTCCGCCAGAGCACGAAGATGTTTCCTAAGGAACTGCTTGAAGCTGGGCGTATAGATGGACTAAATGAGCTGAATATCTTTTTGCGGATATTTATCCCAACAATGAAAACAACCTATGCAGCTGCGGCAATCATTACGTTCATGTCCAGCTGGAATAACTACCTTTGGCCTTTGATTGTTCTGCAATCTCCTGAGACCAAAACCATGCCGTTGCTGATCTCTATCCTTGGTTCAGGTTATGCACCGGATTATGGCATGATCTTAATAGCCATCGTTATCGGAACCCTTCCAACCGCTATTGTGTTCTTCTTGATGCAGAAGCAGTTTGTGGCCGGGATGACGGGATCTGTGAAATAAGGGGATCAGTGAAATAAAGAACGTTGTTAGAGTTTGAATTTAACTTAACGGAAAACTAAAAGATAAGTTCGAAAACTAAAGACAAAACTAAATACAAAAGAAAATACAAAAGAAAATACAAAAGAAAATATCTAAAGCTTAGGTCAACATCAGTCACTA
>JAILZT010000032.1 GCA_023512345.1 Paenibacillus sp.
AAGCATGGGCGGCATGGGCGGCATGGGCGGCATGGGCGGCATGGGTGGTTCTGGAAGCACGAGCAACAGCAATTCCAATAGCAGCAGTGGCGGCGGCATGGGAATGATGTAAAGAACGGAAAGGAGGCGGCGTTCGGAATTATGTCGAGCGCTGCCTTTTTTAAAGCATACAGGGAGGAATGTGGTTTGAGTACTAAAAGTCTTATATGGTTGTTTATATTTGCTATGATTATCGGAGGGACAGCGGCCGGAATATTTTATAGTCAGACATACGCTTCCGGAGTGAGTTCCAATGCTATGGATGGAATGAATATGGAAACCGATGAAATGAGTTTGGAAGCCGATGGGATGAGTATGGAAGATACTTCTGCAGCAAACGAGCACTTAAATCACAATTCTTCTAATACAACCGCTACAGAGGACGATACCCTATCTGAAGAAATAACAGAACCAAGCCCTTCACCGGAAGCAGAACCCGCAATATCCCAAGAGGGCAACAATTCAAACAATACACTAAATACAGAAACTTCAACCAATGAACTCTTACAACTTCAACCTAAAGCAGGGCAACCCGTTAAGGGCTTCAATTTAACTGCAATGGAACGAAATCTTGAGATTGCAAAGGGTGTAACCCTGCCAGTTTGGACCTACAATGGATCGGTACCCGGACAGGAAATCCGAGTGACTCAAGGTGATTTTGTTACAGTAACCCTTAAAAATGAATTAAAAGTCCCGGTTACGATTCATTGGCATGGCTATCCCGTATCCTCTGAAATGGATGGAGTGCCCGGAGTCAGTCAGGATGCTGTGCTCCCTGGCCAAACCTTCACCTACAGTTTCTCGGCGGATGTGGCAGGTACTTACTGGTATCATTCACACCAGGAAAGCTCCAAACAAGTTGATAAAGGACTTTATGGTGCCCTTATTGTAGAACCGAAGGATACCGTAAAACCGGATAAAGACTATACCTTGTTACTGGATGAGTGGATTAAGGACGAAGATGCAGCTAATGACCAAGGGATGGCGGGCATGTCAGGCATGGCCGGTATGACAAGTATGAGTGAAGAAGAAATGATGTCCACCCTTTATAGCGTATACACGGTGAACGGAAAATCGGGATCAATGATTACACCTCTTGAGGCTAAAGTTGGCGATACCGTCAGACTCCGTTTGATTAACGCAGGCTATCGGTCTCACGCCATTCATCTTCCCGGCGAATTCAAAGTGATTAGTACGGACGGACAGGATATCGAAGAACCGGCTATTTTGAAAAATCAATTGGTGACGGTTGCCCCAGGGGAACGTTATGATATCGAATTTACAGTAAGTTCGCCAGAGAATTTCACAATTGATGCACATGATGAGAATAAATTTAACGAGCAGTTGGTTATTCCGGTTAAAATAACCGGTAGTAACGGAAAAGTTAAGGCAGTCCAACATACGAATCTAAAAGAATTTGATCTGTTCAGTTATGGAAAGCCAGCTGTTGAGGCGGCCTCTACCGCACCTGAAAAGTTTGCGGTTGATTATACAGCCGTATTAAATTCAAAAATGGATGGGGATCAGCAGTTATACACCATCAACGACAAAGTATTCTCGGAACAAACGACCCTTCAGGTGAAAACCGGAGATAACGTAAAAGTAACGTTTATCAACGAAGGCGATGTGGATCACCCCATGCATTTACATGGACAATTTTTTCAGGTGGTTGAGAAAAACGGGGTCAAAGTAAAAAGTAGAATCATGAAGGATACCGTATTAGTTAAACCAGGTGAAAAGATTGTTATTACTTTTAAGGCAGACAATCCTGGAAACTGGATGATTCACTGTCATGAGCTTCATCATGCAGCTGCAGGGATGGCACAGCAGTTGGTATATACTGATTTCGTATCCAGCTATACTCCTGATCCCTCCAAGGCAGATAACAAGCCTGAATAACTTCACTACAGGTAATGTGACAACGTAAAGGGAGTATTCCAACAGCCATTTCTTTATGGCTTGATGGATACTCCCTTTAGTATAGGCTAGTGTTCAGTTTTATTTGGAGATAAAACCAACCGGCGCATAATTGAACCCATTAAAGGCTTGTTCTCTTTAATAAGGAATCCGGCTGACTCTATGTTGTGAAGCGTTCGACGGTTGATATTTGCACCTGACATTCTTACAGTTATCGGATTTATGATGTCCATTAGTGTACCTATAAAGGGCTGTTCACTGCGCATATGCTCCAAGAGAAGTACTTTCCCTTCCGGTTTACACACTCTTCGGATTTCCTTGAATCCAGCGACGGGATCAGGTACCGAACAAAAGACACAGGTAGCAATGACGTAATCAAAAGTGTTGTCGGGAAAATCCATACATTGAGCATCCATCTCCAAAAGGGTGATGGGAAGCTTAGAATGTTGTGCTTTTTCCTTCGCATACCGAAGCATACCCGGGCTGAAATCAATACCAGTTACAGCGGATACTGGTTTAGAATAAAAGGGCAAATTAGCCCCAGTGCCAACCCCCACCTCTAATATTTCTCCATGTAAGCCATTCAGGAGGTCTACTCGCCATTCTCTTTTAATCATGCGTTCCATCAGGTCGAAAATCCCTGAAATACGATTATATCTCCTGCGAATGATTTTGGTTTGGTTATCCTCCATAGATGAGACTCCTCCTAATCGTCGTTCATAAAGTATCCAACCAGATTGCTATGATAGGAGGTGCTGATTTCAAAGGATTGATTATCAGGTGGAGACTCTGTACTGACTTCTGTGGATTCTTGCGGCTTCATTACAATCTTATCGTCCTTTAGATTGTCCAAGGATCTAAACAATAAGGCTGAAGGAGAGTGATCCAAAATGACTTGGAAAATCCATTTGGACAGTATTTGCCGAGTATATGGATGGTTGAGCCAATCCTGCTGTTCCTCTGAAAGGTCTTCGGGAAAGGGAAGCAGCAGACCCGGTTTTTCCCTGGAACATGCTTGGCTGACAGACTCGACGAAAAGCTGACCGGCTTTTCGATTATAGGTTCTTTCTCCGGCACCCTTTAACTGATCCAGGTATGTAAGGACAGAATGAGGCGTGTCCATAGGTAAAGAAATGGTTATCGTCTGTCCAGCTTTGAAAGAAGAATCCATTGATAGCCACCTACTTTGTGGTTACAGGTATTTGCGCGTTTTTATACTGGAGATACACGGTTAGCAGCTTATAGTATGCTCTGGCAATCATCCATATGGAGTCTTTAGCTCCAACAAACCGGAGCGGATATTTATCCTCTTGTTCATTCAGCGCTTCGAGATAGGGTTTGAGAAGTAAGGCACCACCACCAATCTGATAGGAAACTCTTATTCCAGGAACCTTATTCCATGAACTTCTGATGAGCTTGTATTCTTCACGGGCAAGCTTGATTAGGACCTCGTCCACAATAGACTGGATGCTTGTCCGGGTTCCCTTTATCCAAATATGGTTGCGCTCTTCAGCTTTCTCTGAAGTAATTACTTCTACCAGTTGTTGGCGATTCAAAAATCGATAACCGAGACTATGATGAACCCGATCCATGATTTCATCAAGGTAGGGTGACACACCTTCTTTAATCCCGTCAGAATAGATATTGTCTACGGTCCCATCCTCATGAATAATTGCAGCATCGGTTGAGAGACCGCCGATATCATTAATCAGGACAGTCATCCGGGTTAGCTCTTCATTACGAACGGTTCCGTCTTCATTCGTGGTCAAATCAATTAAGGCTACATGTCCTTCGATATTCACTAATACCTCCTCGAATTTCAAACGAACGATGGTACCGCCGATTTCAGGTGTTGTTTTAAACCTAACTTCATGAGAATTTGCTTTTAATTTTTCTTTAAATATTTTGCGTTTGCCTCTTTTTGCTTCACTTAACGGTAATCCAGTAGAGAGATGGTAAGTGGCTTCAATAATTCCATTTTTTGCACGAAGTGCTTTTGCCGCATCATAAGCCAGTGCGGTCAACAGCATGATTACAGGCTGATCGGCTTCCGATTTCTCGCTGTCTGATGTCAGTTCATCATTATGGGCGTACCCCCCAGCCAGCTTTCCGACGGCAAAAACTCCTTGTCCACGTTTGAGCGCTCCGGATACAATCTCAACATGGAGACCATCCAAAGGCTGCTTTTCAAATTCTACAATATCTCTGGACTCCCCAATTTCAGCAATAACATTTGGAATCCATATTTCCTGATCTAGACCCTGTATATAAGCTTTTAAAGTGTCATTACCAATGTCAATTGCAGCCAGTCGTATACTCATAACAATTGCCCCTTTTCATTAGTATCCTCGGAGTCTTCGATAAAATTACGTTTGATATAATCCAATATTACATTGTTGCTTTCTGTCGTATCTAGGGAGATGTTCGAATGATTGGGGTAATGAGTAGGCGGGGTGGGATTAGGCTGTTGACTGTAAAGTTGAAAAAAACGTAAAATGCCTACCATTAACAGTACTGTAGTAAAGAGAATAAAGATGAAAAGTAAGAAGTTAATAATATCCGCAAAGAAAGGATCATTGTACAACAAAATTCCCTCCAGTCAGGAAAACTATTTTTCTTAGCATGGTTCCATCCCTTCCACCCGAATTTTTATCATATTTAGGATTAATTTACCATACAATTATGTTGATTCTATGAAGAAAGATAGGAGTATAAAAATAAAAAGGCTCGGCCAACCTACTCGTAGATGAATAGAAGGGGTGTTGGATTTGAGTTCATTAGGTACTCTTTTTCTTTTGGCGTCAGCAGCAGCGGTGTATTCTGTAGAGACTCGCAATGAATCTCATATATCCGATATGCTTAAGGACGTAAATTTGCTATCTAATCTTGCGGACGAGGTTATGTCTATTCAAGATCGAATATATGTTGCAAACGTTTACTGCGAGGGTGTTAACGAAGAGGATATTGCTGTTCTGACAGATAAATTTGAAGCTATCGATAAGGACATCCTTAATAATGGATCCATTGTATTCTGGTATAAGACGGAAGGATTACCTTCTCTATCTTCTTTTGTCTCCTGGGTGGAGGGGGCAGCAGCAGATTTGAAGGCACTAAATCTGGAGGGAACATGGAATATACATATAGAAGGTAGCATGAGAAAAGGAAATCTGTTTAAGTTGCTGGCTCCAATAGAATTATACATTTGTGCGGAAGAAGTTGAGTCTAGCTATGATGAGAAGCAGTATAATACTAATTATTATTCCGGATTGCTTCATGGATCAAGAATGATTGGGACTGAATATTCCAACCTTCAAATCATCGCTAAGTCTGCATTGCCGGATGAACAGTGGAAAATAACATTAGGCACACCGGCAATTGCTAATGGGCCATATGGTGCTCATTAGGTGTGCCAACGGGTGATTGTTGAGTTTGCTTAGGCATCTGGACAGAATTAGAGTCTGTAAAAGAAGTTTCAAATAATCCGAATGTTGTATAAATCGATAGAAGTATAACCGTTACAACCATCATATGCGCGGGGCTTCGGTACATCCATGGAGATCGACTCAGGGAAGTTTCCTGAATTTGTCCTTGAAGCATCAACATGTGCACAAACTGAAGAATAGCGGAAATTACCATAAATACGAAGATAGCCCGTCTCCACTGTGTAGAGGGAAGCATATAAATGAGCATCGCCCCCATCATTCCTGCCATCATGCCAGACAGTGCCCCGTTCAGAAAAGCCCCAACATTGATTACTGCCCCAATAATTCCGCCAGCTATAACTCCGATAATCATACTGATAATCAACGAAAGCAGCAAGTTCGGGAAAAGCAATATACCTGCAACAGTCCCTCCACCAAAACCGATAATCATTCCGCTAGCCATTGGCGATATCATTGTTATAGTACTGGTAAGATTGGAACGGAAGCGATAAACGAATCCAAGTGACCAGCATGCCATATAAAAATAAAAAAATGCAGAAATTATCCAACTCGGCATTGTACAACCCCCTGTCTGTTAATAATGTTATCGTATGGCAAAGTAGAGTGATTCATTCCTGACTTCATATTTTGAGAACTTCATAGTTTCTACACATTTATTAGGTAAAGTATGGATAAAGAAAATTAAGTATTACAAATTGGAGGGAATAACATGAAGAAAATTTTAATTATCGGTTCACTAACGTTGTTGTTAAGTGGAGTCCTATCTGGTTGTCAACTTGGTAATAAAGACACCGGAGAAGAACCCGCAGAAACGAAGAATAATTCCCTAACAATGCCTTGGATTGGAACAAAAAATACGACTCGTATTAATACATCTGATCCTATTCAGGCAGCAGTTTTGGTCTCTCGTACCCTTTGGACTGCGACGACAGACAATAATAGACCATCAAGTGTTGTTCTAACCGACGTGAGTAACTGGCAGATTGCTGCGGTTAGCACGGATTTGATTCATCACCCAAGTAATGGACCCGTCCTCTTTTTTGATAAAGATGGTGTTCCTTCAGAGACATTAGATGAGCTTAAGCGTCTAGATCCAATGGGGGCTGAGGGGAACGAAGGCATTCAGATTGTTATTGTGGGACCGGTAACAGCCAAGGTGGAGGAAGAGTTAAAGGCCTTGGATATGAAGATCGATAAGATTGAAGGTGAAGAGCCTTCAGCTGTTGCTCAGGCCATTGATGCCTACTATGCAAAAGCAGCTGGTGAGCTTCCGCAGGCTGTAATTGTTGGATCGATGGATAGTCCTGAGTATACATTGCCAGCCGTAAATTGGATCGCTCATATGCCCGAACCTTTGCTGTATGTGAAGAAAGACGAGATTCCCGCAGCAACGGTTGAAGCGCTGAAGAAGCGCGCGGGTAAGGCCGCCATCTATGTGCTAGGGCCAGACTCTGTTATATCCGATAAGGTTGAGACTGAGTTGAAGAATTATGGATCTGTAACCCGAATTGCTGGTGAGGATCCAGTTAAAAATGCGATAGCCTTTGCCCAGTTCAAAGACACAAATAATGATTTTGGCTGGGGAATTACTACGCCCGGACATAACTTTTCGTTCTTAACGACGGATTCAACCATGCTTGCGATCGCTGCAGCTCCATTTAGTCATCTGGGCAAACATGCTCCGTTGATCTTCACAGAAAAGGATGGATTGCCGAATCCAGTCATGGAATATTTGATGAATGTTCAACCTAAGTTTCAGAAGTCTCCAACAGAAGGACCCTATAATCATGCCTGGGTAACCGGTGAAAGTTCAACCATATCTGCTTCAACTCAAAGTGAAATTGATGATATGCTTGAGATTTCCCCGGCATCCGGTGGGAATCCCCATTCCGGTCATTAAGAGGACATACACCAGTGAGATGAGATTCTAGTTATAAGTAACAGACTGGCACCCGATAGTTCCTCGGTTCCCAGTCTGTTTTTAGTACAACGGAGTAAAATGGGTCTATTATTAAATACATGGTTACCTCAATGTTTCAACATATTTTCTACACATTCAATCCGTACAATAAAGATATTAAATCGCAATTGATTTTATAAGTCATACGCTGAGGAGACCTACATGAGAGTAGAGTTATTTGAAATCGGTGGATTTACACTTCGTTCCTATGGAGTTATAGTTGCACTGGCTATATTGACAGCGATGGGTGTAGCTTTATATTTGGCAAAAGGGACTACATTTCGTAAACATATTCCAAATATGATGCTTTATATTATGGGAGGTGCCTTATTAGGAGCCAGAATATGGCACGTTTTCTTTTTTCAATGGGATTACTATTCAGAGCATCTTTTGGACATTGTAGCAATATGGAAGGGTGGAATCTCCATACAAGGGGCACTAATAGGCGGTTTTGTTACGGCGGCTGTATATGCCCGGATACATCAAATCTCATTTTGGGAATTAGCAGACACGCTTGCCCCGGCTATTATTTTGGGCCAAGCGATCGGGCGTATCGCCTGCTTTTTAAATGGTGATGCGTTTGGATCACCGACGAATACCGGGTTTGGAATTGTTTATCCGGAAGGGACGCTAGCCTATGACCAGTATGGAGCAGTTCCACTATGGCCGGCGGAAATCTGGGAGGGACAGTGGGATTTTGTGGTGTTTGCCATTCTTATTTCGTTGAAGAATAGGATGCTACCCAGAGGTGTTCTTTTCCTATCGTATAACATCTTATATGCAGCAGGTCGATTTTCACTGGAGTACTTACGAGGAGATTCCCCTCGATATGCACTTAACTGGACGGCTGGCCAATGGACTAGTGTAACGGTAATTAGTATCGCTCTGGTTCTCATGGTGTATTTTATACAAAGACATAGATCTGATACTGATACGCAGACATTAGCGGAACTAAAATCGTAAAAGAAGAAGGGTGGAACGGATAGTGTCGAAACTACAGGTATTAATCGTTGATGATGAATGGAACATGCGAAATTTAATACGTATTTATTTGATGAAAGAAGGATTCCGAATCCAGGAAGCTGCTACTGGTCAAGAGGCTCTTTCGATGCTAAAGAAACATTCCTTTGATGTTATATTGCTCGATGTAATGATGCCTGATATGGATGGCTGGCAAGTATGCAAGGAGATTAGAGAAACGGATATGGTCCCCATCTTAATGCTCACGGCACGTTCGGAAACCAAGGACAAAATTCATGGACTCGGAGTAGGAGCAGATGATTATTTAACGAAGCCATTTGAGCCTGAAGAGTTACTGGCTAGGATTTATTCCTTAATACGCAGATCGACCATTACTCATTCCACTCAACCTCAACAATGGATGATGGAATTTCCACAGATAACCATATTTCCGGATGCCCGGGAAGTTCGTATACAAGATACACTCGTTGACTTTACCCAAAAGGAGTTTGATCTTCTTGTTATATTAGCCCAAAACTGGCAGCGTGCCTTTACTAGGGAAGAAATGGTCGAACGACTTTGGGGCAATGACTATGAAGGCGAGATCCGGGTTGTGGATACTCATATTAAAAATATTCGTGAAAAATTGCAAAAAGCGGGAATGAGTTATAACCCGATACAAACGGTGTGGGGAGTAGGTTATAAATTCCAAGCTTCAGGAGTTGATGTATGAGAAATAATCGGATCGGTTTCAAAATGGGGATTGTCATTATCACCTTATTTCTGATTGTTTTATTATTCTTGGGCTTTGCTATCGACCGAATGTTTACAAGTTTCTATTCTGCCGAAATGCAAAGGGAAACAGAAGAGATCACCTCCCACTTTACAGTGATGGCCAATGCCACCGATTCCACATCAGAGGAAACAATGATGACTTTTGCGGATTTTTCGAATGTAAGCATTTTTAATATTCTTGAAAGTGGAAAAGTGATTCTGCACTCAGGTACTCACGACTCAGCAGACAAAGCCTTTATTCGAGCATTAGACCTCCAAAAAATATTTTCCGGGGAAAAGGTTAGCTTATTATATGAAGATCCGTCAGAGAATCGTTATTTTGTCTCAGGACAACCTATATCTGATAACGGAGTTATTACCTCAGCTCTTTATGTGATGTCCTCAACAGAACAAATGGAGCAATCCCTTTCAGCAGTGCGCAAATTATTGCTTCTTTCCGGGTTAGGTGCCTTTTTTTTAGCCTTAGGGATTACATGGATTATTGCTCAAGTGCTTTCCAGACCGCTTTTACAGATGGAAAAAGCGACGCGTAAAATTGCAGTGGGTGAATTAGAAACACGGCTAGATATTAAAAGTAAAGATGAAATCGGCAGCTTGGCAGATGCAATTAATGATTTAGCCATAGATCTTCAGCGCTACAGAGATTCCAGGCAAGAACTATTTTCTAACATTTCACATGAATTGCGAACGCCAATCACCTATTTAGAGGGGTACTCCAAGGTGGTTAGAGATCAGTTATATGAGACCGAGGATGAGAAGGATCGTTACTTGGATATTATTTATCAAGAGGCAGTGCGGCTGCAGCATTTAGTTGAGGACTTATTTGATCTGGCAAAAATGGAAGAGGGGAAAATTTCATTTGTATTCGAAAGAGTCGACCTTTCTGATCTGGTTGAGCAAGCGGTTAGGAAAGTTGAATTGAAGGCTAAAGAAAAGAGCTTGAAACTCACCATGAATCAATCAGGTAGAGCTTCATTAGTGGACGCTGACGGGAAGCGAATGGAACAGATTATACTCAATCTGCTGGAGAATGCTATTCGTTATACAGAGCAAGGTAGTATTGACGTTAATCTATTGTATACATCAACAAGGGTAACCTTAATTGTAGAAGATACTGGGATAGGTATTCCGGAAGATGAACTGCCTTATATTTTCGAACGCTTTTATAGAGTGGAAAAGTCTCGTTCCAGGCAGTTTGGTGGTACTGGATTAGGACTTTCTATCGTGAAGAAGCTAATTGAGATCCAGGGTGGAACTATAAAGGTTACGAGTAAACTTAAAGAGGGTACCCGTTTTGAAATTCATTTTGTTCTACAACCAGACATAGAGGAGGGACGTACATGAAAAAAATAGAATGGCTTATTGCGGTTCTTTTCATGGGAATGGGAATCTTATGCATGACACTTTCGGCACTTTCATTCCGTAGTGATTCTCTTCTACAACTTGGTGGTTACGTAAGGACATTTTTGCTTTGTGCAGTGCTGCTTACCCTAAGCATATTTTTGTTTGTGAAATTGATTCAACTAAACCGAAAGTTAAAAAAATAAACAAGTTATAAATAAAGAATAACCAAAAAATCCGCTAAGCCAGTTTCATTAGGCATTAGCGGATTTTTGCTATCATAGATTGAGTTGCTGTTCATGCTATTTTAAAACGCTACCACCAAAAAGAAAACGTCTTTCCCATTGTGTACCTTCGATGGTATCAATGCGAACTCCGCCAGATTTTATTGAATAGGTCTGCAGAATTTTCCCATTTCCTAAATATATGCCGTTATGAGTGATCCGGGCAGTATTTTTGTTAATCCCTTTGTAATCGGAATCTTTACTTCCCCGGTAAGACATAAAGAACATAATATCACCTGGCTTTAGATTACGCCAATTGGTTGTATAGGTTCCATTTTTTTTAATATAAGCACCTTGAGTCCTTGAATCTGCGGGAAGTTTGATCCCAGCACCTTCTAAATAGGCTTGTCTTACAAAATCAGAGCAATCGAATGTTTTAGTGTTACTACGGCTTGAACCAAATTCGTAGGGTGTTCCTAAATAATTCAAACCCTGATTTATTACTTTATCTCTCGGGGTACTCGCTGTTGCCGTAGATTGTACAGAGAGTTCATTAGCAGCATAAGTAGAATTGATCCCAAGTGGACTCGTGAATAATGATGCGGAAACTAAAAATAAGGCTATGGTTTTCTTCATGTTGTAGACCTCCTGGATGTGTTATTTGTGAATTCATTCACATCCTAACATAGGATTTTGTCTTTTGTAGAGGCGTAATATTTGGCACCATCATTTTCAATGAACTCCATAAAAATCACATCAATACCACGTTAATTCCACAAAAGTATCAGTTATAATATTCCGTTTGCTGTAGTAGACAGGGTGCTTTAATTATTATTTTTCAAGAACATTCTTTCTCCATACTTTCCCCAAAGTCAATTGGTATGCTTTATATACAGCAAGAGCATCAGGGTTTTGTAAGGGATGGGCTTTGGAGGAGGTGAGGATCTATTGACACTTATATACCTATATTCAGGTTTTAGCCCTCATTCTTTTATAACGGCTGAAATCAAAAAAATCCTACAAAACAAGCAGTAGGTATTATCTATGGGAAAACAAATGTGAATTAAAGGGAGGAAAAAAAGGGATGGACAATTCAAGTATGTCATCAGGGTTCAATTTCTCTGGTAACGTTGAGGGCGTGATGGGCGCGGGAAATTATAATTCAGGAGGTGTAATGAGTAGCCTTCTATCTACCCTGACTCAATTGCTATTTGTAGTATTGATTCTTAGCATCGTTATTGGCTTAGCAGTATGGCTGAAGAACAAATATTTCAAAGAATCTTTTGACAAAGGGAAACAGTTCATAAGCAATGATCCAATGCTGAAGACGATTTTCGTTCTGGCCTCCACTTTGGTGGGTGTACTCGTCGTATTGTATCTCTTGGGTGTGTTGATGAATGGTGGATTTAACCCGAATCAAATCGGACTTGTTTCAAGCTTGAGTGTTTCAGGAATAATAACGTTTTTCATTAAAGTTTTGACCGTTCTTTTCGTCGTAGCATTGATTGCATTCTTATACAACTATGTGAAACAAAATATCAGAAGCACTTCCATTGTTTCTTCAACTGGAGTTATGCTTAGCTCAGGAGCAGAAGAGAAGTCCAATCAAAAGGATGTAACTGAGAAGGATTAAACCAAACGTGTAATGAGGTAACTAAAAAAATGGAGGAATATAAAATGAAAAACAATAACGGCTGGTTGAAACTGGCGATCTTCTCTTTTGCAGGTCTTATTATCTTGGTAATACTGATGAATGTAACCAATCCATCAAAAGCAACAACGACTTCAAACGGTAGTCTACATGCTACTAATGTTATGGGAACAGCAGCCGTAGGTGGTACTGTTCAGGGGAACGTATCCATGGAGCAAATGGATGATCTAATGCAGCAGATGAACCAGTTACAACAGAAAATGATGCAAATGCAGCAGGGAAATATGAGCCAACAAGGTTCGACTATGGGTAACTCAGGAAGTATGGGCAGCTCAGGAAGTATGGGCAGTTCAGGAAGTATGGGCAGCTCAGGAAGCATGAGCAGTTCAGGTGGTATGATGGATGATGATATGGATATGATGGATATGATGAACCAAATGAACAATATGAACAACAGCAATTCGATGAGCAGTGGTGGTAGTAGTGGTAGTAGTGGCGGCGGAATGGGAATGATGTAATTCTTGAAATTATCAATCTAAATATTTCATGTAAAAGAACAAGCTGACTCCTCTAAGGTGGATGACAGCTTGTTCTTTTTTATGGATAAGTATTTAAAATTTTTTTAACTCCATGATTAACCCAATGTTTCAACACATTTTCTACATAGTCTTTCTTTACAATAAGACTATAACAAATAAAGATCTTATGGAGGTAACGATATGGATTGGTCTTGGCTAGTTGCTCTAGTATGTCCGTTAATGATGATATTCATGATGTTTGGTATGCGTGGTGGTCATAACCATGGGTCTCATAAGAAACAACTCTCTGGTGAAGAAATTCAGCAAGAATTATTGAACATAAAGGCACAAAATGAGTTATTGCAAAAAGAAGTGCAAGACTTAAAAGATAAAGCAATTTAAAGGAGGAAGTATAAATGAGTTGTTGCGGAAATCACAATCATGGAAATCAAGGCCCTGAGGGAAAAGACCAAGATAAAATGAAAAGACATAGCCGGTTAATGAAATTATGCTGCATTTTGCCACTCGTTCTTATTGGTATTATGCTGGTAGTGAGTTCTGGCAAAGGAATTTCTAGTAATATCCTGACATACGGCTTGTTACTGCTGTGCCCGCTTTCTCATTTAGTATTGATGCCGCTTATGATGCGGAAAAAAAACGTTAAATAATTTTGAACTTAATTGGAGGTATAACAATTGATGATGAAAAGAAAAATGGTAATTGGTCTTTCTGGCCTTGTTCTTGTAGTAGGATTAACAGCTTGCGGCAATGGAGCAAATACGAAGCAAAACTCAACATTACCCACTAATAATGATCAGACTGTTTTGTCTAATAATACTTCCGGCCAAAACGATGGGGTTTTGGCCGAAGGGGGGATCTATTATACAGCCAATGAAGGAGGCAGCATCTCCAAAATCGATGCCGTCAATAATGTGGTCATAGAGACGATTCGAATTGATGGATCTGTTCATAATGTTCAAATTTCACCTGATGGAAAAACAGTAGGAGTGACAGTAGTTCCTGAAATGCCGGAAATGAGTGGAAGCGAAAATAATCATAATTCCGAGCATGCGATGAACGGGTATGCGATATTTTACGACACTGCAACAAACAAAAAAATCCACCAAGTTAATGTTGGGTTACACCCTGCACATATCGTGTTTACAGAGGATAATAAGTACACCTTGATCTCCAATAATGAGGATAATAATGTAACTGTTCTGGATGCAAAGACACATGAAGAGGTTGCTGTAATTCCTACGGGCAATGGACCGCATGGATTTAGAGTTTCTGCGGATAGTAAGTTTGCTTATGTTGCGAATATGAATGAAGACACCGTCAGTGTGTTAAACCTTCAAACCATGAAAGAAGAGCGGAAAATTACGGTTGGAAAATCCCCTGTAACTACTGGTGTGACAAGTGATGGCCAAACCTTAATTGCAACACTTAACGCTGAAGATGCTGTCGCGATTGTTGATTTGGCAAGTGGGAGCAGTGTAAAAGTACCAGTCGGTGCTGGTCCTGCTCAAGTGTTTGTCCAGTCGGATGACAAGTATGCGATTGTAGCAAATCAGGGAACAGAGAAAAATCCCTCTAATAGCATCTCCAAAATTGATTTGAACACGAAACAGGTGGTAACAACAATAGAAACAGGTAAGGGCGCGCATGGTGTAGTTACGAGTAAAGATAATACCCGAATATATGTAACGAACATGTTCGACAATACCGTTAGTGTTATAGATAACCAAGAGAACAAGGTAATTACCCAAGTTAAGGTTGGTACAACTCCGAATGGTATTAGTTTCATGCCCTAAATTGATGTGGAGTAGTGATGCTATTCATATCAATGAATTGAGTAATCAGTGAGAGGTTAAGGACGTTGCAGAAAATAAAACTTGGGGACTTTATGATTATTGGGATAGCATTTCTAATCGTAGCACTGATTTCCGGTGTTAAATGGTTTAATTCGCTCAATGATGAGTATGTTCAAGGACAATTAGTTGCTCAGATTACTGTGGATGGCAAAGCGTATAAGACCGTTAATTTAACGAAGGAAGAGCAGATTATCGATATCCAAACCAAATACGGACATAATACTTTGAAAGTAATTGACTATGGGATTCAGATGATCTTTGCCGATTGCCCCAAAAAAATATCTATGCAGATGGGATTCAAATCGAAACCGCATGAGCAAATCATTTGTATACCCAATCGGGTATTGGTAGAAGTAATAAATCCTGGAGGTAGCCAGGGAGAAGATGAACTTGATGCTATAATTTAGTATACAGGAGGAGAAAGTTATGAAAATGAAGATTTTGATCGGACTAGGAACTGTTGTAATGGCTATGGGTATTGGAACAGCAGTATATGCAGCAGGTGATGAATCAGCGAATTTTAAAGAAATGCTTCCTTTTATGAAAGAGATGCATCCTAGTATATCTGAAGATCAATTAATAGACATGCATCAATCCGGAGATATGAGTGAGATGATGCAGGATACTGATATGACCAAGAGGATGCAGGATAATGATATGAGCAAGATGATGCAGGATAATGATATGAGCAAAATGATGCAGGATAATGATATGAGCAAAATGATGCAGGATAATGATATGAGTAAGATGATGCAGGACACTGATATGAGCAAGATGATGAATTCTATTTAAAGTTGTTACTGTGAAGTACAAGCTGACTTCCGAGTTTGACTCGGTTGTCGGCTTTTTATTATAGTTCTGTGTAGCGAGTAAATTCATAGCATGGTTAAGTATGTATCACAACAATGGTGGGCAATTTAATGCAGTAAACATCCCTTGACATATAGGGTAGGGGGGTATAGTATTATGTGTGTAAATACTATTTCCAGGGAGATGAAATGTAATGACAAATGCAACGTTAACCGTACAAGGAATGTCCTGTAACCATTGTGTTAATTCCATTAAAGGTGCCTTAAGCGAGATTGGTGTCGAGGGCAAGGTAGACCTTCAAAGTAAAACAGTTCAAGTCGATTTTGACGAAAATAAGGTCAACCTTGAGAAGATTAAAGAAACGATTGAAGATCAAGGTTACGAAGTGAATTAATTCAAGTCGTATAATAAGCCGTCCTATTGGGCGGCTTATTGGAGGAGGGTAAGTATAAATGGTGGATGGTGGATCCCATAGTTGTTCTGAATCAAATGAGCGAAAAAGTCATCATTCGGACCAAATTAAAAAACAACTACTCTCACGACTTAACCGGATTGAAGGTCAAGTTCGAGGAGTTAAGGGACTTATAGAAAAAGATACGTATTGTGATGATGTTCTTAACCAAATTTCTTCTATTCAGTCTGCTCTAAATGGAGTTGGCAAGATGCTGCTTGAACATCATATGAAAAGTTGTGTTATTGATCGATTAAATGAGGGAGATCATGCTGTAATTGATGAGCTCCTCCTTACAGTAAATAAATTAATGAAATAATGGAATCTGGAAGCATAAGGAGGTTTTCAAGTGGACTCTCAGAATGGAGCATTAAAACAGCAATCACTTCAGATTACAGGAATGACATGTGCAGCTTGTGCAAACCGAATCGAAAAAGGGTTGAAGAAATTAGAAGGTGTTCAAGATGCCAACGTTAACTTTGCCATGGAAAGAGCTACTATAACATTCAATCCTGAACAATTGAGTATGAAGAGTGTGGAAGAACAAATCGACAAACTTGGATACGGAACCGTAAAAGAAAGCGTGGATTTTCAACTGGTTGGCATGACTTGTGCAGCCTGCGCGGCAAAGATCGAGAAAACATTAAACAAAATGCCTGGTGTAACTTTAGCTACAGTGAACTTTGCAATGGAAAAGGCACATGTTGAATACAATCCCTTGGATGTAACCATATCAGATATGCAGCTAAGAGTTCAGAAGCTTGGTTATAAAGCGGTTCGATCCGAAGAACAGCAGATGGATCCAGCACAGCTTCGCCAGAGAGAAATTAAGGGACAGCAAAGAAAGCTCATTATCTCGGCTGTTTTATCTTTTCCTCTCCTTTGGTCAATGGTAAGTCATATTTCTTTTATGTCTTGGATCTGGACACCAACACTTTTTATGAATCCATGGTTTCAATTCCTTCTTGCAACACCAGTTCAGTTTTATATTGGGGCCCATTTCTATGTAGGAGCTTATAAAGCACTAAGAAATAAAAGTGCGAACATGGACGTTCTCGTTGCATTAGGAACTTCAGCTGCTTATTTCTATAGTCTCTATTTAACGATAGATTGGGTCATGCAAGGTGCGGATGTTCATCATGGCCCAGACATGTATTATGAGACAAGTGCTGTACTGATCACTTTGGTTATCCTTGGAAAACTCTTTGAATCACTGGCAAAAGGGCGTACCTCTGAGGCAATCAAAACGTTGATGGGGCTACAGGCAAAGACGGCTTTGGTTATTCGGAACGAACAGGAACTGAGTATTCCTGTGGAAGAGGTTCTCGTTGGTGATCTGATTATCGTTAAACCGGGTGAGAAGATTCCAGTAGATGGTGAAGTAGTCGAGGGCTATTCTTCGGTCGATGAATCCATGCTTACAGGGGAAAGCTTACCGGTTGGAAAAAACGCTGGAGATCAGGTTATCGGAGCTACCATTAATAAAAACGGTGTATTAAAGATTCGGGCTACAAAAATCGGAAAAGAAACGGCCTTGGCCCAGATCATCAAGATTGTCGAAGAGGCGCAGGGATCCAAAGCCCCTATTCAACGTGTAGCGGATGTAATTTCCGGAATATTTGTACCTATTGTTGTCGGAATTTCCTTCCTTACATTTATTGTTTGGTACTTGATGGTCTTACCGGGCAATATTGCGGAGGCTCTTGAGAATGCGATTGCCGTGCTAGTTATTGCTTGCCCATGTGCACTTGGTTTGGCAACTCCTACATCCATTATGGCCGGCTCGGGCCGGGCTGCAGAATTAGGCATATTGTTTAAAGGCGGTGAGCACCTAGAATCCACTCATAAAATCAACGCTATTATTCTCGATAAAACGGGAACCATCACCAAAGGAAAACCGGAATTGACGGATGTGCACTCAGAGGGGATAGCTGAGGATGACTTGTTAAGACTTGTTGGATCAGCTGAAAAGAACTCCGAGCATCCACTTGCTGAAGCAATCGTAACCGGCATTCGAGATAAGGGTATTGATTTGACATCATCAGAAGAATTTGAATCGATACCAGGCTTCGGAATCCGGGCAGTTGTTGAAGGAAGAGAAATACTTGCGGGAACCCGTAAACTGATGGCGAAATATGAGGTGGAATGTAAGAGTGCGTTAACAGTAATGTCTACCCTTGAAGAGGAGGGCAAGACAGCGATGCTGATCTCAATCGACAGGGTCTATTCAGGAATGGTGGCCGTAGCGGATACAATAAAGGAAACATCAAGTGAGGCGGTAGAACGGCTTAAGAACATGGGGATTGAAGTTATCATGATTACAGGTGATAACGAACGTACCGCACAGGCTATAGCGAAACAGGTTGGTATTCAGAAGGTCCTTGCTGAAATACTCCCGGAAGGCAAAGCAGAAGAAGTTAAAAAACTACAGGCTCAAGGCAAGAAAGTAGCAATGGTTGGCGATGGAATCAACGATGCTCCCGCACTTGCTGTGGCAGATATCGGGATTGCAATCGGAACAGGAACGGACGTTGCGATGGAGGCTGCAGATGTTACTCTCATCCGAGGAGACCTGACAAGTATTCCTGATGCTATCTATATGAGCCGCAAGACAATGACGAACATCCGCCAGAATCTGTTCTGGGCACTTGGTTACAATACATTGGGGATTCCTATTGCTGCTATTGGTCTCTTGGCTCCTTGGGTCGCAGGAGCGGCTATGGCACTAAGTTCAGTATCTGTAGTTTTAAACGCACTTCGTTTACAACGTGTAAAGTTATAAGTTGTTAAATGTACATTAAACTTTTGAAATACTAGCCTGTTCCCCCGCTTCGACGTTAACCTAAAAAAAGACTTCGAAGTATATCTCCGAAGTCTTTTTGCATTTATTAATGATTCATTCCAGCCATTCCAGCCATTCCGCTTACAATCTCAGGATTAACCATCCCAAAGATCATGGCGATGTGTGCAACAACGAGAAATCCGCTGACGAGAATAAAGTGAAGCTTGAGCTTTCCTTCTTCCGAACGTTTACGGCCGATAAGCCCAAGGTCCAGAAGAGCCAAAGGCAACAGGAAGAATACGCCACTGAGGTAAAATCCAACCGCCACTACGTCCACCCAAGAATGCCACTCTCCGTTTACGGTCAGAGGGACAAAAGCTGTTGGGAAAAGATACAGGAAGACTCCTGTAAAATAGATACCGGCCAAAATACTACAGATCCGATTAAAGGCTTTTAATCCACCTTGGACGTTCTTGTTAAAAAGGATAAAGAACTCGGTTACCGTGATCGTTTCGGCAAAAATAACGGGAATTGCCATAAAGATGATCAGATTCCATGGCTGGTTGTCCATTAGAAGGGACATATAATGCGTCATGTTCATTGATTTATTTCCTCCATTTATAAATTAGCTGCAAGAATTATTATATGAGAAAAGTATGTGGAAAGTATGTAGATAAGAATGAAAAGGAGTACAAAATAAATGGAAACTAAAGCTGGCAATCTGAGGTTTAGAAGTAGCTTTGAGATTCACAACAGATGTACTGAAAGTGAAACAAATGCATGGGAATTATAGGAGCAGATTCTGAATCACTCATGCGGTGGTTGATGGAATGGGGAGCCTGGGCAGTCATCATAAGTTTATTAATAAATGTGGCCATAAGTGTTGTTGGAATCATTCCATCAGTAGCACTAACGACTGTGAATATGTTAGTCTTTGGTGTTATTCCAGGTTTTTTTTCTCTCTTGGATTGGAGAAGTTTCAGGGTCAGCGGTCTCTTATCTTCTTTATCGCAAAGGCACCTTAACCTATAAAGAAAAATATCGCCCAAATAAATCAATCAGATGGATGTCCCAGATTCAAACATTAAGTCCTAAGCGTCAGTTTTTTAGCATGATTATAGCCCGTTCAGCACCGTTAATTCCTTCATCCTTAGTGACTCTGATCTGCGTTATTTCCAAAGTAGGCTTTTCAAGTTTTATAGTTGCTTCTGCGATAGATAAAATACCATCGTTGGTACTCGAGACACTCATTGGCATGGATATGTTAATCTGATAGACACCAGACTCAAGATGATTATTACATTTTTGTTTCTTTTATTGATCGGCCTTATTCTTTATATTGATAGAAAGAAAAAGAGATATAATGCATGGATAACAGAAAAATAGTTACTTTTATGAAAGGAAATTTTTACACAATTAAAGCGGAAACATGCATTATACACTATAAAAATGTAGAAACTATGTAGTTTGAAAATAAAAGTATAAAATTTTAGAAAGCATTGACAGACGATTTCTTGATATATTAAAGTGTAACTAGTTACAAAATATTAACCAACTGCCTAATTTCGTAATGAAAACGGGGGAACCATTCCGGGTGAATTATTCTTGTGGGCAAGAGAATATAGGGAACCTTTAACCGAACCCTCAGCTAACTCCGTAGGCATTGAAGGGAGAACAAGGTTCTGAAGAAAGTCATTTTATCTTTACTAGGAGCTGCAGTAATATTCACAACAGCTACACCAAGTACTTTTGCAAGTGAGATAAAACTGGAGAGTGAAGTGAATCAGGTAATCGGGACACCTTATTTATGGGGTGGAACCACTAAGGCAGGATTCGATTGTTCCGGATTCATCCTGTACGTACTAAAAAAGTTTAATGTGGATGATCTTCCACGCACTTCCCAGTCACAAGCTAAAGTAGGGACACCCGTTGCAAAAGAGAACTTACGATCAGGAGATCTGGTGTTTTTTAATACCTTTGGTAATGGTATCTCCCATGCCGGAATTTACTTAGGCGACGATCAATTCGCCCACTCCTCAAGCAGCAAGGGAGTAAGCATAAGCAAGTTGTCCGAAAGATACTACAAAGATCGTTATGTTACGGCTCGGCGTGTAGTAGATAAAGAGAGTTATCTTAGTATGGTGAATTAAGTAATGGGTGAGGGGGTATCCAAAAAGCCACATATGGCTGAAGGGATGCCCCCTTTTTTTTACAGATACCTCCTCAACATACAAAGGAGTCCCCTATAATTTAATGGGAACTCCTTTGTATGTTGGTCACTTATATCTTTTTAAGCAGATCTGATCATAAGTTTGCTCTGGGGTATGTATGCGATGTTCTTATAACCTAATATCTATAGTTCGTCCACGATATTCGTCCGGTATATTTGCCTTTGGGTTTTGAATGGCTTCTTTAGCATGCTCGTGATTGGTGATTTTTTTGTTTCCCGTCCCCGTATGCATTCCATCCATTCCACAGTTTCTTGGCATATTAGCTGAACCTGACAATCCACTCAACCCATTCATAAAATATTTCTCCTAGTAGTATAATTCTCCTCATTAATACCCTCTCATGGTAACACTTAAATGTTCGTTTTACATGTGGAAGGTGAGTGGAAGCCCAATTTCTTTTTGTTGGACAAATGGAAAGAGATTCATTAATTTTTTTTAAAAAGAACATCATATCTTCATACTTTCTCCAAAATGTATTGCTATTCTTTAAAGACAATATAAGGATATTTCATAAAAAAGGTGTAGACCCAATGACCTCACAACTGAAGGGGGGGATAGATACAGCAGGTTAATATAATGTTTCTAGTCTAAATTCACAAAGAACTGTGAGGAGATTAAAAATGAAGTTATTGAAAAGAGCTGTATTAACATCAACATTAACTGTAGCCTTTTTAACATTAACAATTACCAGTCCAGTTTCTTTAACGAAAGCAACACAAGCGGCACAAGCGGTAAAAGTAACTTCAATTGTAGTTAAAGGTCCTGCAAATCCTTTAAGGCCATCTGAAAACTTTCAGCTGAAGCCTACCGCGGTGACCTCACCCAAAGGCGGGAAAATAAAGATTACCTATTCTTCAAGTAATTCTAAAGTAGCAACGGTAAATGCAAGTGGATTGGTGACTGCGGTTACTCCAGGAAAAGCTACCATTAATGTGAATTCAGGCGGTAAAAAAACATCGGTTGTAATAAATGTGGTAACTGCTGATCACAAACACTGAAGCTTATACGAAGGGGTCAAAGCAAAAGATTTAGCATAAACGGCACCAAATGTAAAAAGGAAGGTAGCAAATTTCATGAATAAAAAAGTATTTATAACCACGGCTATAGTGATCATCTTGGTTGGTGTAGCTTTAGGCACCTATTCTATCGCTGATGAGGGAAAAACTGATCCGATTGGTGAAGAGCTAGCCCAAACAAACGATATTAAAAAATTGGTGAATGACTACAGCATAGGGAATGTCAAAGCTAAATCTGCTTCGATTACATCAAATCAGTTGACAGTGACAAGGGATAATGATCAAGAATTGACCTACAGTCTGCCGAGGGATGAGTTTTTCGTTTCAATTGCGCCTTATGTAAGCCAAACACATCCCTGTACCATACATAACCTGGCTGGCTGTCAGGGAGAAATGGCGAATACATCATTTAATGTCACCGTAACCGACCACAATAACAAAGTGATAATGAAGGATGTTATTAAATCTCATAATAATGGTTTTATAGATCTCTGGCTGCCTCGAGACCAAACGTTCCACGTAACGATTGATTACGACGGTAAGAGCAGCACCTCTTCCTTTACAACCTCGGAAGGGGACAACACTTGTATTACTACGATGCAGTTATCGTAAATTCTACAAGTGGATAGGACTCATCGGAACTCAATAAATAGGGTGCTCCAGTAGCCACTTGGCTTGGAAGCACCCCTTTGGACTTTTGGGAACCGATAAAATTTCATTCGCACCATCTTCAACACTATCTGATTATATTGTAGATCACCAGACGCTGATCATTTTTCTGAATTAATTCAAAAGATCAATTCTTACATAAGCGTGAATAAAAAGGACAATCCTGATTAAGCGGCTGTTGACAAAAGGGATTGTGGATTTCGCTCCACAACCTCTTTTATCATAATTGTTATCGCTTAAATATCTCCAAGGTTAGTTTTTTTGTGTGTTTATAATCACCAATAGTCCAAATATGATATTCCGTTGGTGTCAATGTTCTTGCATCAACTCCCCAATCGGCATACCCTGTTTTATACACATCCTCACTGATTTTCTTCAAGTTCTGATCATATACTCTGAAACCAGTATTACTGATAGCCACAAATTTACTGTTCAACATTAATGATGGTTCGATGATAGAGGGAACTTTTTTTATATCACCGTTTTTATCATAAACCATATCATCCGCTTTAATATCGTAGAAAGAAACCCCGCTGTAACGATCAAATAAATACAACTGATTCATATTCTCATTTAAGTAAACAAAATGTCCATTTCCAGGAAACTCCAAATACTCATTTGAATTATTAATAATGGTCGGTTTGCTGAATAGATCCTTCGCCAAATATACTTTGTAGGCTGAGTCATTTATTTGGTTTATCATAAAGCCGTAAGAATTATTAGTGTAAACTTCTCTGAACGAATAGCTTGTGTAATCACCTGCTTCAATTATTTTTTGCTCTTTAATGTTTCCATTAGTTAGAATTTTGATTTGATGGATACCCGTTTTATCAGAAAGCATAATATTGTTATCAATATAGATGAATTCCGGGTCTTCATACAGGTCTTGGTATGTATAGATCTTTTTTCCTCGAACTATCCACTTCCCAGATTTTGCAATAGATACGTATATATTTGCAGGCTTATATTGTTCAAAAGTTCCTCCCGTACCTTTTTGATGCCAAATAAAATAAAGAAGGCCGTCTACCTCTGACAAGTGGTAGTCCGTTTTTGCTTCAAAGGTTCCTTGTGGATCAAACGTGGCACCCCCGTAAACATCTATTTTACTTGCTCTTGTTTTATTTGGAGCGGCAATTACGTCTGATGGATATAGTCCTGCGAAAAAAGCAAAAAGTACAATAATGATTATAGGCTTATTCAAAAGGGATCCTCCATTTATATTATTTTTTGTTCCGATTAATTGAAAATATATTATCCCCCTTTCTAGGATTCCTAATAGCTTTTTGGAACGTTGCACAATGTAAACTTTAGAATGTGTTTGGCGAGATAATATTTATTTTCTCCATATTAACTAGTAGTACTTTCCTTTTATATATTTCGGTAGGAAGAGGATTAAATTTCAGTAATTAATACATTTTTTAAAGCGTTTTCTATGCTAAAGCGATAGAAATTTCGACCTACAGATATTACGGTGAAGCGTTCCATATTTAGAACAGGTCATTTCGCAAACGTAGAACGCTAGCTCAAGCAGGTTAGAAGATTAAAACCTCTCTTTAGAAGCAAATTGGACAAGGCGAATTTCTAAGTTTCTAATCGAGGAAGTAGAGGGAGTAACCATCGAGGATCTTAACTGGGAAAACTACTCTGTAGTTGAAAACGGCAAGGACTCAGATACCCATCCAACTCCTTGACAACGGATTTCATCCCAACGTATGCGGGGTCATGAGAAAGCCCCAACCACGCAAATATAGGCACAACTCCGTGGCGAACGCAGGAGAGAATTTATCAAAGATTTTTTTAGCTCATATTAGCGATAGATCCCTTTTAGAAATCTGCCGCTATTCAATTTAAGGGCACAATTGTTAATCCATCATTTGCGGGAATAACGCAAGATACATATCGGCAAAACAGTTCTCAGGTATTGAACAGAAGTGTTTTAAAGATAATTGCTAATTACCTCAGCTGAAGATGTATTAATTATTGAAAGGTGGCGATAATGGTTTATCAATAAACAGTATTTTTCAGAGAGGGTGTCATTAAAGATGAACTATGATGATGTTTATGAGTTGCATCTACAGTTACTTTACATATATGAAAAAAAACAGAGGTATTCTGGGCCTTACCAGAGGCAAATTGATTATTATAAGAAGCAACTGTTCATTTTTGCTGAAGATAAAGTTCAACGGATCTTCGTCCTAAATCAATTGTTAAAAATTCATGAGAAAACTCGAGAAGTTCTTGTCAATAGTTGTGCAGATCGATACTTTTCAAGGAATATATCTGTTGATGCTGAATCCGGAATTTAACGGGTGAGATACATATTCAATAATTAGATAACCTTAAACGTTTGGTAACGGGTATTTACCATGTGACTTGTTCTGGCATAGCACTCTATAGCAACAAGTAAATTGATTTTTTTCCAAAAAAATCCCAAAACGTAAATGTAACGACATCTACTGTTGTGGATGAAGGAGGGCAGATGTTATTTGAAATTACTGGTGAAATGGAAAAGAATTAAAGAGAATGAGATTCATTTAAAGCGGCGGTTGATGTAGCGGGAGTTAGATGTTCTTAAATATTTACACCAACTAGTCTTGGTACGATTATAAGTGTTCATAGCCATATCTTTAATAGAATATCGGTCTTTCAGAAGAAAGGGATTGAAGTTATATTTCATAATCTCCACTTATATATGTTATTTAGAGAGCAAGGAAAACTGGGTTAGCATCCAAGTTTTCCTTGCTTTTTGTTTTTTATTTACGGTGAATCTTTAAAACTATCGTAGTGTTTAGTAATTACTTCTTAGTTAGTGTTGATAAAGGCCAAATCTGATAGAAGAGAACAGTGCGATTGTGAAAAATAGTGATATCTAAAAAAATAGCTAGAAGTGGGATATCTTCGAATAAATATCCGAAAACGGATAATACTAGAGTTATCAAGCGATTTTGAAAAGGAGCTGTTGAAATGATACATAAAAAATATTCTATTGGTATTGCAAAAGTAACATCCAAAGGTATCAATTTTCGAGGAATCCACTATTCGAATACACAGGCTATAAAAGAAAGGTGGTTTGAAATAGTTGAGTGGACAGGAGATTGGCCAATAGCAGTTATTTTTAACCCCAAGAACCTGAGTAGAATTTACTTCGTGGATGAAAAAAAGAATAACATAATTCTATGTGAAACGATTATTCCAAAAAGTGAGTACGACAAATATAAGGAGAAGTTGGAGGAGTACTTCAATGCATACAAAAACTTCAAAGAGAACGTTCTTCCGGTAAAAAGAAGGGGTTGAATCGTCGTAGGGATAGAGTTATGTATAAGTACTTGAAATGACATTAATTAGAATGTAGCTAGCTTATCGCTTATTAATCGTGGTGTTATGAGAGGTATAATCTATGTCATTAGCCCAAGTTCCGGATTTACTCGGAACTTATTTTATTAGAGACATTGTTCTCGAATGCAGATTTCAAATTCAATGTAATTCCAATCATCGTCAATTTTATTTGCGTTTCCCTCTTTAACGAGAACCATAAAGGTGTAGATAATTAAGCAAATAATTATAGAGCCACAATGAAATTAATTTAAAAGTTAAAATAAAATTTAAAACTATTTTATTAAATGGTTTTTTGTATTACTATATCTCGTATAATAACCATAATTTTAGCGAAATCTGTAAAACGAGAGGAGCGATTTGATAGTGGAGGGCTCAACGATTCGAACTCAGATAAAGCGATGGGTTAAGCAAGGTAAAGGCCAAGGGGAGGGAGTAAATTACACACCTTGGTATACAGCTAAGCAAGTATCTTCTAGAGGTAACACCCATAGACCCAAAGGAATTAAGAATGGGCGTGAACATTTATTTTTATCAGATTGGGAGTACTTTTACTTCTTATTATTAGACTGGTCTAAATTGATTGAAGATTACAAGGAACAGTACCCGCTGCTTGATGAGGAACTTGATAATATCGAGGAGACAATAGAAATTGCGAGGGAGTTGAATGTTAAGCATCCGATCAATCTGAAAACAAATGAATTGAAAATAATGACTACTGATTATCTAATCAAATTTCTTGATGGAACTTTTCTAGCGGTCTCTTTAAAGCCTTTTAAATCAATCACTGTGAGAGAAATAGAAAAAATGGAGATAGAGAGGATTTATTGGGAGCGTAGAGGAGTCCAGTGGGAACTGGTTACGGATAAAGATGTTCCTGTGACATATGCCAAAAACATAGATTACGTTCACAGTGTTTATGATCTCGCTAATTATCACATATCTGAAACGATTGTTACTAAAGTAAGGAAATTAATGGAACCTAATCTATCAAGGAGAACTAGCAAGTTAACTGACATCACAAATGAGGTTGATGATAGATTAGGCCTTTTACCGGGGAACAGCCTGACAATAGCCCGGCATCTTATTGTTACAAAAAAGTGGATTGTTGACATGGAGCAGCCCATCGACCCTAATAAGCCTTTGCAGATTCTTAACATACCAGAGGCAAAAGGGGAAGGGCTGAGAAAATATGCAAACTGAAATTTATCCAAATAGCATTCTTGAACTTTGGCCGGAAATTGACGAGGTTGATGACATCGAGCAGATAACCCCATCTTTATTACGAGTACTGTGGGTGAACAACAAGGTCGTTGTTACGATTGATATTCTCAGTGAAACGGCTCAACCCGAATTCAATAACCGAGAAATAATTGAAAATGAAATCATGGAAGGGAATATACAATTCACTGAATACGTAATTCCAAGGACGATGCTACCCGACTCGAGATTAACTGAAAAAGATAAGTTGATACGCGACAAAGTCTGGGGATATTTGGAGGAGGCTGTTACAGGGAAACATGCTTTTGATATCTTAAAAAAGAGACTACGTGGAATCATTATTGATGAAATTAGTAAAAAGCACAACGTGTCAAAAACATTGGTCAGGATAAATTTGAGGAAATATTGGCAACGAGGAATGAGAGTCAATGCTTTGTTGCCTGACTTCTGGAAATGCGGCGGCAAGGGAGTAGCACGTGATACTCCTGGTGAAAAAGTAGGTACAAGAAACCAAGACTCGAGATCAGATCCTGAGTTAGTCGGTATTAAAATTACGAAAGAAATCAAAAGGGATCATTTCCAAAAAGCTATTGATCGCTGGTATAAGAAAAGAGATAAGAGAACCCTGTATGAAGTGTATGTTCTGATGCTCGGAGCTTACTATAAAGCAGGTATTGATGCTGAGGAAGGTATTATTTTAAAGCTGAAACATGAAGTACCTACATTTCGCCAATTTTATTACTGGCACCGAAAAGAACGTGATCTCAAGGATGAATACGAGAAACGGTATGGTCATAGAAGGGTGAATTTAAAATATAGGGCTATTGAGGGTACGTTTGAAGACAAATCATTTGGCCCTGGTTCTCTATATCAGATTGATTCAACTGTTGGAAATATATATTTAGTGAATCGAAAAAATAGAAATTGGTTTATCGGTAGACCCGTAATATATTTTGTCGTAGATGTTTTCAGCCGATTAATTGCAGGACTTTATGTAGGACTGGAAGGGCCTAGTTGGATCGGAGCAGCTCTTGCATTAGAGAATGCTGCCTCTAACAAAGTGGAGTATTGTAAACGATTCGGAATTGATATTTCTCCAGAAGAATGGCCGTCGTTTGGACTACCTGAACGTTTAACTACAGATCGTGGGGAATATGTTGGAAACAAGTCGGCTCATCTTATAAAGACATTGGGCGTAAAACCAGAGCATCTTCCTGCATATCGTCCGGACTGGAAGCCTTTTGTCGAAAAACAATTTGATGTGAGTAATGAACACTACGTTAGGTGGGTTCCAGGCGCAATCCTAGAACGTATGCAGGAACGCGGTGATTTAAAGACTAAAATGAAAGATCTTTTAGATATTCATGAATTTGAGAAAATTCTAATCGAATACGTGAGATATCATAACAAACATTATATGACCTCGTATAGAAGAAACGATGCCATGATTGCTGAGGATATCGTCCCAACCCCAAATGCGCTTTGGCATTGGGGCCGAAAGAATAGTCTAGGATCCCTTAGTTTTGTCAGCAAGGATGAATTGCGTATGAACCTGCTTCCTTCACGGAAAAGCCGATTCACTGCAAGCGGTATAAAGTTCAACAAGAGTCTTTTTACGTGTAAGACTGCAGAGAGGGAAAGTTGGCGTTTTCATGCAAGAAATGGAGAAAAAATTGATGTTGAATATTCCTTTGATCCTCGTGATACATCCCGCTTGTTTTTAAGACATGAAGATGGCTCATTTGAGGAATGTTTTAAGCTAAACGAACAGAATGAGAAGTTTGTAGCGCGTCATATGGAGTTCAGGTGGGAAGAAGAGCTTGACGTCATCGCTTATGAAGCAAGGATGGGACGTAGAGGTGCATTTAAGAATATAGAAGATAGAGTGAATATGATTGATAGTTTTGAAACAGTAGTTAAATCTTCTAAGGCCTCCTCAAAGAATTCAGGTAGCGGTCAGGTTCAAATAAAAGATGGCAAAATGCATCGACGAGTGGCCAAGCAGCAAGAAAGAGAAGAGAGAAGTTGGAGGTTGGATGATGGGGATAATAAACAATCGGATTTCAGTAATGTAATCAACTTTCCAAACGTGGAGGAGAAAGCAGATTTTGTACCGTCAGTAGATAATACGGATTTGTTAAGGCAAGCACTGGATGAGGAGGAGTAAGCTTGAAAATCAGAAAACCCTTAAGAGGAAGGATAGAATTTGCTGAGTATAAGGATACTGGTGTTCCACATTATAAAGGGTTCCCCATGATTGAAGCTCTTCCTGAGATTCTGGACGCTATAGAAGCAACCAAGAAAATAAAGGTGCTAAAAAATTTTAATCCAAAGGAATTACAGCTATCTTCCAGTAAACGAAAACACTGTGTTGAGCAACTCGCTAATTACGTCATTCCTTTGAATAAACACCTTGAAGTAGAACAAAAGCTTTCCATTTTCATCAGACAAGGATATCTGTCGCGAAATATAACCAATAATGACCATGTTCGACGGATGAGGTATGCTATGATGTCTTTTAAAAAGCCGGAAACTGCTGAGTTAGAGAAGCAAGCTTACAAGGTACCCTTGCCAACATCTTCAGGGCTAGGGATTATAGGTATTTCAGGTGCAGGTAAAAGCACAGGAATAGCAAGAATTCTTGATATTTATCCCCAAATCATTATTCATGAACAGCATAAAGAAAGACAATTAGTATGGTTGAAAATTGACTGTCCAGTGACGGGTACAATTAAACAACTTTGTCTTAGTTTTATTAATGAAATCGGAGAGTTGATGGGAGAGATAGATTACAAGGAATATACTGATTATAAGACGGATGAGTTAATTCAAGTAATGTCATCACTTGCATTGGAGCACCATCTTGGAGTGCTAGTGATAGACGAAATACAGTATTTGCATGAACTTAAATCTGGTGGAGCAACAATTATGCTGAATTTCTTTAACACACTTATTAATACAATTGGTGTTCCTATAGTATTAATTGGAACGCCTAAAGCCCGCCATCTCTTTACGAAGGAATTTCGAAACATTAAAAGGATTACTGCCCAAGGGAGTATTGAGTGGGATCGATTACTGGTAACTGACAATGATTGGAAAACCCTATTGACGTATATATGGAAGCATCAGTGGACTTTAAAAAAGGCGGAATTAACGGCTAAAATTGAAGAGGCATTATATTACGAATCTCAAGGTATTCCGGATCTTGTTGTAAAGATCTTCAAAGAGTCTCAAAAAAGGGTGATAGGCGGCGGTGAATTGATAACAGCTGCAGTAATACATTCTGTTGCTCAAGAGCAATTTCGACTTTTGCAGCCGCCATTAAGAGCCCTTCGTAGTGGTAGTGAGAAAGAAATGCAAAAATATTTGGATATCTTCATGAGCTACGATCCAGCAACCTTTATTACAGCTGAAGAGAAGCGAGTGTACGAGGAAGCCTCTGGAATTAACTTGGAAGAAGTTTTATATGAACAAGAGCAAGAGGCGCAGCTGCATGAAATCATTCATTGGCTTATGGAGGCTGATTTCTCGGCTGAAGCCGCGAGGTCAGCTGCTGATGGAACTAAGGTAGATGACCTAAATCAATGGAAACGGGCTGCATACCAAGCAGCACTTGTTTATAAGCACGAAGAGAATGTTCCAGCATCTAATAAAATCACTAATGTGCCGGCTAAAGATTCTAAGGAAAAACAAAGTAAAAATAAACATCAATATCAACATAAATCTAATGGCGTGTTAGCTGTTATAGCTTCTAAAGAGAAAGAGAAGAATGCAACGTTCTATGAATTAATTAAAAGGTCAGGTTATGTTCAAGATGTAAGATCGAGACTAGGTTTGTGACTGGGAGGTATTATTTTGAGAGCATACCCGGATGAAATTCTTCTAAGCATTGTGGCTAGATACAATTATTTGAATGGACATAAAGGTATTAAGCCGACAAGAAGAAAAATGTATGGCCTCGAGCATAAAAAGACATCAATAGATCTTCCTACAACGCTCCTTCCAGTTATAACTTTTGTTCAAGGCTCGGTTCATGAAGTTCTTCAGAATAATACTCTTTTTCCGTTTTACAAACCATTTTTATCAGAAAAACAAGCTGAAACTATCAGAAGACACATGCTTGACGGTCGTGGAGGAAGTGTTCATTTGACCTCTGGAATAATGGCAAGTGTGGTAAAGGTAAGAGGGGCACTTCGATTATGTCCTAAATGCCTTTCAGAAGATAGTCTGACATATGGTGAGCCGTATTGGCATCGAGAACATCAATTGCCAGGTAACTTGCTTTGTCATATTCATGAATGTGAATTACTCACCGAATGTTTAGTTTGCAAAGAACTGATCTCAACCAACAATTCAAAGGATTTGTCCATATGCCCTTTATTTTGTAGAGAAGGCCACAATCTTTCTGACCAGATTGTCACTAATGAGGATGCAACCTTGCTAAGAGTAACGAAAAGAATAGTAGCACTGTTTGAGGAGGCATTAGAAGAGAAGGTTCCTTTAAATCTCCGAGATGTATACGTTAGAAAACTAACCCAAATGAATCTTTGTACTACAGGAGGACGGATTAACCAACAAGAGGTTTGCTCGCGATTCCGTTCCATGTTTCCATCTGACATTCTTACAAGACTTGGTGTACCTATCCCTTTTGGATCAAACAACTGGTTATCTAGGATATTAAGGAAGCATCGGTACTCCTTTCATCCATTATTGCATGCGCTTGTAATAGAATTCTTATTAGGAGGAGTTTATGATAAATCTTCCTATACAAATATCTCTCCATTTGGGCCAGGCCCTTGGCCCTGCTTAAACAAAATTACAGGTCATTTTAAAAAGCATACGGTGAAAGAGGTAACTGTTACTCGTTGTACAGACACCCATAAACCAGTTGGTTTATTTAAATGCGAGTTATGTGGATTTCATTATACGAGACGTGGACCTGATTTCACAATCGAGGATGCTTATTCTTATGGACGAGTGAAAAACTTCGGCCACTATTGGGAGTCAAAGGCTGATGCTCTTCTTGAAAAAGGTGGTACAATCCGGTCTATCGCAAAAAAATTAGCTGTAGATTCTAAGACCGTTACACTCTATATAAAGAAAAAACAAGCTCAATTTAATTTAGATTTGCATCAAGTAAGTGAAGATCGAGACTTTAGAAGAGATCGTCTTCTGCGGAACATCAATGATTTCCAAAGTTATACAAGCTTTCGAAAAGCAAATGCAAGTGACTACATGTGGTTATACAGACATGACAGGGAATGGCTCCAGAAATGCTTACCTAGAAACTCTAAAAAAACAACAGGTAAGCCGCGTGTAGATTGGAATCAACGTGATTTAAAAATCGCTGAGGAGATAAACCAAGTAATTTTAAAACTTCGGATGGGGTATGGCAAACCTGAGCGGATTACTCTTTCTAAAATTGGTCGATCTATTGGAAAACTTGCGTTATTAGAAAGGCACCTTGAAAAGCTGCCTTTGTGTCAGAGTCTCCTAGAGATTAACTTGGAAACAGAGGAACAACATCAAATTCAGAAAATAAATTGGGCATTGAGGAAAATCGAACAGCAAGGTAGCAGACCGATTGAATGGAGAATATTACGGGAAGCGGGTATTCGAATCCTGAAGTCAGAGTATGTCGAATATTACCTGCAGACTAAGATAAGAGAGGGTTACTATTTGTTTCATGAGAGTATTACAGCATGACAACATTCAGGACTGGGTGATAAAAGTGTACAAAATGCGACTATATCCAGATGAATTGGTCTATAGTTTCTGTTCACGGATACATTTTTATAGTGGGAACCAAATAGTTAGGAAAACAACGAATCGGCTTTTCGGAAATGCTGAAAAGACAATTCATATTTTATGGCCCACGAGATTAGATTACTTTTCGAATAACTGCCAGCTAGGATTAAGTACTAGTGAACTGGTAACGAAGCATACATTATTTCCATACTATACAAAGTTTTTGTCAAAGGAAAAAAGCAACAAGATTTTTGAAGCTATTGTTTATGGAATTAGTAGATCTAATCCATCAGCATATCTGGGACTTAATCAAAATAATGTTTCTCGTCTTCACTTATGTCCTTTATGTGCAAAAGAAGATATTTCTAACTTCGGAGAGCCTTATTGGCATAGGTCGCATCATTTACCTGGTTCAAAAGTCTGTTATAAACATAATGTCTATTTATTAACGGAATGTCCTCTTTGCAACGAATCGTTCGCAAATACTTCCAATAAGGAACTAAATATTACTCCGATGTTCTGTAACAACGGGCATTCACTGGAGTTTGTTATTGAAAATGACAATATGGATCTATTACTCATCGCACAAGAAAATAACTTTTTACTTACCTCAGATCGAAATATTTCCCGCCAATTCGTATTTAATAAGTTCATTGAATATGCAAAAGTTAAAGAATATCAGAATGTGCAATCAACAATAATTCTATATGATAAACTTTTCCCTGATTTCATTAAAAGATTTCCCAAACCATTCTTGGATTTAATTGGTATTACAATTACTGGAGATCAGATAAAGGGAATCAACAGAATTTTTTGGCGAAGAGAGAAACCTATTCATACTCTTTATGTACTTTTGCTCATGATATTTTTTGGAGGAACAAGCGAAGACTTTTTGTCACAGGAAATTAGGTATACCCCTTTTGGAGAAGGACCTTGGCCGTGTTTAAATAAGTTGTGTCCTGAATTTTCAAAAAAAGTTATTGAGACTGTTGAGCTAAAGAATACAAGACACTTTGCAAAACCTAGAGGTCTATTTAAATGTGCAGAATGCGGCTTCTTTTATTCAAGATTAGGATCTGATGACAATCATAGAGATATCTATCAGTATGATTTAATTCTGGAAACTGGTGAAGTTTGGGATTCTAAATTTGAAGAATTAATCAGTAATGATATTGTGTTTCTTAATGAGATGGTGGAAGAACTGGGTGTTGGTAGAGTTTTTTTAAGACTTAAATTAAAGGAGATATTTGGGAAATTCAATCTTACTCAAATGCGTATGGGAACTATAAAACAATTACGAAGAAATCGGATTATTGAAATCGTGAGGAGTAATCCCGGGATCACTCTTACTAAAATCACAAAAATTGATCCTAAACTTATCAAATGGATGCAGGCATATGACGTGGATTGGCTCCGAGAAAATGTTAGGTACACGAGGATGAAAATAAGTTTAGAAGATCGAAGGAACGATTTCCTTGAGATATTACAACGGTACCCCAATGCAACCAAAAAAGAGCTGAAGCAGATCAATCCAAGGAATTATGTGTGGTTGAACACTCACGACAAAAATTGGACGGTGGAACAGCTGCCACAACGGGTAATTCGAAAATCGGAGAAGAATTTGGAAGAAAGGAGGGAGCAATTTCTTAGACTTTTGAGTAAACATTCTGATGCCTCAAGATCTGAACTTAGAAAATTAGAAAGCTCTAATTATAAATGGCTCATGTTAAACGATAATGAGTGGTTGTCTATAAGACAGCCACCAATCAAAACAGGTTCTAACAAGAATAAATCCAATACTCTTGAACACAGAAGAAAGGAATTCTTACGACTACGCAAAGAATATCCTGACTTATCCAGAGGAGATTTTCAACGTCAAAATTCAAGTAATTATTCTTGGTTGCGTACGTATGATAGCGATTGGTTTGAGCAACAATTACCACCGTTAAAAGAACGAAATGGAATGATAAAACCAAGATTTACATTGGAGGAAAGAAGAAATCAGTTTCTGGGAATACACCAGAGAAATCCTGCGGCTACTCCAAAGGAGCTCAGAAAGTTATGTGAAAGTAACTATACTTGGCTGCACACTCACGATTTTCTTTGGTTGAAAAAATATCAGCCTGGTATCCGGAAAAATATTAATACTCAAAGAAGAAAGAGAATCTTAAATAAAACGTTGGAAGAAAGAAGAGACGAGTTTATAACTATTAGAAATGAAAGTCCCCATCTATCAAGAACTGGATTAAAGAACACATATCAGAGTTTGTATGTATGGTTGATGACTAACGATATAGATTGGTTTTTGAACCATTTACCACCTATAGTGTCTGGAAATCATAAATTATAATAATATACATTGTTTATAATCCGAAACACAATAAATACTTAATCAATAATTGGACCACACACCAGATCCAGTAAATTCTATTTATAGTAAATTTATGACATTTTACTCTACTCCTCAGCAGCTTAATATTATAATTTTTCTCATTAACTACGTTCAAAAGATTGCGGGTGAACATTAAGAGAGCTAACAGGAACGGCGAGGTTTCGTCGTTCCTGTTAGCATATGGTTGATGGAGTGATATGGCCTATTTTATCTTTCAGCACTCGCCCCTTCACTTTTCCCTTTTTTGGATGAACATCTCCCTCAGCGGTAAGAACTCCTATATGCTTTTTCCGACTGTTATAGATTTCAACTTCACCATGCAGAGAATCCTTATAATAGAACCGTTCACCATCTGTATATATTCTCTTCTCCTTCCGACGTCTCTTGGTAGACTTAAGTCTTACTCAACTACAGGATATTTCGCGAAGTGAATATCCTTCCACTCATTTTTTTCTTTCATTACTACTCTCCTTTAACTGAATGCGAAAAGGCGCAGCAACTTATCCCTCCGCCTTACCACCGCTGTTTGCGGAAACAAAAAAAGCCCAAGTCGCAGCCTATAAAGCTGCAACTTAGGCTCAAAGGCTAAAGTGACAAGGAGAAGGGGAATATTTAATTCCTTGACCGTAGTAGTGGAAAACAATCCAAATAATGTCTGAATGCATCTGGAATACTGGTTAGAGTAGAGAACATATTGATTCAATGGAAATAAAATAGGCCCTATACGAGAACCTCGGAGGGTTTCATATAGGGCCGTTTGTTTACAAAGGCATCTTATAATCAAAAAAAGCTCTCTCAAGAAATAGGCGTAGGCCAACTATGAAAGAGCTGTTGTGCAGATATGTAGTTGGTGAATGCTTCTAAATCATGGAAAGATATAATGGAAAATCAAATAGTTATTGAATCCATTATTGAAATCGGATATTTATATATTCAGGGGAATCCCTGATATACACTTAATTCCCTCGTCTCGTCGATTTACATACTTTTTACGTTCGACATTTTAATTAGATGGCTTTGAATATTGCGTTTAATAAATGGACGTAAATTTCCTCGGTCATCTACTCTGGGTAAAAACTCGAACACGAGTCGCTCAATCATTTCAACTTCTATGTCTGAGGCTGGAACGTCGTAAATGTCTATCCAAAACATGCTCAATGCATTGCTAATCATTGGGTCAAAGTATCGACGGAATAACACGTATTCATCTTGAGTAACCGTCCCGTTCCTAAAGGATTCGGCGATTTTGAAAACGAATTGATCATAAAGCAATGGCTCAATAATGGAGGCACGTTCAGTTTCAGGATAATCAGTAGGATTTTAAAACGACTCTGTATAAATTTCGTATCCCCGTTTGAGTCTACCGTATAATCGTAAAATTTTCCGAATTGCAGTTTATGGATTAGGGGCTTATATCATTCGTTGACCATTTCATTGGAAATAATTGTTGTTCCCGTAATTGATAGAGCCAACTGATCACCTTTCTTACCCTAAGTACTAAAAAACCTAATTGTCCTTTATTTCGTATCTATTGGATAAAAAAGCTAGGTGATTTTCTTATCTGGAGTTTATCTTATTGTATAAGATTATCAATTTTGTATACAGAATAAAAAAATGAAAGGGAATTTTTGGAGCTTTGTCGAATTACTAGTAACCATTTGATTAGAAGGTGATTTTAATTGGAACAATCTATAGGGAATCAAGAATTTCGAAAAAGATCTAAAAAATCATCCAATGTACCTGGTCAAAACTTAGGATATTCTCTTCAACACACACGATTTTTATCACGGTTACTTAGTGGTACAAGCGGTGAAAAGATAACCTTAGAAGTGTTTGAAGACGTTGGTGTGGAGGATACAGATGGAAACCGAACTTATGAGCAAGGAAAAAGTGTGGGGGTGCGTGGTAACCCATTAGCTGACCGTTCCGTAGATTTTTGGAAGACTATTAGTAATTGGGTAGATTCAGCATCTAATGAGGACTTAACAAGTAATCATAAGTATGAAATATATGTATCCAAACCACTAAAAGGTAATATATGCAAAATATTTGAGGAAGCAAACACATTAGAAGATGCCCAAAAAGCAATAATCGTAGCTAAAGCTCTCCTTTGGGGGGAGGAACCTGATTATAATTTGAAAGATTCTGTATCAGAGTCTATTGATCAGTATTTAAACAATGTATTTAATTGTAATAATAGAACAATAGGGAATATCATTAAAAATTTCAAGGTCATTGTTGGAAGTGGAAGTCCACAAAATGACTTGCGTGAGCAAATGAAAAGGGCGTTAATTCCAGAATTGTTTTTGGAGGAAGCTATTAACTGGGCATTGGGACTTGTGAAGCGACAGACGGATTTATTATTAGAGCAACAAAAAGCAGCTGTAGTAGAGTATGATTGGTTCCATTCAGAAATGACATCCTTTAACTTAACACTAAATAATGGACTGAAACTGAGAAGTGATCAGCTTATCATAAGTGAGCCACTGATTGAACATCATTTGCGCAATAGTATCTATGTGAAACAATTACTCTTAATTGATTGTGACAATGACGAACAATTAACTGCAGTGAATGATTTTCTACGCGCTGCTAATGATCGAACTTATTGGGGAGAGAGAGGGTTAGTTAATAAGACAAGTTTTAATGAATATGAAGCACAACTTAAGAGAACGTTGGCCAGTCACAAGAAAATAATAAATATAGAACATCCGCAGTTAGATAATGTACTTAAGGGAACCTTATTATTTCATAAAAGTTCTAACCATATTCTCAAATTACAGGGCATGGAGGTTCCGGAACATTTTACACCTGGTAGTTATCACACTTTATCGAACAAGCGAGTCCTAGGATGGCACCCTAATTATGAGGATTTGTTGTAGCATAGGAGATGAACAATTTGAGTGTACTCGGTAAGGAAGTTGAAAATATACAAAATCCTGCATTAGGTGCAACAATTCTTTGGCGGTTTATATCTAGTTATTATTCAGAGAAAGCGGATGATGGTGGGGTACCAATACCATTACTTTATATTATTCTATCAATGATCTACCATACCGAGACCCTTGAGGTTATTTTGTCGACTAACAAATCTTCTGGACTTCGTATGTTCGCGGATAAATTTTATGTTTCAAAAACCTCGAAATCAGATGTTTTACTTTCTATCCATACTCGATCACTAGAATTTAAAGAACTGACAACAGACTCTATTCGTGTGGGTCTTGCGTCAAAATTGTTCGGAATGATTTCTTCTGAAGGGAAGATGTTTCCACTTTCAAAAGCTCCCCCAAAGTCAGGTATACCTGATTCAATAAAATCAATGCATAAAGCCTCAGAGAAGTTAGGGGATTGGTGTGCGAATCTAACATTGCATGAAATATCAACAATACTAAAAGTGAGGTTTTAACATGTATTTTCAAATAAAAAAGATAGTTTTATGGCCTAAAAAAACTGAATATCCCCCACAAATCATTCCGTTTAAAACCGGAAAAGTAAATATTATTAGTGGTGCTTCGCGGACTGGGAAATCAGCGATAATTCCAATCATTGACTACTGTTTGGGTTCTGATACATGTTCAATACCTGTACATACAATTAGAAATTCATGCGAATGGTTTGGTGTAGTTGTATCTACTCCAATAGGGGAGAAGTTATTTGCTAGACGTGAGCCAGGTACACAAAAAACTACAGGAGATATGTTTGTTTTAGAAGCTACCAATGTAGAAATACCTAGGGAAATTGTATCGAAAAATAACGATGTGAAACGTGTGAAAAGGGCTTTGGATGAATTGGTAGGGCTTACTACTTTGGATTTTGATGAGCATGAGACTGGAAATAACTTCAAGGGTAGACCCAGTTTTAGAGATCTGGCTGCTTTCAATTATCAACCACAAAATATTGTTGCTAATCCGGATGTGGTTTTTTACAAGGCAGATACATATGACCATCGTGAGAAATTAAGAAATATATTCCCTTTTGTTCTAGGGGCAGTTACACCAGATATAATGGCTAAGCGTCATGAGCTTGAGGCAACTCGTAAAGAGTTACTAAGAAAGCAGAAGGAGCTTTCATCTATACAACAAGTATCAATGCGTTGGATTGCAGACCTTCAAAACAAGGTATCAGAAGCAAAAGAATTGGGATTGGTGGATCATAATACGCTTATTACAAATGACAAGAATAAACTGATTGAGGTATTACGTAAGGTCGTCAAAATATCAAATATTGAGACACATGTTACGACTGAGGCTATATCTGATGCAATTAGTGAGCTAGTTTCTCTCCAACAAGAAGAAGAAGTGGTTTCATTAGAGCTATCACAACTTAGAAAACGATTCTCAGAAATGAGTCAATTAAAGGAGAGTTCGACAAAATATCAGGGGTCTTTAACTATTCAGCGAGATCGTTTGAAAATTTCATCTTGGCTCTCTGAAATTCATGATCCTAATCATGATTGCCCATTATGCGGTAATCATTTAAATACAGATGATGTTCTAAATGTACTGAATGATGCTTTAGCTGATATTGAGAAGGAAGCTGGTGAGTTTGATAATATCCCAGTATCGTTTGATCGTGAACTCGAGAGAGTAAGAAATCAGATGCGTGTAACTACTGAAAAATTAAATGCTATTCGAATTCGGAGGAAATCCTTAGAGCAAAAATCAAGCCAAGTGCGGATTAGGCAGTATGAAGTCTTAAAAATATCAAGATTTATTGGAAATATTGAAACTGCATTAAATACTTACGATCAAATTGGTAGAGATAGTGATTTAATAAATGAGATTGATTCATTAAAAGAGAGAGTATCTGTTCTTTCGCAAAATGTCTCCGAAAGTCAGATAGAGGGCAGAAAAAAAAGAGCGTTAGAAATTGTCTCATCAAATGCTTCACGTTTATTACCTAAATTAGATGTTGAACGCCCTGATGATCCCATATATCTTTCCGAACATAATTTATCAATATATGTGAAAGGATTGGATAGGGAAGATTATTTATGGGAAATAGGAAGCGGTTCAAATTGGTTGTCATATCATGTGGCAATGACTTTAGGCCTTCAGCAGTTTTTTTTAAATCTAACGGATAACCCGATACCTTCATTTGTTGTATTTGATCAACCAAGCCAGGTGTACTTTCCAAAACGGCTTGCTGCCTCCGGAAGTGAGCCTGAGGATCTGGAGTTTAAAGATGAAGATGTTGAAGCAGTCCGCAAAGTGTTTGAAGTATTCTCATATGTTGTTAATAAATGCGGGGGGAAATTACAGATAATTGTTCTAGACCATGCACCAGAGACTGTATGGGGAGGAATTGAAGATATTCACCTGGTTGATGAATGGAGAAATGGGAAGAAACTAATACCAACAGAATGGCTTCATTGATGTCATAATTATATTGGATGATTAAATTTAAAGAAAATTATGAAGCATTAAATGAGATGAGGTTGGGGGGAATGATTTCCACGGTTGTAATTGCGATGGCCTTTTGGGATGCCAGAAGAACATACCCGGAATTTGATCGTCACTTTATCGAGTCACCTATTTTGCGCACTATTATATTAAGGTAGAATTACCACCTTTTCTATTTGTCTTTTATTAATAGGGAATTGAATATTTTATTTTTATGCCTTACTTTAATGAAAGGCTAAGGAGGATACTTAGATGTGTAACAAACCATTGTGGGAAATCCAGTGTTATCAAGTATTTTGAAAACAATACTCTAATGTAATTGAGTAAATAGCATTTTGGCCATCAAATAACAGCTAGAACAACAGTTTAATGTAATTTTAAAATCGGCCATATTCAAAAAAAGATAGTCTTATCAACGACTATTAAAACAACAGTTTAATGTAATAATTCATCCAGTGAAATAAAAGAGTGGAACCATTAAAAGAATTTAAATCGTCAAGGGCTGTCCTAATACCATAATTAGGATGGCCCTATTTTTTATTAATGGGTAAAATAATGAATACTACTGATAAATCAAACCGTTTGCTAATGCAGTGCAGCAATTTTGATTTTTCGACAACTTAAATGTGAAATGATTGTAGTTGGTTGTAATAAGTGTTATTCTGTCAACGGTAAACTCAAAACTTAGGCTCTTCAATACATCTAAGTAGTAGTCACAAATTTATTTATAAAGAAAGGTAATACTATGATAAAAGTTGAAAACTTATCCTTCTCATTTCCGCAAAAAGAACTATATAAAAACATTTCATTTACGCTTGAAGAGGGACAACATTGCGCTTTTATAGGAACAAGTGGCAGTGGGAAAAGTACACTGACCGATATACTGATGGATCCAGAAAGATATTTGTACGATGGCAAGTTAGAGATAGACCCTACTTGCAAAATTGGGTATGTAAGTCAGTTCTCACAACCAGACAAAACTAAAGAAACAACTGTTTTCGAATATATAGGAGAAAAATTTATTAAGATTCAAAATGAAATTCAATTGATTTGCACTGAAATGGAAACCTCATCGGATATTGATCCGTTACTAGAAAAGTATCAATTAGCTTTAGACGCATTTGATGCAATGGATGGGGATGATTTTGAAAGCAACATTAATAAGAAACTAAATCTAGCAAACCTCATGAAGCGAAAAGATCTTAGGGTATCTGACCTGAGTGGTGGGGAATTCAAACTTATTCAAGTGATTAAGGAAATGCTTAGTAGTCCAGACTTAATGATTATGGACGAGCCAGATGTATTTTTAGACTTTGAAAACCTAAATGCGCTTAAAAACCTTATTAATTCTCATAAAGGAATACTGCTAGTGGTTACGCACAACCGATATCTATTGAATCATTGTTTTAACAAAATTTTGCACCTTGAAAACATGGAAATCCAAGAGTTTGATGGGCGATATATTGAATATAACTTCTCATTACTTCAAACTAAAATTGAGTTGCAAGAACTCACAATAGCTGAGGATGAAGAAATTGAGAGAAACGAGAATATCATCAATAATCTTAGAGCTATCGCAACTTATAATTCAGAAGCATCTAGAGGGAAAGCGTTAAAAGCCAGAGTTAAATTTCAAGAAAGATTGGAAGCCCGTAGAATTAAAGCGCCATTTGTTGATATTAAGCAACCGAATATCCGTTTTGATATTGATAATGAAATTGAAGAAGACACCATTGTTTTAAGTGTCAATAATTATAGTGTTGCTTTTGATGAACTGCTTTTAGAAAATGTTAACTTTGAGATAAAATCTACTGATAAAGTAGCTCTTATCGGTCCGAACGGTACCGGAAAAACAACTTTACTCCGGGAAATCTTTAAAAATAATCATGATTCCATTGAAATAAAAGATGAGGCTAAAGTGGCTTATTTATCTCAGCTTCAAGGCGAAATGCTAAAGGATTCTAATACAATACTGGAAGAATTCATCGATGCTGGGTTTAAAACATATGAAGAGGTTAGATCATATATTTCAGACTATGGCTTTGAAGGAGAAATCGTTAATCAAAAGATAGAATCTTTATCTGGTGGAGAAAAAAATATGCTTCAATTGGCTAAAGTTTGTGCCAGTAAAGCAAACGTGTTGCTTCTTGATGAACCGACAAGTCATTTAGACACCTACTCACAAATAGCACTGGAGAAAGCCATTGAAGACTATAAAGGTGCGATTCTCATGATTTCTCATGATTTCTATTCTGTGGTAAATGGTATGGATTATGTTCTAATCATTGACGATAAGACGATTAGAAAGATGAAAATGCAAAAATTTAAAAAGATGATTTATGCTAGTCATTTTGATAAAGACTATTTGGAAAATGAACAAAAGAAAAAATTAGTTGAGACGAAAGTAGAATTGGCTTTAAAAAATACTGATTTTGAACTTGCAAAAGTATTGGTTGATGAGCTGGAAGAGCTGATTAAGTTGCTTTAAATCTAATGGCAACCATTCAACAAGCGGAGCTCTTCTACTATCTACAGAATTGACATCCAGATTAACATCATGACTCCAAACGGGGCTGCCTTCGGGTAGCCCCGTTTTTCGTGTCCTGGTCAGATTATAACGCGGCCTCAGTCCTGAGTAGAACTCATTGGGAATGAGGCCGTTTATATTTGATGAAAAGCAAAGGATTAGTATAGAAAACGCTTTCGTTACATTGTAAAATATGGGTTAAGATGTGATTACGAAACAAGGATGGGAATTTATTGCGGATCAAATTCAGCATCTTTCAGAAAATGCTAGTGTTGCTGCTAATTCTTCTGACTCCGGTCGTGGCACTGTACTATTATTCTACATCCAAGAGCATTAACGTCATACAGGAGGAGCTCATCAAAGCGAGCCTGAACCGGATGGAGCTTTTCGTGGCGCAATTGGATGCCAGTATAGAGAAGTTCGACCTGGTCTCCGCTCCTATGCTAGTTGACACGAACGTACTGGATTACCTGTACAACCTCGAGATGAGTAATTATTCCCTAATGAAAACAAAATTGCTGATCCAGGAGAAGCTGTCGCTGGCCAGCGCGTCAGGCAATTGGCGAAATGACGTGACCGTCTATTTCCCGCAACGAGGCTACAGCATTTCTTCTTCCCCCTCTTATGAGTATGATCTTGAAGAGTTTGAGAGCCGCTTCTCACTGGGATGGACCTACAGCGATGATTCGAAGATAGGCTCCAGCTTCACTCGAACCTATGTCACTACGGGTTACAAGCCGGCCCGTCCGGACGATCTGGATGTTGCCGTTCGCATTAACCTTTATAAATGGAGTTTTGAGAATCTGCTCGACACCTACAAGTCTGGTCATTCCGACAATCCGTTTTTTTACAAAGAGGGACGTGCTATCATCGCCAGTAGGTCCGCGGAAGGGCCCAAGATGGACGGAATCGTCTCGGAATTGGGTGACAGGGTCAATAGCCAGGATTCAGGTTACTTAATCCATTCGTTCGCCGGCAGACCTTATCTGATTACCTACTATTATTCCAATCTCCTTGAATGGCATCTCGTCGATTCTGTTCCGCTTGACCAGATCATCGGACCAATCAGGCAGCAGAGGATATTGTTTGGAGCATCTTCGGTCATTCTGCTCCTATTCGGGATCGCCGCCGCGACGGCCTTGTACTGGAACGTACATAGACCTATTTTCCATCTTGTGCGCGCGGTGCAGCGGATTAAGCGGGGTGATTATGCCTACCGTCTGCCGAAGAAATCGAACAATGAATTTGCGTTCCTGATGCAGAATTTCAACGAAATGGCGTCGCAGATCCAAGATCTCATCGAGAATGTCCTGCAATCGCATATCCTTGCGCGCGATGCCACACTGAAGCAGCTACAGGCGCAGATCCATCCTCATTTTCTGTACAATTGCCTGGGTTTTATCATTAACATGACCAAGATGGGGAAGGATCAGGCCGTTATGGACATGGCGTATCACCTGGCCGACTATTACCGGTATACAACGCGAATGGACAATCAGGGAGTTAGCATAGGCGAAGAACTTGCGTTCGTACGCATTCACTTAGAGATTCTCCAGCTTCGCAATGAGACGTTGACCTATAACATCGAGCTGCCGGAAGAATTGGCGGAACTCCGGATACCACGGCTTCTGATCCAACCGATAGTGGAGAATGCGATCGTGCATGGACTTGAGAACGTCGAATACCCGGGTCGGGTGGAAATCAGGGTCTACGTTAAGGATGGGTGGGTGCACTTGGAAGTGGAGGATAACGGCAAAGGGCTAAGTAGGGAGAAAATAGACCGTCTATACATGGAGCTTCGTATCCCGGCTGGTGAATATACCGGCTGCGGCCTATGGAACGTGTATCAGCGGATGCAAGGCAATTTCGGTCCAGACGCCCAAATTTCGTTTAGCCCGTCCGGGCTGGGCGGGCTAAACGTGAGCTTGGTCTGGAGATTGGGTACGAGAGATAAAACGAAGGAGGAAGAGCCATGACCAGCCTGCTTGTGGTTGATGACGAGAAGCATTATGCGGACAGTCTGGCGGATACGATTCCATGGACAACGCTTGGTATCTCCCGGGTTTTGAAAGCTTACAGCGCGGGTGAAGCGCTTGCCCTGATGGAATCGATACCTATCGACATCCTCATGACGGATATCCGTATGCCACGCATGAACGGCCTGGAACTGATCGAGCAGGCCAGGCGGCGCATTCCTGGGCTGAAGTGCTTGCTGCTCACAGGTTATGCGGATTTTGATTATGCCCGCAAAGCGATTGAGCTTCAAGCGCTCGATTACCTGATGAAGCCAGCTAAGGACGAGCAGCTGCTTATGGCAATGAGCCGAATCGTTAAGCAACTCGAGCAGGAGCGATCGATCGAACAGGGCTTCCGAATCTTCCGGGATAATAGCGCAGAGCTGAAGGCAGGGCTCTTGATCAAGGCACTCCACGGTACTCTGAACGGCAAGGCGCTTGCAGAAAAGTTGAAGCTGTTCGACCTCCCTCTTCCGATACCAGGCCCCCTCTCGCTGTGCCTTATCCGATTGGGTCCTCCCTTCGACGGACAGGATCTCTATTCGCAGTCCCTGATCAGGTTCGCGGTAACGAATATGCTGGAAGAACTGCTGATGGACCGGTATGACTGCTGGCCGGCTGCGGACGATGAAGAAAACCTGCTCGTACTGGTGTACGACCTATCGGGCGCGCCGCCGGATCCGGAATGGGTGCATGAGCGGATCGAACGGTTAAGGCAGGAAGTACGGAACTTGCTAAAAGGCGGAATATCCGTGGGGGAAGCCGGCTGTCTTTTCCCAGAAGGGCTGCAATCCAGTTACATGACAGCCAAATCGCGTCTGGGCAGTGACGGCTGTTCGTCAGGGCAGGTGACAGAGAGGAACGAGGAGGAACTGCGTCTCATGCGCAAGCTCTATGAAGCGCCTCTTCTGACGCATCTTTTGGAAACGGAACAGTGGGAAGAGGCGGAAGCTAAGATCCGCGCGTTCGTGTCTCCACTAATGCACACGGGTTCCCCCGACCTGATGCGCGACGTTTTTTTCTTTCTGTCCAATGCCTTCCAGTATATCGCGAATCGCAGCGGCAGAACGCTGGCCCAGATGCTCACTCCCGGGCAATCCGCCTTTGTTAAGGGGAAAGCGATGCTGCACGCGTCGCAGCTGGAGATCTGGGCGATGGATCTGCTGCGCACGCTTCGCAATGCGCTAGGGGAGGAGACCGAGGGCCACAGCCAGGCGATCGTCCGAAAGACGCAAGTCTATATCCGGAAGGAACTGGACAAAGACTTGTCGCTTACCTTGCTTGCCAAGCGTGTTTTCGTACATCCTAATCATCTGTCTAAGCTCTTTAAGCAATGTACAGACACTACCGTATCCCAGTATATTTACGAGCAACGCATGCTCAAGGCCTGCGAGTTGCTCAAGCACACAAATAATAAAATTTACCATATTGGAGAAAGCATAGGCTATCCTAATACCAACTGGTTTATCCGGAAATTCCGTGACTATTATCAGGTGACACCGCAGGAATTCAGGGATAGATACCGATCGGGAATGGAGTGATTGGGCTGGTGAAAAGGCAAAGAAGAGGGACATTCCTTCTATTGGCAGTTCTGATAGGAATTCTGTTGCTTGTCGGCTGTTTAAATAGCACTGGGAAGGCGACCAAGAACAGTCCGAAGAGTGGGGAAGTGAAGCCGATATGGGACTTTAAATACGATCCGCCGATTACGATTACTACGGGAATCGTGGATGAGAATCGGCCCAACGCATTTAAGCCGGGCGAGAGCCTCACGGACAACGTGCATACTCGCTGGATGGAAGATAATCTGGGGATCGTCACGAAGTTTGACTGGATCGTCAGTAAGTTCGACGATGCGGATACTAAGATCCGGCTGGCGCTGGCCGTTAATGGCAAGCTGCCGGACACCTTTAGCGCAGAGGGAGATATCCTGAAGAATCTGCTCAAAGCCGACAAGCTGCTTCCGCTGGGTGAAGCCATCGAGAAGTTCGCGCATCCGAAGTTAAAGGAGGTGCTTGAGAAGTATGCTTATACCATGACGGAGGTGACCAAAGACGGCGAAATTTACGGACTTCCCCTCTTCAGCGCGGGAGATGAGGGAACGGTCATGTGGATCCGCAAGGATTGGCTCGAGAAGCTGTCGCTGAAGCCGCCGGCGACGATCAGCGAACTGGAGAACGTACTGAAGGCGTTCTCTGAGCAAGATCCTAACGGAAACGGCAAAGATGACGAAGTAGGCCTGGCGGTTTCTCTGAAGGAAGGACCATGGAGTTGGATGGGGCAGACGGACGCGATAGCCGGCGCTTTCTCGGGGCAGATGCTCAGCACGTTCGACATCAAGCTCTTCTGGAATGAAGCCGAGAATGGCAACCTGGTCTATGGCGCCGTTCACCCGGATGCCAAGAAATACTTGGCAACGATGGCGTCCTGGATGGCCAAGGGCTACATAGATAGGGATGCAGGCATGAAGGACGCAAGCCAAGCGTCCGATCTGGCGGTCAAAGGAATGGCCGGCGTCATGTTCGGCCCGTTCTGGATGGGAGCCTGGCCGCTCGGCGACACGGTGAAGGCCGATCCCGAAGCGGATTGGCAGACGTATCCCCTTCCTTCCGGGCCAGATGGGTTAAGGGGCAAGGCGCAGAAGCCGCTGTACGGCATTTACAGAGTGTTCAGCAAGGACTTTAAGAATATAGAGACCTGGTTCGCCTATTATAATAAGCTGCTTGCCAAAAATTTCGGCCCGAAGGATCTGTACTTCGACCCCCGTTTCACCCAAGGGTATCACGAAGGTTACGATTATGTGATCAAGGATGGCAAGGTCATCACCGTCGATTTCGCGACCGAAGGGGTGCCGATTGACCAATGGCCGCTTGCGGACGGGTCATCGATAGATGTGCGCTGGATGCTGTATCCGTTGACCGGCAGCGCGCCGACGCTACCTTATATGAACGCGGATGCGATCAAAAAATTGTCTGAAAATTCAGATGCCGTAGTGAGGACGCCGATTGAACAGGTCATCAAGGGGCTGAATTCGGCCCAACTGGCGGCGGCCGGGGTCGCGATTACCGAACAGGGGCTCGAAATCCCGAACCGGTACCATGGGCCGTTAACAGACGGGATGGAGAAGCACGGAGTGTTCCTGCAGAAACTCGGAACGGAGAGCTACCTGAGCATCATTTATGGTGAGAAGCCGCTCTCCTACTTCGATGAGTTCGTAGCCCAGTTTTACAAAAATGGCGGTGATGTAATCACGAGAGAAGTGAATAATTGGTATAAGGAAAACAAGCCATAATATAGTGGCTTGTTTTCTTCTATGTTCACTTATTTCTTCTATATTCCAGCGTTAACTTCGTGAATTAAAATTAACTTTATCGAAAGCGTTTACATAAAGGGGCGATAAGCAGAAACAAAAAGAAGGCATAGGTGTGCTTCCAATGTCGGTTTTGCGCGAAGCTATTCAAGAAGTATCGCTCACAAAACTTTTAGGAGGAGAAGTAATGAGGAAAAAAGTAAGTTTTATCCTGGCATTTACCATGTTTGTGACCGTCTTTTTTTCGAATCCGATCAAGACTGATGCGGCTACTCCCGAAGCGCCCGCAGGGTGGAGAGACTTACTGGATTACAGTATATTCAGTACTACATCGGATGGCTGGGCAGGGGATAGCGGATTTGGACTTGAGACGGTGGACAGCAAGCTGCCTATCGACGGGACAGCCATGTACAACGGGTTGCCTTCATTGCTATTAAATGCGAAGACGCCTACCAGTCCGTCTTGGTACAACGCTTTAATCACGGTTGTCGGATGGAAAGCGTATGACTTTACCTCTTATTATCCGAATGGATTCCTTGAGTTTAATATCAAGGGGAATGCGGGCGGAGAATCCTTTCTTCTTGGCTTTAAAGACAGAGTATTCGAAAGGGCAGCTGGCAATGAAATTACCACTACAGTAAATATTGACAGCTATGCCAACATTACAACGAGCTGGAGCCATGTGAAGATCCCGTTAAAGGATCTAATGAAGGTCGCGCAAGGAATTGACCCTTCTTCCATAGATTCGTTATCCATCAAGAATAATGGATTTCAACCTTTAAAGGTCTGGTTCAATGATATTAGGGTTACATCTCCTGATAAGGAGAAAGTGTATGCACCCATCAAGGTCAATCAAGTGGGGTATCCCGTAGATGGGGTGAAGCAGGCGCTCGTAACCGGCTTTGAGGATGTCCTCACGGTTGATGAGGGTACTCCGTTCAGTGTTATTAACACTGCTAATAATACCGCAGCATTCTCCGGAACGCTTGTGCTTACCAAGAATTATGATGCCATTGACAGTGGAGAGCGGGTTTTCACCGCCGACTTTACAAATTTGACGGTTCCGGGAAAATATTATGTTGCGGTACAGGGTCTCCAAAATTCGCCCAAGTTCTCTATCGGCGAAGCTAACGAGATTTATGAACCTTTTCTAACCGACGTATCGAGATACTTCTATTACCAGAGAACCGGAATTAATATTACCAGCCCATACACTCAGAATTATCAGAGAACCGATTTTACGCCTGACACAGCAGTACCTTTAATGTCCAATCCTTCCATCACAAAAGACGTTTCCAAAGGATGGTATGATGCGGGCGATAAAGGCAAGTACGTAAACGCAGGCGCCAAAGCCTTGTCGGACCTCTTCTGGGCCTATGAAATGATGCCGGGGAAATTTACGGATAATCAATTCAATATTCCCGAGAGTGGAAATGGCATTCCCGATATTTTGGATGAAGCTAAGTGGGAGCTGGAGTGGATGCTCAAAATGCAGGATGCGGCCACCGGCGGATTCTATGCACGCGTAACCTTCCAGGACGACGACAATATGGTAGACAGAGAAATTATTGATGCGGATACGGTAAGCTCGCGGACCGCTATCAAAACGACTGCCGATACAGCTACCGCAGCCGGTGTATTGGCACACGCCTACCTGATTTATCAGAATATCGATCCGGCTTTTGCCCAGAGCTGTTTGAATTCAGCAGAAGCGGCTTGGGGATATTTGGAGGCCCATCCGGAGAATATCCGAACGCCTAACACGGGCAGATGGCCTTACGATGTAACAGATGACGCTTCGAACCGTCTTTGGGCTGCTGGCTCCCTGTATCGGACGACCGGTGATGCCAAATACAACAATTATTTTCTGGAAAATTACACAGATATGGAAATATTTTTTGAGGATACCCTCGATTTCGCCAGCGGTTGGGCAAACACTTGGAATACAGGCTTCTTCAGCTATCTTAAAGCCGCTAATCCGAATTCCGGTGTCGTAAGCTGGTATACAGACAAATTCCAGCAATGGTTCAATGACAAAGTGAGCAGATATAACGAAAGTGCCTGGAAAAGCATCATAAAAGACGGTAACTATTATTGGGGAATCACCATGCAGGTTGCGGATACGCCGATGGAAATGATCATCGGTACGAAATTGTTGGGAACCTTTGAGAGCAACCGCGCAATTATCGATAAAATTACCTATAGCCAGTTAGACTGGATTCTCGGTCAGAACCCGGTAGGCGTATCCTTCGTATCGGGCTATGGCGATAACAGCGTGAAGTATCCGTTCAGCATCATGTACAGAACGGATAATTTACCTGGGGTGCCGAATGGGTATCTGGTCGGAGGACCGAATAAATTCTCCAACGATGTAACTGTAGGGAACCAGATATCAAGATTCGCAGCGAAAAACTATAACGATAACTTCCAGGAATGGACAACAAACGAGCATACCGTCTATTGGAATTCGGGGCTGGTATTCGTAGCTGCATTTGCAACGGGGAATAGCAGCAACTCGGCAATCAGTCCGGTGGCCGCTGCCTTTGATAAGAAAGCCGCTAACCAGGCCGATATTCCGGTGACGCTGACCCTTAATGGCAATACGCTCACTGCCATTAAGAATGGTACGGCCTCTCTTGTAGCGGGTACGGATTACACCGTATCAGGCAACATAGTCACGTTGCTAAAAAGCTACCTCGCGCTGCAGCCGGTTGGAACGACACACCTCACCTTCCTGTTTAACGCCGGTTCCTCTGCTGCGTTATCCGTGATTGTGAACGATTCGTCGATTATCAATTCGGCAATCAGTCCGGTGACAGCTATCTTTGACAAGAAACCCGCTAATCAGGCCGACATTCCGGTGACGGTGACACTGAACGGCAATGCGCTCACCGGTATTAAGAACGGTACGGCATCCCTGATTGAAGGTACAGATTATACTGTATCAGGCATGGCGGTAACGTTCCAGAAGGCTTATCTGGCTGCACAGCCAGTGGGAACAACAACGCTGACGTTCAACTTCAGTGCAGGAGCAAGTGCTGCATTTACGGTCTCTGTGGTTAATACCACTTCCGGTGGAAGCGGGTCCATTAAGGTTCAGCAGTTCAATTCTACCGTTTCGGCAACGAGCAGCACGTTGAACCCGAAGATAAAACTGGTGAATACCGGAACCTCCGCCATCAACCTTTCCGACGTGAAGCTGCATTATTATTACACAATCGATGGAGAGAAGGATCAGAACTTCTGGTGCGACTGGTCGAGTGTTGGCAGCAGCAATGTGACTGGCACCTTCGTCAAACCGGTAACTCCCATGACCGGGGCCGACTCTTATCTGGAGCTTGGATTTACGGGCGGAGCCGGAAGCCTGGCTGCAGGAGCCAGCATTGAAATTCAGATCCGGGTTAGCAAGACCGATTGGTCGAACTACACGCAGACAGGGGATCACTCCTTCAATCTGGCCGATACGGCGTACACTGATTGGAGCAAAACGACCGGCTATGTCGCTGGCGCTCTCCAATGGGGGATTGAGCCCTGAAGAACAACGAAACTACCTTAACTGCTAAGTAGCAAAAAACATGCCCCCTCTATTACTGCCTTAGCGGCGGAGTAGGGGGAAGGTAGTGAAAGGAATGAAACAACTCTATTGAAAGTTATGCCACTTCCTGCGAATCAGAAATCGGTGCATATGATACACAAGTTTTCCATCGTGAAAAATCTTCGTACATTCTGGATGTTTTACGCGATGATGCTGCCGGGGATTATTCTTCTTGTGATCAATAACTACATCCCTATGTTCGGGATCATTATTGCCTTTAAGACCATTAACTACCAGGATGGAATCCTGGGAAGTCCATGGGCGGGGATGAAGAATTTCGAATACCTGTTTGCCTCAAAAGATTCATACATCATCATTCGCAACACGCTGCTGTATAACTCCCTGTTCATAGTATTGAACCTGGGGCTGCCGCTGGCATTCGCCTTGATGCTTAACGAGATGAAGAACCGCTTTCTCTCGAAGCTGCACCAGACGATCATGTTCCTGCCGTATTTCCTGTCGATGATCGTCATCTCGTACCTGGTGTATGGGTTCATGAGCGACGAGCGAGGATACTTCAATGGCACGTTGCTGCCGGCGATGGGCCTTGAGCCCGTACGCTGGTACTTCACGCAGGAAGTGTGGCCGATTGTCTTACCAATCATTAACACGTGGAAGAATATGGGCTACTACACGGTCGTGTATATGGCGGCAATCATCGGCATTGATGAAGAGTACTACGAAGCGGCGACGATTGACGGAGCGAACAAGTGGCAGCAGATGAAGAAAATTACGATTCCACTGATCATGCCGGTGATTACGATTATGACTTTGCTGCAGATTGGCAAGATCTTCAGTGCCGATTTCGGGCTTTTCTTCCAGGTACCGCGTGAATCGGGAGCGTTGTTCCCCGTGACGAACGTTATCGATACCTATGTCTACCGCACTTTCCTAACTGTCGGAGATATCGGTCTTTCATCGGCGGCAGGTCTGTTCCAATCGGTAGTCGGTTTCTTGTTGGTTTTTGTATCCAACTGGGTCGTTCGCCGCATTAATCCCGAGAACGCGCTGTTCTAAGAAAGGATTCCCTATGGCTAATACAAAGAGTGAATTTAAATCCGGTTCCAATTCGAAGAATCAGCTGTCTGGACGGGCGTCAGTTCTCATCAACATCTTCTTCGTGATCTATTCGGCGCTATGCATTCTACCGCTTGTGCTAATTCTTTCGGTATCATTCTCCGATGAGCAGTCCGTCATGACACACGGTTATCGCTTCATGCCGGAAAACTTCAATCTGGCGGCTTATCAATTCCTGATTAAGGATATCGATCAGATCGTTCATTCCTACGGAATCTCGATAACCGTCACGGTGATCGGTACGATACTGAGTGTCATTGTGATAGCGCTTTATGCATACCCGATTTCGCGGAGTAACTTCCCGCAGGCTAAGTTTTTCACATTTTTTGTCTTTCTTACGATGTTGATCTCCGGAGGCCTGGTCCCCTGGTACCTGGTATACGTACAGATGCTGGACTTGAGAGATACGCTGTGGTCACTGATCATGCCGATGATTATGTCTGCATTCTGGGTACTGATCATGCGCACTTTCTTTAAGGAGACTGTACCTGAAGCGGTGCTGGAGTCGGCCAAAATCGATGGCGCTGGAGAACTGAGGATATTTATCCGGATCGTACTGCCCTTGTCGCTACCTGTTCTGGCGACGGTCGCGCTGTTCCAGACGCTGACTTACTGGAATGACTGGTTCCTGAGCTTGGTATTTATTACGGACAATCACAATATATCCGTGCAGTATTTTATGTACAAAATGATGGTCAATATCCAGTACCTCTCCAGCAACCCGAATGCGATGGCCGAGATTACCCGGGCTGGAGGAATGGTCAATTTCCCGAGTGAGACCGTGCGGATGGCGATGGTGGTTGTGGGCGTCGGACCGATCATCTTTGCATATCCGTTTTTCCAGAAGTACTTTATCAGAGGCTTGACTGTCGGTTCTGTCAAAGGTTGAGGCTGAGGCTGCCGGCAACTTTTCGCAGGCGCGAAATCGGGTAGAACCGAAATACGGCCTAGCGTATATAATACTAATTTTTGGGGGGATTTCTCGAATATGAAGCACTCGAAACGCAAGGTTTCACTACTTCTTACACTGTTGTTAGTATCATCAATCGCAGCTACTGCTTGCAGCAATTCAAATGAACCCAACACGGGAGCAACTGATTCTCCATCTAACTCAAACACCGGTAACGTGTCCACGGAACCTGCGAAGCTGGAGCCCTATAAGCTAAAGCTGGTCTACGAAGGTGCACCGCAGGCGGACGAAGCTGTGGTCGAAGAAGCGCTGAACAAGCTCCTGACCGAGAAGATCAACGCGACAATTGATCTTACACCGATTGACTGGGGAGCATGGGACGATAAGATTAACCTCATGATTGCTTCCCGAGAGCCCGTAGATGTTCTGTTTACGGCTTCATGGAACGGATATGCGAAGAATGTTGCCAAAGGCGCTTACATGGATGTAGGCACCTTACTCGATCAATATGGCCAGGGAATCAAGGACAGCCTGGATCCAGCTTTCCTGAACGGCTCCAAAATCGGCGGCAAAAATTATGGGATCCCGACCAATAAAGAGTTGGCATCGTCGGGAGGCATCGTGTACCGGAAGGACATCGCCGATGAACTCGGTATCGACATGAGTAAGGTTCAAAAGATTGAAGATCTTGAAGACGTCTATAAGATCGTCAAAGAGAAGAAGCCAACCATGTATCCGCTGTACACGACGGGTGGAACATTCGCTGCCCACTCCTTTGTGGAGCTGGACTTCTTAGGGGATACAACGATTCCTGGTGCAATCGATAAGAATGGTTCAGATGCGATAGTCAAACCGGCTGAAGAGTTCCCTCAGTACTTAAATGCATTGAAAGTAACCCGTGACTATTTCTTAAAGGGCTATGTCAACAAAGATGCGGCCACATCCCAGACCTCATCCATGGACGCATACAAGACCGGCAATGTATTCTCTACCGTAGAGCCGCTCAAGCCTGGAAAGGCAGAGGAAATTGCCTCCGCGACAGCGCTCGATGGCAAGCTTGCACAAATCACGTTGACGGGCAAAACGGTCGCAACGTCGGAGACCACCGGCGCCATGCTGGCAATCTCTTCAACGTCCAAGAACCCAGACCGCGCCATGATGCTAATTAATCTGCTTCATACGGATAAAGACATTGTTAATTTGCTGAACTTCGGCATTGAAGGCACTCATTATACGCTGAGCGGCAATGTCATGACGTCGACGGATAAGTCTGGCCAGTACGCGCCGGGCGTCGCTTGGGAACTTGGGAACCAATTCCTGAACTATGTCTGGAGCACGGAAGCCCCGGATAAGTGGGAGCAGTTCAAAAAGTTCAACGAAGGCGCCAAATCGTCGCCGGCACTCGGTTTCACCTTTGACAGCGAACCGGTTAAATCGGAGGTCGGGGCGCTGGCAAACGTCTTAAGAGAATATCAGAAGGCGCTAGAGACGGGTTCGGTCGATCTGGACGAAATGCTGCCTAAGTATATCGCCGCCCAGAAATCGGCTGGCCTCGACAAAGTCATTGCCGAGAAGCAAAAGCAGCTTGACGAATACCTTGCCAGCCAGAAATAATCCCACCCTGATAAAAATAAAATGGTGAACTGAAAGTCCCGGTGATGCTTAATTTAGATCATCGGGACTTTCTAATGAGCGATTACAATTTGTTAAATACTTATCACTTAAAGTTGACCACTAAGCCGAGCGAATTATCAGGCATTCCCCCTGATAATAGCTCGGCTTGTTTCTTTTAAACAGTGTTCATCAAATCTCTCCTTGAAGATAAACAACCGGCAGTTCCTATAAATCAATCTGTCATTCCATAGTATCGCATGTAATACGGGATCAAGTCTCATGGTACGGAACGTTTGATCAGGCTACCTAACTAGTAAGTTCTGGTTGATCACATAATACGAACGGGCAGGATCGTTCAATGATTTGACGAATACTCATTGGAGAGACATATTTGCGAAGTTCATAAATATTATGTTAGCCGAAAGAAGTTCTTAGTTTAGGAGGAGTCTATATGATATTAGAAAAAGTTATAAATAGAATTGTAATACAA
>JAILZT010000033.1 GCA_023512345.1 Paenibacillus sp.
TCGTTGTTCAGTTTTCAAAGATCAATGTCTCGTTTGTCGCTCATATTGTCTCAGCAGCGACCTTTATAATATATCACAGCACCCTTGTTTTAGTCAAGCGTTTTTTTAATTTATCTTTTCGCTTTACCTTATTGGCAAGTTATTAAGAATGACTTGTCCAAAGGGCCGAAAACTAATATATCATACGTTATTAACTTCCGTCAACCCTTAAAACAATGTAATTTTCAATCCCATGAGCAGCATCACGCCAGGGAGGCCAAGTAGAGTTACTGTTCCAATCGTAACCGGATTAATGGGTACGTATACTCCGCTGACTAATCCTGAGAAATTTACTATATATAGAGCCAGAGCCGCTAGAACAAGATGGGTCCCGAAGAGGCCTATCCAGGCCCACCCTAATCTTTTTTTAAGTACAATAAATACTAATAACGCCGCTGATAGAACCAACATGATCATCGCTGCTATCCTCACGTTCTCACCCCCTATTATAATGACTGTTCTTTTGCTTGGATTTGGCTGCGGTCCAAACCCAGCATTTTGGCATGCTTTAAGTGAATTTTATACTTTCGCTCCGCTGCCTCCAGCATAAAGATGGCGTAATCAATCTGATCTTGGCCTTGAGCTTCATCAAACATCAAATATGCTCTCTCCCACTCTGATTGGGCTTTACGGACATCTAAGAACGCTCTCCAGTTATCCTCACTAATGTGTCTATCCGCTTCCTTGCTATTCCATCCCTTAAAGTTCCACCAACTCATACCTATTCCCCCTCAGAAAGAATCCAACGATCCTCACATCGTTTATTCTCATTCATATCGGGAAAGGGACAAACTTAGAACCAAAAAAGGAAGCCCGAACTCGGGCTTCCTCATTGCTACTTCTATATTACAGACACTTATATCGTTGAATCTCTAAGCAGCAACGCACTATAAACTATTATTTCGCTTATCAAAAAAGCTCGCGACGACCTTCCAACGCCTTTGATAAAGTTACTTCATCTGCATATTCAAGGTCACCGCCAACAGGCAATCCATGAGCGATTCTAGTAATTCTTATTTCAAATGGACGAACGAGGCGGGAAATGTACATGGCCGTAGCCTCACCCTCTATGTTAGGGTTAGTCGCCATAATAAGCTCCTTCACCCTCTCATCACTTAGACGGGTCAATAGCTCCTTTAGGCGGATATCATCTGGTCCGATGCCCTCCATCGGGGAAATAGCTCCCTGCAGAACGTGATAGTACCCGTTAAACTCCTTAGTTCGTTCAATGGCTACTAGATCCTTGGAATCCTGGACCACACAAATAACGGAAGGATCGCGAGTTTTGTCCTGACATACACGGCAGGGATCCGTATCTGTAATATTGCAGCAGACAGAGCAGTAATGAAGATTGCGCTTTACACTTACGAGCGCCTTTGCGAAATCAATAACCTCATCCTCTTTCATATTCAGTACATGAAAGGCTAGACGGGCAGCCGTCTTCGGACCGATTCCCGGCAAACGTGTGAATGCGTCAATCAGCTTAGCTAGCGGTTCGGGATAATACACTATGGTGGTTCTCCTTTGGGTATAGCTTTAGTGAGTGCAGATTAGAATAATCCTGGGATTTTCATGCCGCCGGTGAATTTACCCATATCGTTATTCGCAAGCTCTTCCGCCTGGGTAAGTGCATCATTTACAGCCAGAATCACAAGATCCTGAAGCATTTCTACATCTTCCGGATCAACAGCTTCAGGCTTAATTTGAATAGAGAGCAGTTTTTTATGACCATTTACTTGAACAGTAACCACACCGCCACCAGCAGAACCTTCGATTACTTTTCCTCCCAGTTCCTCTTGGGCCTTAAGCATTTGTTCTTGCATTTTTTTTACCTGTTTCATCATTTGGTTCATATTATTCATACATCATCTCTCCTCTGAATACGCATATCGCGTGATAATATACTTTTTATTACTCTTTTATGATAACGAGGTCTTCCCCAAATAGCTGGATCGCCTCATCAATCCAAGGTTCTGATGTTCCACCTGCAGCTTCATGCTCATGCTCCAGCCGTAGTTCTTCCTTATTCTCTTGACTCGCAGACTTCAGAGCAGCTTCATTCCAATCACGAAGCATTATGGTCACAAGTCTGTACGGTTTGCCTAATCGAGCCGCCATCACACCTTCGATAACCTGTCTGTTCATAGGCTTCTCGGTAGTATCACGATGAATCGTATTCTTGAAGGCAACCAGGACCGCATCCTCTGTAACAGATACAGGTTCACCATCCACAAACCATGCATGCACAGTTACCTTTTCCTCTTTCACAGCCTGCAGCACAAAACTCCACTGTTTATAGATCGCTGCAAAATCAGTGCTATCCTTACCCGCAATGAAAAGATCCATATTAGGCGGCATCTTGCCTGGAGCTGAAATACGAGGAGCCGGTATTTGCGCACTCGCCGATCTCGATGCAGAGCCCGTTTCTTTGCCACCCCCGGAAATACCACCGGACTGCAAGGCTTGTTCCAGCTTTTTCTCCAACGCAGCAATCTGTCTCTTCAAAATAACAAATTCACTATTATCAACAGCTGGCAGGCCTGAAGATACATTATTAGAAGTAGCAGACATCGCAACACCGCTTCCACCCTGTGGCATACTGCACAACTTCATAAGAGCTACCTCAAATAAAGTCTGAGGATGAGTCGCGTATTTCATGTCGCCAAGATAGCGGTTCAGTGTATCAACAATCTCGAACAGCCGCTCCCGTGAGAAAGCAGACGCCATATCTGTGAACTCCGCCGGATTTAGGACTCGATCTGTTAATTGATCGGCCCCGGGGACCATTTTAATCATCAACAAGTCCCGGAAATAATAAAGCAAATTTTCCAGACATTTATCTGCACTTTTACCTTCATGCATAAGCTGCTCCACTAATTCCAGAAGTAGCCCCATATTCCCTTCCAGGATGGCCGAAGCCAAACGGGCAAACTGCTCTGCAGGTATTCCTCCTGTCATACCGAGCACCTGCTGATAAGTTACATGTCCATCCGTAAAAGAAGAGATTTGATCCAATATACTGAGTGCATCACGCATACCCCCATCTGACAGACGAGCTATATACTGCAATGCGTCAGGGTCTGCCTCAATCCCCTCTTTTTCGCAAATCTCGCTTAGCAGACCTGTCTGCTCCTCAAGAGATACTCTGCGAAAGTCAAAACGCTGGCAGCGAGAAATGATTGTTGCCGGTAATTTGTGGGGCTCGGTCGTAGCCAGAATGAACATCACATGCGGAGGTGGCTCCTCCAGAGTCTTCAGAAGAGCATTAAACGCTTCTGTAGTCAGCATATGCACTTCATCAATAATATACACTTTACGGCGCACCTCGGTAGGCGCATACTTCACCTTGTCCCGCAAGTCGCGAATTTCTTCCACACCCCGGTTGGATGCTGCATCTATCTCCTGAACATCCATTACATTGCCCGCAGTAATCCGTAAGCATGAAGGACATTCATTACAAGGTTCCGAACCTTGTTGGCGCTCACAGTTAACCGCCTTAGCCAATACCTTGGCAGCGCTTGTCTTACCGGTTCCCCGCGGGCCGCTGAACAGATAGGCATGCGAAACCCGCTGTTCACGAATGGCATTCTGCAGCGTTTGAATAATGTGCCGTTGTCCTACCATGTCATTAAACGATTGTGGCCGCCAGGCACGATACAACGCGATATGTTCCACTATGCTTTACCCTCTTTCAACTGCCGCATTCCCGGCGTTTGTCGCTTATTTATTATACTATAATCCTTAAGCTTTGACCAAAAACAAAAAGCATCTTCGCTTATCGCAAAGATGCATTAATTATTAAGTATAAACCGTGCACCTGTTATTGATAGCTGCGATCCAAGCGGCAGCCCTACGCGACTGCTCGGACTAGGCAACCCTCCGGCACAAGAGTAACTTACTTATGGCTGCTTCCTTCCGGACCTGACCAGGTTCATAAGCACTCATTGCGGAGGACCCAATCGTCAACACAGCACGTAGGGACCAAGGCCTCACATCGACAGCACCTCTAACAGGAATTCAACCTCGCTACAGCGGATTGCGAGTTACAGGGCACCGCTACCTCCCCGTCTAGCACGGCGAACTCAAGTATAGCTCACACCTAAATAAAAATCAACCATATTGCGGAATCCAAAAACCCCCAACTATAATAGTCGGGGGTTTGTCTAATTAAGCCGCAAAACGGCTAGTCGGATTAGATACCGTATTTCTTCTTAAATTTATCGACACGACCACCAGCATCCAGGAATTTCTGCTTGCCAGTAAAGAAAGGATGGCAGTTGGAGCAAATTTCGACGCGAAGCTCTTGTTTAACAGAGCCAGCTTCAAAAGTATTGCCACATGCGCAGCTTACCTTAGTCAAGTTATACTTAGGTTGAATTGCTTCTTGCATTTGAATTTCACCTCTTTTGCCCTGGGTCTCATGCGGACACAGAGTTATAATAAACAGATATTCACATTCTATCATGAATTATATGAATCGGCAATATGTTTCATTTTTATATTTTCAAGTGCTAAACACGGACATTTCCTTGTTTGATGCGAGCCTTATCTGCTGGAGGAATATGTGTATAAGAACCGATAACCACATCCGGCAGCTCCTCACGAAAAATATCAAGCATGGTTTTCATTCCAAGAATTTCGCCTTGAGCGGGAGGAATTAATCCCAAATAACTCTCTGGATCAATATTCAGGTTACGCATCTGGATTAATCTCAGTCCTGTGCGTTTAACAAACTCAACCATAGCTTCAATCTCTTCTTCCCGATCCGTTACCCCTGGGAACACTAAATAGTTAATCGAAGTATAAACGCCCTGTGATACGGCATACTTCAGAGACTTCTCCACGTTAGCCAGGGTGTAGCCACGGGGCTTGTAATAGGCATTATAATGATCATCCAATGCACTTATTGTGCTGACACGCATTAAATCAAGGCCCGCATCAACAATTCCACGGATATGATCAGTCAAGCCGGCATTCGTGTTGATATTGATATAACCCATATTTGTAGTGGCGCGAACTTCACGCATAGCTTCAATAATAATCTTAGCTTGCGTAGAGGGTTCGCCTTCACAGCCTTGCCCGAAGCTGACAATGGATTCCGGTGTCTTGAGGTGCTCCAGCATAACCTGTACCAACTCATCCACTCTTGGACGGAAATTCATCCGCGTCTGTGGAGATACAAACCCACTATCCTCCGGCTGATCGGAAATACAGCCAAAGCAGCCTGCATTACAGGAATGGGAGACAGGTACAGCACCTTCCCAGCGGCCTAAAAAGCTATTGGAAGACGTAAGACATTCATACTCAAGCGCACAATTGGAGAGATGCTCGTAGAGGCGATTCTCCGGGTATTTGGCCAAAAGTTCGCTAACACCAGCCTTTACACCCTTAGTATCACAGTTGAGAGGATTCCACTTTTCAGGATCATCCGTAAGTTCTGCACCTACGTAGAAACCCCCGTCTTTCCAAACTACCGCAGAATATCCGAACAGTGGAAGCTTATACGATTTATCTGTCTTAACATAACCAGGAAGGCACAGTCGAGTAAAACCTTGCGGCAAAAGTGCACCAACAGCCTGCGAGCCTAACGGCAAGGGCTGCATTTCGCCCGTCTCTGGGTTCATGCCTGCCGCTCGTGTATTCGGCAACCCAACAAGCGTAGCACCCTCTGGCAACGGAATTAATTCTTCCTCCAGAATTTCAACAATCATATCTCCACTACGGGCTAAGCCGTACAATTCGGGATGGTCGTATACATTCCCTTGCTCATCCGCATATACCAAATACATTGTTAATCACCTCTTATCATTCTAAGTTGTAGGCATGGATGGAGCTTTAGCCCGTGTCGTTGTACGTCGTGCCGATGCTCCGCTGTTGGAGGTTCCGCCATTACTGGCAGTCCCGTTCGAAGATTCCTTGGAGCCAGCAACATCAAAAGAGGCCAAGAACTCAGCATTAGTCTTCGTATCACGCAGCTTTTTGATAAACCCTTCCACAAAATCGTAGGATTCATTCATATTTTTACGAATAGCCCAAATGGTATCCAGTTCTTCCTTACTCAGAAGTACCTCTTCACGACGTGTTCCTGAACGGCGAATATCTATAGCAGGGAAAATCCGACGTTCTGCCAGCTTACGATCCAAATGGAGTTCCATATTACCTGTACCCTTAAACTCTTCATAGATGATATCGTCCATACGCGAACCTGTATCAATCAGTGCAGTTGCCAGAATTGTCAGGCTTCCACCCTCTTCTACATTGCGCGCCGATCCAAAAAAACGCTTGGGCCGATGAAAGGCTGCTGGGTCAATACCACCACTTAGTGTCCGTCCAGATGGAGGAACCACTAGATTATAGGCTCTAGCTAGACGGGTGATGCTATCCATGAGGATAACGACATCCTTTTTATGTTCTACTAAGCGAAGAGCACGTTGTAAGACTAGCTCCGCTACTTTGATATGATTCTCAGGCAGCTCATCAAAAGTGGACGCAACAACTTCGCCCTTCACAGAACGCTGCATATCCGTAACTTCTTCAGGACGTTCATCTATAAGCAGTACGAATAATTCAATCTCAGGATTATTGATGGAGATGCTGTTGGCAATTTCTTTCAGGAGGAGCGTTTTCCCCGCTTTGGGAGGTGCTACAATTAATCCGCGCTGCCCCAAGCCTACAGGAGCAAGCAAATCCATTATTCGGGTAGATAAATGGGTAGGGGATGTTTCAAGCGGCAGCTTAACTTGCGGATAAAGAGGTGTAAGTGCTGGGAAATGAAGACGTTCCGCTGCAGTAGCAGGATTCTCACCATTAACGGCATTTACCTGAAGCAATCCAAAATACCGTTCATTTTCTTTGGGTGTCCGGCATTTTCCGGATACAAGATCCCCGCTTCTGAGATCAAACTTGCGAATTTGAGAAGCTGAAATGTAGATATCTTCAGCACTCGGCAAATAGTTGATGGGCCTTAGAAAACCATACCCCTCAGGTAGAATTTCCAGTACACCTTCCATAAACATAAGCCCGCTCTGCTCTGCTTGGGCCCTTAGGATCGCAAAAATCAGTTCCCGTTTTTTCATCTGGCCATAGTAAGGAATCTGGTATTTCTTGGCCAGTGTGTACAAATCGGTCAGCTTCATTACTTCCAAATCGGAAATTTGAAGATCCATGTAATAACCACCTATTCAATTTTTTATATGAGTTCATCTAGCAAATCTGCACATTATATTAGGAGTCTAGTAAAATCCTTATTAGGATAGGATTACCCAAATTGGAAGGAGATATGCAGTACAAATGCAAATAAACTCCCCCAACCTATGGGTATTACGAATTTTATTCGTTCTCACGCCATACTTCAGCACCTAATTGACGTAGATTGATTACCAGGTTGTCATAACCCCGGTCGATATATTCCACACCGGTTACCTCAGTAATTCCATCCTCAACTGTCAATCCTGCAATAACAAGGGCTGCCCCCGCGCGCAAATCGGCAGCTTTAACTTTGGCAGCATTAAGCTTACTGCCCTCGATAATCGCAGACCGGCCTTCTACACGGATCTTGGCGCCCATACGTACTAATTCAGGTACATGCTTAAATCGGTTGCTGTAGACAAAATCACTTAGTACACTAACACCTTCCGCCTGAGTTAGCAAGCTCGTCATAGGGGATTGCAAATCGGTGGGAAAACCTGGGTAAATTAAAGCTTTTACATCAGCGTGCTCATATCTAGCCTTACCAATTACACGAATACTCTCGTCCAACTCTTCAATTCCTACGCCCATTTCAAGCAGCTTTGCCGTTAATGCTTCCAAATGCTTCGGAATTACGTTATCTATAACCACGTCACCGCGCGTTGCCGCAGCAGCAATCATATATGTTCCAGCTTGGATCCGATCGGGAATAATGGAGTGACGGCAACCGTGCATCTCCGTGACACCTTCGATCCGGATAGTTTCTGTACCAGCGCCTTTAATAATGGCGCCCATGGAGTTTAGTAGGGTAGCAACATCTATAATCTCAGGCTCTTTAGCCGCGTTTTCGATAATTGTAGAGCCTTTGGCCCGTGAAGCAGCCAACATAATATTAATTGTGGCACCTACGCTGGATACATCCAAATAGATCTTAGCTCCGCGTAGTTCCTTTGCGTAAAGGTGAATTGATCCATGTTCATTGGTTACTGTTGCGCCCAGCGCTTCAAATCCTTTGATGTGCTGGTCAATGGGGCGGGGCTCAAAATTACAGCCACCAGGCAGGCCTATGGTTGCTTCCTTGAATCTCCCAAGCAATGCTCCCATCATATAATAAGAAGCACGCAGCTTCTTAACGGGCCCGTTTGGCATAGGGATAGATAAGATACGGGAGGGGTCAATTCTCATTTGGTTGCCTGACCAAGACACACTTGCGCCAAGCTCTTCCAAGATTTCGGAATAAACGGCAACATCACTAAGGATCGGCAAATTATCCAGAATAACTTCAGATTCGGCTAAAATCGCCGCGGGAATTAGCGCTATGGCACTATTCTTTGCTCCGCTGATTGTTACAACGCCCTTCAGTGGACGCCCACCGTCAATCATTAATTTTTCCATATATTATCTGGTTCCCCCTACGTGTATTGCAACTGATCGACAATACGTGCTGTGAGTTTTTTGGTGATGAAAATGGAAAGACACCGTCTATGCGGTGTGCTTTCCAAATCATACTATTAAATTGGACTAAGTTAAAGTTCGCCTAGCAGTGTTATTACGCCTTGTTGTTAGAACCAAACTCACGAATTTTGCCAATAACGGTTTGTTTGATGGCTTCACGACCAGGTACGATGAATACACGTGGGTCATAAGCATCTGGTTTTGCAGCAAGAACTTCACGAACGGTTTTAGCAAACACGATTTGGTTCTCAGTGTTTACGTTGATTTTGGAAGTACCCAGGGAGATTGCTTTGTCGATATCATGTTTAGGAATACCTGTACCACCGTGCAGAACGAGTGGAACCTTAACAGCATCGCGAACTTCTTCCATTTCCTTGAATCCAAGGTTAGGCTCGCCCAGGTATGGTCCATGAACAGAACCAAGTGCAGGAGCCAGAGTGTCGATACCTGTTTCTTTAACGATACGTACGCATTCGTTCAGGTCAGCATACATGATTCCGCCGATAACGTCGTCTTCTTGGCCGCCAACAGTACCTACTTCAGCTTCAACGGAAACGCCTTTAGCGTGTGCATATTCAACCACTTGCTTTGTCATTTCGATATTCTCATCAATGGAGTGGTGGGAACCATCGATCATTACAGATGTAAATCCAGCGTCAATCGCAGCTTTACATTTGTCAAAGCTTGAACCGTGATCCAAGTGAATAGCTACTGGAACTGTAATTTTCATATCTTCAATAAGGCCTTCTACCATCTTTACAACTGTGTTGAAGCCGCCCATGTGACGTGCTGCTCCTTCAGAAACTCCAAGAATTACTGGTGACTTCTCTTCTTCTGCTGCACCAAGAATCGCTTGTGTCCACTCCAGGTTGTTGATGTTGTACTGACCTACCGCGTATTTTCCTTCAAGTGCTTTGTTTAACATGTCTGTCATAGATACTAATGGCATGGTTTCAATCCTCCTAAGAATGTTGGGTTAACTCTATTTTTAAGCCGACATCACATACAGGATTATTATAGCACATCCTGTCTCAAATACTAAATAGGGTAAGCAAAAAAATGTCCCGGTGGGACGTTATTCCCCCACCCCTGCCGGAACTAGCCTTCTATAAAGTGATTCGCCCTAAAGGGTCGCCCTATTCCAAAGATGACCTAACCTGATTAACCTTTAATTGTATTATTCAGATGCATATTAACAGCCACTCGCATTTCATCAATATCAAATGGTTTGGTGAAATGCATAAGAGCGCCTAAATTAGTAGCCTCTTTTATCATATCAAGCTCTCCATAGGCGGTCATCATGATGACCTTGATACCAGGGTCGATGTCCTTCAGATGCTTCAATATCTCCAGCCCGTCCATTCCAGGAATCTTCATATCAAGTAGAACCAGATCCGGAGTTTCGGTACGAACAATCTCTAATGCCAATTTTCCGTTGGCTGCTTGAAAAGTGGTGTATCCCTCGCTGTTGAACACCTCCATCAAAAGAATGCGAATCCCGTTTTGATCATCAACAATCAACACTTTCTTTTTATTCATACGCTGTACCCCCTAAAATTTACGGCAAATTGATTGTACCGCGCTCCCCCCAGCTAACGGCCCCTTGGCAATTCAATCCATATCATCCTATAATTCGTGCTTTGGAAGCATATTCCTTCTATTTGATAAAATTGCATAAATTTATTGCATAAAATGATTGAGATTGATCATTTCGTTGAGACCTGAATAAAAAAAGAGCCCCCAAAGGAAGCTCTTCTAAGTACAGTATTAGGAGTGGTTCTTAAACATTACAATTGTTCAGAATGTGTCAGTGATGCTTTGACAAATTCACGGAACAAAGGTTGTGGACGGTTTGGACGGGAAGTGAATTCTGGATGGAATTGAACGGAAAGGAACCACGGATGACCCGGAAGCTCAACAATTTCCACCAAACGTCCATCCGGAGAGGTTCCTGAAATAACCAAACCAGCTTTTTCAATTTCGTCACGGTATGCATTATTGAACTCATAACGATGACGGTGACGTTCATATACAAGCTCGTCCGCATAACACTCCATAGCTAAGGAGTCTGGGAGAAGCTTGCAAGGATACAATCCAAGACGCATTGTTCCGCCCATATCTTCAATATCTTTCTGCTCTGGAAGCAAATCGATTACAGGATACGATGTTGACGGATCAATCTCGGAGCTGTTTGCACCTTCAAGGCCCACAATAGAACGAGCATATTCAATAACGGATACCTGCATACCCAAACAAATTCCGAAGAATGGTATGGATTTCTCACGGGCATAACGGATCGCAGAGATTTTACCTTCAATTCCCCGATCACCAAAGCCGCCAGGAACCAGAATACCGCCAATCCCGCGCAGCATCTCATCCACATTCTCATCTGTAATTTCCTCAGCGTTCACCCAGCGGAGTTTAACCTCAGCATTAGCGGCAAAGCCAGCGTGGGATAAAGATTCCACTACACTCAGGTAAGCATCATGTAGAGCTACATACTTACCAACAATTGCGATCTCAACCGTTTTTTCGAGCTGTTGAATACGCGCCAGCATACTTTCCCATTCCCGCATATCCGGTGCCGGAGTAGTAAGCTTCAAATGATTGACAACGATTTCGTCCAGACCCTCATCACGCAGATTCAGCGGCACCTCGTATAAGGTAGAAGCGTCACGGCATTCCACAACGGCATTAGCGTCAATATCACAGAAAAGGGCAATCTTTGCCTTCATATCGGCAGAAAGCTCGTGCTCTGTACGACAAACAATGACATTCGGTTGAATACCGATACTGCGAAGTTCTTTAACACTGTGCTGGGTTGGTTTGGTTTTAACTTCACCTGCAGCCTTAATATAAGGAATCAAGGTTACATGGATGTACATGACATTTTCGCGTCCGATGTCACTTTTGATTTGGCGAATGGCCTCCAAGAATGGAAGACTTTCAATATCGCCTACGGTTCCGCCAATTTCAGTAATCACGACATCAGAGCTAGTCTCACGACCAGCGCGGAATACGCGCTCCTTAATTTCATTGGTAATATGGGGGATTACCTGCACTGTTCCACCCAAATATTCACCGCGTCTTTCTTTGCTGATTACGGATGAGTAAATCTTACCCGTAGTCACGTTATTGCTTTTTGACAAGTTGATGTCAATGAACCGTTCGTAGTGACCCAGATCCAGATCGGTTTCTGCACCATCGTCTGTTACGAACACTTCTCCATGCTGATAAGGACTCATCGTACCCGGATCCACATTGAGATACGGATCGAATTTTTGAATCGTCACCTTTAAGCCTCTGTTCTTAAGCAGCCTGCCCAAAGAAGCGGCAGTGATGCCCTTGCCAAGAGAAGAAACAACGCCACCTGTTACAAAAATATACTTTGTCACTGTAAAACCCTCCTAATAAAGTCCAGAAATTCAGGCGACGTTAGAGAAAACCGCGGCTATAGCCATTTAAAAAAACAAAAAAGTGACACCCGTAGACCCGGGGCACTTTTTATTTTAGAAAAGAAATATTAATCTTCATCATAAGCCCATGCAATAGTTTACTCTGACGCTTTCCCTCTGTCAAGGGCAGAATTATGGCATCGGAAAACTGCTTAATTACAGGTCGTCCTCGTCTTCAGCATTCTCATCGACGCTTTCATCCGAATCTTCCTCATCGTCTCCATCTTCGTCAATGTCATCATCATCAATAACAACATCTTCGTCGACTTCCTCTTCGCTGTCGTCGTCAGAATAGAGGTCGTCACGATCATCATCGATCACGTCGAAATCCTCTTCCTCAGCAGCGTAATTCTCTTCTTCTTCAGCAAAGTCGTCATCTTCCAAATCGTCATCTTCGTCGTTAATAATACGTGGACGTTTGGAATTCCCAACTGGATCGTCTGAGCGCTCCAAAGGATACCAGCGTTTCAATCCCCATAGGTTGGTGCCGACACAGGCAAAGCGCCCGTCAATGTTAATCTCGGTATATAGCTGGGCGATAGTATTGTTAGTTTGTTCTTCAGTCATACCGCGCAGCTTGGCCACCTCGACCATTAAATCACGGTAATAATACGGCGTATTAGCCGCCTTCAGCACCAGAAAAGCCAGATCCACCATCGGCATTTCTTTAAGTTTTTCCGGATCAAGCTTTAAATTGAGTGGCGTACTCACTAAGGACACTTCCTCTCACGCAATGTTCACATTACACATATTAATTCAATATATCCATTAACAAACCTAAGTAAAACCTATTTGGCAACAAATTGCAAGTCAAAAGCTTTAAGTAAAGGACAGACCAAGGCCCGCTGTTACCAGGCACTAAAAAACAAAGTGAAGTGTCCGAACGGCGTTTATGTATTTCACCCAAAAGGTACGAAGGATTCAACTTAAAAAAGGCGGAGGAAAATCCTCCGCGCATGACTGTATCCACGCCAAGGATCGGCTCCTTACGGGATTGCAAAGAGAGTATCGGTCTCTTCTGTTTATTTTATGTCTTCCGCTGTCTTTTGACACGATGGGGCGCCTATTTCGTTAAAAAAGGGCAAGTTCCCATTCGTCCCCCCCCTTCCATTCATACAATATGGCAGCACGGCACCAAGGAGGGGACGGCGAAAAACATGGATTACTACGGATTCTGGCAAAGTCTTCTCGAAGAAATATCCGCTGCCCCCAAACGTGGAGAGCGGCGTATCCTTACTTTCTATGATGCCCGTGAGTACGCCGCAGCGCTCTCGAAGTGGAAATCATTAAAAACAAAACAACCCGAGCTTCGCAAGGTACAAATATCTCCTATGATTCGAGCCTTCTTTATACCTGCTGCAGGAGCAGAGAGGCTGATGAATAAGTTCTCAGACACCTTAAGCGTTGAAGAGGACTCAAGAATACAGATTCATGCACTTCCGGGGGAAAAGACGGGTACGGTTATGCCTTGGGGGGTGAAAGCGATTCACGCTCCGCAGGCGTGGTCGAAATCAACCGGTGTACACGTCAAAATTGGTGTAATTGATACCGGCGCTGATTACCGCCATCCGGATTTAAGACACTCTCTAGCGTCTGGCATAAACCTGCTTCATCGCGGGTTGCTGCCTTTTGACGACAATGGGCACGGCACCCACATCGCCGGTACACTGGCAGCCGCCGGAGGTACTCGGGGAATGATGGGCGTAGCGCCGCGCTCACTTCTGTATCCTGTCAAAGCCTTTGACCATAACGGTTCGGCTTATGTCTCTGATATCGTATTAGGAATTGATTGGTGTGTTCAGAATAGGATTGATCTCATCAATATGAGCTTCGGGATGAAAACTAGAAGCAAGGCGCTGCACAATGTTGTTCTTAAGGCCTATCATGCAGGCATTGCTGTCATCGCCTCATCGGGCAACGACGGCAAACGCGGCGGGGATTACCCCGCCCGTTATTCCGAGGCCATTGCCGTAGGCGCTATCGACAAGAAACGGCAAGTGGCCGGGTTCAGTAACCGAGGCCCGTATATTGACGTATACGGGCCCGGCGAAGGTGTACCTTCCTGCTGGCTGAGGGAAGGCTACAAAGAGATGAGCGGCACATCCATGGCGACCTCCCATGTCACGGGAGCCGCTGCTCTGCTGCTCGCCCTGCGACCGGGCCTCACCCCCCGGGAGCTGAAGCTGTTGCTGCGCCGCACCGCGTCACCGGTGCGTCTGCGCAAGGGGCAGCGCCGCGCCACACTAGGGGGCGGGGCTGCTGACGCTCTGCGCCTGCTGCGGGCAGGGGTGCGCAGCCAACCGCCCAAAGCAAAATCCGCCCCCCGTTAACGGGAGGCGGAGCTATAAGCAATAAATAAGTTGCTAACTCACACGCTACTTACATCTTATCTGGCGAAGTTACAGCAATCAGACGCAGCACATTGGCAATCGTCGTACGCGTTGCACCTAGCAATGCGAGACGTGCTAATGTCTGGGCGCCATCCTCGGTAATAACACGCTGTGCTTTGTAATAACTGTGGAAGAGCGAAGCTAAATCATAAACATAACGGACCAAGCGATGCGGCGCATAGGCCTCTGCCGCAATAGCAATCTCAGCTGGAAGCTCACCGATTTTGCGCAGCAAATCATATTCGTGTACTGCTGTCAGCTTTCCGTAATCTATTTGTGATAAGTCTGGCAGTGTTATGCCTTGCTCCTCCGCTTGGCGGAATATGCTGCAAATACGCGCATGCGCGTATTGTACATAAAAGACAGGATTCTCATTGGATGTAGAAATCGCCAAATCCATGTCGAAATCGAGGTGGGAGTCCATGCTCCGCATCGTAAAGAAGTAACGAATAGCGTCAATTCCTACCTCTTCCATTAACTCTTCCATGGTTACCGCTTTACCGGTACGCTTCGACATTTTAACCTTCTCGCCGTCCTGGAACAGGCTAACCATTTGAGCAATCAAAACAACCAGCTTATCCGAATCATTGCCCAGTGCAGACATAGCAGCTTTCATCCGAGGGATGTATCCGTGGTGATCCGCACCCCAAATATTAATCATTTTGTCATACCCGCGGCTGTATTTATCGCTGTGATAGGCAATGTCTGGTGTGAGATAGGTGTAAGTACCATCATTCTTGATCAGCACGCGATCCTTGTCATCGCCATATTTAGTCGTCTGCAGCCAAGTCGCGCCTTCTTCTTCGTACACTTCTCCACGCTGGCGCAGCTCATCCAGCGAGTTCAAGACCTCTCCATTCTCGTAAAGCGTTGTTTCGCTGAACCAGATATCAAAGGAAACGCGGAAGCGTCCAAGATCCCGCTTAATTTTATCGAGCTCTTTCTCCAGTCCATAAGTGCGGAAGAAAGCCGCGCGATCTCCCGGAGTCAATGCAAGAAGCGATTCACCTTTGTCAGCTACTAATTCTCTGGCGAAGCCCTTAATATCCTCACCGTGGTATCCATCCTCCGGCATTTCAGCTGGTTGGCCGAGTTCCTGCAAGTAACGAGTCTCTATGGACTTGCACAGATTCTCCACTTGGTTTCCTGCATCATTAATGTAATATTCGCGGGTAACCTTATATCCGGCATAATCCAGCAAGTTACATAAGGCATCACCTACTGCCGCGCCACGGGCATGTCCCAGATGAAGGCTGCCTGTAGGATTGGCGCTAACGAATTCCACTTCGACCTTTTGACCTTGACCTACGTTAATGCGACCATAATTATCCCCCTGTTCTGCCACCAGGCCGATTACAGGATACAGATAATGTTTGGACAAAGTGAAGTTAATAAATCCAGGTCCAGCGATCTCCGCTTTTTCAATTAAGGAATGGCTTGAATCCAGATGTTCAATAATGGCTTCAGCAATCTGGCGTGGGTTGCGCTTGGCAATCTTAGTAAGCTGCATGGCAGCATTCGTCGCTAAGTCACCGTGAGCCTTATCTTTCGGGACTTCCAGTGTGATCGCTGGGAGTTCCTCCCGTGTAACTAGTCCGGCAGCGAGAACTGCATCGGCGATGGCCTCTTTCACCCGTTCATTTATAAGCTCTAACGGATTTTGAATCGTTGTCATGATTTTGGTTCCTCCTGTATATGCAAACTGATAGCGAACTTTCCAGATAATTCTTCGTATACGTACAGATCATAATCCAACGATACCTTTAAGGATCGTCCGTCCCGCAGGATATCAAGTTCCCGGGTTTCAGTTGAAAGATTGAACTGTGTATAGGGCGAACGGTAAAATCCCGGTAAACGCCGTCCCGCCTGAAAGGTCTGTTCGGACTCTACCCCTCCGTGCCGGATAATCTTTAGCTCACTGCCTGTAATCTTAAGGGTCGTTCGAATAGACGCATCTTCTCCCTCAGGTCCCTGCCCCGGTTCATCATACCGGATATAAAGCTGGGGTCCTTTGGGTATCACTACCCCGGAGACATCTAAAACACTTCGTTCCCCTTCATGAAGGCTTACAAGCGTAACGGAGACGTTATATGGGTCTAACGGCATTTCTGGCATTCTGTACTCCTCAATTCTGCAAGCCTCTGAGGCATATTCGCTTTCCATTGTACTACTATATCCAGTTCAAGTGAGCAATTCAATTCCTATTATTATTGAAATAGCAGAGCCTTTATAGCGGAAGCAGGTCTATAGTATCCATAGATCGCAGCATATTCACCATAGATTGCCAAGTTGAAGGCTTGCTGACCAGTACTTCATAGTACCGGGTTAAAAAGTCTGCAATAAGGCTTGCATCCACCTGCGTCAATTCCTCATCTCCCGGCATAAAACATAAATCCAGCCCGCTTACAGCTTCTCCATCACCCTTCCACGAAGGGTGAATGTACGTGAAATCAAGCCGCTTATACCCCAAATGCGACAGGACCTCACGGCGAACAAACGGATCCATCGGCTTGATGCCCCCAAAATCAAAATGCTTCACACGATAAGGATCATAGATTTCTGCAAACATGCCATACAGTTTCTTGCCGCCCTCCGCTGCCAGAGAGGCCAAATCCTTCAAGCGATTTTGAGCCAAAAAGCGACCGATTCCAAGACCCTCTTTTCCAATAATCGTAAAATCAGTCATCGCTACATTCCAGTCCGAATAATAGCGGTATTCCGTCGTACCTACGACCAGCCCATTATGTACAGCCACAAATACACGAATGCCTGGGTCTTCAAGAGGCTCTTTCCATAAGCTAAATTCAAGCACTTCCTCCGGAGGAAACACTTCGGACATTAAATTGTGCAGCTGTCTAAACAAGGGATCCTCAATATTGTTGATTCTAACATACTCCATGTTAAGCCCTCCTATATATGAGTAAACCAGCAGGTTACTGTTCGTAAAAAGGATTACGCCACTCCATTAATGCAGCGTAGTTGCAGGATTCTTCATCCTCCAAATAATTGGCGGCTATCCCCAGCGGCATTCGTCCACAACGCAGCAGAAAAGTAATTACAGGATCTGATTCCTTACCGGATACAACGTTCTCTAGATAATGATCGGCCGTCATCTCATGCGCAACTTTAGAGTAACCTGGCATTCTTCCCGCTCCCAGCAGCCTTTCAAGCTTCTGCTCCACTACCACATGATACAACGATTGGATCAACTCTTTACCCAGCCCCAGCTTGCGGTATTTAGGTCGTACGCATACATCCGCAATATATAAGGTATTTCCGTCTGGCCTATGGGTCGTAATATATCCGTCCGCTGTAACGTCTGCCCATGAATGTGCGACACTCTCCGGGTCAAAATGTATCTTAAGTCCTGTCACAGAGCCCGCCAATTCACCGTTCACTTCCACACATAAAGCGCCCTCTGGGAAGATCTGGATATGATTCATCAGCTGCTCTCGGTTCCACCATAAATCGGAGGAATAGGGCGGCGGAAAAGCCTCCGACTGGATGGTAATCAACTCTGTAAAATCATTCTCTTTGTAATTGCGGATCACAGCTGGGACGGGGCGCTTTTGATCAAACACATATATATTTTTGTAATACATGCGCTACGTCCAGTCCGTGTATAAATCGGTTCTACGGTCACGCCAGGTCGTTACTGAACCCCGTTCACGCACGCGGTACAACAGATCCAAATCTAGGTCTGCGGTAATAATCATGTCATTATTTATCTCACCTTCAGCTAGCAGCCCTTGGGGCGGAAAAGGGATGTCATTGGGCGTAATTATTGCCGCTTGGCCAAAGTTTGCCCGCATCAAATCTACCGTAGGCAAAGAACCTACAGTCCCTGTCAGCACCACATACACCTGATTCTCGATCGCACGGGCATGGCTCGTATATCTAACTCGATGAAACCCATGTCGATCGTCCGTACAGGAAGGACAAAAGATAACATCTGCTCCCTTGGCTCTAGCCATTCGAACAATTTCGGGGAATTCAATATCATAACATGTCAGCATAGCTATAGTTCCTTTTTCAGTAGGAAACACCTGCAGATCTTCACCTGCACCCATGTTCCAACCCTCAACCTCTGCCGGTGTAATATGCAGTTTAGCTTGCTCAGCAATCCTTCCGTCAGGGTAAAATAAATGCGCTACGTTGTAAAGCTTGCCGTTTCTGCGAAGCACATGTGTCCCGCCAATAATATGAACATTATATTTGCCGGCAAAGCCCGAGAACATTTTACGGTATCTGTCTGTGAATTGGGGTAAATCCTCTATGCCCAAAGCATTACCTTGTCCGTCCCCGATGGACATCAGCTGGGTTGTCAAAAACTCAGGAAACAAAATAAATTCAGTCCCAAACTCCTCGGCTGTCTTAATATAATGCTCACACTCATCGGCAAATTCTTCATAAGAGGATATGGTGTGCAGATGGTATTGTACTGCGGATACGCGAAAAGTCATGGGCTATTCCCTCCTTTAGGCAAATCATTTATCATTATCAACTCTTCCTGCTCTCACTTTACCAAATTTTAGCCTGAGGTTCACCTTATCAAGGTGCATTTTCTATCCCATTGAATATCCATACTCTTCCTTTCCCATAATGAAGGTAGATAAGACTGCCCGGACTCTGCAGGGAAAATTCAATACGTTGCCTTGCCAGATTTGAGAAGCTAGAAAAGGAGCATGGTGCCATGCCGCGTCATTCTGATCAATCAACCTTACGTAAACGCCGCTTCCCCCGGATACTCCGGCTGCTGGCCACCCTGATCGTGATATTTCTGCTGGCAGTTGGGGGCTTGCTTGGTTACTTGTATCAAAAAGAACTGCCGCCCGCATCGGATGATATCCGCTCTAAGCTGCTTGACTCCAGGGGCAATATTCTGGCGACCTTTTCCCCTGATGATCGGAGCCGGGAACCGGTTGAGCTGGAGGATATTTCTCCATTGGTTATTAAGGCAACGCTATCGGTAGAGGACCGTAAATTTTATGAGCATTCGGGTTTCGATATTAAAGGTATGGGGCGGGCCGTATTAGTTAATCTAGAAAAGGGAAGCCGCACACAGGGGGCCAGTACGCTGACCCAGCAGCTAGCGCGAAATCTCTATCTCACCCACGAGAAAACGTGGACACGTAAAGCCAAGGAAGCTGTCTATACGCTTCAGTTAGAAATGAAGTATAGCAAGGATGAAATTTTACGAATGTATCTGAACGAGATCTATTACGGTCATGGTGCCTACGGTATCGAGGCGGCTTCCCAAATGTATTTTGGGAAATCCGCTGCAGATCTGGATCTGGCTGAAAGTGCTATGCTGGCCGGCATTCCGAAGGGCCCTACGTATTACTCTCCGTATACGCACATGGACAATGCAAAAAAACGTCAGGAGATCATTTTGTCAGTCATGGCTGAGCTGGGGGAAATTTCAAAGAGTGAAGCTGAAAATGCAGCACAAGAGACACTGATATTGAAGCCACGGGGTGTGAAGGATACTCTTGTTACCGCCCCATATTTTCGGGACTATGTACGCAATCTTGCAACGAACCTGCTTCATATCACAAGTGATGAGCTTGAACAGGGGGGACTGAACGTCTATACCACTCTAGATCCGGATATGCAGCACGCAGCAGAAAATGCAGTAGAGAAAGAAATGGACGCAGAAAGTGAGCTTGAAACGGCGCTGGTATCGGTTGATCCTCGTAACGGCTACTTAAAAGTTATGGTCGGAGGTAAAAACTACCGTACCAATCAATTTAATCATGCGCTTACCTCGACACGGCAGCCCGGCTCTTCTTTTAAGCCGATCATGTATTTGACTGCCTTAGCATCCAAGACAATGACGGGACTATCTGTCTTCAACAGTCAGCCGACACTTTTTCATTACGACAATAACCGCAAGACTTATCAGCCCCGTAATTTTGGGGATAAATATCTTGGAGAGATTAATATGCGCCAGGCTATCGCAGCCTCGGATAATATATATGCTGTGAATACAATTATGAAGGTGGGTGCGGACAAGGTAGTTGAACTGGCTGGCAAAATGGGCATAATCAGCCCGCTGCAAAGTGTTCCCTCTCTAGCTCTTGGCACTTCACCTGTGAGCCCGCTCGAAATGGCCTCGGCCTTTGCAGTGATCGGCGGTGGAGGAGTCCAAATCCCCACAACTGTAATTCTTAAGGTTACTAATGCTAATGGCGATACCCTCTATGAAGCTCCAAGTCATCAGGGTACGACTGTCGTAGAACCAGCTGCCGCTTATGTACTGACTCGTTTAATGGAGGGGGTGTTCGAAACCGGAGGTACCGGCAATCGCGTATCCTCTATCATTAAGCGCCCTGTAGCCGGCAAGACAGGCACTACCGACACTGATGCATGGATGGTGGGCTTTACCCCTGAGCTATCCACTGCAGTATGGGTTGGCTACGACAAGGGACGTAATATTACAACAGCCGACGGACGGAGGGCAGCACCTATTTTTGCCCAGTTTACGGAAAAAGCTCTTGAAAATGTACCCCCAAAAATCTTTCCGATTCCTGACGGAGTGGTCAGTGTATATATTAATCCTGAGTCTGGAAAATTAGCCACAACGGAATGCCCTGAAAAAGAGCTAGATACCTTTATTAAGGGTACCGAGCCTACTGAATACTGTGATCTACATGGAAATGGCAGCCCGAACTCCCCGGAGGAAGGCACAACTCCAATTCATCTTCCCAAAGAAGATGGATCCTTATGGAAGGATATTAAGCGCTGGTGGCTGAACTAATTCTCCTTGGTTGCCTAACTCCTGCCCATGGGATACTATGAGACCCATCCACTCGTGGGTAATCATAGGTCCCATGCAGGAAAGGTGATACCTTGCCATGAATATCAATAACCAGCCGCTGCCCCGCACCTTTTATGAGTATCCAGCGCTAGAAGCCGCTCCACGCCTGTTGGGGCAGCATTTGATCCGCCGAACAGAAGCAGGGGATATCGCCTGCCGCATTGTAGAGACAGAAAGCTATGGGGGCATAGAGGACAAGGGCAGCCACGCCTATGGAGGAAGACGCACAGCCCGCACTGAAATTATGTTCAATTCCGGTGGTGCCGCCTATGTCTATCTTATTTATGGGATGCATTACTGTCTCAATGTGGTGACTGCGGAGCAGGATAATCCCCAGGCAGTACTCATTCGGGCGGTTGAGCCCCTTACTCTCCATGATGCAGAATGTATGGCTGCTAACCGGAAATTGAAGATCAAGAAACCTTCCGACTTGTCCGGCGGACCGGGTAAGCTGTGCCGAGCATTAAGAATCGACAAAAGTCTTAACGGATCACCTCTCAGTGCTCCCGGAGGGGCGCTGTGGCTGGCTCAGGGCGAAGATCCTCTAGGCTTAAATATTATTCAATCGCCCCGCATCAATATTCAATATGCTGAAGAGTATGCCTATAAGCTGTGGCGTTTCTACATCAAAGATAACCCATACGTTTCTATAAAGGATAAGGTTGAACAGGTTTTTACTTGGACCTAAATTCAATCCTAACCGTTTCGGAAATATAATATTGGGTATACAAATATAGAACCCTAATAAACCTCTCCTGTAGAATTTCGAAGCTGGAGAGGTTTTCTATTATCGTTAGAAAGCCCTAAAGTATGCGCTTTCTCCTATATCTGAAATTACATTTATTGTATTATTACAAAGACCACCAAATTTTATAATTAAATGAGGGACAAGGATGAAGGATACTGGCATGATCCGGAGTTTAGACAGTCTTGGACGCATTGTGGTTCCCGTTGAAATCCGCATGACACGCAATATTGACATTGGGGATCCAATAGAGTTTTTTGTTCTAAATGATAATGTTATCGTTCTTAGAAAGTATACCTCCACCGAATGTACGTTTTGCAGAAGTATGGACAATGTGTCCTATTACAAAGATCAGTTCATTTGCAGCCAATGTCTGAGCGAGCTCGGCCTCTCAAAGCATGATTTGGAGGATTCAACCCCTCACGGGCCCACTGTAGAGCAGCATTCTTTTGATGCCAACAACAAGAAAAGGGTTCGCACTGAAGAGATGAAACTGCGTCTGAAACAAGCCATACAGGAACATCCTCACGCCAATCAAAAGGAGCTCGCCGAAAAGTTAGGTATCAGCCAGGCAAGAGTGAGCCAGCTCAAACGGAGACTGAATGTTTAATTATATTTTATTTTAAAAAGCTTCGCTTTCCTGCTGCAGGAAAGCGAAGCTTTTTGGTATATTGTTCTATTTATCAGCGCTTAAGGACCCGCTTGGTTCTTATTCTGAAAGTGATGCTTTGAGCTCTTCCGGTGAAGCTGACCACCATTCTGGGTTATGTGCAATAAGCAGTGATTTCAGGGCATCTTTTTCTGTTGTACCCAGGCCCTCTACAATCACCTTACGCTTCAGTGAGGCATCCAGTTTGTTCACATGATCAGCAAGGATCTTCCAGCCCCGCCGAGCCTCGCTATCTATCCACATTTCGCAGGCTGTTAATCCGGCATAAAATTGACCTTCCAGCGTGCGATCTACAGCTACCCAAACCAGCCACACTTGCCGGCCCTCAGGCACATCCTCACGATTTGTAGAGAATTTAATCCCTTTCTCAACCTTGCTCTTGGCGTGCATAGCACCAATATCTATTACTGCCTCGCCACCATCAATAATTACAGGTGATACATTGTTCAGGTCAATAGAGCCCGCTCCGAACCCTTTATGTTTACTCTTAGCATTCACGATATTCAAAGCAATCTGCTTTTTGCCCTCCGGCTGTACGTTATCCATGCTGCACGTCCTTTCTCCTGCGAATAATTTAATTTTAGCTAATAATACAGCGAATGCAAACATATACATCCCGTAGATGCTTGTCAACGGGAGGAATCACAGTATGAAGCTATGGTCACTACGGTTCAAAATCATAACAGGGACTCTGGCAGTCTTCTGTCTGCTGGGAGGAGGAATATGGGCAATCTCCGAGCATAACCCCTTAAATGTAACCACTCTTGCTCCAGAAAAGGCCAAGTCCCCCATAACCGCCGGCAAAGGAACTCCTGCAAGCCCAATCACTCCGGAGCGCACACCCGCACCGGCGGCTAAAGCCCTAAGTCATAGAGTTGTAGAATATCACATGGATGTACGGTTTGATCCGGACACAAGTACATTACAGGGATCAGAGACGGTGACCTGGACTCATCCGGGTTCAAAGCCAGTAAATGATTTGTACTTTCACCTGTATCCAAATGCGTTTTCTTCAATGGATACAAGCTTTATGAAAGAATCGGGAGGCAAGCTGCGCGGTGATTCAATGCCTTCCAATGGATTCGGCAGCATGACTTTGACGGATCTGCGTACAACCGAAGGCGTCTCACTCCTCCAGAGAATACAATATGTTCAGCCCGATGATGGAAATGTGAAGGATAAAACTTTGGTAAAGGTACATCTTCCGCAACCCGTAAGAGGCGGAGAAAACATAACCCTTAAGCTTCAGTTCGAAGTTAAGATGCCCAAGATTTTTGCTCGCATGGGGACTTCAGGGAACTTCGTCATGGCTGGGCAGTGGTTTCCAAAGCTTAGCGTTTACGAACCCGCAGATGCTCGTGGGATTAAGGAGGAAGGCTGGAACCTCCATCAGTATCATGGCTCATCAGAGTTCTTCAGTGACTTTGGCATTTATAATGTATCGATTTCCGTTCCACCGAACTATACCGTAGCCGCAACCGGATTCCCCACAAAAAATCCAAAAGTTACTGAAAAATATAAAACTTATCAGTACTATGCGGATGATGTGCATGACTTTGCTTGGGCTGCCTCACCCGATTTCGTGGTTGCGCAGCAGGCCTTTTCCTCTCCTGAGGTCCCAGGAGTGCGTATTAAGCTCTATCTAGATCCGATGCACAAAGATCTACAGGAACGCTATTTTCAAGCCGCTAAAGCCGCCCTAACCTATTTCAGCAAATGGTACGGACCGTACCCCTATTCTTCACTATCCATAGTGGTGCCCCCAGAACAGGGAAATGGAGCTGGAGGCATGGAGTATCCTACACTCATTACAGCATTTGGCGCTAGCAGCACTTCTCCTGACACATCACTAGAGCGGACCGTCATTCATGAAATTGGACATCAATATTTTTACGGCATGGTTGCCAACAACGAATTTGAAGAGGCCTGGCTGGATGAAAGCTTCACCTCCTACGCTGAAGACAAATTAATGGAGCAGGAGTATGGGATCGCCGCTAACCTCCCCTTACAAGCAAGCTTGGTAGAAAAGCCGGAACCTCTGAACCAGGAAACCTGGAGGTATGATGGAACTTCCGCCTACACCCAAAATGTATACATAAGGGGTAAGTTGGTTCTCAAAGATATGGAGCTTAGGATTGGCACCAAGGCTATGGACGCCGTTTTATCCACTTACGCTAAAAAATACCGGTTCAGCCATCCCTCCACATACGATTTTCAAAAGACCGTGGAAAAGGTGACCGGGGAGTCCTGGAAAAATTACTTCGAGCAGTATATTTACAGCGGAGGCACCCCCGACTTTTCTCTGGACGATATTTCAGTCACCCGCAAGGAAGACCCGAAAAAGGACGGATCTATCCTGTACGAAAATCTTGTGAAGATAGGCAATAAAGGGACCTTTTATCCCAATGTAAATGTGAAGTTCACTTTTAAGGATGGACACACCATGCAGCGGGTGTGGGACGGACTTGGTGAAGAGGCTAGTTTCCAATTGCTATATAGTGCGCCGATTCTATCCGCAGAAGTCGATCCTCAACATTCCATTTTGCTGGAGAATAAACATCTTAATAATTTCAGAATGGCGGAGCTTAAGCAACATACTGTTTCCCGTTGGACGCTCAGCGTAACAAAGCTAATAGAAACTGTGCTTGGAACTCTGTCCTGGTGAGGTGAATGAACTTGAGAGTATCGATAACACGCGGCTTTCACAGCATGAAAGAGCAGTTTTATATTCTAATATTGTTATTTATATATCGGCTACTCTGGGGCTACTTTATGTATGGATTCGTGCGGGATGCTATCATTCCGATTCTGCTGCGTTATCCAAATGAACAAGCTGGTGGCAGCGGCATAAGCCGGTTGCTGTTTTATATCGAAGGTCAATTCAGCCTGAGCAGCGATCCCTATATACAGCGTTGGTTGTGGTTGCTCTTGGCTATATCCGTACTAAAGTTACTGCTGTCCCCATTCATTCGGGCTGGATTGATCCATGAACTGCATCAGGAGAGCAAAGGAGAGCGCGGTCTCTTCTTTTTTCCGGGCATGAAGCTCTATGGCCTCCCTATAATGATATTCAGCCTTGTGGAATGGCTACTGGCTCTCCTGCCCCTTTACTGGGTTGTTCCCAGAGTATACAAGCTGCTCATATCCTCTTTTCTTGATTACACCTTGCTGTTGAGACTTAGCCCTTACCTTCTAGTTTGGCTAATATACATTTTCATCATCCGTTTATGCTTGCTATATATGCAATTTGGTTACACTAGCGGTACTGGAATGTTCTACTCGCTTCTAATTTGTCTGCGGAACATTATTCCGGCAGCAGCAGCTGGAGTAATTCTTGGAGCTGGTGGATTCATCATCCTGCTGTTGTCTGGAGTGACTGGGATTCTAAGTCCCGGACTTCCAGCACTGCTTATTCGGCAGATTTCACCCCTCCCCTCTACCTTCTTCAAAATGTGGGGGTTGGCTGCTCAATATCACCTTTGGCATAGCAAGCTTCCAATAAAATAATTTAGGCGATTCTTGGGCATATTTAAAGAGTCTTCGTTCCTAGAACTAGGAACGAAGACTCTTTTTTTATTAAATATGGTTAGATGATTTGCAAATCCGTAAATCCTTTGTTACAATGATGCCTGTATTGATAGTAACAACTTTGTAATCTTTTAAGGAAATTCGTAACTAATCGATGTAAAAGTGAGTACCTGTCGCTGTTGTTCTGTCACGATTTAGGTGCACAAAACGCCAAATTCCTGGCACCAGGAAGTGGGGGAACCATATTTTGGGTGAATTGATCTCGTTACAGGGATCATAGGGGGCCTTCCACCGAACCCTTAAGCTAACCTCGCAGGCATTAGGAGGAATACATCTTTGAAAAGTCATAACTTTAAGAAAAAATGCACCGCAGCCGCATTGGGGCTTGTGATGGCCTTCACACTTGGAAGCAGCAGCGCTTTTGCAGACTCCAAGATGGATACAGCCATTGCTAAAACCATTGGAACAACATATAAATTCGGTGGAACAAGTACAGCCGGCTTTGACTGTTCTGGGTTCACCAAATACATTTTTACAAAAGTAGGACTTTCTTTACCTCGTACCTCCAAAGCTCAATTCAAAGTGGGGACTCCCGTTTCGCGCAATAATCTGCGTTCCGGTGACCTTATATTCTTCAACACTTTCGGTAAAGGCGTGTCCCATGTCGGTATTTATGTCGGTAATGGAAAATTTGCACAATCCTCTTCTTCACGTGGTGTAAATATTAGTTCGCTAAGCCAGTCCTACTGGGCCAACCGCTACGTTGGCGCTAAAAGAGTAATGAGCACTACAGCCTACAAAGCCGTTGCTTACGATTGATCTTCTCAATTTATAGCTTCTAATCAAACATATGACCCGGAACATGATTATTGCCGTAATCATTTTCGGGTTTTTCTTTTTCCTTATTCTACCTTTTACACGCTTTAAACCGTACTGAATCGATTTTGGGATCAGAAATTTAAAAATATTTTACATACTTGTACATTTAGCGCCCCATCAAGGATTTAGAAGACTTCTTGGCTATTAAATATAACAATATTTTCACATTAATATGTTATAAGTGATTGCCAACATGGGCTCTGTTTGTTACAATAATCGCAGTGAGTTTATAGTAACATTTTTGTAATGATTAACTTGTCCTTTACGAACGTTTTGTCATGATTTTCTTGCACTCATATTTGCAACATCAGTACATGCCGAGTTTCCTTAATAAAACAAGGAAAACGGGGGAACCACTTTGGGTGAATTGACCTCCTATTTTAAGAGGGGTCATAGGGGACCTTCAACCGAACCCTTAAGCTAACCTCGTAGGCATCTGGAAGGGGTATATACTTTTGAAGAAAAAGTTAGCAGCCGCAGTACTTAGTTTTTCTATTATATTTACCGCAATTGGAGCAGGAAGCGCTTTCGCGGATTCCAAGATGGACCAAGTCATCGATAAAACCATCGGAACCAAATATGTTTCCGGCGGAGTATCTACCAATGGCTTTGATTGCTCTGGGTTTACCATGTACGTCTTCGATAAAATTGGTATTGATTTGCCTCATCAATCCGGTTCACAATACCAAATGGGCACTGCAGTTTCACGTAGTGACTTAAGAGCTGGAGATCTACTCTTCTTCAATACCAGTGGTAAAGGTGTTTCACATGTAGGTATTTATGTTGGCGATGGTAAATTTGCACATGCTTCATCTTCACGTGGTGTAACTATTAGTAACCTGAGTGACAGCTACTACGTCAACCGCTACGTTGGCGCCAAACGAATTATGAGTGCAACCACTTATAAGACAGTTGCTAGTGAAGTTTTAGACGATGATAACGTACAATAAGAATTGACGGATAAGCTCTTCTCCACGATTTTTGCCGAAATCTTGGAGGGGGCTTATTTTTTTTGTCTTACTTATTTTTACCCTTCTCACCAACCGTAAAACAGCATTTCACCCTCTAAACTGCTTTTTAATAAAATAATTCTTACTTTTTGTCAAGTTTTGCAGATCCTTAAAGTTGTTGAGTCGACTAGGGCTCTTTTTGTATATAATTATATAAAGATTATTTCCCTGAAAGGAGGTCCTTGACCTTATGATTAGTTCTCCTGTGACCTTCCATGTTGTCCCGATGGAAATCACCCATGCAGAAGACATCTGCCAGTGGAATTATGAGCCCCCCTACAATATTTATGGCTGGCAGCCTTGGGATCAAATGCAAGAGCTTGGCATTGAATTCGGGGACCCTGAATTACGTAGCCAACAATATGTATCAGTAGTTAATGATCAGAACTTGCTGTGCGGTTTTGCCCAGCTCTTTCCCATGGAAGGTGTGGTTCGACTTGGTATTGGCATGAGCCCTTATCTATGCGGGAAAGGGTTAGGAAAGCTGTTTGTTGATTCTGTAGTTAAGACGGCATTGACACGTTATCCTGAGTGGGAGATCGATCTTGAAGTGCTTACCTGGAACCAAAGAGCTGTACGAACATACCGTAAATGTGGGTTTACAATTACGGATACGTATGAGAGGCGAACACCTACCGGACAAAAGCCCTTTTATTGTATGGTCTATGATAAATAACACCATAATGTTGAAATTCTGAGAGAACGACAATAAATCCGTTCATTTTTTTGCCACAAGTGCTATGATACCGCTTCACCTTCCGTTATAATAAAGGGAGTAGCTTACATAGAAGGGACGATTGCGGATGCAAAAATGGATCATGAGCGGCTTATTCTTTGCAGCCTGCGCTTTTGCAGTGGTGCTGATGTTCACTCTTCCAGGTAAAGAACAGGTTGCCGAGGAGAACAATCCAACACTTCCTGTAGTCCAATTGGACGCGGCAAAGGCTGAAGCGACAGTAAAAGCAAACTGTATCACTTGTCATGGAGATCAACTGCAAGGCGGGATCGGCCCTAGCTTAGAGAAAATTGGCGCGGAGCATGATGCTGAGGGGATTTTCAACATTGTAACCAAAGGCAGCGGACAAATGCCTTCCTTTAAGGAAAAGCTTGCACCTGAAGAAATAGCAAACGTCGCCATGTGGTTATCGGAGAAAAAGTAATTTCTGGATAACAAAAAATACGCCCGTGCAGAGGAGCTACATTCTCCTACTTGTGCGGGCGTATTTTATTCGTTCCCATGCAGTGGTGAAAAAGCAATTTAGCGATTCTTATCAAAGGCATCGTTGAATTCCTGGGCTTCACGAATATCAACTGTAGTGATTCCGCCTTCATTATAAGTTGTCAGCCGAAGTGTTATGGCTTTATAGTCAATCGTAATATGGGGATGGTGGTCAAAAGCCTCTGATATAGCAGCTACTTCATCCACAAAGGCAATTCCCTTCATAAACTCATTGAACATGTATTTTCGTACCATTGAATCATTATCCAATTTCCAGCCTTCGAGCTTACCCACCTGATCGAGCAGTTCTTGTCCCGTAAATATCACTTTGTTCCCTCCCCTTTAAACCTGTATAGAATCTTACTTTCCTTAGCTTTTCCTTTAATTTAAGCAAAACATCCCTTAGTTTCTTAGTCCAAGGGATGTACAAGATATCGCAATTTTCAGTTAAATGTATTCTTACATCGTAGCAAATATAACCTTGGCCTAATCAATTTTATCATGGGCTGCAGGGCTCGAGCAAATCACACCCGGTATACGCCTTCCCTTAGACTAAGGTAACCGATGCTAAATCCTCATCCCCGACTAAAATATTAATACGGTGTGTCTCCTTATCATAAATAACAACACCGCCTCCAACCGGAATAACCGGTTCTTCCCCGAGGGCAAAGAACAGATCTTCGGCCAACGCCTCCCATACCTCAAGCTTTGAATCCTGAGGAAGCTCCTGCCATTCTTCCGGCTCCATCTCAAAAAATAAATAACCATCCGTAATACGCCCTACCGCTTCCGTCAATTCGACCAAAATCTCAGCATAATCTCTACCATGTTTTACACCCACAACAATCACTCCGTTTTCTTCACAGATAGATAATAACTTACCTTATCCATTATAGCCGAAAAAATGACTTCACAAAAAAGGGAATCCTGTCGATAAATAAGAATATACGTTAGTCGTTATCGTGCAAGTGTATCGCCGCCGTTCAAGGATGAAAAAAAGCGGCAAGTGGTTCACTTCTTAAAACTCATGGACGAGGTGCATAATGGAAATTTCAACAATAATCGGTATAGTTCTTAGTTTGATTGCAGTATTATGGGGGATGGTACTCAAAGGAGCCCCTCTTTACAGCTTATTGGCCCCAGCAGCATATGTAATTATCTTACTGGGTACCGCCGCATCACTTTTCATGGCCTTTCCAATGAGCGAAATGAAAAAGATTCCTAAGCTATTTAAAATAGTTTTTGTCAGCCAAAAGTTGATTAAAAAGAATGATTTAATCACTATGTTTATGGAATGGGCCTCTATTACACGCCGCGAAGGCTTATTGGCTCTAGAATCCAAGGTTGATGAAATAGAGGATGCTTTCCTTCGAAACGGTATGCGGATGATTATTGACGGTAATGATCAGGAGTTTGTCCGCGATGTTCTTATGGAAGATATCCACGCCACAGAAGACCGACATAAAGCAGGGGCACTTATTTTTTCTCAAGCAGGTATGTATGCTCCTACTCTAGGGGTTCTGGGAGCCGTTATCGGTCTGATAGCTGCTATGGCGGATATGGGTGAGATGGAAAAGCTAGCTCATGCCATAGGGGGAGCCTTCATTGCCACAGTGCTTGGTATCTTTACCGGGTACGTGTTATGGCATCCGATTGCAACAAAGCTAAAGCGTTTGTCTAAACGGGAGATTGAAATCCGGTTGATGATGGTTGAAGGCTTGCTTTCCATTCAATCCGGGGTTTCCACGATAGCAATTAATCAAAAGCTCTCCGTATTCCTCACTCCTTCAGAGCGTGCCAAGATGAATGAGAAGGAGGCTGGCTCGGGTGAGCAAAAAGACTAGACACGAGGAACATGAGGAGCACGCTGATGAATCTTGGTTGCTCCCTTATTCCGATCTAATGACGCTACTTGTTGCCCTGTTCCTTGTTCTGTATGCCATGAGCGCAACAGATGCTAAGAAATTCGAAGAGATGAGTCAGGCTTTCAGCTCCGCACTGAATGGCGGAACAGGTATTCTAGACAAAAGTTCTGCGACGCCCACCGATAGCAGCCTTGATCAGGGTAAAGGTAAGAAAATGGACAATATCGTCGAAGAAAATACCGGTGAAGCTGAGATTGCCAAGCTCCGCAAGCAGGAACAGCAAGATCTCGAGAAACTTAAGAAGCAGTTCGATCAATATATTAAGAATAATGGACTAACCGATCTTCTGAGCACTAAGCTCAACCAGTCGCAGCTTATGATTACGATCAGCGATAACGCCCTTTTCTCATCAGGCCTAGCCCTAGTCAAAGATGACTCTCGTCAATTGGCCAAATCGATATCAACTATGCTGCAGCAATTTCCTGATTATGATGTACTTGTTCAGGGACATACTGACAACATTCCAATATCGAATAGCAGCTATTCATCCAACTGGGATCTCAGTGTCGATCGGGCATTGCATTTTATGAAGATCCTACTAATTAATCCTAACCTTAATCCACAAAAGTTTAGTCCTATTGGCTACGGAGAATATCATCCAATTGCTGATAACAACACTGCCACCGGTCGAGCCAAAAATCGCCGGGTTGAGGTATCCATCCTACGTAAGTATTTGGATCCTAATGAGGTAAATAACAATATCGCTGCTTCCTCCCAGTAAATCGGAGCCCATAAATACAAGAAGAGCTGTCCCAAGACCTCACTGGTCTTTAGGGACAGCTCTTTTATTAAATTCATAGGGGTATTACTTCAACTCATAATTTAGCATAGCACCGAGTTCTTTCTTTTCCTCTGGCGTCAAATCACGCCACTCTCCCATTTGAAGGGCTCCTAGGCGGATATTCATGATCCGAATACGTTGAAGTTTCCTAACTTCATAACCAAAAGCGCTGCACATCCGGCGGATTTGTCTGTTCTTACCCTCCGTCAATATGATACGGAATACCCGATCAGTCATTCGTGTCACTTCACAGGGCAATGTCTTTTCCCCCATTATCTTTACACCAGTAGACATACCGGCAAGAAAAGAGGAGGTTATGGGCCTGTCCACGGTAACCACATACTCCTTCTCATGTTGACCTTCCGCACGCAATACTTTATTGACGATATCTCCGTCATTGGTTAGAAGAATTAATCCTTCCGAATCCTTGTCAAGTCTCCCGATCGGGAATATACGTTCATGATGACCGACAAAATCGACTATATTTCCTCTAATATGTTCTTCTGTTGTAGAGGTAATACCGGTAGGCTTGTTGAGAGCGATATAAACGGTCTTGCTTTCCGTCTCTAATGCCTGCCCGTCTATTCTGACATCATCCCCTGGAACGGCCTGACTCCCGAGCACAGCCTGCTCTCCATTGATGGTGACTCTGCCAGCCTCCACCAGCTTATCTGCTTCACGACGCGAGCAGTATCCTGTATCACTGATGAATTTATTTATTCTCACGTTATTTTTTCACTCCGTTCTTATTAAATGCTCTACTCTAGAGCAGTTCCTCCAGCGGATGGTAATTTGATGGTGATCTCCGTTCCGTGTCCAACCTCACTTTTAATCTCAAGACTCCCTTTATGGGCCTGAATAATCCGCTGGCTAATCATGAGGCCCAACCCTGTGCCGGTCTCTTTATTCGTAAAAAACGGTTCCCCCAGCTTAGGCAGCATCTCCTCTGGGATCCCCTCACCCTCATCAGTTATAATAATAACTGCTGAATTAGGTTCATTTGCCAATGCTATTGAAATGATTCCACCAGCTGGCATTGCTTCAATAGCATTTTTGACGATATTGATAAATACTTGCTTCAGTTGGTTCTCCTCACAATGAATCGTCGAAGGCTGTTCTAAGAATTTACTCTCAAACTCGATCCCACAAAGATGGGCCTGGCTGTCCAACAATGAAATAACATCACTTAAGATACATCTCAGATCCTTTTGTTGGAAATGGACCGCTTGTGGTTTAGCCAGTATTAGAAATTCACTGACAATTAGGTTAATCCGCTCAAGCTCAGATAACATTAAGTCAATATGCAGCGGTATAAGCATCTTTTTCTCTTGCTGCAGCTGCAGGAATCCCCGAAGTGTAGTCAATGGATTGCGGATTTCATGAGCTACACCGGCTGCCAATTGACCTACCGTAGTCAGCTTCTCGGAACGTCTCAACAGCTCCTCCATTCGATTACGCTCCGTCATATCACGTGACACATGAATAAATGACAGCGGGTTGCCTTCCTCATCACGGATCACGGAGGTGCTGACGCTTACTTCAACAACTGCTCCACCCCGTGTAAGCCTAACCGTCTCTAGAGATGGAACGGCTCTTCCCTGCTTCAGCTCATTAAGCCGCTGTTCTTCCTGCTTCAGAGCCGGAGTGGGTATTAAATACGGAGTCTTCCCTATCACCTCTGCTCCACTCCACCCGTAAAGTTCCTCAAAAGCACGGTTAATACTAATGATTCTCCCGTCCATGTCCATGGTATGAATGGCATCAGATGTTCCGTTAATTACAGATTCAAGATGCTCCTTCACTGCCCGGTTCTCTTCTAGGGTCTGCCCCAAACGGTTGGTATGCTGCATAAGGTTATAAGTCATCGCATTAATACGGAGTGCTAGCAGGCCTAATTCATCCCGACTCCGTACGATCAATGGCGGCTGAAACTCTCCTTGAGCAACATTGTTTACTTTATTTAGAATCTCCTGAATAGGGCGAATTATAAATCCAGCCAGCACATGACTTCCCAATAGAAAAGCTACTAATAACAATAAGGAGATTGAAAGATTGTTTATAAGCTGATCTTTGATTACCGAAGAAATGATAGAATAATCCATTACAACACTAATGACGTAAGAACCCATGTCTGGCTGGGTAACAGGAATGAAGCTTTTCAGAACTCTTTTACCATGGCTGACCGTATCTACGGTAACCGGTTTATTTCGACTCACGGCATTTGCGATTGCCAGCTTATCCTGTTCCACATTGCCATAGTTGTAGGTTCCGTATTTTATAGGCCGATTCCGAAGTTTTACATTAACATCATCGCTTCCATCTGGATTCATAGTATCCGAACCAAATGTAATGGGATTAAAACCCGTGACCTCTAGAATTCCTGAGTTAACACTTTTAGTCTGATGGACAATTTCATTGGGGCTCATAATCTTCACATAATCACTAACGGCGGTACTGTGAATAAAGGGATCAATGATGTAATTACTACGCCCATCATAATAGTATCCCCATTTCTCAATTTTTTGAGGATTAGAGGAGGAGTATTCAAACGGACCTGACCAGAAATTCGCCATTTTCTGCCCTTGAGTAACTGAGACCGGGCGTTCGTCAATCAAATCTAAAAAGGCGGTATGCCAAAAGCCCCACCCTTTTGTAGATAGACCCAGCTCCTTAGGATCTGAAGATTTAGCCACCACAATATCATCATTTGTCTTAACCAATAGCGATATATTAGAGACCTCAAGCTTAAGAGCCAAATCTTTAAGTTCATCATTGTCAATGTTCTTAATATCATGGTCCAATTCTTCGGAGACAAGAATAGCAGCCCTTCGTAGATTTCCAGCAATTAGATATTCAACATAATTAGAGGTATATCTACTCTGCTCCACAGAAACAGCAATCTGCATAGCTACCATTTCCATATTTCTTTCACTTGTTAGGCGCAAATTATCACGGACCGCATATAAGTTAAGTGTCTGGTTCAGCGCAAGTATAAGCACCACTGATCCAAAAATAATACCTGAAAGTTTTGTTTGAATGGACAAACTAATTATTCCCCTCTTATCCGCTGGTAAATCCTAGCGGAGCGTTCAATAATTATCATACCTTTTGCCCACTCATTTGGAAAGACAATTATAGTAAGCTTAATTTGAGGAAAGATTGATAATTAAAATGTCTTTCACTACAATATATAAAGAATCATCCACACGTTATGCACATATAAACAAATTATTAAAATGGGATGTGCACAAAATTGTGTATAAGTAGCCTGTTATCCACAGAGTTATACACAATTTGTTAAGAGCGAATATTTGTTCGTTGGACAATCAGCTATTATAGAGGGGTAGATCATTTTGAGTAATGTTGGAAACAAATCGGTTATTGACGATCCTAAGCATGAATTTTGGATGAGAGAAGCCATTGTAGAGGCGCGTAAAGCAGAAGCACTAGGTGAAGTTCCTATTGGAGCTATAGTGGTCTTCCAAGAGAAGATTATCGGTCGTGGATATAATTTACGTGAAACTACATTAGATTCGACAGCTCATGCTGAGATGGTTGCCATTCGGGAGGCGAGCAAAACTCTAAATTCCTGGCGTCTTTTGGATTGTCGGCTCTATGTAACCCTTGAACCTTGCCCGATGTGCGCTGGAGCCATTGTACAGTCCAGAATACCACTAACAGTATATGGCACACCAGATCCAAAAGCTGGTTGTGCAGGTACGTTGATGAATCTTCTAGAGGAACCGCGGTTTAATCACCGCACTGAGGTCATACAGGGAGTACTGCAAGAGGAATGCGCTGAGCTATTGACCTCATTCTTCCGACGCTTGCGCCAAAAACATGCAAAAATCACTTCAGTTGGAGAGGAGTAAGGAAGGTTGGTGGATATCGTTCTATATAATAGGGCTGCAGGTATATACATTTCCCCGCTTCATTATGAGGAAGCTGCACAGCTGCTCATATTGCGCCTTCGTAACCGCATGGCTTACCAGTGCTATGAACCTCGACATGATGATGAATTCTATACGCTGGAGGGCCAGCAGCAGCTTATCAAGCGTCGCACACTGGAGGCGCAGCAAGACAAAGCTTATATGTTCGGAATTTATCTTCTCGATGGCAGCCTAATCGGGCAAATTACAATATCAAATATCGTACGGGGTGTAGGACAGTTCGCTGATATAGGTTACTTTATTGATCAAGAGGTGCACTCCAAAGGTTACATGACAGCTGCTGTAGGCTTAATCCTACAATTTGCTTTTCGTTCTTTAGGACTTCACCGGGTACAGGCCGCCATCCTGATTCATAACGATGTCTCCCGCCGGGTGCTGGAGAAGAACCATTTTCAACTCGAAGGAAGAGCTCGCGGTTTTATAAAAATAAATGGAGAGTGGCAGGATCATCAAACGTATGCCATTCTGTCAGATGAGGCCCTGTAGCTATAATTATATACCCATAACAAAAATCCCATTGAGCGTAAACCTTCACGCCCAACGGGATTTTCTCATTTTTTTAAAGATTAATATGTGCCCATAACACCGAACTGCTCTTGCAGTTCCTCCATGCTCACTACATCATCACCTTGGGGAATACCAATCTTGAATGCGGGTTTCTCATTAATTTTACTGTACTGGTTGCTGCCGGTCATTGATAAACCAACATTAGTGCCCTTATCCGGATCGGTTACTTTTATATCCATCACCAAATCCTGATAAACTGGGAAATCATCTTTGTTAATAGCGGTATTAAATTGGAACTGATTAATGGTCAAGTACTTGCCAAGATCCGCAAGCCCTTTATCCAATTCTGTTCTGGCTTCACCAGATTGCAGTTCTTCTTTGGCTTTAGCCAAATCTGCCGCATCAATTTGCAGCATATCCTTGTATTCTTCCTTACCTACAATATCAATGATCTTAGGCAATGCATCATTAACAAGGATGGTGATAGCTTCTTTGATATTATCGTTAGTCACTTGGAACTGGACGACCTGTTTAGCATCCACACCCTCTGGAAGTTTAGCATCCTTAGGATCAATATTCTTGAAATATTTCGTTTCATCGTATTCGGCCATTAAAGTGTCTACCACTTCATTGGAAAGCTTCTGAGCTTTTTGAGTATCGATTGTAGCAGGACTAAACTCAGTTCCTCCTTGTTCGGCCAACTCCTTCATATCAAGCTCCAGAAACTTACCTACAAGGGTCTCAGGAAGCGGAAAGAATGGAATCGATGGAATCTTGATGAATACCTTCTCAGGTGTTACTACCATAGGCACTGTAAAGCTCATGGCCATATCGCCCTTCAGGTTCAACACCATTGTTGCTTCGGTCTGCATCGGATCGGCTTGGTACACACCGTCAACCATAATCTCCGCATTCTTGAGCATACTCAGAACCTGAGTTGTCATGGCCTCGGACTCAGCGGATCCCTCGTCAATGGTCAGATTATTAATGACAAACTTGCTCTTCATTTCATACGAAGTCATTGTTGTTGCTTTGGTGGCGGCTGCTTTCAAGGCCTCCTTAGGCTCCTGTTTGCTTGAACACGCCGGCAGTATTACGGCTGCCGTCAACAGCAATGCTGCTGCCGATAGTCCCCACTTTTTAATCATTATTTCTCTCCTCTCCCATGTAAAGAAATGTTTCCCCTCCTTAATGATAAACGATTTGTCAAATAAGGGAAACAATTAAAGCTAAATTTTTGTTTTTTTGTTTTTTAACCTTCTGGATTAAGATGGCTTACATGGTTGGCCTGCTTTACCTTTTTGGAGCCAGACAGAGGCTCTGGAGCAGAGTTATGATCTCTCTTTTGATTTCCTCCTGAGGGCTGTGCCTCTGGAACGGGTATTGATTTAGGCTTAGTCATTATTGTCCCTCCTATGGGTTAGTTAGGCCTTGAAGAGCCTGAGCACACTCGTGAATCTGCCGTGTATATTGTTGCGCCAGCTCCTGCACCGTATCCGTACGCTCATCTGTTTGATGACCACTTTTCTCCACATCAATTAGGTCAACAGCAACCTCACGGCTATCTACATAAGTACAGCGAAAATCAAGAGAATACTTCTGACGCCCAGCAGCATTGAAATGAATACGCAGACTCTTCGCATCTGCCTCATCAGCCTGTACTTTGAAGCTATCCCCATCACTCATCAGTGCAGGCAGTTTTTCTTCCCAAGCAGACACAAGACTTTGTTGATCCAATTGCATTTCTCGATTCATTTTATCATCAGCCTCCTTCCCCATTACGTTGCGGAGAAAACAGGCTTTTTATTCCCTGCGTGTTCAGGACTATATATGATGAAACTATAACTAAGGTGCCTTAAAAACCAAAAAGCCGCCTCCCGAAGGAGACGACTTATATCTAATTCATAGCTTATATTTAGGATATGGCGGAGAGGGTGGGATTCGAACCCACGTGAGCTTGCACTCTAACGGTTTTCAAGACCGCCCCGTTATGACCGCTTCGGTACCTCTCCAATGCATCAAAATTTCACATGCAAGAGTATTGTACCATACGAAAAAGGTATTGGCAAGTGAATTATAAAGATTTAAGTTGAATACTTTTCACATTGCGCATATACGGTTGCAAAACTTCTGGAATTAACACACTTCCATCTTCCTGCTGGTAATTCTCAAGGATAGCCGCAACGGTTCGTCCAACGGCTAAAGCCGATCCATTTAAGGTATGAACAAACTCAGGTTTGGCCTTAGGCTCTGAACGGAAACGAATGTTGGCCCGGCGTGCCTGAAAATCCTCTGTATTCGAACAAGAAGATATCTCGCGGTACATACCGCTCTCCGGGAGCCACACCTCTAAGTCATACGTCTTTGCAGCTGTAAAGCCCATATCACCTGTACATAGTCCCAACACACGGTATGGCAATTCCAGCAGCTGCAGCACACGTTCAGCGTCTGCTGTCATCTTTTCAAGTTCCTCATAAGAAGACTCCGGTGTGGTCAGCTTGACCAACTCTACCTTATTGAATTGATGCTGACGAATCAGTCCTCGTGTATCACGGCCTGCTGAGCCTGCTTCAGAACGGAAACAGGAACTATAAGCAACATGATATTTCGGCAGATCCGCAGCCGTTAGAATTTCTTCACGATAGTAATTCGTTACTGGGACTTCCGCCGTAGGAATTAAGTAATATTCGGTATCACGCAATTTGAAAAGATCCTCTTCGAACTTAGGCAGCTGTCCAGTACCATACAAGCTATCCTTATTAACGATGTAAGGTGGCAGCATCTCCTCATAGTTATGCTCTCCACTGTGAAGATCCATCATAAAGTTAATGAGGGCCCGTTCAAGACGTGCTCCCAATCCTTTATAAAAAGCAAACCGGGAACCCGTTACCTTGGCAGCGGCTTCAAAATCTATAATATCTAGATTCTGAGCCAACTCCCAGTGTGACTTGGGTGTGAATCCAAATTCACGCGGGGTGGACCAGCGGCGGACTTCTACATTTTCCTCTTCGGTTTTGCCTACAGGCACAGATTCATGAGGTATGTTCGGAATATTAAGAGTCAGTTCAGAAATTTGGGCCTCTAGCTCCCGTACCTCATCGTCCAATTCTTTAATCCGATCTGATACACTACGCATCTCGGTAATAAGTTCATCTGCTGGCTCGCCATTCTTCTTGCGCTTTGCCACTTCCCCAGATACCGTATTACGACGGTTCTTAAGACCTTCTGTTTCCTGAAGCAGTTCGCGGCGACGTAAATCCAATTGTGGGAATTCCGCGATTAAATCAAGCGACTTGCCTCGACTTGCCAATGCCTGCTCAACCCGGGCGTAATCACTACGCAATACTTTAACATCTAACACAAAGGGTTCCCTCCTGAAAACAACCTAAACTCTTTCAAGTTGCTGGTTACAGCTTTGAAAGAGTAAGGGTGTCTTTATATGCAGTTCTATTAAGCGGATGTCCCGCTGGCTTCTACCATATCGGTAAAATACTGATGCAGACGGTAATCATCTGTTAGCTCCGGGTGAAATGATGATACCAGTAGATTGCCTTGTCGTGCGGTTACAATCTCGTCTTTGTAAATAGAGAGTACATCGACCTCGGGTCCCACTTCATTAATAAGCGGGGCGCGAATAAATACTGCCCGGATCGGCTCTTCAATCCCTTTTACATCGAGATCGCATTCAAAGCTTTCCCGCTGACGGCCAAATGCATTCCGGGCTACTGTGATATCCATCAGTTCCAAGTGTCCAGGCTCCCCACCAGCAATTTGTTTAGCCAATACGATCATGCCTGCACAGGTTCCGAAGATCGGCTTACCCTGATTGGAGAAATCACGTACAGCCTCGATAAACCCATACTTACGCATAAGTTTACCGATCGTTGTGCTTTCACCGCCTGGAATAATCAGCCCATCAATCTCTTCTAACTGCTCTACACGCTTGATCGGCAGCCCTTCAGCTCCGGTCTTCTCTATACTGACAATATGCTCCGTTACAGCGCCTTGCAGCGCCAGCACTCCTATTCTCATCCGGTAACCTTCTCTCTATTAACGGCCACGCTCCGACATACGTTCAGCCGGCGTCAAAGTCGCAATATCAATACCCTTCATCGGAGTACCCAAGTTCTTAGATACTTCTGCAATCAATTTGTAATCGGTGTAATGAGTTGTAGCTTCTACAATGGCACGTGCGAACTTCTCAGGGTTGTCCGATTTAAAAATACCGGATCCTACGAACACACCATCAGCACCCAAATGCATCATCAGAGCCGCATCAGCAGGAGTGGCTACACCGCCTGCAGCAAAGTTTACAACCGGCAGTTTGCCAAGCTGATGTACTTCAAGCAGTAGATCATACGCTACACCCAAATTTTTTGCTTCATTATAAAGCTCGTCCAAAGACATATTGGTCACTCTGCGGATTTGGCCGTTAATGACACGCATATGACGGACAGCCTCCACAATATTACCTGTTCCTGGCTCACCTTTAGTACGGATCATTGATGCTCCTTCGCCAATACGGCGCAGTGCTTCTCCAAGATCTTTGGCTCCACATACAAAAGGAACTGTGAACTCCCGTTTATTGATATGGAACACTTCATCAGCCGGTGTAAGCACTTCACTCTCATCCAAATAATCAACGCCCAATGATTCCAGTACTCTTGCTTCTACGTAATGCCCAATACGTGCTTTGGCCATAACAGGTATGCTAACCACTTTGATAACCTCTTCTACAATTGTAGGATCGGCCATCCGTGCTACTCCGCCAGCTGCCCGAATATCGGAAGGTACGCGTTCTAGAGCCATAACGGCTACTGCACCCGCAGCCTCAGCAATCTTTGCTTGCTCTGCATTCATGACGTCCATAATGACGCCGCCTTTTTGCATTTCTGCCATGCCTCTTTTAACTCGCGATGTTCCTGTTTCCATGTCCAAGCCTCCCGATTGATCTATCTTAATCTAACTTGTAATTTTACCGCAAGGCGGCTAAATATACAACCCATTTACTCGGAATTTCTACTGTTTTCGACAAGAAAGCCGATTAGAACAAGTTTTTGATTCCGTTAAACAGATCGCTTAAAAATTCTCCTATCGCCCTAAAGAGTAGCTTAAACCAGCCCGCTTTCTCCGCTTCATCTGAAGTAACCAGATTTACCGTCTTTTGCTGGGTCTGGGACATGCCCTCAGCCTTGTAGGAATAAGTAACCTTACCTACTTGTGAGCCTTTTGCAATAGGAGCAACCAGAGTTGCTGGATCATTAATTTGGGCTGTAGTGGTGATTGCAGGGCTTGTGGTTCCTTTAGGTACGATAAAGGTAACACCTTCATCCGAAACTACGGAAACATCTTGCTTCTTCCCTTTCAATACCGGCACTGTCTCATTGCCTGCTACAACCGATTTAGGTGCAATAACCTGTTTGATTTCAAAATTAGTGAAACCAAAATCAAGCACCTTTTTCGTTTCTGTGAATCGATGTGCCTCGGAATTGGCGCCCATTACGACACTAATCAAACGCATTCCGTCACGCACAGCTGTTCCTGTGAAGCAGTTACCTGCGTTGGAGGTATGTCCGGTCTTTAGACCGTCCAGACCCGGATAAGCATATGCCTTAAAGTTAACATTATCCTTGTTGGCTTCCAACATCCAGTTATAGTTAATCATCGGCTTCTTATCCCGTGGACGGAATTTATACGATTGAATGGTCGTAAACTTGGTGAAGTCTGGGTGATCTGTAACAATATATTTAGCAAGAATAGCAGCGTCCATCGCAGACATAACAGTTTCTTTATCTATATTCGGACGGAAATCAGCAGGCATATCTTCACGGTTAAGTCCTGTAGAATTGACGAAATAGGCAGTTTTCATTCCCATCTTCTGAGCTGTATCGTTCATCATGGCCACAAAGGCTTCCTCTGAACCTCCAACTAGTTCCGCAAGAGCTACTGTAGCATCATTAGCAGAACCTACAGCCATTGCTATGTATAGCTCCTCAACTGTATGTTCGTCCCCTTCAGCAAGAAAAATACGTGAACCGATTTGTTTTGAGGCATTCTCTTGTACGATAACCTTCTGATCCCATGAAATCTTACCATTCTTCACAGCATCCGCTACAATATATTCTGTCATCATTTTAGTCATACTGGCTGGAGGAAGCGGTTGGTCGGCATTTAAGGATAAAAGAACCTGTCCTGTTGTTGGTTCAATCAAAACTGCTGAACTCAATTCCAGACCGAGCGATTCTACGGAAGGAATCTTTACTGCTGTTCCTGTGGCTGCTGGCGCTGCTGTGGTTGTTTCCGTTGTAGCAGGTGTTTTTACTACTTCCGCCATAGCTGGACTTGCAGAAAACATAAGCATATTTAAAAGAAGACCTACTGTAGCTGTCTTAATCACAAATTGTTTACCGTTAAATTGCTGCTTGTACTTCAATGATTTATACTCTCCTTTTGAACTTCATATCCATTGCTTGTTCTATTCTAACACAGGGGTACCCTCAAAAAAAGACAGACAGGGCGAAATTCGTCCTGTCCGTCCATAAATTAATGTTATATGTCGCCTACAAGGAATAATTTGGTGCTTCCTTGGTAATTTGTACATCATGTGGGTGACTTTCGCGTAATCCTGCACCTGTAATGCGAATAAAGGCGGTGTCATTTTGCAATTCAGTTAATGATTTTGTACCACAATAGCCCATCCCCGAACGGAGACCGCCGATTAACTGATGAACTGTATCCGAAAGTGGCCCTTTAAAAGCAACACGTCCTTCGATACCTTCCGGAACAAGCTTTTTGTCATCATCCTGAAAGTAACGGTCCTTACTGCCTTGCTTCATGGCGCTCATACTGCCCATTCCACGGTATACTTTAAATTTCCGGCCTTGGTAAATCTCAGATTCACCTGGGCTTTCCTCTGTACCTGCAAACAGACTTCCCATCATAACAGCGTGAGCTCCTGCAGCAATTGCTTTTGTAATCTCACCGGAGTACTTGATCCCACCATCAGCAATGATCGGAATTCCGTATTCACGAGCTACCGTTGCACAATCGTAAATAGCAGTAACCTGTGGTACCCCGATACCTGCGATTACACGTGTAGTACAAATCGAGCCTGGACCAATCCCTACTTTAACAACAGAAGCACCAGCTTCAATCAACTCACGAGTTGCATCACCAGTAGCCACATTACCCGCAACAATCGTCAAATCTGGGTATATCTCCCGCAACTTACGTACAGCTTCTATAATATTGATATGGTGACCATGAGCAGAATCCACAGTAATTAGATCCACACCAGCTTGAACTAGTGCTTCCGCACGCTCAAACGTATCCTTAGAGATACCAATAGCTGCACCAACAAGCAATCGGCCTTGAGAATCCTTAGCACCGTTAGGGAACTGTATGGCCTTCTCAATGTCTTTGATGGTGATGAGACCCTTAAGAATATTATTCTCGTCTACTAAAGGAAGCTTCTCAATCTTGTGGCGCTGCAGAATGCCCTCAGCTTCCTGAAGGGTTGTGCCTACAGCAGCAGTAACAAGGTTCTCATGAGTCATTACTTCGCTGATACGAATATTGTAATCATGAATAAAGCGCAAGTCTCTATTCGTCAAAATACCAACCAATTTCTTGTTCTCATCAACAATAGGTACACCTGAGATACGGTACTTACCCATTACACGTTCAGCATCGGATACCCAGTGGTCTGGCGTAAGAGAGAAAGGATTCGTAATAACACCACTCTCGGAGCGCTTCACGCGGTCCACCTCTTCCGCTTGCTGCTCCACAGACATATTCTTGTGAATGATGCCAATGCCACCCTCACGTGCGATAGCAATCGCCATTGCTGCTTCTGTTACCGTATCCATCCCCGCGCTCATAAGCGGAATATTTAGCTTCACGCTCTTGCTAAGAACGGTTGACAGGTCCACTTCCTTCGGCAAAACCTCAGATTTACGCGGCACCAGCAGTACATCATCAAAAGTTAGTCCCTCTTTACCAAACTTATCTTCCCACACCTGGGTCATTCCTCCTCGAATATCTATTTCCGTAGGCCCACAAACTTTATAAAAGAAGAAACTTCGAGTCCAGTCCATTCACGACAGACAATTACGTGAAGCGTGAAAGTTGTACTTATTCGTATCTTCATTAAAGGTTTGAGATGCTTGTCCAAAAATATATTATTGCCATCTTAGCAAAGGGTTTTTGCACTGTCAAGAATATTACACGTAGTAGTCAGGTATTCGGAAAACCTTGTATAGGAATGCGAATTCTTGGACACATGTCCATCTTACGCGGACATGTTTGTCAAATGAATTACACCGCAATATCTTCTAAAAGTTAAATATACAAAAAGACCACTGTCGAATGAATCAACAGTGGTCTCATGTGCTTGGCGGCGTCCTACTCTCCCAGGACCCTTCGGTCCAAGTACCATCGGCGCTGGAGGTCTTAACGGTCG
>JAILZT010000034.1 GCA_023512345.1 Paenibacillus sp.
GTCGGGACGTAGCTCAGCTTGGTAGAGCACCTGGTTTGGGACCAGGGGGTCGCATGTTCAAATCGTGTCGTCCCGATACTACAACTGTATAGTTGTCAAAAAACTCTTACTTCGGTAAGAGTTTTTTGTTTTATCTTACATAAACTGAATCCCGGGTGGTATACCGATCCGCGAATAATAGATTTCCAAGGATTCTCCCTGTTCAGGAGAGGAATTGGCTAATAACAGCTTCACTGCAAAAGAATTGGCTTGTCGCTCTAATTTACCAGGACAAAAGTAAGAGCTCTCCTCCAGAAAAAAACGATTGATGCCCTTATGCAGTCGATCATGCCCCAGTTCGTGTGCGCAAACAAAGCGCTGCCACTCTATAGGCAACTCATTATGAATGACAATAAATCTTCTTCTTAATTTGCAGTAATATAAACCCTTCGTACCCTCTCCCAAATCCATAAACCGAATATGAATACCAAGTGCTTTTGAAAGCTCAAAAGGACAATTAGTTTTGTATTTTCGAATCAGAGTATCGATTAGTTCATCCATTTTTTCACCTGCAGCATCTTTAATGTAGTGGTGGAGCACTAGCTACTATTCTGACTTGGGTCTAAGATTAGGCTTATTTCTCTTGTTCATTTGCTTAGCTTCCCAGAACAAACCGGTCAGTACGTCCTTAATCCTTTGTTTGTCCTCCTTATTTAAAGGAATACCATCAAACATTAATTCTCCGTCATCCTCCAGCATCTTTCGAAAATCACGTTTATCCTTACTAGTGGCCCATTCAGGAACTACTTCTGCCGAAGCAAGATCAGACTCCTGCCAGTATCCGGCTTGATCCATCAGTAACTCATAAGGAACATTAGTCGCTTCAGCAATCTTGCGAAGGGTCGAAGGTTTCGGTATTCCTCTTAGTCCATTCTCAATCCGTGATATCTGTGAGCCGCTTATACCAGCCGCCGACGCCAGTTGGTTGATCGTCAGTCCCTTTTCCTCGCGAAGTTGTTTCAGATATCTACCAAATGACTCTTCCATCTCGCAACACTCCTTATTCACTGTTGACTCTTATTATTAATATAAGACATTATTGCCAATAGGTAAATATAAAAGTGATTAAATATGCCAAAAGGCAAGATAGTTTAGGGAATATAGCTATTAATCCTCTAAAACAGGTGAAAATGAGATTTTACGGTAACCGGTAAAAAGTGGTATATTACATGAAAAAGGGGAACATAATACGAACACAAAGAATTTTAACACATCTCGTCGGATTTATCTGCAAGAATAAACCTCAACTTATAATACAATCCAAGAAGGAGTGTTACATCTATGAATATATCTATTTTGCCTGAGTTAGACCGCCGCCGGACACAAGTTGCTATTGAGGGGATGCTGGAGAAATATCGTCTATTTAAGACGGTTACCTTCGAGACTAAAGAGGAAGGCACTACCTACTCTTTTGTGGAAAAATTTCATGGGGCTGCGAATAAGATTACTAATCAGACAGACTCTATAGCTGCACATAATGTAGATCTACCTGCGGCCAGAATAGCTTACTGTTCTTGTATAAATTCCGTGGTGGAGCGGTTGGATCCTAGGGAACAGCAGTTGATTCGTGAAAGATATTTAAGAAGAGATGAAATGTACGATTACACCATCTACAATCATGTTTTCGATCCTCCAGTGAGCAAGGATACTTACGTGAAGATTCGTTCACGCGCTTTTTATAAAATGGCTCTGGCCTTTATGGATTTAAATCTGCTGTCGATCCCATCATTACTCAAAGAAGGAACGGGTTCAAAGCAATGAGGGGGGGAACCTCTTTAAAACAACCCAATCTCCTCCTTAGGTTATCTCAAAGCTAGTCTTAAGATCGTCGGTTAACCGTCTCCAACTGGAATGAAAAGGGATAAGATTAGAACATGGTAAATGAGGTGGAAGAACACTTCGGGGAGGGGATGAACAGCATTGATAATTAATCAGGTATACAGTTAACACCATCAAGAATGAGCTGCAATGGTCAGTCAAGAAACAAATCAAAAAAGGAGGACAAGTATGAATGCAGAACGAATAGCCGACATCGAAAAGTTACTGCCGCTAGCGGAGAAGTATGGACTTGCTGTACTGCTTGTATTTATTTTGCTTATGGTCGTGATGATACAGTGGCGGGCGGTCATGAAGGGGGATTTGGTACCTCGTGAGCTGCTGGATCGTGTAGAGGAAGACCGAGATCGGTTACAAGCGATACTAGACAAGGAACGCACTGAGTTTATGCAACCCACCCTAGATGTACTTAAAAAACTGAAAAATGACCATACGGTAGATAGAGGGAGCTAGGATGCTGTTGCAATGGATTCGACGTGAGATCCAAAAGGAGAAAAAGCCTCTCCTTGGTAGGATGCACTTCCATTACCAAAGAGAGGTTTCCTTATATGCTTATTTATCTATATATTTAATGTTTTTTGCAACTTCTATAAAAGTAGGCAATACTGTTTCTTTATTTTTGTCAAAATACCTGAAATCAATCACTGTATCGGGAGCTGCAGCATGCTTTATTAAAAATCCATCTTTTCTAACAGCACCATTGCTGTCAATTGTACTCCCAATATATTCTTCATATATAGATAATTCCTCATCTACAAAAAGTGTGTCCCCGCCACCGCCAATGGACTCTTGTATGTTATTGGGGTTACTAAGCCTATCCACCTCAATCAGAGAAATAAATTCTGCGTTGTTTAATCCAATGTGTGATCCATCTTCAAAAGAGAAAACCTCCATGGTTTCCGGAACATAGAATCCAAAAGGATGAAACTCTATTTGTATGAATTTTGACAAATGTTCTTTTCCATTAATAATAAGCAATTTTTTTTCATCTTCATTATAAGTTAAGTCATCAATTAACTTTTTCTTAGAGATCACTGTTTCTTTTGGAACTTCAGTCTGGATGGTATTATCTGAAGCTTTAGGCTCCGAAGGTGCTGCATCATTATTAGAACAACTAACTATTGCCGCAATGCACAGTATGCTACATATTCTTAAGATTACCCTCAAGTTTTCACCTCCATTTTATTTTGAATTGTACCATAATGGTTTGGTATTATATGAAAAATTGGAAATAATAAAAAAAGATGTAATTTCAGTGTCCGTAGTACTAAGTGTTGCTACGTTATGGATCTGGAGTGTTTATTTTACAAATTGTATCTGAAATCATCATAAATTTTACGAAGAGATCGACTTATTAGGGTACGCTCTATGTATATGATTTTGTATAATATTCCTTACACAAACTATTATTTAGTTCAACCACAATGAAAACTTATCTACACAATAATAACAACTGCATAAATAGCCATTATGGTGTATAATCTTTGAAGTGCTCTGTCGCTTTACAGCGCAATAAAGTTGGAGATTTTCGATGTGATTTATTGTATGATATGAGGAAAGCTTTTAAATAGACAATGTTGAGACATTGATCCGGAAGAGGATGGGGGGAGCAGCATGACTGAACTTACGACTACCGTTAGCAAAAGCAACTCTAACAACCTGCTGCGGCGAGACGTACGGTTCTTGGGGAATATCTTGGGCGAGGTCTTGGTTCACCAAGGCGGTAACGAACTGCTGGAGATTGTAGAGAAAATCCGAGAAACCAGTAAATCGTTGCGCTCATTGTTTTTGCCTGAACTGCACAGTGAATTCAAAGAGTTGATCAGTTCTCTAGATCCGGATAATCGCCATCAGGTTATACGGGCATTCGCCATTTATTTTCAATTGGTGAATATTGCCGAACAGAATCACCGTATCCGCCGGAAACGGGATTATGAACGGTCTGCCGGAGAAACGGTTCAGCCAGGTTCCATAGAGAGTGCTATCCAAGAACTAAGAGAGCGTGACTTCTCACAAGAGGAGGTCCGGGAGATCATTAAGGGGTTGTCACTGGAACTAGTGATGACTGCACATCCGACGGAAGCTATGAGACGGGCGATCTTAGATATTCACAAGCGGATATCTGATGATGTCATGGGTCTCGACAACCCTACCTTAACCTTCCGGGAACGGGAGCAGTTGCGTGAGAAACTTCTGAATGAAGTTATTACCTTGTGGCAGACGGATGAGCTACGTGATCGTAAACCGACAGTACTCGATGAGGTTCGTAATGGAATGTATTATTTCCATGAGACGATTTTCCACGTATTGCCGGACGTATATCAGGAGCTTGAGCGTTGTCTAAGTAAATACTATCCTGGCCAGAATTGGCATGTTCCTACGTATCTTCGATTTGGTTCGTGGATCGGAGGCGATCGTGATGGTAATCCATCCGTAACCGCTTCAGTAACACTACAGACCCTTCGGATGCAGCGTAAGCTCGCTATACGTGAATACCAACGGATTATGAGAGAACTCATGCGCTATCTTAGCTTCAGTACCAGCATAATTGAGGTGACTCCTGAGCTTGCAGAATCGATTGCAAAGGATCGGGCAATTATCAACCTGAATCCCGTCGATGCTTGGCGTAATGACCACGAGCCGTACCGAATTAAGCTGAGCTACATGATCTCTAAAACTCAGAACGTTCTGGACGATGAGAAAAAAGGAACGCCTGAACGGTATACTTCACCGGAAGATTTTATTCACGATTTAAATGTAATAGACCGCAGCCTGCGCTTCCACTATGCAGACTATGTGGCTGATACCTATATTAAAAAGCTCATCCGCCAAGTGGAGTTGTTTGGTTTCCACACCGCTACACTCGATATTCGTCAGCACAGCCAGGAGCATGAAAATGCGATGACGGAGATTTTGGCAAAGATGAACATTACCGAGAATTATGCTGAATTAGCCGAAGAGGACAAAATTGTTCTTCTTGAGGGTTTGCTTAATGATCCTCGTCCGCTGACTTCTCCTTATCAGGTTTACACTGAGAATACAGAGGAATGTTTGGAAGTTTATCGTACGGTCTTTAAGGCTCAGGATGAATACGGCAAACAGTGTATTACCAGCTACTTAATTAGTATGTCAGAGGCCGCAAGTGACATTCTTGAGGTTATGGTATTTGCTAAAGAAGTAGGATTATTCCGTAAGGATAGAGACGGCTCAGTTGTGTGTACGCTGCAGGCCGTGCCTTTATTTGAAACCATTGAAGATCTTCATGAAGCTCCGCAAATTATGCATACGCTGCTTAGCATGCCTATTTATCGTCAGGCTGTAACAGCCATGAATGATATGCAGGAGATTATGCTTGGATATTCAGACAGTAATAAAGACGGTGGCGTGGTTACCGCGAACTGGGAGCTTCGTGTTGCTCTGAAGCAGATTACTGCTACAGCGGACGAGTTTGGCATCAAGCTGAAATTCTTCCACGGTCGTGGTGGTGCGCTTGGACGTGGCGGAATGCCACTGAACCGGAGTATTCTAGCTCAACCTGCATCAACAATTGGTGGCGGGATTAAGATTACGGAGCAAGGTGAGGTTATTTCTTCCCGTTACTCGATGCGGGGTATTGCTTACCGAAGTCTGGAGCAGGCAACATCTGCACTGGTGACGGCGGCTATTCATGCCAGAACTCCGCAGACGGATTTGTATGAATCCAAGTGGGAAGAGATTGTTGCCCGTATTTCTGAAGTGTCACTTACTAAATATCAGGATTTGATTTTCCGTGATCCGGATTTTCTTACCTATTTCAAAGAGTCGACGCCTCTGCCTGAGGTTGGAGAGCTGAATATCGGTTCACGTCCTTCCAAGCGTAAGAACAGCGACCGGTTTGAGGATCTCCGGGCTATTCCATGGGTATTTGCATGGACGCAAAGCCGTTACCTGCTTCCTGCCTGGTATGCAGCCGGAACGGGTCTGCAGAGCTTCTACGACGGGCAAGAAGAGAACCTGAAGATTATGCGTCATATGTATGAGAATTTCTCATTCTTCACGACCCTAATCGACACTCTGCAAATGGCGATCTCTAAGGCTGACTTAGTTATTGCAAAAGAATATGCAAGCATGGGTAAGAACGAGGAGGCACGCGTGCGGATTTTTGGGCAGATTGAAGAGGAGTTCAAACTAACCTCGGAGCTCATCCTAAAAATCACAGGCCAGCAGGACATTTTGGATAATGTACCTGTGATCCAAGAGTCGATCCGTTTACGTAATCCATATGTTGACCCGCTCAGCTATTTGCAGGTACAGTTGTTGGCAGAGCTAAGAGAGCTTCGTGATGGCGATGGAGATGACCCTGAGCTGCTGCGTGAGGTGCTCTTGACTATTAATGGTATTGCTGCCGGTCTTCGGAATACAGGCTGATGTAGTAGACTGTAGTTCTGTTAAATTAAATATTTAAATAAAAAACGTTCGCCATTGTTTAATGGGCGGACGTTTTTTTTGTATTTCATCATAAATAGAAGCTGCATGTTCGCCGCAGCTTCTATCTCACTGCTCCCTCATTTGTTACCAAAATGTAATGAATGATAAAAAAAGAGCAAGCAGAGAACAGGTAAGAAAGGAATGGAGAAGAATTTTGGAACTGGAGGAGCGTTAGCGTTCGCCCGAAAGCTTTCCGTAGGAAAGCTCGCTTCGAAAGCATATGCTATCCTCGGATTTCAACCGCAATTTGCGGTTCAGATCAAGAAATCAGAGGATAACAGCGATCGGAAGCCCAAACATTTCTCGTAGTTACAGCGTCTCACTGTATTTTCCAAAGCAGCCGTTCTTAGCTTAATTTATATAGAAGGTAACAATACATATCTTGATTTTTACCCAGACTTGAATTACGCTTTAATTGGTTGTTCCATGGGTTTGAGTACTTTTAGACCAAGGACGACAAGTCTGGGGGAGTTAACAGGTGGAGAATGTGGAAGGCAGATTGACAAAGCTCGCTTTAAAGGGCGACCAAAGGGCATTTGCCGAACTTGTGGAACTATATAAAGACAAAATATATCATCTGGCATATCGAATGCTGAATAATCGCCATGAAGCAGAAGATATTGTGCAGGAGACGTTTTTGCGCGTCTACAGAAATTTGGATCGTTATGATGATAAGCAGAAGTTTTCGACATGGATTTACCGTATCGGAACCAATCTGTGTATAGATCGGCTGCGAAAGAGGAAACCAACCTATTCGCTGGATGCCGAAATGAACGACCAGGAAGGCATTGATGGTTATTCAATGATTCCAAGCGACAATGTAACGCCTGAAACGGAATTGTTGCTCTCGGAGACCCAAAGCCTGATTTATGAGGCTATTGATAGTCTGCCTGTGAAATATAGGTCGGTTATGATTTTAAGGTATCTACAGGATTTGTCACTTCAGGAGATTAGTGACGTGCTGGACATGCCTGTAACAACGATTAAAACTCGTGTGCACCGTGGACGTGAGTTTTTACGTAAAAAACTAGCCCCGAAAATGTAAAATCTCATTATTTTTTATGAAACGTCTTCAGTTAAAGCACGTATGTAAGATATGCAAGACTCATATAAACTCTCTTCGGAAACTAATTAAATAGCACTCATGAAAGGATTGGCTCCTATGGAATGCAAACTGGCCGTCTCTATGATGCATGACTACTTGGATGACGACTTGCCCGATCAGCAGAAACGGGAATTGAAGGAGCATCTTATATCCTGTACCGATTGCCGAGTAAAGTTCAATGAATTGGAACAGACAGATATGCTGATGTTCTCTTTAATGCACCATAGCTCTGTTGTCTCGGATGAACTCACCCACCGAATTATGAATTCGTTGCCGATAGCCAAGAAAGACCGACGTTTTATTAGCTGGATCAGAAGTCATCCGGCTCTTACTGCAGCTTCTCTTTTTCTGGTAGTAATGCTCCTCAGTTCTGTCACATTTTGGAATCAGGATGGACAGCTGGTGGTCAAGGGGAATAACCTGGATCAGGTTGTGATTAAGGGGGATACAGTCATTGTGCCTTCCGGCAAAACGATCTCCGGAGATCTTACCATTGAGAACGGCAAAGCCCAGGTGTACGGGGAAGTAAACGGCAATGTTACGGTTATCGATGGTTCGTTGTATCAAGCTTCTACCGCCCATATTTCAGGGCAAGTCAAAAGCATAGACCAAGCGGTAAGTTGGCTCTGGTATAAAGTGACGAATATGTTCTCTGATGTCGCCTACCGTTAAGTACAAGCGATTGTTTAACAGGAATATCATCTGCGCCTCTTTTTCCGGAAAGATGGCGCTTTTTTGTTGTTTATAAAGTCATATTTTACAAGCAACCCTCGTTCTTAACTTGCAACCAAGGCGTGAACGTTATAACCTAGATATGATACACATAACAGATATATTACATAAACCCAGCTAATATGAAATGACGGGGGTTTGAGGCAATGAGTTATTTTACAGACATGACATGGAAAGAGTCCATTAAAGATATAATTGATATTCTGATTGTAAGCTACATTATTTACAAAGTACTCAACATGGTGCAGGGAACCCGGGCGGTTCAGCTGTTGAAGGGTATTTTGGTACTGGTTGTTATTTGGGCGCTTAGTACCTTATTAGATTTATATACCCTGAAATGGCTTATGAATCAGATGTTTACGTTTGGAGTACTGGCCATTTTCATTATCTTTCAACCGGAGCTGAGGCGAGGGCTAGAACAGCTGGGTCGAGGGAAATTCTTCGGGCGTTCAGCTGAAAGCGATGAAGAGATTAGTAAATTAATTGGCGAAGTTATTAAAGCCGTAAATTATTTAGCACATAGAAAAATAGGTGCATTAATCGTATTTGAAAGGTCGACAGGACTTAATGAATATACGGAGTCAGGTATACCTATGCAGTCGGCAGTCAGCTCTGAGCTGTTGATCAACATTTTTATTCCAAATACACCTCTTCATGATGGGGCGCTTATCATGCAGGGCAACCAAATTGCTGCTGCAGCTTGTTATCTGCCACTATCGGAGAATCCGTTTATTAGTAAAGAGCTAGGTACACGTCACCGTGCGGCGATAGGCATTAGTGAAGTTGCGGATTCTGTTTCCGTTGTAGTATCTGAAGAGACTGGTCAGATATCGCTGGCGATAAATGGACAAATTGTACGTGATATTAAGGAAGAATCGCTTATTTCTAAGCTTTATGAAGAGCTTCGGGCGAGTTCATCCCTTAAGGAAAAAGGTTCTGCTTTCTGGAAACGGAAGGGGGACCGCAGTAATGGATAAATGGATGAAGAATAATAATTTCAATAAGATTCTCGCACTTGCCATTAGTATTATCCTTTGGACCATGGTTCACATTGATACTGCACCTGCTACGCAGACAGCGGCAAGTATGAGTACGAAAATTATTGAGAATGTAAAAATTGAAGTTACCGGATTTGATGAGGACAAGTATGTACTTGATCCTTTAGAGGCTAATAGTGTGAGAATGGAAGTTCGCGGGAAAAGCTCGGATATAACCTATGTGTTCTCGGATGCCTATAAGGTCACTCTTGATTTAAGTAATGTTCAGCCAGGAACCGTAAAGATTCCTCTATCTCCTTCCTTACCGAACGGTGTTGATCTTATCTCAATGACACCACAGGAGATTAACGTTCATATTGAGCTGCGGAATACGAAATCTTTTCCTATAACTGTTGCTACTAAGGGCAAACCAGCTGAAGGCTATCAACTCGGTACGCCGGTTATTCAGCCGGTAGGAGTAGCGGAGGTTACACTTTCATCTAGCGAACTCAGTAAAGTTACGATGGTTCAGGGAATTATAGAGCTTGACGGGGAGAACGAGACTTATAAAGAAAAGAAGATGAAGCTTCTTGCCTACGATAGTGCAGGTAATGAAGTTAAAGGTGCTGTTATAGAGCCTTCAACCGTATCCGTTGAATTACCGATTACTCTGCCATTCAAAAGCGTTCCGCTGGATATTGGCTTTACCGGACAACTACCGGGATCCTTAGTGCTCTCAAGGGTGACACCAGAAATTAATAGTGTAGTTGTATATGGATCTAATGAGGCTTTGGAGTCCATTACATCTTATGAAGGCATAGTTGACTTAAGTACTATGGAGTCTGCAGGTACGAAGCAACTTGAGATCAAATTGACTCCGCCAGCAGGAACTGAGAAAGTTGAACCTAGCGTGATTAAGGTTACGTTATCTGCCTCAGAGATTGCTCAACGGACCATCGAGGGGATTCCGGTGACACTTCAGGGGTTGGGGAATGATCTTGAGGCTACAGTCACGAGTTCTGCCAATCAAGCGGTCACCCTTACATTATCAGGATCACCGACTTTGCTCGATCAACTAGACCAGAATAGCATTAGTGTAGTAGCTGATCTTAGCGGGCTGATGGCAGGCACTCATGAAATAGCTCTCCAAGTATCTCTGCCTAGGTTCGTATCTCTGAATAATTCGGGTGAGCGCCTTGTTGCAACCGTTCAGATTATGGAACCTACAGTACCCATTAACTCACCAACGCCGAACGTGGAGAGCAGCAGTACGCCAGTGCCAAGCGCTGAACCCGTAATCGGTGAGGAGATAGAGGCGACCCCAATTCCGAAGCCAACCCACACGGATACTACACCTGGAGTGACCGTCTCTCCTTCTGCAGGCAAAGCTGAGAATGGTGGAGCTGTTAACGGTAATACAGGCACTGGAAATACCAGCAGTTCAGGTGGAACGTAACTTTTTTTATATTCATACGTCTATTTCTACAGTATAAATATACACAGAATAGACATTTAACCATACAATATTACATTAAGCTGTAGCAGCATAATAAAAGGAGAAAAGATATGGGAAAGTACTTTGGAACTGATGGTGTGCGCGGAGTCGCAAACCAAGAATTGACTGCAGAAATGGCCTATAGCATTGGTCGTTGTGGAGGATATGTATTAGCGGGTAACGTAGAGAAGCCGAAGGTAGTTATAGGAATGGATACACGTATTTCTGGACCTTTGCTGGAGTCAGCCCTTGTAGCAGGTATGTTGTCCATTGGGGCAGATGTTATTCGTATAGGTGTTGTAAGTACACCCGCCGTTGCGTATATTACACGTTTATTAAAAGCTGATGCAGGTGTTATGATTTCTGCCTCGCATAATCCGGTAGAAGATAACGGGATTAAGTTCTTTGGTGGAGATGGCTTCAAGCTTACGGATGAGACGGAGCTGCGAATTGAAGAACTGATGGACGCTGAAAAAGACGAGCTTCCTCGTCCAGTAGGATCTGGTCTGGGTTCGGTTACGATTGATAATGACTCTAAGTATCTCTACTTGGAATATTTGAAGACGACCGTGTCTCACGACTTTACAAATATCAAAATCGTTCTAGACTGTGCCCATGGTGCTGCGTATGAGCTTGCACCGCGATTATTCAGAGAGCTTGGTGCAGAGGTTATCGCTATAGGAGCAGAGCCTAACGGCCTCAATATTAATGATGGATTTGGCTCCACACATCCAGAGACACTGCGTGCAGAGGTATTGCGGCACAATGCTGATTTGGGACTAGCTTTTGACGGAGATGCGGATCGCTTGATTGCCATCGATAATAATGGTGATGAAGTGGACGGAGATTTCATCTTGTGCATTTGCGGGGATGCAATGAACCGTGCTGGCAAGCTTAAAGACGGAACGATCGTATCAACCGTAATGAGTAACATTGGTTTTTACAAAGCTACGGAGAGATTATCTCTAAATACAGCGAAGACAGCTGTAGGCGACCGTTATGTTATGGAAGAAATGCGTCGTGGTGGCTATAATCTGGGTGGAGAGCAGTCAGGTCATGTTATTTTCCTGGATTACAACACAACAGGTGATGGCATTCTAACGGCTATTCAGTTGGTGGACACCCTGAAGGATTCTGGGAAGAAGCTAAGTGATTTGAAGGCAATGATGACCAAATATCCGCAGGTACTTGTGAATGTGCGTGTACAGGATAAAACGAATTATCCGAATAATCCCGCTATTGAAGCGGCTATCATAGAGGTTGAAGGCAAGCTGGGCGATAATGGCCGTGTGCTTGTGCGTCCATCCGGCACGGAGCCTCTGATTCGTGTAATGGCGGAAGGCCCTAACAAGGCAGAGCTTGATCTTTTTGTAGGACAGATTGTAGAAGTTGTACAACGCGAACTAGTATAAATTCATTTTTTACTTGCAAAACGATGCCGGTGTGCGGAGAGCTAAAACTTCGTATCATCGGCTTTTTAAAATGTTAATAACTACAAGTCATTGCCAAAGCGGTGTTAGGTGCATATAATAGATAAAGTGTCATTCAAGAAGGAAAGCGAGGATCGTAAGGTTTGCTACACAAGCGCCAGAGCTTGGTCTTGCGCGGGAGAAAAGGGAAAGCCAATGATTGCCTGTTAAGGGAATGGCTGAACCGGATCACGGCAGATGTAAGCTGACGAGGTGGAGGTGTTCGAAATGTTCGGCGGGGACCTCCCGGTGATGCACCAGAGCCGTAAACGAAAGCGGAAAATGGAAGGGCGACCTTTCACACAACGCTCTCGTGGGTGCAACAGAAGTTAACTATTCATGGGTGTGCGTATTTAGGATTAGAAGAGGTCTGCCACGGCAGAGGAGAAGGCTGTACATTTCATGAACGATTAGCATATGTAACAGTTTATTTTGTTGAGTGAGTCACAGCAGAATAGGGCTTTTTCTCAAAAACATGCCGCACGGCAGGTTTCTTTCCTTACGCCGCCACATAACGACTAATTGGACGGGGGAAAATTATAATGTGTGGTATTGTAGGATATATTGGTAATCAGAATTCGCAAGGTATCTTGGTTTCGGGCTTGAAGAAGTTGGAGTATCGTGGGTATGACTCCGCAGGTATTGCGGTTTTTACTACAGAGGGATTGCAAGTTGTTAAGGCACAAGGTCGCTTAGCGAACCTGGAAGCAAGATTGGAAACTAGTCCACTAACAGGCAGTGCAGGAATTGGACACACACGTTGGGCTACACATGGTAAGCCTTCTGATGCGAACTCTCACCCGCATACAGATAACAGCCAAAAGTTCTCTGTTGTTCATAACGGTATTGTCGAAAACTATCTGGATCTGAAGGAAGAGCTGATGGCTGCAGGTTGCCAATTCTCCTCAGAAACTGACACAGAGGTTATTTCCCACTTGATCGCTCGCGAATATAACGGAGATATTGTCAAAGCGGTGCAAAAAGCTATTACTTACATGCGTGGTGCGTTCGCACTTGGCGTGTTGACTGAATACGAGCCAGATAAATTGGTGGCTGTGCGTCAAGCAAGCCCATTGATTATCGGTATTGGCGAAGGTGAAAACTTTATCGGGTCAGATATTCCTGCTTTGCTCGAATATACCCGCAACGTATATATTTTGAACGACGGCGAAATGGCTGTCCTGACACGGGATGCTGTCGAACTGATGACAATTGAAGGCAACTTTATTGCTCGGGAAATGATTACTGTCGATTGGGATGCTGTAACAGCGGAAAAAGGCGGCTACGAGCATTTCATGTTGAAAGAAATCCATGAGCAGCCTAAGGCTTACCGCGATACTATGCGTGGCCGTATGAATGCCGAAGGCAACAAAGTTATTCTTCCAGAACTGAATTTGACTGAAGAACAAATCAAAAACATCCGCAACATCCAAATCGTAGCTTGCGGTACAGCTTATAACGCAGGTCTTGTAGGACGCAGCCTGATCGAAACCTTGGTACGTATTCCTGTAGAAAATGACATTGCTTCAGAGTATCGTTACCGTTCACCAATTGTAACTCCTGAGACTTTGGTTATTGTTGTCAGCCAATCCGGTGAAACTGCGGATACTTTGGCTGCACTACGTGAAGGCCAAGCAAACGGCGCTCATGTATTGGCAATCACTAACGTTGTAGGCAGCTCTATTGCCCGGGAAGCTAATGATGTTCTCGTAACACTTGCTGGACCTGAAATTGCAGTTGCTTCCACTAAAGCTTACACATCACAGCTGATCGCATTTACTCTGCTAGGTTTGTATATGGCTGAAGTACGCGGCACACAAAGCGAAGAGCAAGTGGCTGAGATTCTTACAGCTATGCAAGCACTGCCAGCGCAAGTTGAAGAAATTTTGGCTCAAAAAGAAGCTATTAAAAACTATGCAGAGCAAATCTCCAAGCATAAGCACCTGTTCTTCATCGGCCGCGGCGTAGATTACGCAGTTGCTCAAGAAGGATCGCTGAAGCTGAAAGAAATCTCTTACATTCACTCCGAAGCTTATGCTGCGGGCGAATTGAAGCATGGTACACTGGCCTTGATCGAAGAAGGCGTTCCTGTAATTGCCCTGGCAACTGTAGAATCCGTCCTCGAAAAGACTGTAAGTAACATCAAAGAAGTGAAAGCCCGTGGCGCAGACGTAATGGCAATCACTCATGAAGAACATGTAACTGACCTGCTTAGATCGGTTGACCAAGCATTTGTGATTCCTAAGACGTTGCCTCTGTTGACTGCAACTTTGTCTGTAGTTACGCTGCAATTGCTAGCTTACTACGCTTCCTTGGCTCTGGGTCATGACGTGGATAAACCACGTAATTTGGCGAAGAGTGTTACGGTGGAGTAAAGATAGTTCGGAATTAATGTCCAGTGATGAATTACATTAAAGTGTTGTTCTAAACATTAAAGTGTTGTTCTGAGTAATAAAATTGCATTAAAGTTGTGTTCTGAAAAAATTATGCAACCAGTTAAAACGTATTTAGCAATAACTTAGACATCATGAGCCGTCCTGAAATCCCAGGACGGCTCTATTTTTTAGATGGAGGTAAGATGAATGAATACAATTGGAGATAAAGTAAAAGCTACTCGCTTACAGCATGAATTAAATCAGGTAACGTTTGCTGAAAAAATTGGGATCTCACAAGGTAGACTTAGTGAAATTGAGCAGGGGAAGACTAAACCCTCAGCTGAAACCCTAAATGAATTAAGAAAAAAATTTAATGTCGATCTGAACTGGTTATTCGATGAGGATATTTAATTTCGTGAGCAGATATGCTTTGAGAGTTACGAAGTGTATGTCTGATCAGATTATATTATAGTTGGCAATTTAAGTTTTCATCTACCACAAAAAGTCTGTTACTGATTACTTAAAATTTGCCTCTAAGCTGAGCGAAATTCAGAGACTTCCCTCTAAGAAATCTTTGGTCTTGAAGGATAGAGGAATAATACTCTGGAAAATTAATCGAATGTATTGGTGTTTAGTTCACAGGACGTCCTTTCGGATATAATCCCCAACGGAATTACCAGAATAAACCCCATCTATATGCACTAGACATCCGATCATACCCCAGCTAGTATTCCATACCATCCAACGTTTTGTCTATTGTTGGCAGAGAAATAGATGGTATGGTTTGCATTAAACCAGAGATATTCATCTCAATTAAAATCCCGGGTAAGGTCATCCATAGTTTTTTCATTAGCAAGCCCTTTTTTCTCTGTAATAATATTCAATTTCTTCACAATGGGTTGCAGTACCTGCGGTAGACTTTCATTAAAAATCAAGTGCGCATTCACATCAAACATCATGATCTCCTTATATGGAGCTTGTATCATTTTAAAAATCTTCTGGGTATATTCCAGTGGAAATAAAGGATCTCCTTTTCCTGCCAGAACAATAACCGGACATTTGATGCTTCCGTCTTGGATTTGACTGAGATCAGCGCTAAACAGACTAGCTAAGAAGAACATGGGATAGCTCATAAATCCGTAAGGATCGCTATGAATTGTTTGATGATTTGTTTATCCCCCGACACCTTTTTCAGATCAAGATAAAAACGAACGGGAATAGGCAATTCTGGTAGCACTTTAGCCACCAGCTTCACCATCTGAACTACAGGTCTATATACTTTTTTCAGTATATTTGGAAATCTCGTAACGGTAATCGAATCCGGTATACTGGGGACCAGAATATTATGGGGAAAGACCGCTTGTATCCGCTTATCTTTACCGGCTAAGGCTATAGCTACAATTCCCCCTTGGCTTGATCCCATAACCACAATATTCTTGTTCAAGTTTTTTATGGCATAAGTGACTGCATCCATTCCGTTTTGTACGAGTTCTTCAAAGTCAAATATTTTTTTAACACGCGGGCTATTTCCATGACATACGGGATGAACGCCGATAACATTGAAATTATTGCAGGCTAGGGCACTTAAGAAAGTTTCATAGAACAATGGATGTGTAGCTGTTCCAGGATAAAAGACAATACACCGATCTTCTTCACAACTTTTCCAAATCGATAGCAGAATTGGTGCCTTGTTGGATTCAATTGTGACCTCCGCGTATTCAACACTTCGGAGAATATGCTTTAAGTCATTAGTCATTTTAGATTTCCCTCTCATCCTTAATTCGCTTTGTAACCAAACAACTTCGGAACAGGTCCAATAAGGGCAAAAATATATTCTATATCATGAAGTACCGAGCTTATAAGATAATAGAAAATTAAGGTAAACATGTGGGATTCAAATTAACAATAAATGAAGAAAATATTACATTATTAATCTGACCTTTTTAGAACGCCATATTGATAAACTTCCGAGTGAGAGCAGCATTACTAATTTCCTATTATGAGAGCAACCAAGAATGCGCGCCCCATATCAAATCAAGTGAATTACTATAAAAAACAACTATTTATGTAATCTGAAGATATTGTTCAACGATTATTATTGAATCAAATAATAAAATAAATGAGAGGAATAGAGAATCACAAATCCAAAGGTGTTAAGATGTATACTTTTCTAGAATAGTCCCCTCCGAAAAGTATGAATAAGCCCTCCAGAACCCATCACAAAATGCATCAGAGAGTAAAAAATCCTCTCCTCCATATATCTAAAATGTCTATCTCAGTTCACTTCCATTTAGATAAAAATCTTCCCACGGTTGATTTATAAGCTAAGTAAGTTTCACCATGTACCTCGAGAAGATACTTTTCCTCCAAACGAACCTGTATGTTGATTAGCAACCAGGAGAGAATAAATAAAAACCACATGAGATAAGTTGGTATTAGAACCGCTACGCCAAACGATGAAATAAGCATGCCAACAAAAATCGGATTACGGCTTAGTTGGAAAGGTCCCGTTATAATCAAACTAGTTGTATGTTCCTTATCAATTCCGATTCGCCAAGCATTGCCCATTACCTGCTGCGCCCAAATTACAAGGACAAGTGAGCTTATAGTGAGAAAGATACCGAAAATTTGAAAGCCAATTTGTTCGAGAAAACCAAGCTTAGGGATAATCAGTAGATCCTTGACAAGTACATGTACAAAAATGAGTCCAAGGATGAATTTAAACCAATTGCCGACATAATCATGAACCGATTCGGAATTTCGTTGAAACGTAACAGGATTAATACCTGTTTTTTTATATTGCAACCATGTTTTGAGAAAGATAGCAAAAAAGATAGAAACTAAAAATATAAAAAAACAAATACCAGTCAAGAAAACGGTTCATTCTAAACACACCCCTTAGATATTATTTTAAAAGTAGGAAATCGCCCGTGTTAAGCTGTTACATATTGAATTGCAACCGTCTAAGCAGCAGAGTGGTTTTAGATCAATCGCATGAAGTATGCTGAAAATCAGTTGTTTCAATCTGTATAGTAATGTGTGAGATTTTATAAGTTTCTTCAATAGTATAAATAGCTGTTTTTAAGATCTCTTGACTGTCAGCTTGCTCATCAACTACCAAATGACAAGTTAGCGAATCGCGCCCTGAGGTTACTGTCCAGATGTGCAGGTCATGCACATCTTTCACCCCTTGTATTTGCATCAGTGTTTGTTTCACTTTCTCTGCATCAATGGTGCCTGGTGTTCCTTCCATTAATATATGAACAGCCCAACGGATTACACCCCATGCACTTTTAAGAATAAGAAGAGCAACGATGACACTGATAATTGGGTCGGCCACGTACCAAGAAAACAACAGCATTAAAAGGCCGGCGAGAATGGCCCCCAATGATCCAAGCGCATCACTAAGAACATGGAGGTAGGCGCTACGAATGTTTATGTTATCTTTCACATCTCCCTTGCGCATTAAGAACCAGGCACTAAGTATATTGGCGATCAATCCAATAAAAGCAATCAGTATCATAGACCCGCTTTGAACCATAGGCGGCTCAAATAAACGATGGTAGGCTTCCCAGATAATAAACCCTGCAATAACAAACAAAGTCACTCCGTTTAGCAGTGCAACTAAAATTTCAAACCGAAGATATCCGTATGACTTATTGGGAGAGGCAGGTTTAGCAGCGAACCACATAGCCACCAAACTTAGTGCAAGAGCAGTTGAATCACTTAACATATGACCCGAATCAGATAACAGCGCCAAACTGCCGGTCACCAGACCTCCAAAAAACTCCAGCAGCATGATGCCGGTTGTAATAATAAATGCGATCATTAGCCCTACTTTGTTATTGGGGCCATGGTGATGGCCAGGACCGTGAGTATGATCATGTTCATGAGTGGTATTCTGTTGGTTATGGTCATGATCATGTTCATGGTGAGCTTGTTTTTCCACATTTAATCCCCCTCGTATTATCATATGAGCAACTGTTCATATATAATATACGATTATCTATTTCGTTATTCAAGGGGTAATTTGGGGATTTTGGACTTTGAATACAAGATTAATGATTATGTTCTTTAGCTGTATTTAGGTTTGACAACATTACAAATAAAGAATATTCTAATAATCAAATGATCGTTTGATTGAGGTGATAGAATGAATAGCCACGATAGTTGTGAGATCTTTTGTTTTGACGAGAATAAGGTAAATCGAGTAAAGAGAAGGCTAAGTACTCATAATTTTCAAGATATGGCGCTAATTTTCAAAGTGCTTGCTGACCAAACACGTCTGAAGGTGGCCTATGCTCTTTGTGATGAGGAAGAGTTATGTGTCTGCGATGTGGCTAATATTATCGGCTCCACTATGGCTACGGCTTCCCACCATTTACGTTTGCTGAGAAACATGAGTATTGCTAAGTATCGAAAAGAAGGAAAACTGGTTTTCTATTCATTAGTCGATGAGCAGCTCAAACAAATGATAAGGATCGCCATTGAGCATCAGAAGGAGGTTGTTGGGGTTGAATAAAGAAGATATAACACTAGAGAAAAAAAACGTGTACCGTGTTGAAGGATTTACTTGTGCGAATTGTGCCGGGAGGTTCGAGAATAATGTAAAGCAACTGCCGGGCGTTCAAGATGCGAAGGTTAACTTTGGCGCGTCTAAAATCGCTGTTTTCGGTGATACCACCGTTGAGGAACTGGAGAAAGCCGGTGCATTTGAGAAACTTAAAATCATTCCAGAAAAACCGGTACGAGTGGCTGAATCAACAATGAACTTGGATAAGAATGTATTTAACGTTAACGGGTTTACATGTGCGAACTGTGCCGGAAAGTTTGAAAATAATGTGAAACAAATCCCAGGGGTTCGAGATGCTAAAGTGAATTTTGGCGCATCTAAAATATCTGTATACGGCAATGCCACAATTGAAGAATTGGAGAAAGCCGGAGCGTTTGAAAATCTAAAAGTGACTCCGGAAAAACCAGCTAGGCAAGCATCACAAGAGATAATCAAAGACGCTAAGGAATTAAAGGAACCGTTTTATAAAAAGCATAGCACGTTAATGAATGCAGCTTTACTCATGGTTTTCGGTTATCTGTCCCAGTATGTAAACGGGGAAGAAAATCTAATCACTTCTCTGCTGTTTGCAGCTTCTATTGTGATAGGGGGATACTCACTCTTTAAAGTTGGGTTCCAAAACTTGCTTCGGTTTGATTTTGACATGAAGACGCTCATGACAGTCGCCATATTCGGAGCTGCGATTATAGGAGAATGGGCGGAAGGTGCAGTCGTTGTTATTTTATTTGCCATCAGCGAAACGTTAGAACGATTCTCTATGGACCGAGCAAGACAATCTATTCGTTCGTTAATGGACATTGCACCAAAAGAAGCACTCATTAAACGAAATGGCCAAGAAATGATGGTACAAGTGGATGACATCGCTGTAGGCGATATCATGATTGTAAAACCTGGTCAAAAAATTGCCATGGATGGTATGGTGGTCGGTGGTAACTCTGCGGTCAACCAGGCAGCTATCACTGGTGAATCAGTACCAGTTGGTAAGACGATCGATGATGAGGTATTCGCAGGGACTTTAAATGAAGAAGGCTTGCTTGAAGTTAAAGTAACCAAGTTGGTCGATGATACGACCATCGCGAAGATAATTCACCTTGTCGAGGAAGCGCAGGGAGAACGTGCTCCGTCACAAGCCTTTGTCGATAAGTTTGCAAAATACTATACACCAGTTATTATGGTCATTGCTGCGTTAGTTGCTGTTCTACCTCCACTTTTCTTCAATGGAAGCTGGGAGGCTTGGATTTATCAAGGTCTATCTGTTCTAGTTGTTGGATGTCCGTGTGCTTTGGTTATATCCACCCCTATTTCTATCGTCTCTGCTATCGGAAATGCAGCTAAAAAAGGTGTTCTTATAAAAGGCGGGATATACCTGGAAGAGATGGGGGCACTGAAGGCTATTGCATTTGATAAAACAGGTACATTAACAAAAGGGGTTCCCGTCGTAACGGATTACAAGGTATTCAGTAGTACCATTAATGGGAGCGAAATATTGTCCATCATCACTGCATTAGAGTACCGTTCCCAGCATCCGCTTGCTTCAGCTATCATGCGAAAAGCTGAACAAGAAAATTCATCTTACTCCAACATAGTCGTAGATGAGTTCTCCTCTATTACTGGTAAAGGAATTAAAGGAACAATTAATGGAGCAACCTATTATATTGGAAGTTCGAAACTGTTCAACGACTTACCGGATTCCGGTTTGAGCCATGAACAAGAGCTACTGATTCGGACTCTTCAAAACGAAGGCAAAACCGCAATGGTAGTCGGGACCGAGAATGAAATCCTTGCGGTGATTGCGGTAGCAGATGAAGTGCGCGAGTCCAGTAAGGATATCATTCATAAGTTACATCAACTTGGTATCAAAAAAACCATTATGCTTACTGGTGATAACAAGGGTACCGCCAATGCAATTGCTGCTCATGTAGGTGTATCAGATGTGCAGGCTGAACTTATGCCGCAGGATAAGTTAGACTTCATTAAACAATTGAGAGCCGATTATGGCAATGTAGCCATGGTTGGTGATGGTGTTAATGATGCTCCAGCTCTCGCGGCTTCTACAGTGGGAATCGCTATGGGGGGAGCAGGTACCGATACTGCGCTTGAAACGGCAGACGTAGCTTTAATGGGTGATGATTTAAGAAAACTTCCATTTGCGATCAAATTAAGCCGTAAATCTTTAAATATTATCAAGCAAAATATTACTTTTGCGCTGATCATTAAAACCATTGCCCTACTGCTCGTCATCCCAGGTTGGTTAACGCTTTGGATTGCTATACTTTCCGATATGGGTGCAACGCTCTTAGTTGCGTTAAACGGGTTGCGACTCATGAGAGTGAAAGAATAACGAATTGACACATAGAACATTAGCAAAGTAATTTTCATCTCTATTACAACATATCTTACGAGAAGATTGTTCTAGTGTGATGAACTGTGACCCGTAGGAAAGACACTTTGAAAATAAGTGCCCTTCTTACGGGTAATTTCTGTGTATTTAACAATGGTTGACCTTTATAGTACTTTTACTTGGCACGAATCTCAAAGTAGATACAACTAAAGAATGTAAACCGAACGTTGTGAATCGATTCACAATATATACATATTTGGCTGTGCCACAACTGATATTCTCGTTTTATAATTACAGCAACAATGATGATGATAATCATTTTCAATTAGGCGGTACATAATGTCAATAAACTGGTGGGGTGATCATTTGAACGGGCGATTTTGGAGAAGCAGCGTGATTATTCTGCTCCTTGTGGTGACATTTATGCCTGGCAATGCCTATGCGGCCGAGAGTAACTGGCACAAGGTAGTAGACAAGGTCGATACCACGCTGAAGCAGGCGCTGAAGACGTATAACGATGGGGATGTTAAGGGGGCTAAGGATCAGGTAAATAACGCCTATTATGGCCCTTATGAAGCCGGTCAGATGGAGAAAGCGATTAAATATAATATTTCGTCAAAAAGGAATGCCATTATTGAAGAGGAATTTCGGCAAATTCGAAAATCCATGACAGCAGGTGCTACCAACGCAGAAATAAAAAAACAGATGTCTTCGTTGGTAAGTATGTTAGAAGAGGATGCAACTACACTTAGCAAGTCCAGCAGCAGTCCGATGGGGATTTTCCTCTCCTCTTTGGTCATTATTTTGCGGGAAGGAATAGAAGCTATCCTAGTCATTGCTGCAATCATCGCTTATCTGATCAAGTCCGGAAATCAGGACAAGGTCAAAGTCATCTATCAGAGCACATTAGTGGCTCTCGGAACAAGTATATTGACGGCAATAGGGTTGAGATATTTATTCAATATTAGCGGGGCTAGTCAGGAAAATTTGGAAGGGATAACGATGCTATTAGCTGTAGTCGTACTCTTCTCGATGAGTTTCTGGTTAATTGGTAAAGCCGATGCTAAGCGGTGGAAGAACTATATTGAAGGGAAGATTCAGACTTCCCTGACTACCGGTAATACATTGACTTTATGGTTGGCTGCCTTCCTTGCTGTCTATAGAGAGGGTGCTGAGACCGTTCTTTTCTATCAGGCCTTAGTAACCGGGCAAGATAGCGTGGGTGTAAGTATGATCGGACTGGGATTTATTATCGGTGCTTTGACGCTGATAGCCTTATTTATGATTATCCGCTATGGTAGTCTTCGGATACCGCTCAAGCCTTTCTTTATAGGTACTAGTATCTTAATGTACTACCTGGCTTTCGTATTTGCCGGAGAAGCCATTTTGGAACTGCAAGCTGGAAATTTGGTTAGCGCTACGAATATCTCCAATTTTCCGATCATCAGCTTGTTGGGTATATACCCAACGGTGGAGAGTTTAACCGCACAAGGGGTATTGCTGCTTGTAACCATAGGTGGTTTGGTCTTTTACGCGGTTTCCTCTCAAAAAGGAAAAGCAAAACTAGGCAAGCATTCGATAAGTTGATTGTTATTTAAAGACTTCATAATAAACATATAGGGGTGTAGGAGAGAATGAAGAAATTTCAAAATTATTTAGTGTTTACTGTAATGGTATTCGCGTTATCTGTTGTAATGGTAGGTTGTAGCACAAGCAGCAATAATACAGTTTCTTCGGCAAATAATACAGCGGTTAATGCTCCGGCTGATGAAGCAGCCGCCTTTGAAGAATTCCCGATTGGCGAGGAGCAAGAAGTCGAAGGAATGAAGATTGGAGCGATTTATCTGCAGCCTGTTGATATGGAACCGATGGATAAAGCGGGATTACCGGCAGCCCAATCAGATTTTCACCTTGAGGCCGATATTGCTGCGTTAGAAGGTAACGAGACTGGATTTGGAATAGGGGAATTTATTCCTTACCTGACGGTTCACTATCAAATCAAAGCTAAAGATACAGAAAAGGTAGTTTCCGAAGGAACTTTTATGCCAATGAACGCTTCAGACGGTGCGCACTATGGGGCAAATGTTAAACTGGCTGGTGTAGGTGAATATATCCTGAACTATGTGATTGAGTCTCCTGAGAAAATGGACTATCTGCTTCACACAGATGAGGCTACAGGTGTGAAGGGCCGCTACTGGCAGGAGCCAATCGATCTGACTTGGGAATTCTCATGGGTACCAAGAACCTGGTAAAACATATGAGTTAAAGGGTATTAAGTCAAGTAACCAGAACAGTGTGGTGAGTGTAAAATGTTAAAAGCTATCGCTATTATCCTCGGTAACGGGTTTGAGATTGCTCTCATAGTTTCCGTTATTATCATATGGTTACAACATACGCAAAACGGTCAATACTCCAGATGGGTTTTTGGGGGAGCCGGATTTGCCGGGATTGTAGGCTGGGTCGTCTTGTATTCGCTGAAATGGTCCGGTCCAAAGAAAGAAAGCTTCACAGGTTGGGTCATGGGAATCTCCATACTTATGGAGATCCTATTTCTAATCTGGATGCTAAAGGAAAGTAAAAAACGCCTGGAAGCAGAGGAAGTAAGAGGTTTTCAATTAAATAGTAAAACAGTGAAAATAATAATAGTTCTTCTAACAGCTGCTTTTTTAACTGTACTTCCGTTCATGCGCATTCTCCTGTTTCCTAGCAGCATTTTTATTCAAACCTATAGTGTAGTCAATACGGAGCTTGTACTAAAGTTCACTGGTGGACTAATCGGCCTAATCTTTTGCTTTATTTTTGGTTTGTCCTTCCTGAGGAGTACACGAACGCTTCCAATTCGAAGCTCCTTAGCTGGAAGTGTGGTGCTCCTAGCAGCTCTGATACTCAATGAGCTCTTTACAGTCGTACAAATTTTATTTGCCAGGGGTGTATTTCCGTTAACACCATTTGTGATGAAGATATTGGTTCCAATCATTAATAATATGGATAAATACCTTTATGTTCTGCTTAGTGCTTCACTTCTGTGGACGGTAATGGTCTTATGGAACTTTATAAGAAGAAAGGAAGCTGTTTCCGAAGATTGGAATCCTGCAGTTCAAAGAAAGTTTAAAGCTAGCAAACGCAACAACAGGCGCTGGCTAGCTACAATTGCAGGCTTGATGGTTATCATCCCGACCTTGCTAGGTGTAGAGGCGGTTTTAGCTAATAAGACGATAGAATTATCCCCAGCTGAGCCAGTAACTCCTGACATTAACCATCAGATCATCATTCCTCGAGCTTCTATAGATGACCGTAATCTACATCGTTTTGGTTATACGGCTGCGGATGGGACGATTGTTCGATTTATCATTATACGCAAGTCTGAAACGATGTATGGGATTGGCTTTGATGCTTGCAAAATTTGCGGATCTTCTGGGTACTATCAAAAGAATGGGAAGATTATCTGCCGAAAATGCGATGTCATCATGAATATTGCGACGATTGGTTTTGAAGGCGGCTGTAATCCAATCCCACTTGCGTATCAAATGGATCAAGGGAGTCTGGTTATTGCCAGCAGTGACTTGGAGAAAGAGACTGTTACTTTTCAGCAGGAGGATCTCTTTAACAAATAAGGGGAAGTCGGTTTCAAAAGATTGGGGATGAAATGATGTTTTTTAGAATGCTTGCCAAAGCGTTTACCGTTGGCTTTAAAGGGAAGATTCTGCTAATTATCACGATTGCATTTGGAGCCTCCCTGGCAACAGCCATGTTGAATGTGTCTTTGGATGTCGGCGACAAAATGAATAGAGAGTTAAAAACATACGGTGCTAACCTCTTGGTAGTCCCAAAGATGGATGCGCTGCCGGCAGAAATAGATGGGGTTGATTTTAATCCTTTGGCTGACAGACAATTCATTGAGGAAGCGGAATTACCTAAAATTAAGACTATCTTTTGGGCCTATAACATTGTTGCCTTTACTCCCTATCTAGAAACATCCGCTACTGTTTCAGCAGTGAATCATCCCGTAGCACTCGTAGGCACGTGGTTTAATAAAAACTTAAACATTCCTACGGGGGAACAGCTTAATACTGGAATCCAGCAACTCAAAACTTGGTGGCAAGTGGAGGGGGAATGGGTGAAGGATGAAGATAAAAGTAACGCAATGGTAGGGGCGACATTGGCTCGGCAGCTTGGTTTATCACCAGGACAAATGATGAACGTCAACGTGGAAGTCAAGGGTAGGACGCAGAAACTTCCACTTAAAGTGTCCGGAGTTATTAATGACGGTGGAGCGGATAGTGACAAGATATTCGTATCTTTAAGCACTTTGCAGCAAACCATGGGCTTGTTCGGCAAGGTGGGTAAGATTGAGGTCAGTGCTTTAACGACTCCGGAGAATGAGCTTGCGCGAAGAGCGGCAAAGAATCCGGAGAGACTAACAGCAAAGGATTATGAGACCTGGTATTGCACCGCCTATGTTAGTGCTATTGCTTATCAGATCGAGAAAGCTGTACCCGGTTCCGAAGCTAAGGTTATTCGGCAGGTAGCTGAATCTGAAGGGATCATACTGACCAAAATTCAGCTTTTAATGTTTATTCTGACCGCGGCTGCATTGATAAGCTCCGGTCTGGGTATTTCGGGCCTCATGACTACTAAAGTGCTAGAAAGAAGTAAGGAGATCGGTCTTATGAAAGCTTTGGGGGCTCAGAGCCCTGCCGTCCTGATGCTGTTTTTGACGGAGGCCGTGATCTCGGGTATTCTGGGAGGCCTTCTCGGTTATGGAGTAGGACTTGGTTTTGCTCATATCATAGACAGAACTGTCTTTGACACCTCACTCTCTTTCAAAGGTTTGGTTCTTCCGCTGGTCCTGATTCTTTCTGTTCTACTGACCCTAGCCGGAAGTTTCTCAGCAATGCGGATGGTTATCCGGCTTCATCCTGCTCAAGTCATGCGGGGCGGCAGATAGGAGGAAATGATGCATAAATCAAGAATGTTTTTTACAATGCTGGTCAGTTCCTTTCGCAAAAGAAAATCAAGAATGATGATTGCTTTGTTCGCGATTATTGTTGGAACTGCAGTAATTTCCGGCTTGATTAGTGTCTACTACGATATAAGTATAAAAATGGGTATGGAATTTCGCTCTTACGGGGCGAACTTAATTCTCACACCCGGACCTGATTCACAGGAAAATGTATTCCCGCAAAATACGGTTAAGGAAATTGCTGATATTTTCCCGCAGGAGGATGTTGTTGGATATACCCCTTATCTTTATGGATTGGCTCATCTCAATACCCAACGACTGGTAGTTGTAGGTACTAGGTTTGATCAGATCTCTAAGATTACTCCTTACTGGGAGATAACCGGGGAAATAGATGCGGACCGGAATGCTACGGGGATTGCCCTGGTTGGGAAGACGGTATCGGAGAAGCTAGGTTACAAAATTGGAGCAGTACTGCCAATGAAAGATGAAATCACAGGGAACGAACAAAAGGTAACGGTACAGGCCATTATTAGTAGTGGGGGTACGGAAGATAATCAAATCTTTATCAGCCTAGGAGATGCCCAAAAACTTTTTCATCAGGAAAACCTGGCTAATGCCGCCTACTTCAGTGTAACAGGGGATAAGCTGGAATCAACAGCCGCTTTAATCAATGAGAAGTATCCGTTAATGGAGCTTAGTCCAATTAAGCAAATTTCCAGCTCGGAGACTGTCATGTTGGATAAAATCAGTTCGCTTGTTTATATCGTCGTTGCGATTATTTTATTATCCACATTATTGTGTGTGGCCACAACGATGATGACTATGGTTATGGAGCGAAAACAGGAGATTGCCTTGAAAAAGGTGTTGGGCGCTCAGAACAAAGCCCTTTCCTTGGAATTTCTAAGCGAAGCGGCAGTATTGGCGTTAGCAGGTACTCTTATTGGCCTATTTTTCGGGTATTTTCTTGCCCAAATCATAGGACAAAGCGTATTCCAATCCACCATTTCCTTTCGCTGGGCAGTGATTCCTCTCGTCACGGTCACCGCCTTACTTGTAGCCGGCCTAGCTTCACTAATTCCGCTCAGATCCGTAATTGGTATTGAGCCTGCGGTTGTTCTCAAAGGGGAATAACCTAGAAAGGAGTAAGAGATAATGAGTATTCTAGAAATTTCCGGGATGAGTAAAAAATACGGTACATTACATGCACTACAGGATATTACGTTTTCCGTGGAACCGGGGGAATGGGTATCGATCATGGGGTCTTCAGGTTCAGGGAAGAGTACGATGTTAAATATGATCGGGCTTATGGATAAACCGACAAGCGGCATTGTAAAGATTGATGGTATTGTGACCACATCTCTGAGCTCGAAAAAACTGACGGAGATCCGTAGGGATAAAATAGGATTGGTATTCCAACAATTTCACTTAGTTCCCCACCTTACAGCTCTGGAGAATGTGATGATGGCCCAATATTATCATAGTATGCCGGACGAAAAAGAGGCAGCGGCCGCGCTGGCTCGAGTCGGTTTGGAGGGACGGGCACGGCATTTACCGCGCCAATTATCTGGGGGAGAGCAACAACGGGTTTGTATTGCCAGAGCACTTATTAATTACCCCGCTTTAATCCTGGCTGACGAACCTACCGGTAATCTGGATGAGACCAATGAAAAAATCGTACTTGATTTATTCCAAGAGCTGCATAACGAAGGTCATACCATAATCATGGTAACCCATGCGCCTGAAGTGGGTGAGTTAGCTGAACGGCAGATTCGTCTGGAGTATGGGAAGATTAAAGAGATTCGTACACCGATCAAACTGTAGAGTATATAATTACCTGCGGGCCATGGAAGTCTGACTAAATGTGTAATAAAAATAATTTGATTTAACAGGACCTCCTATTTTTTAGAGGTCTTGTTTTGGTATATTTTTACTAGGTGTGGTTAAGACAAGACAATCATCTATATTTTTTGAAGGATAAAATGATGATTGTTGAAAGAGCGGATTGCATATATTTCTGGATCTGACATTTCAGAGTATAAAGTGTTGGAAAAAGACTTACAGAATCATGACCGATTTTTATTAAGTAAAAGTTCACCTGGAGGTTTTGTTGCAGAAGAAGATGGGGAATTGTGTACCTACGGGGCAAGTTTAGGTAACAAAATAATTATCAGGAATTAAGGACCGTGTCATGCAGGATGCCGGGACCGAGATGGCTTCTTTAATCAGGGAAGAGTATATCAAAGTTGGAACAGAAGTACCCTTACACAATCAATGCTGCATAATTCATCGCAAAGGTTGACTCAGTGAATTGAAATATATGAAGTTCACGAGGATCATGATACAAGCCAGTAATTTAATGTTAAGCATATTCATTGTAGGGGGTAATGTTCATGAATTTACCACGAATATTCTGTCTTTTGTATATTCCCCATATTCTTTTATCGTTTTTTCATGGAAGATTACCAATACGGTGGGTCCTTCCTAGTGAGGTGCTTATTGTTGGATATATGGCAGGCGTATATATTCATTAAAATTAGAATTTAAAATATTAACTCCATGAAAAACACAATCATTCAACATCGTGTCCACATATAATCCCTTTACAATGAAAATATCAACAGAAAGCATTATATAGAGGAGGTAAACAAATGGATTGGTCTTGGTTATTGTTATTGATTTGTCCGCTGGTGATGGTATTTATGATGTTTAGAATGAAAGGAAAGAATGGTCATGGCTCTCATTCTAACCACTCACAAATGGATTGGACCCTACATGAAGACTACAATGAATTAAAAGTGGAAAATCAACGCTTGAAAATACAAATCCAAAAGTTGTCCTAATAACTCATAATTTATGAGTAAACCCGAACTAACATACAGTTCATAACGGATAATAAGTTGTTTGGGGTAGATTTAGAGACCGAAGTATAAGAGGTACATCCCCCTTTAGGGGATATGAAAGTGAAATGGAAAATTACTGATGTGCCTTTGCAGATGGGATAGTGAAGAAATTTTGCCTATCTAGGAAGTGAACCATAAAGGGCATCGTTAAATATGTCAGTTAAATCCGTGATCCAGCCAAGTCTCACTATAACCCGAGACTTGCTGGTTTTTACTTTTTATGTTTTAGAAATGGAAAGTTGAAGCTACCTAGCGTTATGAAAAAAACTGGTAACCCAAATGTACAGGTGATTTTTGAATAGTAAAACCATTGAGAAATTAAATACAGAGCAGGTGAGAATGTTGTCTAACCATCGATTGTTAATTGTACATAAAGACCGAAATATGAGGAATCTTCTCCGGATTTACTTATTAGAAAAGGGATTCTCAATAAAAGTAGCAGCTACGGGTCATTATTCGTTGACTATGTTGAAAAAACACTCCTTTGACATTATCCTCCTGGAAGTGAAAATGCCGGATATGGATGGTTGCCAAGTCTGCAAAATCATTAGGGGAAGAGACACAGTACCCATTATTATGCTTTCAGCATCTACGAAAATAGAGGAAAAACTTCGTTGTTTTGGGATGGGAGTCTCTTGATAAAAAACCGAGGAACCAGTAAAGAATGTCTGGAACCAGTAAAGAAAGTCTGGAACTAGTAAAGAAACTGTGGACCACTAATGGAACAAAAATTACTTCTAAGGTTGTCCTTCATAAATATTTGAGGGCAACCTTTTTTTGAGGAGTGAAGAGATGGCATCTATTGGAGATAAGATTAAAACCATAAGAAAAGCACGAGAGTTGAGCCAGGTTGAATTTTCGGCAATCATAGGTATATCTCAGATACGTTTACTTGAAATAGAAAAGAACATTACTAAGCCCTCAGCGGAAACATTAATACAACTTAGAAAGAAGTTTAACATTGATATTAATTGGTTGTTGGATTAATTGACTTATGACTACAAGACAATAATTCGTTTATGCCAGTGCCGGGGAATCAAAACTCCGATATTACACCGGGATATGGAGGCAAACGTCTGTACCACTTTATGCAAAAGGAGACCAACCGGAATTTACTGGTTGATCTTCTTTCGATTCTTTGTGGCATTCTCTTAGAATCAATCATATGTAGTTAGAATTTTCCAGGCTTATGTTATGGGAGGCCATTACTATAACAATTTAGAATACTAATGGAGGCGATAACTAAAGAAATCAATTGAAATCCTACTTTGTAGTTGAGAAATTGACAGGATGGAAGAGATCATCGACGGAGTAACCGGCCTTCGCAAGGGAGTGTTAATAATAATAAACCAAGAGTTCTTTTCCTTTTTTTTTTAATAAAGATCCCCTCCAAATCCACTCATTTCCTCATGCTATCCCATCAGGATTTTTACAAGTGTCTACTTGAAGGGGATGAAGATAATACCAAGCAATAATACCAATTACCGAATTTTTTTATTTATTATTGAAGCATTAGATTTTTTTTAGCTAGTACTTTGTTGTTCGATTCATAAGTACACTCGTAACTTCCGGATGGCCACGATGCTGCACTTAAGTCTATTATTTGCCCCGAAACGCCAGCTTTATTCTTTATTTTTAACTCTCTAACAATTACTCCATCAGACAGACGGGTAACCTTAAACTTTGCCTCGAAATCACCTTTTGCTAATTCAGGGAAAGAAATCTGCGCTTTAAGACCATCTCTCGTGGTAAATATGGGAGCTGAATCAACAAAAGCTAGATAGTCATTGGTCCTGTAACCAAAAGTCATTTCATAGTTTTTAGGTGAGCTAATAGGTCTAAAAAACAAATTATTTATGATGATAAAGACAAGTATAAAAAAGATTATAATTGCACTATAAAAAATAATTATTGTCTTTCTCATAATAAGTTAGCCACCCGCAATCTCTTAATAATTTGTAAGGCGTTCATCATTACCTAAGAAAATAAAACTAGAACAATTATAACCTTTGTTGAGGTAATTATGTGTAAATGCTGCGTTAGGTTTGGCTTACAATAGGTCTTTCCGAAATCCAGATATCCAGACCATGATCCTAACTTGATTTTACGGTCAAATAGAGGGTAGCCGATTAAAACCGCCGTATTAAAGGGAGGGAACAGAGTTGGATGTAGACAATATAGAATGTTAGCTACAGCTGACCTATACCTTTGATATGTAGATTGTCCAATTGAATAATATCCGAAAGGATACGTTTCTCATCGTTTGTCTAAAAATCTTTTTTCAAAATAGTCCGAACGCAAGTTGGTGTTCATCATTTATATAAATATCCGGAATTCCAAGCTTTGGTTTCCAATAAAAGTGTGAGCGGCACCCTTAAAAAACTTGCTTTTGTACTGGCGACACAGCAAATTATTGGGCAATCATGGAAACCACTATGTATCAATGGAGGACTATCTACCTTCCTTACCTAATTACTTCCCGAAAATACGCTTAATAGGTGTGTAATTCCCTTTGCTGGGCCAACTACTGCACGAACTTCAGAATAATGTCCACTAACTATTGAAGCCACAAAGTAAAGGGACGTCACATACGTTATTTCAGGCTCATGAACCCATCCAACCTGAAATAAGTCGCCAGGGGTACCCGTTTATTGCTCAGCAACCATCAATCAAGAACTTGAAAATGGTGATCCAGATGGTGAGGTGCTGATTGTTGGATATGTGGCAGGCGTATAAATTCATTAAAATTAGAATTTAAATTATTAACTCCATGAAAAACACAATCTTTCAACATAGTGTCCACATATAATCCCTTTACAATGAAAATATCAACAGAAAGCAATATATAGAGGAGGTAAACAAATGGATTGGTCTTGGTTACTGTTATTGATTTGTCCGCTAGTGATGGTATTTATGATGTTTGGAATGAAAGGAAAGAATGGCCAAGGCTCTCATTCTAACCACTCACAAATGGATTGGACTCTTCATGAAGACTACAATGAATTAAAAGTGAAAAATCAACTCTTGAAAATACAAATCCAAAAGTTGTCCAAATAACTCATAATTTAAGAGTAAACCCAAACTAACATGCAGTTCATAACGGATAATAAGTTGTTTGGGGTAGATTTAAAGACCGAAGTATAAGAGGTACGTCTCCTTTAGGAGATATGAAAGTGAAATGGAAAATTACTGATGTGCCTTTGCAGATGGGATAGTGAAGAAATGTCGCCTATCTAGGAAGTGAACCATAAAGGCCTTCGTTATATATGTCAGTTATTAAATCCGTGATCCAGCCACAATACGAAAAATATAAATCAGTAAGTCTCACAATAACCCGAGACTTGCTGGTTTTTAATTATTGTGTTTTAGAAAAGAAAAGAAAAGAAAAGAAAAGAAAAGAAAAGAAAAGCTGAAGCTGCCTAGGGCTATGGGAAACACTGGTAACCCAATTGTATAGGTGATTTTTGGTTAGTAGAACCATTGTCGATGTAGTTAAGAAGATGGGAATTTGTATAATTCAATTCTGTATATTCTGCATTTTATCAACAATCTAACTCTCTCTTATAATAAGAGAAACTAAATACAGAGTAGGTGAGAATGTTGTCCAACCATCGATTGTTAATTGTACATAAAGACCGGAATATGAGGAATCTTCTCCGGATTTACTTATTAGAAAAAGGATTCTCAATAAAAGTAGCAGCTACAGGCAAATATGCGTTGACTATGTTGAAAAAACACTCCTTTGACATTATCCTGCTGGATGTTAAAATGCCGGATATGGATGGTTGCCAAATCTGCAAAATCATTAGGGAAAGAGACACAGTACCCCTCCTTATGCTTTCAGCATGTTCGAAAATTAAGGAAAAACTTCTTTGTTTTGGGATGGGGGCGGATGATTTTCTGAATAAACCTTTTGATATGGAAGAGCTGTTAGCCCGAATGAATTCCTTATTACGCAGAGCAGAAATAGCTCAAACCTCTTTATCCATGATAAATGTGATGGATTTTCCAGGGGTTAGAATACACTTGGATGTTAGGGAGATTCATATTCAGAACATTTCCATAAAATTAACTAAAAAAGAAATCGAGTTACTCATTACTCTTGCTCAGTGTAGCCAACTTGTTTATACCAGAGAAGAATTGGTAGAAAAAATGTTTGGAATCGAATATAAGGGTGGGACACGTGTTATCGATACGCACATTAGTAATATACGTGAGAAACTACAAACGGCAGGTGTGGAAAATTGCCCTATTCAAACCATACGGGGGGTTGGGTATAAATTCCCTGCTACTGCTGAGGCCTAACTTCCATGTTCCTTAGTGGTATTAACCCTTCAGAATGGTTCATCTGTGTATCAATTATTAATAATCTTTAGCTCACCAAAATGTTATTAAAGCATAATAAAGTAAAGCAATGATCCAATTTGGCATAAGTATGGGCCCCCTGCTTGTTTTTATTGTCTCTATGAAGTTTCGGGCAACATATTACCAAGTCATTTCTGGAGCTCATTATAAAAGAACAGGCTAACTCTGGACAACCGGTTGTTGGCTTGTTTTGTATTGGAGGTATATTTAAATTTTTACCCAACTACATTATTAACTTAATATTTCAACATATTTTCTACACACTCATTTCTTACAATAAAATTATAAACAATAGACTTATAGGAGGTTGCTTATTGATTGGTCTTGTTAATAGCTCTGATTTGCCCGTTAATCATGATATTCATGATGTTTGGTATGCGAGGGGGACATCGTCATTGAGCTCCTAAGAAACAACTTGATCTTACACAAGTTCAAGAAGAACTGTCGTAAATTAAACAACAGAATGAATTCATGCGAAAACAAATGCAAGAATTGAAAAAATAGAAAAGTTGAAGGAGGAAACAGAAATGAGTTGCTGCGGCAATCATAATCATGGAAATCAGGGTCACGAAAGCAAAGGTCATAATCACAAAAATATGAAGAAACATAGCTGGATGATGAAGTTATGCTGTATTCTTCCTATTGTTCTAATTTCCATTATGCTTGCGGTTAATTCTGCCAATGGCACTCCTGGTAATATTCTCACATTCAGTCTATTACTTCTTTGCCCTCTCTCTCACTTAGTGATTATGCCACTTATGATGAGAAGGAAAAACATGAAGTGAAAAGTGATCATTACATCAATGCATTGCCGTGAGCTCATCAAGTTCTTGCGGCATTTCTTCTTTTTTTATAAAAATCAATGACTTATTACTAATAATAAGGCGGGGAAAATAGAATGAAACTCTCTAGTAAATTAATGCTCTTAATTTTTTTAATAATATTATTGTTAAGCGGCTCCTTAGGAACATACGCAATTTCAAGTATGAATTCCCAAATTTCCCATATTGCTGAACAGAAAATGGTATCTAATATTGCTATTGCAACAGCATTGATTAATGAAAAGTATCCTGGTGATTGGCAGCTTAAAGAGGGTAAGCTCTATAAGGGGGCCGCACTGATTGATGATAATCATAAGCTAGCAGGTTCGATTGGAGAGCTTACTGGAGACGAAATTATGATTTATAAGGGGAATAAAGGTATTGCCCTATCTTCTAAAAATGAGCAGGATATGGAACATAAGGAAATTACTCTTGAGCCAACCCTGGAAACGATGGTTTTAAAAGAAGGAAAACCTTATGTTGGAGAATCACATAAGGGTACGGAACTGGCTGTATATGAACCAATTAGATCCAAAGATGGAGCGGTCATTGGAGTTTTTCATATTAGCATGGCGAAAGAAATGTATAATCAGGCTATGAAAAATTTTCGACAAAATATTATCTGGTTTACGGTGATCGGATTATTTATTGCAATTTTACTTGCTTACTTCTTTTCAAAACGAATTATTCGTCCCTTAATTCATCTGACCCGAATCGTTCAAAAGGTATCCGATGGGGATTTAACCCATGAGAAGATATCTGTATCATCGAAAGATGAGCTAGGGTTGTTGGGAGAAGCATTTAATCATATGATTGAAAATTTACATACTATTGTCTTAAAAGTTCGACTAACCTCAGAACAGGTAAAAGAAGTTTCTGGTTCAGTTAAACTACATATGAGTCAACTGTCCGATGCTGCTGGACAAGTAGATAAATCTGTACGTCTAGTTGCAAATGGAGCTGAAAAACAAGTTTTGGGTATGGGTCAGAGTTCATTAGCTGTTGAGGAAATTCTCACAAGCATTAAGCATATTGTCGAAACATCTTCTCAAGTGGCTACCGCCTCCGATAATATGGCCCAACAAGCTGAGTATGGTAACGAATATGTCCAGAAAGCAATCACAGAAATAGGTAATCTTAATACGTCCACTAATATGGCGGCTAAAAAAATTACTCAGCTTAGTGAAAAATCGGATAGCATTGGGAGCATCGCAACAATGATTTCGAAATTATCAGCACAAACTAATTTATTATCGTTAAATGCGTCCATTGAAGCGGCACGGGCGGGAGAGGAAGGTAGAGGTTTTGCAGTCGTTGCAAGAGAAGTCAAAAAACTGGCGGAGCAATCAGAACAATCTGCTAAAGAAATAGGAGCCTTAATTGAAACTGTTCAACGGACAACTAGTGAAGCCGTAGAAGTGATGAACAATGGTTTGCAGCAACTGGATAACGGTAATAGCGTAATCCTGCAAGCAGGGACGGCATTTGAACAGATTATAAACTCTTCCCGCACCATGACAGTACAAAATAAACAGGTTTACGAAGCTACTAAGGAAATCTCCTTAGGTACTCAGCAAATATCTAATTCTATCTTGGAAGTCACAAATATCGCTGAGAATACTTCCTCTAACATACAGGAAATCGTAAGAACCTCTGATATTCAGGTTCAAACACTAACTGAAATTACAGAAGCGTCAGAAACCATGTTCGAATCCGTAGAAGCCATGAAAACAACAATTAGCCTCTTCATTATCTAATGATTAAAATTTAAATGTTTATTATACTCTTGAAAACCTCATACGTTCTCTATAGTTTCATCCTAATGATGGTTTTAAACTTTAAATAAACGTAAAACTTACTTAAATGACGACGAGTTTTCTCATTCCTCAAGCAGTAAGGGGGTAAGAATAAGTAAGCTGTCGGAATCCAATTACAAAGATCTTTATGTTACCGTGCGAAGAGTGGTAGATGAGAAAAATTATCTTAAAATGATAGATTAGGTAATAATAAAAAGGGACAAGCCCGTTATTTTATATAACTGGATTTGTCCCTTTTTGTTCGTAAGTAATAAAAGATACTACCTTATGTTATTTTTCAATTGAAAGGTGAAGCCTCGGTCGTAAAACTCATATTCTAAAATACAAAGAAGTCCCGTATAACTATCTTCGGGACTTCTTTAGAAGCTTATTTAGTTACCACAATCATGGCACCATCTTTAATATAACATAATCCCAATGATGTTTAGTCATAAGCAGGTTTTACTTCGGGTTATGTATGTGCTGTTACACCTTAATATCAACCGTTTGTCCACGATACTGATCCGGTATTTTTGTCTTATGGTTCTGATGGGCTTCTTCAGTATGCTGATGATTGGCCGATTGCTTATTCGTGGCCCCTCCATGCATTCCTTCCATCCCACAATTCTTCGGCATACTAGCTGCATTTGATATTCCGCTCATACCAGTCATTAAAAATTCCTCCTCGTCGTATGTGTACCTATGTATTACACAGTTATAGTAACACTAAAATGTGTCCTTTTTATGTGTTATATGCGGGGAAACAAAGGAGTTACATGTAAATCTTTTTTCGTGAAAGATGGGGGTAGATGCGTTTATAAAATGGGTATACTATTATAACTAAACAAGGAAAAATTAAAATGAGATGGAAAATAAATGACCAACGCAACGCTTAATGTACAAGGAACTCATCATCTTATTTTCAGACAAGGGTAAACCTCATAATCATCAAACTTAAACTACCACCAGAGGTGAATGTTATATGAACCATGACCACACAAGCAAAACTAAAACTACTAACCAGCAGGTGTCTGGCACTGATCATCACAGTAGCCACATACATCATCATGGTAGTGTACGTAATGAATCAACTCCCCCGCATGCCTCACATGGTCCTGACAAACATGCCGGCCATCATGTCAAGGATTTTCAAAAGCGTTTCTACATTTGTCTTGTTGTGACAATCCCGATTTTGATCCTGTCACCAATGATTCAAATGTTTATGGGTGTGAGTTGGCGTTTTCCCTATGACTCACTGTTACTGTTTCTGTTTTCATCGTTTGTTTTCTTCTATGGTGGACAGCCCTTCCTGGTGGGAGTATATCGTGAACTTAAACAAAAGGCGCCGGGCATGATGACATTAATTTCGCTTGCCATCGTTGTAGCGTATGGGTACAGTTCGTTAATCATTTTTGGTGTTACCTATGTCGATTTTTTTTGGGAGTTGGCTACCCTAATTGACATTATGTTGTTGGGCCATTGGCTTGAAATGAAGTCTATCTTGGGTGCATCTAATGCGCTTGAAGAACTGGTGAAGCTCATCCCCTCGGATGCTCACCTCCTTACCTCCAGTGGGGCTATTATAGAAGTTAGTGTGGCGGATTTAAAGCCAGAGCAAAAAATATTAATCAAACCGGGGGAACGTATTCCTGTTGATGGAGTGATTGAATATGGTCAATCTACACTGGATGAATCCATGCTTACGGGTGAATCTGTTCCAGTAACAAAACAACCTGGAGACTCTGTAATCGGAGGAGCTGTAAACGGGGAGGGTGCTTTAACCGTTACAGTTAAGAATACCGGGGAGGAAAGTTATCTGTCCCAAGTTATTTCATTGGTCAAAGAAGCTCAGGAATCCAAATCAAAAACACAGAACCTATCAGATCGTGCAGCCAAGTGGTTGTTTTATATGGCGCTTGGTGCAGGATTGCTTACCTTGGTTGTCTGGTTATCATTGGGATATAGTTTCGATTTCGCGATGCAACGGATGGTTACCGTTATGATTATTGCCTGTCCACATGCTCTGGGTCTTGCCATACCTCTTGTTGTATCCACTTCAACTTCTTTAGCTGCAAAAAAAGGGTTACTGGTCCGTAACCGTGCGGCATTTGAGGAGGCCCGACTGTTAAAAGCGGTAGTATTCGATAAAACGGGAACACTGACACAAGGGAAATTTGGCATTACCGATATATTTCCCGAAAGTGGATATAAGGAAGAGGACATATTGAGCTATATAGGATCTCTAGAATCGCAGTCTGAACACCCTATTTCTAAAGGCATCGTGGATGAAGTGAAAAAACGTAGAATTTCAATATCTAGTCCTGAATCCTTTGAGGCAATGACAGGAAAAGGGCTTAAGGGTGTCGTTAGTGGGAAGGAGATTAAGGTGGTCAGCCCGGGATACATGGATCAGGAGAAAGTCCAGTATCCCACAGAACATTATCGGAGCTTAGCTACAGAAGGAAAAACAGTTGTTTTTGCCATAATAGACGGCCGGTTTGCGGGTATGATCGCTTTAGCGGACCAAACTAGGGAAAGTGCAAAAAGGGCGGTAGAGAAATTAAAAGCACTGGGCATCAAATCCATTATGCTGACAGGTGATAATAAACAGGTTGCACAATGGATTGGGAAAAAACTGCAGATAGACGAGATTTATGCTGAGGTTCTCCCTCATGAAAAGTCGAAGAAAATAGCAGAAATTAAAAATAGTGGGTTGAGGGTTGCCATGACAGGTGATGGGGTAAACGACGCCCCTGCGTTGGCGAAAGCCGATCTCGGAATTGCGGTAGGAGCGGGAACTGATGTAGCTATTGAAACAGCAGATGTGATTTTGGTCAGAAGCGACCCGGAGGATGTTGTTTCCATTCTTGAGTTATCCAGGAAAACATACGCTAAGATGATCCAAAATTTATGGTGGGCAACCGGTTATAATATCATTGCTATACCCTTAGCGGCAGGTGTATTATATAGTGCCGGGATCCTCTTAAATCCTGCTATAGGAGCCGTACTGATGTCCCTTAGTACAATTGTTGTAGCCATAAATGCAAAGTTATTGAAAGTATAATGGAAATGACTACTTCCCAAGCACGGGTATCTGCGTGGCAACATTCAAAGGATGAATCAATACTCAAGAGCAGAGACCAAAAGGCTGTCGAGCTATTAACCGGCTCGGTCAGCCTTTTAGGCATGAATGTACATATTTCATGTCCACAGGAAGGGGTGATGATTTTTGGACTTTTTACAAGCCGAATATGTTGCTGATTGGCTACGAACTTGGGGTATAGGTGCTTACCTAATTAGCATTGCTCTTAGTGTGGTTGTTAGTGTTATAGGTATTATTCCTTCTATATTCCTAACCACGGCCAATGTTATGGTCTTTGGCTGGACTCCCGGATTCTTTGTTTCGTGGATAGGTGAAATATTGGGGGCAGCCGTTTCGTTTGTGCTTTACCAGAAAGGGGTTTTAAAGCTAGAGGAAAAGCTGCTTACACCAAAAAGGAAACAATGGTTTAAACGAATACAATATATGAGCCATCTACGTCAGTTTTCAGCTGTACTGTTAGCTAGAGTTGCTCCCTTTATGCCCTCTGCCTTAGTTACTTTTATGTGTGTCATTACCGATATTCGTTTTACCCTGTATATGTTGGCCACTGCAATAGGAAAAGCCCCATCTATTTTTCTTGAATCCGTGACGGGGTATGGTGTCAGTGTTCTAGATGAGAGACTTGTAACGATAATATTGTTTTTATTAATAATTATCTTTTTTGTGTTTTTTAGGCCTAAGAAATTTAGATCCAAATAATAAGAGAGGGACACGGGCTTGTCTGTTTTTATTTCAGGACGCTTCCACCGAAAAGAAATCGCTTCTCCCAGTGAGTACCAGCGATAGTGCTTATTTTAACGCCACCTGCTTGTTTTGAATATGTATGAAGTATTTTTCCATTCCCTAAATAAATGCCATTATGTGTGATTCTTTGCGTATTTTTATTAACTCTCGAATAATTAGAGTCCTTGTTACCACGGTAAGACATGAAGAACATAATGTCACCTGGCTTTAAATTTCGCCAACTGGAAGTATATACACCGTTCTTCTTTACATAGGCTCCTTGCTTACGGGAATCCGCCGGTAATTTGATTCCTGTTCCTTCGAGATAAGCTTGTCTCACAAAATCAGAGCAGTCAAATGTCCTGGGATTATTACGACTGGACCCAAATTCATATGGGGTGCCGAGATAACGCATTCCTTTGTCGATAACGTTTTGACGTTCAGTACTTGGAGCATGACTGGCTGCGTAAGATGGTGTAGTGGCTAGAGAACTTAAGGACAACGATACAGCGAGTGTGAATTGAATAATAGACTTTCTCATCAAAAATATCCCTCCGAAAAAATGTATTTGTGAACTATGCCAATCATCCTAACATGATACTCATGGGATTGTTTAGGCGCAAAATTTGGAAATGATAAAATCACACGCGGGCCAATTTGATTTCTAATCCGACGTCGTTGACTATGTTTAGAAAATTAACTACAATGTGTAGTTAGATTCTTTTAAACTACATATTGTAGTTTAAATTCTATTCTTAGGTTAAGATTCTATCAGGCATGATGGAAAAATGTCAGATCAATCATATAAAGGGGAGAAGTCATGAAGAAGAAAGAGTTTTTTATTTTAACATGGGTCGGAGTGCTATGGACAATTATTTTAGTAATAATCCTGTCCTTCTTTAATGTAGGCGAACCATCTATAGTTACCCAAAAAGATATAGGTCATGAATTTGTTGTATACTCTAAAAATAATCTAGAAACTTCATTTGCTTCTCTTGACGAAGCCATAGCGTATGCTAAATATATAAAGCAAGCCTCTATACGAAGTAAGCAAGATGGACAATTGTATTGGAACAATTATGATGACTTCGCGGTATACCAAACTGAAAAAATGATCGGGGACTTTGATCAGTTCCAAGAAGCAATCCTTTTTGCTAAAAAATTCCAAAATTCCAAAATATATTTTAATCAAAGCAAATTCCCTGTATGGGAGAATATACACATCCCCTCTAAAACAAACATAATCGATGCTCCATTAATCTCTCAGTTACCGGAGCTCCCTAGAGGGTGTGAAGTGACAAGCCTGACTATGATTTTGCAATATGCTGGTGTCAAAGTGGACAAAATGAAGCTGGCAGCTCAGATTAAAAGAGATCCGACGTCTTACGAAAAAAGGGACGGAGTCACCTATTTCGGAAACCCTAACGACGGATTTGTCGGTGATATGTACAGCTTTTCAAATCCAGGATATGGGGTGTATCATGGGCCGATTCGAGAACTGGTTGAACAGTATATGCCGGATCAAATCATTGATATGACCGGAAGTACGTTCCAGGACATCCTCTATAACTTGGACTATGGGATACCCATTTGGGTTATCGTCAACACAAACTTTTCGCGATTACCTGATTCATTGTTTGAAACGTGGCAGACGCCAACTGGCCAGGTTAGCATTACATATAAAGAGCATTCCGTTTTAATAACGGGGTATGACGAGACATACATATACTTTAATGATCCCCTCGCAAATATCAAAAACAGAAAAGTCTCCATTCGTTCATTTCAAGAAGGTTGGGAGCAGATGGGTAAACAAGCTATTACCTATGTAAAAGATCAATCGATTGGATTGCGATATCCTTAATTTTCAGAAAGAGGTATACCATGGGGAGTAACTGTGAGTATATGATATTCACATGAACGGATGTTGAACTGAATTAAATCTTGACTAAAGGGAAGTGTACGCATATGTGATTTATTTCAAGAACCGAATGTCTTTTAACGCAACCATGCTGCATAATCCATTAGTGTTTTTACATCAAACTCTATTTTTTAAACTACATATTGTAGTTTGTCTATGGTATGATCGATTTCAACATATTTCGCTTTGATATTGAACGGTTTGTATAAGACACTTGTCGGTTGCTTAGAATAAACAGAGCAAGCATAAACAGGATACACTATTTTGGAATCATTCTCTCTTTGTTTCAGCAGTCAATCTCGAAAGGAGCGCTTATGAATTTACACTCTGCCCTGAAGACCATTGTGCCCGATTCGACTTCTACCCATGACATTCATATTTCTGGAATTCAGTTTCATTCTGGTAAAGTAAAACAGGGGGATCTGTTTGTTGCTATTTCGGGTAATAACGTGGATGGGCACACATACATCAAAGAAGCTATTAAGGCAGGAGCCGCAGCTGTGGTGGGTGAAATGCATATGTTAGATTTGGAGGTTCCATATTTTCGTGTTTCGAATGCGCGGTTAGCATTAGCCCAGATCGCCAGTCTTTTTTATAACCATCCGTCGCGCAGGCATATTATGGTCGGTATTACTGGTACAAACGGTAAGACAACGACTGCTCATATGCTTCGACACATACTTGAAACTGCTGGTATTTCCTGCGCGTTGATAGGTTCTGTTAGCCAGCAAATAAATAGAAAGGAAATTCAATCAACACAAACGACCCCAGATGCTCTCCAATTGCAACAATGGCTGGATTACAGTCATGATCAGGTTGTTATTATGGAAGTGTCATCTCATGGAATTGATCAGGAAAGGATTGGTGCCATTAGTTATGACTTTACAGTATTCACTAACCTTACTCATGATCACCTTGATTATCACCATACATTAGAAAAGTACTTTGAGACGAAAGCTCGCTTATTTAAACAAATGAAAAGCCATGGCGAAGCTATAGTATCTAGTAGAGATAGATGGGGGAGAAGATTAAGCGACCAGTTATTGACGGAGGGAACCCACGTTCATACATTTGGAGAAGCTACTCTTGACCAACTAAAGATTACACGTGTTATATCTGCTTCTCCGCTAGAATTTGCTATTCAAGATGGGCAAGAAAACTATACCATCAGTCTTCCGATTCCAGGTGTCTACAATGCGTGGAATGCATCGGCAGCCTGGCTTACAGCTCGACGTATGGGTATAAACCCTCAGAGCATTCAAAAATCTCTTGAGAACTTCCCTGGTGTCCCAGGACGCTTTGAAATGTATAAACATCCTTTAGGGGCAAAATTTATTATAGATTATGCTCATACTCCTGATGGCCTTCTGCAATTTCTTAAAACTGTTCGAGAACTTACAGACCAACGAATTATTCATATTTTTGGTTTTCGAGGAAATGGGGATCGATCCAAACGCCAACCCATGTTTGACATTTCGGCAGGTATGAGTGATTTGATTATCCTAACCTTGGATGACTTTAAGGGTGCGATAGTGGATGATTTGTTAACCGAGCTAAGGGATATGGCCCATTCTTATGGAGTCGAAACTTGCATCGTAATTGAGGATCGTACTAAAGCTATCGAGTTTGCTTGGGAACTAGCCCGGTCAGGTGATATTGTTGCTATTACTGGCAAGGGGACTGAGGCTTATGATCAATCGTTTGCCTTGCCATGTACATCAGATCGAGAAACAATTAATTACCTCATACGGACTTGAAATATCCCCCTTTGATCAAATTTCCGCTAACGATCGCCCTAGGCTCTATTGAGTCACTATATTTTTATCATCGAATGAAAATCACGGTCGGTCCTGGGACAAGAACCCATTTGGTAGACAATGAAATAACATAGGCTGTAAGCTGTTTCGGTAACCACTGGGGGCGGCTTACTTCGTTTTATATTACAACCCATGTTGGCTTAACCAGCTAAACTTTATGTGGTAGGAGTCACTATTTATATACTTATATAATTAGTAGATTTCTCTTTGAGGTAGCGTATATTTTCTTTTGAGTGGTTAATTGATATACAGCTGAACTTAATTCTCAGTCATTGACTATACAGAAGAATATAACTACAATGTGTAGTATATAGAAGAGGTGAAGACTAGGAATGTATGGTTCTATAATAACGAAATGGATAATGATTTTGTTTCTTTTATTGGTCATTCTGATGATTTTCTGGGGAAATAAACTTTCGAACAATGTACCCATGGGT
>JAILZT010000035.1 GCA_023512345.1 Paenibacillus sp.
GCGTAACGATTTACTGTCCTACCCGTCACCTGTCGAGCACTGATTTTGGTGTTGAGCCAGTATTTAGTATAAGAAAATGTGATAAATGTCACAATATTGTGAACATAGAGGGCAGGTTACCCGTAATGATTGATTATTTATGTGTATAATAGAGACTACAGACTTCAGATCGTTGCTATGATTGAATACTTATAATGCAGAGTGGAAAGGAAGGCTTTTCGAATTCTCTATATTCTGCTAAACTTACTCTAATGTTTTACTGGGGGGATTCTAAATTGGCTAAAACAACACTTGCTGAAAGCTTAAAAAAACGCATATTAATTCTTGATGGCGCAATGGGCACTATGATTCAACAGGTCCCGCTTACAGGCGAAGATTTTGGCGGGGATGAACTGGATGGATGTAATGAGATGTTGGTCCTTACACGCCCTGAGGTAATACAAACAATACACGAACAGTACCTAGAAGCAGGCGCTGACCTGATTGAGACCAATACATTTGGTGCTACTTCTGTTGTATTGGCGGAATATGATATTCCACAAAAAGCACGTGAAATTAACTTAGTAGCTGCTGAGCTTGCTCGTAAAGCGGCAGATAAATATGATACCCCAGATCACCCGCGTTATGTTGTAGGGGCTATGGGGCCTACGACAAAGACACTCTCTGTTACTGGTGGAGTAACCTTCAAAGGGCTTGTAGAAAGTTATGAGGAGCAAGCGATTGCTCTAATCGATGGACGTGTGGATGCACTTCTGCTTGAGACTTCACAAGATACCTTGAATGTTAAGGCTGGGAGCATTGGAATTCGAAATGCTTTTGAGAAGACTGGAATTACGCTTCCTGTAATGATCTCGGGTACGATTGAGCCCATGGGCACAACACTTGCTGGTCAAAATATCGAATCCTTTTACATTTCTTTGGAGCATTTGAAGCCTGTTTCTATTGGATTGAATTGTGCGACAGGACCTGAATTTATGCGGGATCACATTCGCTCGTTGTCGGCGATTTCTTCGGCTGCCGTAAGTTGTTACCCAAATGCCGGTTTGCCGGATGAGAATGGTAACTATCACGAATCACCGGAATCGTTAGCCCGTAAGATTGGTGCTTTTGCTGAGAAGGGCTGGTTAAATATTGCCGGGGGATGCTGTGGTACGACTCCTGAGCATATTCGCGCCATGGCTGATGAACTTGCGCAGTATCCACCGCGTGAACTTAACGGTGTCCATCCACCTGCTTTGTCTGGTATCGAACCCATTTACATCGAAAGTGATAACCGTCCATACATGGTTGGGGAGCGGACGAATGTGTTGGGTTCACGCAAATTCAAACGCCTGATTGTTGAAGGGAAATACGAAGAGGCTTCCGAAATCGCTCGTGCACAGGTCAAGAGTGGTGCACAGGTCATCGATGTTTGCGTACAGGACCCTGACCGTGATGAGAGCGAGGACATTAAGCTTTTCTTGGAGCTGGTTGGCAAAAAGGTTAAAGTTCCCTTGATGATTGATACGACCGACCCGAAGGTGATCGATTTGGCCCTTCAATACTGCCAGGGTAAAGCGATCATTAACTCCATTAATCTTGAAGATGGTGAAGAAAAATTCGAGCAGGTGACTCCGCTGATTCATAAGTATGGTGCCGCAATTGTTGTAGGAACCATTGATGAGACAGGACAAGCTATCCTTGCTTCAGATAAACTTGAGGTTGCCAAACGCTCTTATGATTTGCTTGTGAACAAGTACGGGCTAACTCCTGAAGACATTATTTTCGATACTTTAGTGTTCCCGGTAGGTACTGGAGATGAGCAGTATATTGGCTCTGCCAAGGAAACGATTGATGGCATCCGTTTAATTAAAGAAGCCCTGCCTGCAGTACACACCATTTTGGGAATTAGTAATGTCTCCTTTGGACTTCCGGAAGCGGGACGTGAAGTGCTGAACTCTGTATTTTTATATGAGTGTACTAAGGCAGGACTTGATTATGCGATCGTTAACACGGAGAAGGTGGAGCGTTATGCATCCATTCCGGAAGAGGATCGGCGTCTAGCGATGGAATTGATTTATAATACCAACGACGCAACCCTGTCAGCTTTTGTGGCTGCATTCCGTGAGAAGAAAGTGGAGAAGAAAGAGAAAATCTCTAATCTTTCACTCGAAGAACGCTTGGCTTCCTATGTGGTTGAAGGTACAAAGGAAGGATTAATTCCCGATTTGAATGAAGCACTGACCAAAAGCGGGCCTCTTGAAATAATTAACGGACCTCTTATGGCCGGGATGTCAGAAGTAGGCCGTCTGTTCAATAATAATGAGCTGATTGTTGCAGAAGTTCTGCAGAGTGCTGAAGTAATGAAAGCTTCAGTGAATCATTTGGAACAGTTCATGAAAAAAGATGAGACGTCCGTTAAGGGGAAAATCATGCTTGCCACCGTTAAGGGAGATGTGCATGATATCGGTAAGAATCTGGTGGAGATTATCCTCTCAAATAATGGTTACCAAATTATTAATTTGGGTATAAAAGTACCACCAGAGAACATTATTGAGGCGTTCCGGCGTGAAAAAGCGGATGCGATAGGATTGTCTGGATTGCTCGTTAAATCTGCGCAGCAGATGGTCTTGACTGCACAAGATTTACGAACCGCAGGGATTGATGTTCCGATTCTGGTCGGAGGCGCAGCATTGACCCGGAAATTCACCAAAACACGTATTCGACCTGAGTATGATGGGATGGTGTTGTATGCCAAGGATGCGATGGATGGTCTCGATATCGCCAACCGGTTAATGAATCCGAATGAGCGGGCCAAAATGCAGGAAGAGATTCGCACTGAAGCTGAGGCAGCAGTGGCTGTTGCACCTTCACCTGATCTGCCAAAGCTTACAAGAGCAGTTAGCTCTAATATTTCAAAGGATGCACCCGTATTCCTTCCTCCAGACTTGGAACGTCACGTGTTGCGTAACTATCCACTGGGGCATGTAATCCCCTATGTGAATATGCAGATGCTGCTGGGTCATCACTTGGGGCTTAAAGGTTCTGTCGAGGCTCAACTTGCTGCTCGGGATCCCCGTACGGTAGAATTGAAAGAAACGGTGGATGATATTGTACAGCAGGCAATGATGGAGGGGACGATCACACCTCATGCGATATATCAGTTTTTTCCTGCCCAATCCAAGGGGAATGATATTATCGTGTATGACCCGACGGATGTTAACAAGGTGCTTCACACCTTTACCTTCCCGCGGCAGGCGGTTGAACCTTACCTATGCTTGGCTGATTTCTTAAAATCGGTAGACAGCGGTATAATGGATTACGTCGGATTCCTTGTGGTTACAGCAGGACATGGCGTGAGGGAGCTCTCAACAGAGCTTAAGGACAAAGGCGATTATTTACGTTCGCATGCTTTGCAGGCAGTTGCTTTGGAGATTGCAGAAGGTCTCGCGGAGCGTGTTCATCATATGATGCGGGATATTTGGGGCTTTCCAGATAGTGCCGATATGACTATGAAGCAACGGCATGGGGCTCGTTATCAGGGGATCCGCGTATCCTTTGGTTATCCGGCTTGTCCTGATCTTGAGGATCAAGGACCGCTCTTTAAGTTATTGTCACCAGAGGACATTGGTGTACACTTAACAGAAGGTTTCATGATGGAGCCTGAGGCATCTGTATCTGCGATGGTGTTTGCTCATCCTGAAGCACAGTACTTCAATGTAGAGAAGCTGTAACACCGCTCATTTAACCTTTTTAATTAGAGTTTAGCTAACTATATAATCCCGGACTGAATGGATTACCCCCATTTCAGCGGAACCTCCCGGTTACGGGAGGTTTTTTGCTGGGCATACTTGATAGTAACAACACACACAATGATACTGAATATATGGGTGTTCATTGTTGAGAAATGCGGCCCGCTGAAAGAATATTGAATACAGTATAGTGAAGAGAGGAGGAGAGCTATGGAATTATATTTTTTAGGCACAAATGCGGGAATTCCCACCATGCAGCGGAATGTGACTTCTGTTGCCTTGCGTTTGCTTGAAGAACGACGGAGTTTCTGGATGTTTGATTGTGGGGAAGGTACTCAACATCAGGTACTTCGCTCGCCGCTCCGGCTAGGTAAATTAGAAAAACTATTTATCACCCATTTACATGGTGACCATCTGTTTGGTTTGCCTGGACTCGTGTCCAGTCGTGCATATCAGGGAGGAACCTCACCTCTAACAGTTTATGGACCTCCGGGGACCAAAGCCTTTCTAGAAACCGCGCTTCATTTGAGCCAATCACGTATTGCCTATAAGTTGGAGATTATTGAGCATACTGGGGGGCTGATCTTTGAAGACGAAGGCTTTAGCGTAGAGGCAGGTCTGTTGGAGCATCGGATCGACAGTTATGGGTATCGAATTACGGAAAAAGACAGTCCCGGAAGCCTGAATACGGAGCTGCTTAAGTCCAAGGGGTTAAAGCCTGGTCCGATATACGGCAGACTGAAGAAGGGCTTTGATGTGACAACGGAGGATGGTGTGACCATTCATGCAGCCGATGTACTTAGCCCACCCAAACGGGGAAGGGTAGTCACTATTTTGGGTGATACTAGACCTTGCAAAGAAGCACTCCCCCTTGCCTTGGGTGCTGATTTATTACTGCACGAAGCTACCTTTTCGCATGATCTGGCGGATATGGCTCACCAATATTATCATAGTACAGCTCTTCAGGCGGCAGAGTTTGCTAAGGAAGCTGGAGCACACAAACTTCTGCTGACTCATTTCAGCTCTCGATATAGCTCCTCAGAGGAACTGATTCCACTCTTGGAGGAAGCCCGTTCGGTATTTCCAGAGACAGAGCTCGCTGAGGAGTTTACTGCGTTTCCAATCTACCGAAGATGAGTGGGAAATGAATTATTTTCCGGGAAAGCGCAGGAAGTGACAGAGTTGTGTCATAAAACGCGGAAACCACATCATCTTCGATTTTGTTCGACTTTCATGTTAAAAGAAATGCCGATATAGCGCGGTTTTATTAATAATTCTCGTTTATATAAATACATTAATAATTAATTGCATTAAATAATATAAGTCACTAAAAGAGGTGTCACCATGGAAAATATAGAAGGCTTATTGATTGATTTGGATGGCACATTGTACCATGGCCGACATATGATTTTGGGTGCAGATGTTCTAATAGCGGGTCTGAGGAAAGCCGGTATCCCCTTCTTATTCGTCACTAACAATTCGTCGCGGACACCTGAAAGCGTGGCAGATCATCTTCGGGGGATGGGCATTGAAGCGAAGGCTGATGAAGTATGTACCTCATCTCTTGCAGCGGCACGATACATTTCCGAGGAAACACCGGGAGCAACAGTTGCTATTTTGGGTGAAGAAGGATTATATCAAGCGTGTACAGATGCAGGGCTAAACATTGTTACGGAGTCTCCGCAATACGTTGTTCAAGGAATCGACCGTTCTTTTACATATGACTCTTTGGCCAAGGCTGCTGGCTGGATTATGGGCGGTGCCATCTCTGTACTTACAAACCCTGATCTTATGTTGCCATCTGATGTTGGAGTCATGCCGGGTGCAGGTACTATAGGTGCTGCTATCGAAGCTGCGAGTGGGGTCGCTCCCATTGTTATAGGTAAGCCTTATGGCCATCTGATGGCCTATGCAACTTCATTGCTTAACATTGATCCTAGGAATGCAATTGTAGTGGGCGACAACATGAAGACAGACATTGCTGCAGGAGCACGCGCGGGATGTCGTACAGTTCTTGTCCTGACGGGAATAACAACAGAAGATAATTTGGAGCATTATAAGGTTGTCACCGGAGTAACTCCAGATTATATTTGTGCTGATTTAACTGAACTTATGACATTGATCGGGTTATAATAGCAGAATCGCTATCATTCACCAACGTTGAGAGGAAGATGAGACATGCCGGAATTTCCGGAAATGGAGAATTACAGAAGGCTGCTGAGCCAGCATATAATAAATGTGCCAATTACGGGCGTAACCATTAACAGAGACAAAACCATCAATGTGGAAAAGGAGGCATTTGCACAAGCGTTGCTTGGAGCTCGGGTGGTCTTTGTTGAACGGAGAGCCAAATATATTTTGTTCCATCTTTACGACGGACGTCGCTTGCTTCTGCATCTGATGTTAGGCGGAATGCTTTTCTATGGCACAGAGGAAGAGAGACCTGCACGCAGTACTCAAGTGGAAATAGCCTTTGGAGATAAAATCTTGTATTTCATCGGGTTACGTCTTGGATATTTACACCTAGTATCTGTCAAAGAAGGGGAAGCTCTTATGGGCAAACTGGGACCTGAATTGTTGGACCGGCGGATGACCTTGGAACGATTTGAGGATTTGCTTAAAAAAAGACGCGGCGCGCTCAAAACCACATTGGTGAATCAGCATGTTTTCGCTGGAATCGGTAATTGTTATGCAGATGAAATTGCCTATGAAGCTGGGCTATTGCCCACTGCTCTTATACAGGGACTAACAAAGGACTCAATTGTTCGACTGTACAATGCAGTACGTAAAGTTCTTATAGAGGCTACCGAGATCGGCGGGTACATGGAAATCCCATTTATGACGGGGGATACGGTTACAGGTTCATATAATGATCAGTGCAAAGTTTATGACCGGGAAGGCGAACTCTGCCATCGTGATGGGGGAACTATTGTAAAATTAGAGCTGTCCGGGCGAAAGGTATTCTATTGCCCTGACTGCCAGCATGACCAATAGACCTGCAATTGGAAGTCATGTCAGTATCCGCGGCGGATTTGGGAAAGCTGCCCGATCCGCCTGGGAGAGCGGTGCGACAGGATTTCAGTATTTTCCTAAGAATCCACGAAGCCTTAAACTCAAACCAGTCAATACCCGGGATACAGAGGATTGCGCAGTTTTTTGCCGAGCGAAAGGTGTTGTATCCATAGCGCACACCCCATATCCCACCAACATGGGAGCAGACAGCACTAACAGAGAGTCTATGGTGTTATCTCTTAGGAATGATCTTGAGATTGCAGAAGCGTGTGGTTCGCTTGGAATTGTAGTGCATTTTGGACATTTTCAGGGGATAGAACCGTTACAAGGGTATCAAAATATTATACAATGTATGAATGAAACTTTAGAATCTTGGAAGGGCAGCACCAAACTGCTCATCGAGAATCAGGCTGGCAGCAGCGGATCTGTCGGAACAACATTGGAAGAACTGGTGAAGGTACGGGAGCTTAGCCGCTTTCCTGATAAAATCGGATTTTGTTTTGATACTTGTCATGCTTTTGCTGCTGGGATTTGGAATCCATCAGACACGGGTGCTCTTATTAAACGAGGTCAGACATTGGGATACTGGAAACACCTTGCAGCTATTCATCTGAATGACTCACTTCATCCTTATGCTTCAGGCAGGGATAGGCATGCAGTGATTGGGCAGGGTTATATTGGTGTTAAAGGTTTACAGAGTCTTTTAACAGCGGAACCGCTTCACCCAGCAATAATTGTTATGGAGACTGAAGCAGGTGCAGACGGAACCTATCGAAACGAAATAGAAACCGTGCACTCCTGGTATTAATCGGAGGTAAGGATCATGATTAATGTTTATATGGATGATTTTAGAAAAGTGCCCCAGGGGTTCATCCTGGCTCGTACAACAGAGGAGTGCCTTTTACTGTTGCGTGAGTATGAGGTTGACGTTCTATCGCTCGATCATGATATGGGACCGGTAGACGATACTGGCAGCGAAGTCGCTAGACTTATCGTTCTAGAGGGACTTTTCCCGCGTGAAGTATATTTGCATACCTCCAGTCTTTGGGGCAGGAAAGAAATGTACGAGACGCTCTATGCTGCGAAACCGGAAGGCATGCTCTTGCACAACGGTCCTATGTCACAAGACAAGCTTCTGGCTATTGCTTCTGCTGGAGATTCTCTCAAATGAAAGAATTGAACGAAGAACAATTGCTCGAGGTTTTGGCGCAGGAGGGCAGTCCGTTGGCAGTGTTCTTGTACACTCCACTCTGTGGAACATGTAATGCCGCTCGGCGTATGCTGGAGGTTGCTGAGTATATGCTGCCGCCAGAACTAATTATTGCAACTGCAAATGTAAATAGGATGCCTGAGATTGTCAACCAATATCGAATATCCAGTGTGCCTGCTCTGTTAGTAACTCCTGCGGATCGTAAGACAGCCCCCGCTATTTATTATGCAATGATTTCTGTAGAAAAAGTGCTGGCGTACATAAGGAGTGTGACCTCATAATGATATCATTACAACATCTTACCCTGCGCAGGGAAGAGAGCCTAATACTCGATGATGTTTCACTTGAGATTGGCCCTGGTGAGAATTGGGTTATTCTTGGCCGCAATGGCTCTGGTAAAACAACCTTACTGGAGATGATGACCGGCTATCTTTTTCCAAGCAGTGGATCGGTAGAGGTGTTAGGCTATAAATATGGACAATGTGATTTACGTGAGGTCCGTAAGGAAATTGGCTATATCAGCCCTAATCTGATGGAAAAGCTGTCACTATCTGACCCAGTCTGGGAAGTTGTAGCGACAGGAGCCTTTGCTTATTTACGGTTTTATGAGACGATTCCTAACTCCGTGAAAGAACGGGCCATCGAATTGCTTGAGGAAATGAATTTAGGTTCATTGGCTTATCATCCGCTTGGAACTTTATCGCAAGGTGAACGCAAAAAAGCGATGTTGGCCCGCTGTCTAATGGCCGATCCCAAGCTTCTTATATTGGACGAGCCTTGTGCAGGACTTGATTTATATGAACGTGAAAAAATGCTGGCAGAAGTGGATAGGCTGCGTAAGCGTAACGTTGCGGTTGTCTATGTAACTCATCATGTCGAAGAAATTGTTCCATTGTTCACACATGTTGCTCTCATTCGAGGGGGTAAATTGGCGGGTTCAGGCCGCAAAGAAGATGTACTAACCAAGGAAATGCTAATGGCTACCTACGATATTCCTATAGATGTTGAATGGGATGGAGGACGGCCTTGGATTAAAATAAGATCTGGAGGCTTAACCATTTGAACGATTTCATTGAAGACCCTGAGGGGCAAGTTCCCCAAACGGAAGAACAAGTAAGTTCGCGTTATATCTGCACAGCTAATCACGGCTTTGCACCCTTTGCTCAAGAGGAACTTCGTCGTCTGTTTGGCGCTGTGAAAAGTACGCTGCTGGTACCGGGAGAAGTCTTTTTGGCTACCCTGCAAAAAGATCCAGAAGAGGTAACGAGTCTGCTATTGGGTAACCTCCCTATATTCCTGCGTCACATTCAGCCGGTTCAATTTCATGATGAAGCTGGATTACCGGCACTTGGACGCTTGGCAACCTATTTGAACAGTCTAAGCCAGCTTCAAGGGCAAACCATAGCACTGCATGTCCGCAAAGGCGGGAAATCTTTCTGGCAGGAAAGTCCCGGAGAATTACGGGAGTGGCTTCAGGAGGAATTGAAGAGTCTCGGAGCCGAATTTTCTGTACATCAACCTGCATGGGTGATTTCGGTCTATGCTGATGACGATGCTCTATACGCAGGTGTATCCCGTCCGGAAGAGAATTTGTCCAGTTGGAACGGTGGGGCGATTCGCTTCCGCAAAGAGGATGGTCAAATATCTAGAGCCAAGTTCAAGCTGATGGAGGCAGAGAAAGAATTCGGCATTCCTTTTAGCAGCTTCAGACGTGGCCTGGATATTGGGGCTGCACCGGGCGGATGGACTTCATTTCTGCTGGAGCATGGCACACAGGTAACGGCGGTTGATCCGGCTCATATGCATGAATCGCTGAAGAACTATCCGGGACTTAAGGTTCTGCGCAAAAACGCCAATGAGTTGAAATTTCGTGAGAATGAATTTGATGTAATTGTTTGCGATATGAGCTGGAGCCCTAAGTTGATGGCTAAGATGGTCACGGGCTTGCTTCATAGTCTTGTTCCTGGCGGAACGGCTGTTATTACAGTGAAGCTGATGCATAAGAAGCCGCTAGCAATGATCAAGGAGATCATTGAGATCTTCGAGGCTGAACGGATGCAGATTCAAAGGGCGAAACAATTGTTCCACAACCGTGATGAAATTACATTGTATATGATTAAATACTAAGCAAACAGCACAATGAATTACACACAGAACTAGGGAAAGCATCCCCTTAACAATGACTGGCTACAGCCGGTATGTTGTTTTACGGGTATGCTTTCCCTTTTTTTTATGTAGTGAGGAGGAGATGGAAATGCGCTACGAGTCAAAACTTTCAACAGGTCAAATCTTAGATGGACGTTATGAGATCAAACGGATAATAGGCTCTGGGGGAATGAGTCATGTTCATTTGGCTGAAGATCTACGGCTCCCGGGTAAAAGTTGGGCGATTAAAGAGAGTCTTACTACTGATGCGGTTTACGGAAGCGTGCAAGCAGAAGCGGATCTGTTAATCTCATTGAATCACCGCAGATTACCTCGGGTAGTTGATTTTTATCCTCCGGATAAAGACGGGTACTCCTATCTTGTAATGGACTATATAGAAGGTGTTACTTTGGGTAGTTATATGACAGCGGAGGGGTGTGATTTATCTGGTTCAACTTTACTCAAGTTCGCCAAGCAACTGCTGGAAGTCCTGCAGTATTTACATGGACATCATCCACCGATTGTATATCGTGATTTGAAACCCTCCAATATTATTGTAACGGGACAGAAAGAGTTGATGTTGATTGACTTTGGGATAGCCCGAAGTTATAGGAATGGAGGCAAAGAGGATACGGTAAAGCTGGGAACGGTTGGGTTTGCAGCCCCGGAGCAATATGGACAGGGACAGAGCGGTCCGCAATCTGATCTGTATGGATTAGGTGCACTATTACTCTATATGGCAACTGGAGGTCAATATAGTCAATGGCAGCGCGGGATGGATCGTCATATGAAGGGGATTGTCCCTGTTGGGCTTGCACCAATTATTCAACGTTTACTACGCCATCAACCGGAGGAGCGGTTTCCTGATGCGCAATCTGTTCTGAATGCCATAGCTGAGATCGAAGGTATTAAGGACGACCTAGGGATTTCATCTTATCACCCGACTATAGACCGAACAAGAACTTGTGTAGTGGCCTTGGTAGGTGTTGCTCACGGTCTGGGGGTAACGCATACTTCTCTTTCAATAAGTGGATACTTATCCCGGTTAGGAGCTACTGCTTGGGTAGATTTAAGTACAGCTGATTCAATTGTTCACCAACGAATACGCAATATGGTTGTCGACGATGAGGAGTCTGTAATGGGCAGGGAGTCGGGAGAATCTTTTAAATGGAATGGAGTGCATTATTGGAAGCGGCCTGATCGAGGAGGACTGTCCGGACTTTTAGGAGGTTCATATCGTTTTGTAGTACTGGATTTAGGAATTGGAACTTTTGACGGAGGTATGGATGAGTTTTCTCGTAGTGATATACCGTTAATCATTGCTTCTGGAGCCGATTGGAGGTTGGAGGAAGTTATGTTATGGCTGCGCCGGAGTGGTCTGCAAAAGAAAGTGAAATGGAAGCTGTGCCTGCCGATGGCTAACAGATCAGCTGTTGCTTTACTTCAGAACGCTCTGCCAGAGGGGGAGGTGTATGGATTGCCGTTGCAATTCAATCCTTTTAAACTTGAGGCCAGCCTTGAAGCTGTATATGAAGAATGGGTTAATGCCATTAGCGGAGGGATTAGTATCCGTAAAAGAAGACTTTTTTCAAAAAATAAATCTTAAATTTTCAGCTTATTTTATTATTATATGTCAGTGATGCCGCTACTTGTGTTAAAATGAATTGTTGTAGGTTATTTTCTGATTTTTAATGAGTTTAAATATAGATAGGGTATAGATAGGAGCTTTCTGAGAATTTATGAGTTTACTTACTGTAGAAGACGTTTCCCACAATTTTGGGGATCGGTTGTTGTTTAAAAACGTTTCTTTCCGGCTGCTTGCCGGTGAGCATGTTGGAATCGTAGGAGCCAATGGTGTAGGTAAATCGACACTGATGAATATTTTGACCGGGAAATTGCTAAAAGACAGCGGTAAAGTAGAGTGGACACCTAGAGTGCGTTATGGTTATTTGGACCAGCACACGAAGTTAATACCTGGTAAAACCGTCCGTGATGTCCTGAAAGATGCCTTTCTTCCATTGTTAGAGTTGGAACAGGAAATGATGGGTATTACCGATAAAATGGGTGACGCAACACCTGAGGAACTTGAAGTGCTTCTTGAGCAAATGGGCGAAATCCAAGAACAGCTTGATATGGGTGATTTCTATTTGATTGATGTAAAAGTAGAGGAAATGAGCAACGGGTTAGGATTGTCTGCAATTGGTCTGGATCGTGATGTAGCCAGTCTGAGCGGGGGACAGCGTACCAAGATTCTGCTTGCGAAGCTGCTGCTTGAGAAACCTAATGTACTGCTGTTGGATGAGCCTACTAACTACTTGGATGTAGAGCATATCGACTGGTTGACTAATTACTTGAAGCAATATCCGTATGCCTTCATGCTGATTTCACATGATACAGAGTTCATGAACAACGTTGTTGATATTGTATATCACTTGGAATTTACGAAGTTGACTCGCTATACAGCAAATTATGAGAAATTCCTTGATATGGCTGATATGAATAAGAATCAGCATATTGATGCCTATGAGAAGCAGCAGGAATTTATCAAAAAACAGGAAGACTTCATTCAGCGCAATAAAGCACGTTACTCTACTTCAAGCCGCGCAAAAAGTCGGGAGAAACAGCTTGACCGCATGGAGCGTATCGATCGTCCTGAGGAAGCTGCTAAACCGACCTTCCAATTCAAAGAGAGTCGTGCAAGCGGCAAGACGGTATTTGAGGGAATCGATTTTGAAATCGGTTATGATCGTCCGCTCCTGCCGAAGTTGAATATGACGATTGAACGTGGGGATAAGATTGCGATAGTAGGTTGCAACGGTGTAGGTAAATCTACACTATTGAAAACCATCCTAGGTGTTATTCCTGCTTACAGCGGCAAGACCTATAAAGGTGATTTCTTGAATAGTGCCTATTTCCAACAGGAAATGAAGGGTGCCAAGATCACTCCAATTGATGATGTGTGGAATGAGTTCTCCAATCTTACACAAAATGAAGTCCGTGGCCATTTGGCTCGTTGCGGTCTAAAGAACGAGCATATTACTCGTCCAATGAGCATGCTTAGCGGTGGTGAGCAAGCAAAGGTACGCTTGTGTAAACTGATGATGCGTGAGAGCAACTGGATTTTGTTCGATGAGCCTACGAACCATCTTGATATTGTAGCTAAGGCAGAGCTCAAACGTGCACTTCAGGAATATAAAGGAACCATTATTCTCGTTTCCCACGAACCGGATTTCTATGAAGACTGGGTTACTAAAACTTGGGATGTAGAGCAATGGTCAGGACAAACCGTATAGTTTAAATAATCAGTCCGGGGAATAGCGGCTTTTGCTGCTATCTCCGGCTTTTGAATATGGGGGGACTGTTCAGGATGATCCATAACGAAAATAATAATGATAGTGGTAGCCTCGATGAAACTGCCCTTAATTCTCCTGAAGGGCGAGAAGGTCGCTATTCCCGTCAGGTTCGTTTTGCGCCGTTTGGGGCAGAAGGACAGCAGAGACTTGGGAAATCCAGTGTGCTGATAGTTGGTGCTGGAGCTCTAGGTACCGGGATAGCAGAAACATTGACACGTTGCGGGGTTGGAAGAATTGTAGTGGTTGACCGTGACTATGTAGAGTGGAGCAATCTTCAGCGTCAGCAGCTTTACACCGAAGAGGATGCTCAGAAGCGCATGCCGAAGGCAGCCGCAGCCATAGCGAGGCTCCAGCAGATTAACTCTGAGGTGTTGCTTGAATCTCATGTTATGGACGTTCGGGCTGAAGAATTAGAAGGCCTTCTAACGGGAATTGATCTCATCATGGATGGCACGGATAATTTTGATACACGACTCATCATTAATGATATGGCTCAAAAACATGGTATTCCTTGGATTTATGGAGCCTGTGTGGGGAGTTATGGAATTACCTATACCATCCTTCCAGGTGAAACACCCTGTCTAAATTGTTTGCTAGGAGCTGTTCCGCTAGGTGGTGACTCCTGCGATACTGCAGGCATTCTTCCGCAAGCCGTTCAGTTGGTTACGGCGAATGGCACGGCAGAAGCACTTAAGCTGCTAAGTGGTCGTAGGCAACAATTGAGAGGTAAACTTCTATCTTTTGATATGTGGCGCAATGAACATCAGGAAATTGGAGTCAAAGCGGCTAAGAAAGAAGATTGCCCTTCTTGCGGAAATCATCCCATATATCCATATCTTACGGCAGCTAATACGGAACGCAGTGATGTTTTGTGTGGCAGAGATACTGTGCAGATCCGCCCAGCACATCGGCAAAAACTTAATTTGGAGGAGACCGCCAACCGCTTATCCAGGCTTGGAAGTGGTAAGGTGGATCAGAATCCATATTTAGTATCTTTTAAAGAAGGTCCATATCGAATGGTTATCTTTGCGGATGGACGTGCTTTAATACATGGTACCAATGATGTTGCTGCGGCCCGCAGTTTTTACCATCGGTATTTTGGTTAGTTTTAGCTTCGTGGTATTGATTAGTTAAGACCATTCCTTTTGAGGAATGGTCTTTTTGATATTAGGGAATTCTAAATCTACTCTGCGGCAGTACTGCCGACGGAAGGCTGACTGGGGTGCAGGTGATTTAAAATTGAATGAACAAGTAGTTTGGATTACAAGTAATTTAATAGTAACTGAGGATGAGCACACAGATTTGGAGAGGGCATTATTCGATCTAGGGCTTAAAACAATAATAAGTGAAGATCCCGAGGATCTTCACTTATTAATATCCAGAATAGAGCCGGTGCTGCTACTGCTTGAGCTGCGCAAGACCGAGGGTTGGCCAGGGTGGGAGATTATTTCAACTATCCGGGAGGAGGGTAGGATACTTCCCATAATGGTAATATCCGGAGATGGTTCCAGTAATGCAGCAGTTACAGCCTTTCAATTAGGGGGTAATGAATATATGTCGAGTCCTTTACACACCGAAGAATTCAAGTGTAGAATACGCAACCTGTTAGAACTTACAGGAAAGCGACGCGGATTGGGTAATCTTCTTAGAGTAGACGGTCTGATCATCGATCCCAGCAGCCGGCTCGTAAGCCGGGAAGGGAAAGAAATAAAGATGACACCGAAAGAATTTGAGCTTCTCTATTATCTTGCTGGCAATCTTGGGCATATATGCCCCCGTGACGAAATTCTGAAGAAGGTATGGGGATACCATTTTCATACAAGTACCAATGTCGTAGATGTCTATATTAGACACATCCGTGCAAAGGTTGATAAAGGACATCGGAATAAGCTTATTCACACGGTACGTGGTACCGGTTATGTATTGAAGGCGCCAATAACGGCGCCACATGCTGATCCCAATTCTCTATCATAGCCATAACTCTATTCTTAAGAGTTGTTACAGTACACGGCGGGCTTTCAGATATGTTCTTTTCCAATTACCGGATGTCATACTTGAAATCGTTACGCCTGGTGAGCCGTAAGTGTGTAGAATCTTACCGTTACCAGCATAAACAGCTACATGAGTTACGTTACGGCCTGTTGCTCTGCTGCCGCTGGAGAAAAATACAAGATCCCCTGGACGAAGGTTAGCTTTAGATACAGCTACACCTACTTTAGATTGGGCTACAGAAGTACGGGGCAAATTGACGCCGTATTTACCGAAAATATATTTCATGAAAGATGAGCAGTCAAAAGATCTGGTAGTCGAAGTCGAAGCTCCGAATACATAACGAACGCCCATATATTTTTTACCGAAATTTACGAGGTTTTGTCCTTTAGTAGTTGCCGAGATAGATGCTGCTGCAACGGGTGCAGTTCCTGCTCCAGTCGCCATTAGAGTACCCAGCCCGATCGTGGTGCACATTCCTACAATAATTGCTTGTTTGAACCATTGATGTTTCTTCATGTTGTAATATACCTCCATGGTTTGTTTGACTAGCATGTCTGTGACTCTAGCTTGCCTGATTCGTAGTATAGCAGGTTATCTATGCCCTAAATATTGGTTGAGAGAGTTCAAAAGCAGGCGGGGTGTAGGATGTAAGCGTTTTATTAAAATAACATTAAAAGTTACAAAAAATTAATATTTACAACTAAATGGGAACGTAAAAATGCCGGTAAACCCTTTGCTGTCAAGGGATTACCGGCATTTTCGTTTTGAAACAAAAGTTACAACGATGTCTTTTAATAGAATATGTAATTTTTAATCTTTACTCTGGATAATGAGCAGTAATCCACTCTCGATGGCTACAGTACCTGTGGCGGCTGCTAGTTTGTTGCTTACTCCTAATGATTGTCCAAGCTTCAAGGTGGCGTTTGTAAGAGGATATTGAAAACCCTCAAGTGTAATTCCCGTTACTTCAGGAGTTAAAGGAAGTAAAGAAACATAAGTATAACCGCGTTCTTCTACAATGGCCTGAGATCCAGTAAGAGTTACATAGTTATTACAATCCATCACGGAGCAACTAATCTGGCGTTGAAGTGCCCGCGTCATCATTTGAATACTGGCTAACGTGTGATCAATCCGAGTACCTGTAACACCCAGTAATAAAATCTGTTCAGGCTGCGCGTTAAGGGCAAGGTCGAGTGCCATTTCACTATCGGTTAGATCCTTATTGACTGCGTCACAAGTTATGGTTTCCTTACTCCCGGCTTCAACCTGCTTCAAGGCCTCGGGGGGGATTGAATCGAAATCACCTACTGATATATCTGGTGTAATCCCGTTGGAAATTAGGAAGAGGGCACCTCGGTCGGCACCGATTATAAAATCTTCTTCATCTAATACATTCAAACACTCTGGAGACAGTTCTCCACCTGCAAAAATAACGACTCTTTTGGACGGCATCACAAGCCTCCCTTTCATTTAGGTTAAATGTTTGTCATCCTGACCTAGTATAATGCAGTTTGAAAAGTTGTACAATTGCCTTGGACAGCGCTAAAATAAGAAGTGTGCATCTCGTCGTCGAGATTGCAGCAAAAAAAGTGATGTTAACGTATGGAGGTGGAAGAGATCGTAAGTGTTTTATTCGTTTGTCTGGGTAATATTTGCCGCTCACCCATGGCAGAAGCTGTACTCCGTCACAAGATCAATGATCGTGGATTGTCTCAGAAGATCGTAGTGGACTCTGCAGGAACTGGGGATTGGCATATTGGCAAACCTCCGCATGAGGGTACTCTCCAAATTCTCGATTTGAATGGAATCGGATACGAGGGAGTACGAGCCCGGCTGGTAGACAGCGGTGATTTTGACAAGTTTGATTATATCGTTTGCATGGACAAGTCCAATGGTAGTAATGTCCGTAAATTACCCGGCGGAGAAGAGGCTGAATTACTGTACTTCATGGACCTCCTGCCCGACGAGGAATTAAGGGAAGTGCCTGACCCGTATTTTACGGGAAATTTTGAGCAGGTTTATGATTTGATGAATGCGGGTTGTACGGTTTTGCTTGATAATATCATCAGAGAAAAACTATAACCTCCTAAATTATAGGAGGTTCATCCTTTATCTCTCCATTAGCTCAAGCATGTGATCGGATAAATACATATAAAAGTTCCTGAGTTGTTCACTATTTCTTACGTTCAAACTGGATTTAAGTGTTTAAAAAGTAGAGTAGCGATTCCGGGAGCTCCAATTGCCAGAATCCCCACAGATGCTTGCCGTCTTTTTCACGGTAGGATACGGTTGCACCACGCTGCTCCAGCAATGCTTTGGTATCCCTGTTCATTTCAACAAAGTCGTAAATACCTGTATCTGTCTTATAGTCTCTTTCTTGGAGCCCAACGACCATGTTGACATTCAACCACGACAGATCTGTTTCCTCGGCTAGTATGGCCTGGGACTCTGGATAGAATGCACCGGAGAGGCTGATCACACGATGGAAGAGGGCAGGATAAGCAAGGGCTAAATGAAGCGACACACTCCCACCTAAGGAGTCTCCTGCAATAATTCGTTCACTTGGAGTACGCCGTACTGGATAATTGTGTTCTATATAGGGGATAATTTCTTCGGCGAAGCAAGAGAGGTACTGTTCGAACCGATTGCCAAAAGGCGCATACTCTTGTGTTCTGACAGCAACATCAACTTCCACACCGACAATGATAAACGGCTCGATGTCCTCTTCGATAATAAGTCGGCCTGCTAGAGTAGCGATACGGCCGAAGTTGAAAAATTCCTCACCATCCTGGCAATAGATGACCGGATAGCTGAGAACTTCATTGTAGCCCGGTGGCAGGTAGATTCGCAGTTTCCGATTCTCTTGCAAATGCTCGCTCCAAATGGTTTGCTTCATTATTGTACGTTTCAGAAAAACAGGTTCACTCAAAGTCGTCACGTCACCCTTCTTGTCGTATTTTGCAATGCTTACGGTATTGCGTTAAAATTACCCATGTGGTAAATGTGCCAAATATCATTTACTTTCAGGAAAGACATATATCTGTTATATATATATCATAAACCTGTTATACATACAAAATTTGAAGAAGTATAAATTTTATGCGTATTTCTTTGACGAAATATATAAAACAGGTGTATAATAATTCTATAACAGAGGTAGCTGATATTCAAATTTTTTTATTGAGGTGAAGATAATGAGTAAAGTTCCTTATGAAGTGTATACAGAGGACGTGGAGGCTCTTTCGGTACTATCTCCGGATGGAGAAGTTATCAATAAAGATAAAATGCCTGCACTTACCGACGATCAATTGAAAGAAATTATGTTCCGCATGGTATTCACCCGTACTTGGGATGATCGTGCAGTAAACCTTGGCCGTCAAGGCCGTCTAGGATTCTATGCACCCGTATCGGGTCAGGAAGCAACAATGGTAGGTAGTGAATTTGCTCTGGAGAAAGAAGACTTCGTATGCCCGGGCTATCGTGATATCCCGCAGCTAGTATGGCATGGCCTTCCTTTGTACCAAGCATTTCTATACTCCCGTGGACACCAACATGGTGGACAAATTCCCGATGGAGTAAACGTATTGATGCCACAGATCATCATTGGTGCGCAAATCTTGCATGCTACTGGAATCGCAATGGGCTTCAAACTTAAAAAACAAAAGAGTGTTGCAATTACTTATACAGGTGATGGCGGTTCATCCGAAGGTGACTTCTATGAAGGCTTGAACTTTGCAGGACGCTTCAAACTTCCGGTTATTTTCTTTGTACAAAACAACGGCTATGCGATCACAACTCCATTTGCGAAGCAGACGGCTGCTAAATCGATAGCTCACAAAGCAGTTGCAGCTGGTATTCCTGGTATTAAAGTTGATGGTATGGATATCTTTGCGGTTATCCGTGCTGTACAAGAAGCTGCTGAGCGTGCACGTAATGGCGAAGGCGCAACTTTGATCGAAGCTGTAACCTACCGTTTCCGTCCACACTCCCTTTCAGACGATGCTAGTAAGTATCGCTCTAAGGAAGAAGAAGGTCAATGGAATGATAAAGATCCAATCGCTCGTCTTGCCAAGTATTTGGAGAAGAAAGGCCTTTGGACCGAAGAAGATACACTGCGCGTGAGAGAAGAAGCGAAAGCTACAGTTAACGAGCAGATTAAAAAAGCAGAACAAACCGAAAAAATGACTATTTCAGGATTAATCGATACTATGTTTGAAGTAACACCTAAGCATTTGGAAGAGCAAAAAGCTGATTTTGAATAAGGGGGATAACAGGCAATGGCACAAATGAATATGAAAGAAGCGATCCGCGACGCAATGCGCGTTGAACTGAATCGTGACCCTAACGTCCTTATCTTCGGAGAGGATGTTGGTAATGTAGGCGGTGTTTTCCGTGTAACGGAAGGACTGCAAAAGGATTTTGGTGAAGATCGTGTATTTGATACACCACTTGCGGAGTCTGCTATCGGTGGTTTGGCAGTAGGTCTTGGTGTACAGGGCTTCCGTCCAATTGCTGAGATACAGTTCATTGGTTTTATCTTTGAAGCATTAGATCAAATTGTTATTCAGGCGGCACGTATGCGTTGGCGCTCTGGTGGTAAATATAATTCACCAATCGTATTCCGTACTCCATTTGGCGGTGGTGTTAAAGCGGCTGAGCTTCACACCGATTCTCTGGAAGGCTTGATTGCTCAAAGCCCAGGTATCAAAGTAGTCATTCCATCCAATCCATACGATGCTAAAGGTCTTCTTATTGCGTCTATTCGCGACAATGACCCCGTGTTTTTCATGGAGCATTTGAATCTGTACCATGCATTCCGCGCAGAAGTGCCGGAAGGTGAGTACACGATTGAGTTGGGAAAAGCAAACGTGGTTCGTGAAGGTTCTGACGTGACTATCGTAACTTACGGCCTGATGGTACATACAGCTGTCAAAGCGGCCGAGCAGCTTGATAAGGAAGGCATTCAAGTTGAGGTCATCGATTTGCGTACCGTAAGTCCAATCGACATCGATACCATTATGGAATCCGTGAAGAAGACTAATCGTGTTATCGTTTTGCAGGAAGCACAGAAGAGTGCAGGGGTAGCCGCTGAGGTTATCGCACAAATCAACGAAAAAGGCATTCTTCATCTGGAAGCGCCGGTGCTTCGTATTGCGGGTCCTGATACCGTTTATCCATACGCTCAAATTGAAGATACATGGCTGCCTAACCCTGCGCGTATTATTGCAGGCGTGAAGAAAGTTCTTGATTTTTAATCAATATATATTAGTGATAGCACTGCAGCACTAATTTCCAATAGGAGGTTTTCGAGGTGGCAAAATTCGAGTACCGGTTCCCTGAACTGGGCGAAGGCCTGCATGAAGGCGAAATTATCAAAATGCTTATTAAGGCCGGCGATAAAGTAACTGATGACGATATTGTTATGGAAGTACAAAATGATAAGGCAGTAGTAGAAGTACCATGTCCTGTTAATGGTACTGTGCTTGAAGTATTTACAAAGGATGGACAGGTTTGCCGTGTTGGCGAGGTTGTTGCGATCATTGATGCTGAGGGTGACGTTCCTGAACAGGAAGCTCCTGCAGAAGCTCATGGAATCCAAGAGGCTGATGCATCCAAGGGTAGTGCAGATACAACTACTTCCCCTGCAGCAACTAGTCCGGTTGAGGCCAAAGAAGGCGGGGCAGCAACTGCTGCAGTACCGGCTCCTGATCGTGATGTTCTGGCAACACCTAGTGTACGAAAGTTTGCTCGTGAACAAAACGTGGATATATCCAAGGTTAATGGCAGCGGTAAGGGCGGCAAGATTACCCGTGAGGATGTTGAATCCTTCGTAAGCGGAGGTTCCGTATCTGCAACAGCTCCAACAACTCCAGCAGCAACTGAATCTCCTGAGGCAGCAAAAGCATCAGCTCCAGCAACAACTGCAGCAGCTGCAGGTAATGTAAGCCTTGAAGAAGAACGCGTACCATTCAAAGGAATTCGTAAAGCAATTTCCAATGCGATGGTTAAATCAGCTTACACAGCACCTCATGTAACGATTATGGATGAAGTGGATGTAACTGAGCTGGTGGCATTCCGTGCCCGCATGAAACCTGTTGCTGAGAAAAAGGGAGTTAAGGTTACTTACCTTCCGTTTATCGTTAAAGCACTCGTTGCGGCTTCCCGTCAATTCCCTGCGCTTAACGCTATGATTGATGAAGAGTCTAATGAAATTGTGTACAAGAAGTACTACAATATCGGTATTGCAACAGACACCGACAATGGTTTGATCGTTCCGGTAATCAAGGATGCAGATCGTAAGAGCATCTGGATGATTGCAAGCAGCATCAGCGACCTTGCTCTGCGTGGACGCGAAGGTAAGCTTGCTCCGAATGAAATGAAAGGCAGTACGATCTCTATCAGTAACATTGGTTCAGCTGGAGGTATGTTCTTCACTCCAATCATCAACTTCCCTGAAGTGGCTATCCTCGGAACAGGCCGCATCACTGAGAAACCAGTAGTTAAGAATGGTGAAATCGTAGCAGCTCCAGTAATGGCCCTGTCCTTGAGCTTTGATCACCGTATTATTGATGGAGCAACAGCACAAAACTTCATGAATTACATTAAAACGCTGCTTGCTAACCCTGATATGCTAGTTATGGAGGTGTAATTAATGGTAGTGGGAGACGCTTCACTCGATATTGATACATTGGTAATTGGTGCTGGCCCCGGCGGTTATGTAGCAGCCATTCGTGCAGCACAGTTGGGTCAGAAGGTTTTAATCGTGGATAAATCGGAACTGGGTGGCGTATGTCTGAATCGTGGCTGTATTCCTTCCAAAGCGTTAATCGCTGCAGCGCATCAATACGAATCCGCTCAACACGGCGAAGCATTTGGTATTTCTGTTGAAAACGTAAAGGTTGATTTCGCCAAAACCCAAGAGTTCAAAAACAGCGTAGTTAAGAAAATGACCAGCGGTGTTTCCAGCCTTATGAAGGGTAACAAAATAGAAGTATTTAGCGGTGAATGCATGTTCATCAGCGACACGGAAGCACGTGTGTTTAATGACCATGAATCGCCACGTTACCGCTTCAAGCACTGCATTATTGCTACAGGTTCCCGCCCGATTGAACTGAAGCCATTTCCATTCGGCGGACGTATCCTTTCCTCAACCGAAGCGCTTGAGCTCCCGGAAATTCCGAAGAGCATGATCGTTATTGGCGGTGGTTACATCGGTGCTGAGTTGGGGCAGATGTATTCCAAATTTGGTACTAAAGTAACCATCATTGAAGGTATGGATACTGTTCTTCCTGGCTTCGATAAGGACATGACGCGTCTGGTTGCCAAGAACATGGCTAAGACCGGCATTGAAATCGTAACGAACGCCAAAGCAGAAAGTGCTGAACAAAACGACAAGGAAGTTACAGTGAAATATTCCGTAGGCGGTGAAAGCAAAGAAGTAACCGCGGAATACCTGCTTGTTACTGTAGGCCGTCGTCCGAACACTGACGGTGAGTTGGGTCTGGATCTGATTGGTCTTGAGCTTGACGAGCGCGGTTTGGTAAAGGTTGACCATCAAGGACGTACGAACATTCCTAACATTTTCGCAATTGGGGATATTGTACCAGGTCTTGCATTGGCTCATAAAGCTTCCTACGAAGGCAAAATCGCTGCAGAAGCTATCGCAGGACACAAATCCGTTGTTGACTACAAAGTCATTCCGGCTGTCGTGTTCACCGATCCTGAATGCTCCAGCGTTGGCTTGACTGAAAAAGAAGCGAAGGACAAAGGCTACAAAGTGAAGAGCGGCAAATTCCCATTCGCGGGCAATGGTCGCGCAGTTTCTTTGAACAACGCGGAAGGTTTTGTGCGAATTGTAGCTAATGAAGAGAACAATCTGGTTCTCGGTGCACAAATCGTTGGTATCGAAGCTTCCAACCTCATCGCTGAGTTGGGTCTTGCCATCGAGATGGGCGCAACGCTTGAAGATATCGCTTTGACTATTCACGCTCATCCAACCCTAGGCGAAATCGTCATGGAAGCCGCTGAGCTGGTAGAAGGTCATCCAATTCATGTGTTGAAATAATTAGAACCCTATAATCTTTTTAAAATCGCTTTTTGTAAATGGTGTGTCATACAGCCATTTATGAAGAGCGATTTTTTTGCGCGTATTCACAAATAATCCCTTGGATAAAATCTGTATTTCCGCGACAAAATGTATATAAAAGCAGGTGAACTGTCATGCGGAAAAAAGAGAGTCGAATATTACCGATGATCTTTACACTGATCCTTATTTGTGGATGCCAGAATCAAAAACCTAGAGAGCAAGATTTACTGCAAATAAAATCTGCTAACGGAGAGAACTCCAGAAAAGTAATTTTATTGGTTACCGATTCTTTAATGTCCCAGGCAATCGACCAAGGAATTAGGGAGCAAAAACTTCCCGCTTTTCAATTCCTAATCCAGCATGGGCAATATTATAAAGACCTTGTCAGTTCTTTTCCCACGATGTCCGTCACAATCGACAGCTCACTGCTTACCGGTAAATATCCGGATGGTCACCATGTTCCGGGTCTGACCTGGTATTCTGCAGAGAATAAGAAAATCATTAATTACGGAACTGGACCTATGGAAGTGCTTAGACACGGTATTAGTCCGGTACTGGCCGATGCTCTGATCCATTTGAACGGGAGTCACTTAAACACGAAATTGCCCACCCTCTACGAGGATTTAGCACGGCATGGGTTGAAATCTGGTTCAATTAACGGCTTGATTTATAGAGGGGATGCAGATCATACGTTATCGCTTCCTAACTGGATTCAAGGCCCTGCCGACTTACCGAAAAAAATTCGAGTGAAAGGACCGGATTTATTATCTTTAGGTTCTTTGTCTAATCCGTTTAAAGGGATTGATAATTTACCCGATGGTCCTACGAACCGATTGGGAATGAATAATAAATACTCTATAGAGGCCGTGAAATATTTAATTCGAACCCATAAATTGCCTGATTTTTTATATGTTTATTTACCCGATTTAGATCAAAAGTTACACAGGAAAGGCCCCGCCGAAATGAGTGGGGTCAAAGAGTTAGATAAGCAGCTTCAATCGTTGTTGCAAACATTTGGTTCCCCGGAAAAAGCTATAAAAGAAGCGATTTTTATCATTGTAGGGGACAGTGGAATGACCAAAGTGCTGCCCACTAGACAGGATCCTGTTATTGATCTGCCCGCTTTGTTTGGTGATGATCATGTTTTACGTCCGGGTGAAAAAGTATCCAACGAGACCGAAATCATTCTCGCCGTCAATGAAACTATGGCCTATGTGTATTCTTTAAAAGCTGATCGTTCACTTAAAGATGTTGCAAATGTATTAAAAAAAGATCCGCGGATTGATTTTATTGCATGGCAAGAAAATGAGTGGGTATATGTAACCCAAGGATCAACAGCTAAGCAACTCAAGTATAAAGCATCGGGTAATTTAATCGATTCTTACAAACAATCGTGGATGATAGAACAGGACAGCGAAGTGTTGGATATCAAAGTCAATGCTGCTTCTCATTTGTTGGATTACGGTCAGTATCCAGATGTATTGCAACGATTGTCAGGGGCACTTCGTTCGCACCAAGGTAAATTTTTGGTGGTCACGGCAAAACCAGGTTATGAATTAGTGGACAGAAGCTCCCCCACTCATATAAACGGTGGTGCTCACGGTTCCATTCAAAAAACGGAATCACTTGTTCCCCTCATCATCAGCGGGACGAATCAAAAACCAAAATATTTAAGGATTGTTGATTTAAAAGCCTATTTACTTGACCTTATGACAAAAAAAGCTCACTGAACGAGATTAAGGATCGCAGTCCTTTCCCGCGATCCATGTAATGCATGCTGTATCTGGTAATATAGATTTGGGACTTTGATGTATTTAAAAGATTCTTCGGATAGGCTGCATCATTTGACGCCGGATATTTCCGTTTAAATTACGACGCCGTGACATGCGAAAGGCAGCTGTTCCAACACCTAAAGCCAATATAGACATAACAGTTCTTCGGTTAGTTAAACCTCTCATTAAGGATCGCATCCATTGCATACTACTCACCACCATTCCATTTAATTTGTTCGACTATGATGTACGATTATTATTTTGCGTATGATTTGATCTCTTCATTCATGAAAGGCTGCACCATAATCATCCAAAGATGATAGGGGACAGCCTTTTTAATATGATGTAGAATTGTTCTCATAGTTGAGATTTCTCATTAACATCGAAATGGAGAATAATAAATGATATACGATTGCTTAATTGTTGATGATGAAATGGAGCTCGCGGAGAGCACAAGTGAATATTTTAATCTGTTTGATGTCAAGTCGACCTTTGTTACAAGCGCTGAGGCGTGCCGGGAATTTTTGCGGAAGAATACCGTATCGATGCTCCTGCTAGACATCAATCTGGGCGGAGAATCGGGCTTCCAGCTATGTAAGGATCTACGGCAAACTACAGGTATTCCAATTTTGTTCATAAGTGCTCGTTCTAGTGAGGATGACGTTCTCATTGCTCTTGATATTGGTGGAGATGACTATATTCATAAACCCTACACTCTTAGGGTGTTGCTTGCTAAAGTCAAGGCTGTACTGAAACGTTACGGCAATGAAGCCTTGCCCGAGCCCACACTAATTCAAGGCGGACCTGTGCAGATTGATCCTAACCTGCGAAGAGTAAGTTTAAACGGAGTACCCCTGAAACTAAAAACAATGGAATACAAATTAATCAGTTATCTTATCCTCAACAAAAACCGGGTGATTCCTAAGGAAGAGCTGTTCACTGCGGTGTGGAATGACGTTTTTGCTGGTGATGGTACACTGAATGTACATATCCGCCACCTGCGCGAGAAAATCGAGAATAACCCGAACGATCCTCAATACATAAGAACGATATGGGGCATTGGTTATGCCTTCGAGGATAAATAATGATGTTAAAGAAACTGCTGATTGTTCTGCTGATTGCGGTTTTGGCTACAAGTACTGCCTATGTACTCCTGCTGTTGAATGTGAAGGAAGGGGCTTCAACGGATAGGATAGCTATTAATGGCATTGTAGAGTTTACAGAGCAGAATTGGGGAGCTCTGAGAGTGAATGAATACGAAGATACCCCTTATGATTTCGCAATCATCGATGCAACAGGAGCACTTTTGTATCAAACGAAGACTGGAATTGCTGTCACTGTTAATGAGGCCATTAATAATCGCGATACCTTGATTGACATTGTTGTGGATGATCAGCATGTAGGTAAAGTGATTATAAATAATGATTACAACCATGTTTTTTTGAAGCTCAAGCAGCAATTTTCGCTTGTTTTTATGGTGTCTATCTTAATGCTATTCTTGCTGTGTCTCGCTTTTATTCTATATTTGGATCGAACAATCTTTAGGCCATTTAGTAAAATGCAGTTCTTTGCAAGACATATTGCTAAGGGAGATTTAAATACCCCCCTTGAGATGGATCCTCATCATATGTTCGGTGCATTTACAGAGAGCTTTGACATGATGCGTGAGGAGCTGGCTGCGGCACGGCATAGCGAATATTTAGCTAACAAGAGCAAGAAGGAGTTGGTAGCTAGCCTTAGCCATGATATAAAGACTCCGGTATCTTCAATCAAGGCCATCACGGAATTGATGTTACTGAGTGCAACGAATGACAAGATAGAAAGACAACTGAATACCCTGTATTCTAAGGCCGATCAGATTGATCATCTCGTGACTGACATGTTCCATGCGACCATGGAGGAATTGAATGAATTACAGGTAAAAGTAACCGATGAGTACAGTAGCATACTGGCCACTTTTATTGAAAATTCTAATTATTATGAAAAAATTACGCCTGAACCTATACCGGAGTGCATCATATCTGTGGATCCCTTGCGCCTGCAGCAGGTTATCGATAATGTCGTGAACAATTCCTATAAATATGCTGGAACCTCTATCAAAGTTGTTTTTGATATCAGAGAGGGTTTTCTGGAGGTAGATATTATGGATTATGGTTCAGGTGTGCCAGATGAAGAATTACCGCTGCTCTTTAACAAATTTTTCAGGGGTACAGGAGCAGAAACGCAAAGTGGCTCGGGTCTGGGACTTTATATTTCCCGTTTCATGATGCGAAAGATGCATGGAGATATAGTGTGTATCAATCGGCAGGATGGTTTTACAGTGAAGCTGTTGATTCCGCTCGCCGGAAAAAGTTAAGAAATCGTTAAGGATCACACAAAGACACGTTAAGAACATTCATCGTACGATAGGATTGCAACTGAGGCTATGGGTTGCATCCATTATAATATTGGCAGAATGTCTGCCGAATAATGAGAATGACGTAAATGGAGTGTTCTTCGATGAATGATTCAAATAAAGCTGTGCTGATGCAAACCAATAAGCTCGGAAAAACCTTCTCCCATGGAGGTGTTCAGCAGCATGTACTGAGAAATCTGGATATGACCCTCTACAAAGGAGATTTCACTGTCATCATGGGCAGCTCCGGTTCAGGTAAATCCACTCTGCTTTACGCGATTTCTGGTATGGATAAACCAACACTCGGAGATATTTTTTTTGAGGGACAGGAGATCACCGGATTAAGCAATGATCAGCTAGCCATATTTCGGCGGCAAAATTGCGGATTCGTTTTTCAACAAATCCATTTGCTGGACACTATGAGTGTTCTCGACAATGTGTTATCCAGCGCATATCTGGTGCAAAAGGATAGGACTCAAGCGGTAACCAAGGCCAAAAAGCTGCTAAGTGAGGTAGGACTGGATGCATCCATATGGGGCAAGTTTCCCTCGCAGATTTCAGGAGGAGAGGCTCAGCGTGCAGGAATTGTCCGCGCTTTAATTAACAGCCCTAAAGCAGTATTCGCCGACGAGCCAACTGGAGCACTCAACAGTGCAGCAGGCGCAAGTGTGCTGGGTGTCTTAACAGAGGTAAACCAGCAGGGGCAGAGCATTATTTTAGTGACTCATGATGTCAAAACCGCTTTGCGTGGCAATCGAATTCTGTATCTGCGGGATGGCGTTGTGGTAGGGGAGCTTCATCTTACCCCGTATAGTGAAGATAGCGGGCCCGAGCGGCAGAAGCAGTTACAATCCTTTTTGGCAGATTTGGGGTGGTAGGAATGAGCAGTGTTCAGGGTAAACTGGCCTGGTCCAACATCCGCAAACGTAAAAGCTCCACAGCTACGCTTTCACTATTAATCCTGCTGGCTGTATTGCTATTAAATATTGGGTTGTCGATTACATTAAAGCTAAATTCCTTTCAGGAAGACAAAATGACTGAGCTGCAAAGCCCGGATTTGATAGCCTACTTTGAAAATGATGCACATCTTAAGGAATATGAATCGCTGGTAGAAAGCTTTCCCTATACGGATAAATGGGAAAATGAATCCGCCATTCTGCTTAGCGACGCCCTGTTAGAATACGGGAAGACGGATACCCCATCTACCCTGTTGATTCTTAATGCAGATCAGCAACGGACGATGGCTCCCTTTAGACCCGCCTCTCAGTTGGAACATCTTACTCCAGACATGATTTTTCTACCGTATATGTTCCATGTCAGCGCGGGGTACAATCTTGGAGACAGCTACTCCTTCTCCTATGAGAATAAGAAATATTCCTACAAGATTGGGGGCTTTATTGAGGAGCCATTGTTAGGTACGTTTAATAACGGTTCATTAAAGGTATTTTTGCCGGATAAAGCATTTAAGGAATTATATGGCTGGATTGAAAAAGAAGCGAAATTCAACCTTTTGTCTGTCAATTTATCCGACACTAGCAAAGTTGAAAAGCTGAGCCAATCGTTGGGAGATCAAATTTCTGCTTCAGGGACCCGTAACATGTTTTCAGTGATGAGTGCAGAACTAGGCATAGCTGGAAATCGTATATTTGTTAGTCTTTTGACGGCTATTCTAATCGCCTTCGCTTTGATAATGGTTGTGATTTCGCTCATCGTTATTCGATTCCAAATTTTAGGACATATTGAAGATAATCTGCTTAATATTGGTGTGCTAAAGGCGAATGGATATACTTCTTGGCAGATTATAGGTGCTCTTTTACTGCAATTCACCTCGATTTCCATAGTTGCTGCAATTCCGGGTATAGCGGTTTCTGTTTTAGTGATGCCTTTTGCCGGCAATCTAATTTCCGCTTCTGTAGGTTTGATATGGCCGGCCTCGTTTGGAATATTAAGTGCACTGCTTAGCTTGTTGATTATTACTTTAATGGTTCTTCTTGTAGTTTATTTTTCAAGTAGGCGGATTCGGACAATTACACCGATTGCTGCTTTGCAGAGTGGCATATTGACCCATAATTTTAAACGGAATCGTATTCCTCTGGAACATACTCGTCTTAGCCTTCAGTTTGCTTTAAGCCTGAAATCATTAATTAGGCAGATGAAACAGAATATAATGATCGTTATTATTGTGGCCGGACTTACCTTTTCCAGTATCTTTTGCTCCATTCTTAATTTTAACTTTTCAGGAGATACAACAGCTATATTGAAGCTTGTGGGTATGGAGCAGAGCAGCTTGTTGTTAGTTTTAAAAAGTGGAATGATTCAGGCGGAGCTGATTGCTGAAGTGGAAAGCATGGAGGGAGTGAGGAAGACATCGCTGCTCGACAGTAAGGTGGCTTCCATTGAAGATTCCAACTTTTTGCTAAGAATATCGGATGACTTTAACAAGATGGAGACAGAGACTGTATATAAAGGCAGGCAGCCTAAATATGACAATGAGATAGCCATATCAGGGATTATCTCAAAACAGATAGGTAAAACCATCGGTGATGAGGTTATGGTTACCTCTAATAGTGTTACTGAAAGCTACTTAATATCAGGACTCAGCCAGCAGATCAATCAACTCGGAATGGTAGCGACCATGACAGAAGCGGGTGTGAAGAGAATGCTTCCTGATTTCGCACCTAGTACACTTAACGTCTATTTGAAGGATGGTATAGATGAAAAGGCAGTAATTCAGCAATTGGAGAAACGATTCCCTGATCAATGGACGATAACGAATATCCAAGATGTACAGGATAGTGTGCTAAGTACTTTTAGTACAGCCATTTCTTCTATGACTGCCGTTATTACGGTGGTGACGATTATTGTGGTCAGTTTGATACTTTACTTGGTGATCAAGACCTTAATCTTAAAGCGTAAGAAAGAATTTGGTATTCTGAAGGGAATGGGTTACACTTCGTTAAATTTGATGACTCAGATTACGTTCAGTCTTCTGCCCGTTATAGCAGTTGGGGTAATGGTAGGATGTTTGCTTGGGTACTTTTACTCGGATACAGTCTTTGTAATTCTGCTTTCCAGTCTAGGTATTTATAATATTGAGCTTGCTGTCAGCTTACCTCAGGTGCTGTTGTTGTGTGTTGCGATCATCGTGGTTGCTTATATGGTTTCTATGTTTGTAGCCCGCCGAATTAAAAAGATTAGTGTTTACGGCCTGATTATGGACTAAAAGTAAACCCGAATGACGACACTTCTTCTAAAAAGTGCTAGTCTTCGGGTTTTTTAATAAGCTGGGTGAATGCCTAAGGATGGCTCAATTTGTGGTTTTCTACAGTTTGGGAAGTTACAAGGCAGCGAGGTCATGGTAAACTAGTAGAAGAAAAAAGGATAGAGGGGCGTTGTCAGTTGCGCAAATATTTAGAATTACTTCAGGATGTATTGGATCAAGGCACTGCAAAAAGCGACCGTACAGGAACAGGTACAATATCCGTGTTCGGCCGCCAGCTAAGGTTTGATCTGGCTAAGGGTTTTCCGCTCATGACAACCAAGCGTATTCATCTGAAATCAGTTATCCATGAATTGTTATGGTTCCTGAAAGGTGATACGAACACAGCTTATTTAAAAGCCAATGGAGTCTCTATATGGGATGAATGGGCCGATGAGAACGGGGAGCTAGGACCGGTATATGGTTCGCAGTGGCGGGCTTGGGAAAGCGCAGATGGACGCCATATTGATCAAATTTCGAATGTGATTGAATCGATCAAGAATAACCCAGATTCACGCCGACATATTGTCAGTGCCTGGAATGTGGGTGAAATTGAGAATATGAAGCTGCCACCTTGTCACTTTGTATTCCAGTTTTATGTAGCGGACGGCAAGCTGTCCTGTATGTTAACAATGCGTTCGGTAGATACCTTTTTGGGCCTTCCATTTAATATTGCCAGCTATGCTCTCCTCACTCATATGGTCGCTCAGCAAACAGGACTTGAGGTAGGTGAGTTTGTATGGTCAGGCGGCGATGTACACATTTATACAAATCATCTGGACCAGGTAGCTACTCAGTTAAGCAGAGAGCCGTATGAGTTGCCAAAGCTGAATATTCTCAGAAAACCTGACAGTATTTTTGACTATACGTTTGAAGACTTTGAATTCATAGATTATGTCTATCATCCGGGAATCAAGGCACCGGTGGCGATTTAATAAATCTAAAATAATGTGCAATTGTTAAGTATAATGAAGAGGAAGGTGTTGTATGAGCATTAGTATGATTTGGGCCATGGGCTCGAATGGTGTGATTGGCAAGAACAATGATATGCCTTGGCATCTCCCACGGGATTTTGCTTTTTTCAAAGCGGAGACTCTGGGCAAAAGAATGCTAATGGGACGCAAAACCTGGGATTCGCTCGGAGGCAAGCCTCTCAAGAACAGGACAAGCCTGATCATAACCAGAGATACAACCTTTCACCCTGAAGGAGCCGAGGTCGTACACACGGTTGAGGAAGCTCTGAACGAGGGGCGGAAAACGGATGAATTGATGGTTATCGGAGGAGCGGAGATTTACCGAATGATGCTCCCTTATGCAGACAAGCTGATCGTCACGCGGATCGATGAGGAATTTGAAGGGGACACCTTTTTTCCGAATGTTGACTGGAGTCTATGGACAGAAGTTTCCAATACCAAGGGGATTCGTGATGCTGAAAATCCGTATGATTACCATTTTCTTGTATATGAACGTACGGAATAGAGAATAAAACGCTTTCTCTGACACAACGTGTGAAATAGTACAAATAATCAGCAAATTAATCCATTACTGTCCAAAAGTGATGAATGCTACTATAATTAAAATTAGAAGTATGTGTCGCCATACCACAGAATGTACAGGACAACACTTGCGTTATTCATGACCTACAAAATATCGCAACAGGTTACAATGTACTATAAATCAACGTGAAGAGAACGGATGGGGGAAACGTAAATATGTCTACACCAACAGGGTTTATGGAGTATAAACGTCAGCTCCCGGGTGACCGCGAGCCTGAACAACGGGTTAAGGATTGGGAAGAGTTCCATCATCATTTATCTGAAGAAGAGCTTCGTACGCAAGGTGCTCGTTGTATGGATTGCGGGACACCGTACTGTCACACTGGTATCGATATGGATGGAGGAACCTCCGGATGTCCGGTACACAATTTGATTCCTGAATGGAACAACTTGGTATACCGTGGATTGTGGAAAGAAGCTCTAGAACGCCTGCACAAGACGAATAACTTCCCTGAGTTTACAGGCAGTATTTGCCCTGCACCTTGTGAAGGTTCTTGTACAGTAGGATTGATTGGCCAGCCGGTTACCATCAAGACCATAGAACTGGCTATTATTGATAAAGGTTTTGAAGAAGGATGGGTTGTCCCAACTCCTCCAGAGAAGCGTACCGGTAAAACCATCGCCATCGTGGGATCTGGTCCCGCTGGGTTGGCGGCTGCCGCACAATTGAACAAAGCCGGACATACTGTAACAGTATTTGAACGCAGTGATCGTGTCGGCGGACTCCTGACCTACGGAATTCCAACTATGAAGCTGGACAAGCGAGTAGTTCAGCGCCGTGTGGATTTACTGGCTGCGGAAGGTGTTAACTTTGTGGTGAACACAGAGATCGGTAAGGATATACCGGCTCAGCAGTTGGTGGATGAATATGACGCTGTTGTACTCTGTGGTGGAGCAACAAAGGCACGCCGCTTCAATATTGAAGGCAGTGAGTTAAAAGGCGTAATGTACGCTATGGATTACCTGAACGGAACCATCAAGAGCTACTTGAACTCTAATCTTGAAGATGGCAACTATGTATCTGCAGGAGACAAGGATGTCATTGTTTTGGGTGGCGGCGATACAGGTTCTGACTGTGTAGCAACGGCGCTTCGTCATGGCTGCAGCAGCATTACTCAGTTCGGTACACATGACAAGGCACCACTTGAACGGGATCCTATTGCCAACCCATGGCCGCAATTCCCTAATGTGTATACTCTTGACTATGCACAGCAGGAAGCTAAAGCCCTTTTCGGCGATGATCCACGTGAGTTCTCTATCATGACGACTAAGTTCGTAGGTGATGAAGAAGGCAACCTGAAGGAGCTGCATACCGTTCAAATTCACCGTATGGTCGATGAGACAGGTCGTAAAATTTATCAGCCGGTTCCGGGTACAGAAGCGGTTTACCCCGCTCAACTGGCGCTGATTGCTATTGGTTTTGACGGACCGGAGCAGGATATTATTGAAGAGCTGAACTTAGCTACAGATCGTCGCACCAATGTGAAAGCCCGTTATGGTAAATTCAACACTAACGTAGATAAAGTATTTGCTGCCGGCGATATGCGCCGTGGACAAAGTCTTGTGGTGTGGGCGATTAACGAAGGTCGCGAAGCAGCCCGTGAAGTAGATAAATTTCTGATGGGATCTACTGTACTTGTATAAATAATACGAATGAATATATTAACAACCGTCATCACAGGGAATTTGTTGTGGTGACGGTTGTTTTGTTGCCACAAAGGGTATGCTTGACGTAATCGTTATAATCAGGTAAATTATAAAACATCTGGATAAGACAAAAGCTTTGACCATGGATTTACAGTTCTAGTCTCGTTAGAACAGAGAGGGAATTCACCGGCTGAAAGGTTCCCCGTACGAATGAATTGTATCCTGCCAGTGGTAGCTGCAGCGATAGAAGTTAAATCCGCTGCCGGAAACGGCCGTTATCCGTATTGAGGACTGCCTAGGCACTAATATAGGCGGTTAAATAAGGGTGGTATCACGACACATTCGTCCCTGACGAATGTGTCTTTTTGTGTTTTTTAGGCTTAGAAGCTCTAATAATTAGGGGGTTACCATCATGCGACAAAGTAAGCTGTTATTATCAACACTGCGAGAAGCACCAGCAGAAGCGGAGACAATGAGTCATCAACTGCTTCTTCGGGCAGGCTTTATTCGGCAATTGGCAGCAGGCATATATACTTATCTGCCGCTCGGAAGACGAGTTCTTCATAAAATAGAGAACATCGTGCGGGAAGAGATGGATGTAACAGGTGCCCAAGAGGTATTAATGCCTTCCATGCAGCCTGCAGAGCTGTGGAAAGAATCCGAGCGTTATGACCTATACGGTAAAGAGCTGATGAAGCTGCAGGACCGGCACGAGCGGGATTTTGTAATGGGCCCAACACACGAAGAAGTAGTGACTGCGCTCGTTCGTAACGAGATTAGCTCTTATCGAAGACTTCCACTTACCGTCTATCAGATTCAAACCAAATTCCGTGACGAACGCCGTCCGCGCTCAGGTCTGCTAAGGGGCCGGGAGTTTTTGATGAAGGATGCTTACTCCTTTGATACGGACTATGAAGGTTTAGACCATTCGTATTGGACTTTGTTCAATGCTTATCATCGAATCTTCAGCCGCTGTGCCCTACAATTTCGAGCAGTTCATGCAGACTCTGGCACCATAGGGGGAGAAGGCGGCAGTCATGAATTTATGGCGCTTGCGGATATTGGAGAGGATACCATTGCTGCTTGTTCTACCTGTGATTATGCAGCCAACTTGGAACAGGCTGAAGTGCGCATTGAAGAGGCTGAATTAGAAGATCAAGAAGTTCATGAACTTGCGATAGAAAAGTTTTATACACCAGGGATCCGTACGATTGACCAACTGGTGCAAACGTTAGACATTATGCCGGAGCAAATAATTAAAACACTCATCTATCAAGGGGATGGCAAGCTGTTTGCAGTTCTGGTAAGAGGAGATCATGAGGTAAATGAAATTAAGGTAAGAAAACATATTGGAGCTGCTGAGATCAGTCTGGCAGACTCTGAAAGTGTGCAAAATGTGGCTGGTGTAGAGAGCGGGTTTGTGGGTCCAATCGGGCTTGAAATAACCGTTCTGGTAGATAAGGCAGTCGCTGAAATGGCACTGGGTATCGCTGGCGCAGGAGAGTCAGATTATCATGTGCGTAATGTTGTTCCCGGCAGAGACTTTCCATTAACTAGTGTTGGCGACTTCCGTAATGTTACAGAAGGAGAAGCCTGTCCTCAATGCGGAGAAGGAACGCTGCAATTTCATCTGGGGATTGAGATAGGACATGTATTTAAGCTTGGAACCCGATATAGTAAGAAGCTTGGAGCCACCTATCTGGATACAACTGGGCGGAACCAGCACATGATCATGGGGTGTTATGGTATCGGGATTTCGAGAATGCTAGCTGCTATTGTAGAACAAAATTACGATGAGCATGGGATCGTTTGGCCTGCGGCAGTTGCTCCTTATCAGGTCCATATTTTACTTATGTCAGGCAAGGATAATGATCAGGTGGAGCTGGCCGAAGCCCTCTATAAGCAGCTTAACGAGTTGGGAATTGAGACGCTGCTGGATGAGCGGGACGAGCGCCCGGGTGTCAAGTTTAAGGATTCCAGCCTGATTGGTATTCCTTTAACCATTGTAGTAGGTAAGGATGCTGCTGAGGGACAGGTAGAAATTATCGAACGGAGAACGAACGTTAAAGCAAGCCTTGGAATTGCTGAGGTCATTGCACTTATTAAAAAACAAGCACAACCACAAATGTTGGAAAGTGATAAATGAGCAAATCCGAACCTTCCAAGGAATACGTTAAAAAAAAGTAGAGTTGATGGTATAATAGACTACTGGACGTATTTTGGAGTAGAGAACGCAAAGGTAAGGAGCGAATGTTTTTGAAGACACTCATTATTGCGGAAAAACCGGATATGGGGCGGAATATCGCCGCCGCAATAGAACCGAAGGCTAAAAATCACCGTTCCTATTTAGAAGGGGAGCAGTATATTATTACTTGGGCTATAGGGCATCTCGTTGGACTAGCAGAGCCGGAAGCCTATGATGTTAAATACAAAAAATGGAATATAAACGATCTACCAATCATTCCCGACACCTTCAAACTGATACCAAATGCAAGAACTATCGATCAGCTAAAAGTCATAGGGGAGTTAGCCAAGCGCAGTGATTTATTAGTCAACTCCTGCGATGCCGGACGGGAAGGGCAGCATATTTTTTCACTGATTCAACGGCATTTGCAGCTGGAGCAGCCCGTGAAGCGTTTGTGGATCTCAGATTTGACGCCGGAGACCATTCGTAAAGGCTTCGCTGAGCTAAAGGACGGATCAGAGTATGAGAATCTTACCAAAGCAGCCAAAGCACGAAGTGAAGCCGATTGGCTGATCGGAATGAACGGATCCCGTGCTTTTACAACCAAACATAATGTGCTGTTGTCTGTAGGTAGAGTGCAAACCCCGGTGCTTGCCCTGATCTATGACCGTCAGAAGATTATCGAAGCCTTCTCGTCGCTCAAGTTCTTTGAAGTAGAAGGTCATTTTACACAGAGTGAGACCAACTATAAGGGAATGTGGCAGGGTGACCGGCTGACCGATGGCGACAAGGCTGAAGCTATAGCTGCCAAAGTAAAGGGAAAGCCCGGGAGAATAGACTCCTATGAGGTCAAGGATACGAAAGAGTATCCGACCAAGTTGTACGATTTGACACTTTTGCAGCGGGAAGCCAATGGTAAATATGCTTTTTCAGCTAAAAAAACCTTGGACATCGCACAAGCGTTGTATGAAAAGCACAAGGTGATCTCGTATCCGCGGACGAATTCGAACTATGTTACAGAGCAAAACATTCCTGAAATGCATAAAACACTTTCTGCGCTTCAAGGTACTGCATACGACGAGTGGGTTAAGGGTGCGAACCGAAATTTGGTTCATAAAGGGAATAAGTTTATCTGTAATCCCTCGAAGGTAGAGGATCACCATGCGATTTTGCCTACATATCGTAAAGCCTCAGGCTTAAGTCCAGACGAACAGAAACTGTATGATTTAATCGTACGACGTTTTTTGTCCCAATTTTATCCGGCGGCAGAATATAAGGTTCATACAGTCTTTACTGAGGTGGAGAACGAGAAATTCAAAACCACGGTTAAAGAATTGCTGAGTCTGGGCTGGAAGGTCGTATATGCGGATCAGAAAAAGGACAAGTCTAAGCCAGCCAAGGGCAAGTCCAAAGAGGATGAAGAGGAAGAGGAGATCGAGGTCAATGAACCTTTTTCGATCAACCCTTCGGATGAAGTACTTTGCAGTGATGCTATTGTAAAAGAAAAGGATACACAACCTCCCAAACATTTTACAGAAGGTACACTGCTTAAGGCGATGGAGAGTGCCGGCAAACAGATTGAGGACGAGGAACTGCGGGATGCGATGAAGGATTCCGGACTGGGTACACCGGCTACACGTGCAGCGACGATTGAACGCCTTAAGAACGTGGGTTATATCGAAATGCAGGGTAAAAAAATCGCCCTTACCCAAAAAGGCAGGACGGTTATTGAACTGATTCGAGGGGCAGGGATTGAACTGCTGACTTCTCCGGAAATGACCGGCCAATGGGAACGCCGCTTGACTGAAATCTCCAGAGGAACAGCATCCGATGGTCAGTTTATGGAGAATGTGAAAAAGTTCGCCTCCATGATTGTTCAGAAGGTTCGCATACAATCCCGAGCAGATAAAACTTCCTTTGAGGGCGAGACACCCACGACAAAGGCCGGAGGCAAAGGAGGCAGTGGTGCTGTTTCCCGTAAAGCTGCTGATAAACCGGCTGCACCGAGAAAACGAAAAACGGATGGCGAAGCAGTTGGAAACAACACCGAATCGGTTAACCAAGGTCCCACGATTATCGGCAATTGTCCCCGCACCGGTTGTGGCGGGATGATCTTCATGGGTAGAAAAGGTTATGGCTGCTCCCATTACAAGGAAGGCTGTAAGTTTGTGATCTGGAAAGAGAATCACGGTCGTACGCTGACGGATGCCCAAGTGAAGACCTTAATTTCTAAGGGGCGAACAGGTAAACTTAAGTTTACGGGCGAGGATGGTTCATCACCAATCGAAGCCAAGCTGGTGCTAAAAAGCGCGGATACAGGAGAACTTGAAATCGAAGAGTGACACCCTCTTGTGTTTTCACGTGACCCAATATAGGTATGGAGATAAGAAAGCCCACTTCAGGCAGATTCCTGAGGGGGGCTTTTAGATCTATCTATTAAAGTTTAATAAAATATTAATCTCAACAGGAGGCAAAATATGATTAAAAAACTAACTTTAACGATCGCGGCATCGGCCTTGCTTGTTCTTCCTGCTCTCCCGGCTCCGAGTTTTTCGGCTAATGCAGGAGTTACTCTGACCAATGGCCAGTTGCTGAACAATCGGGTGTTAATTCCGTTACGTGCCGTATCTCAACATCTAGGAGCAAGCGTGGGATGGTACCAGAAGGAAAAATTGGTGACGATTGATAAAGGCGATTCCAGAATATTCCTTGCTGCTAATTTCAAACGAGCACTAGTATATGCTCTGCCCATTGATCAGAGTACTGTTAAGTACATTGAGCTTGATGTTCCAGTTCAGGTGATTCAAGGGAATACCTACGTTCCATTGAAATTTGTGGGTCAATCTTTGGGTGCAAATATCGCATGGAACCAGCAAACCAAGCAAGCAACGATTGCAGTGGATGGGAAGAAGATTGTGGTGAATATGGAGCAACCCTCTTTCTCAATCCCTTCCTCACAGCAAATTCCGGACGTGCGTCTGAAACTATTGTCTCAAAAACTGAATGAAGCTATGATTGGGGCTTCTATTAAGAATTTAACAACTCTTTTTAAGCCTTTTTTTACGGAAAAATTAATTCTATCAATAAACCAAGATAATCTAGAACACTCAGTTAAGTATGAAGTACCTATCACCTCGGTAGAATATACGAGTAAAACGACAGCGACGTTATCTCAATCTATCATTATAGCCAACGGTTTAACTGCTGAAGACCAATATGTTGAAGATCGGACAGCTCAATTGGTATATACCGGTGGAGTGTGGAAAGTTGATCGAGTAAATTACACTAGAAGAGTAATTCCTGCAGGGTTTGGACAGTATAATCCTACTTAACAGAAGCGCTGGGTTCCAGGTTTTCGTGTTTGGTTAAATGGTTTGAAAAGCGATAAGAGCAGGGGTCGAAGCTGGGCAAGGCTGTAAGTTTGTGATCTGGAAAGAGAATCATGGTTGTACGTTGAGTTTTCGCAAGACCCAATATAGGTATGAAGAAAGCCCACTTCAGGCAGATTCCTGAGGTGGGCTTTTAGATCTATCTATCAAAGGTTAATAAAATGAAGGATTAGACTAGGCAATGCACAACAATTAGCTTTTAAGAACGTATAACTGCATGGAGGTGGGTGTATGGTAACCAATGGTAAACGGATTGGATACACCTAGTGATGAAATGCTCGAAGTACAAAATTTCTTGCATTCCAACTCTACTATATTGGAGAATCTTGGGGAAGTGAACGGTCATCCTTACAATCAACAACTGGACAAAAAATTAAAAACAATCGGTCTAAAATCATACCCGATGTATGTATTAGTAAATAAAAGTGGGATTGTATATACATCCCCTCACCTTAGTGAGGTAAAATCGTTTGTTAAGTCATATTTGGGAGGAATAATTAATGTCAAACCATGAAAATGAAGAAATATTAACAGGGGGAAATGTTTCTAATGTTTATCGTTCGGGAGACACGGTACGAAGAGAATTAAAACCAGATAGTTACAAAATTCATAAGCTATTAAAGCATTTGGAGAACAAAGGGTTCAGTTATGCACCGAAATTTTTAGGTATCGATGAAAAAGGAAGAGAGATATTATCATTTATTGAAGGAGAAGCAGGTAATTATCCTTTAAAAGAATATATGTGGTCTGATGATGTCTTAATAGAAATAGCGAAAATGCTCCGTCTTTATCATGATTCTGTGCAAGACTTTTCATTTGAAGAGAGCTGGGAATCGTTAGATAACACCCCCCAACCTTTTGAAGTAATGTGCCATAATGATTTTGCAATTTACAACATTATTTTTAATCATGAAAGACCAATAGGTATTATTGATTTTGATATAGCTGGGCCTGGTCCAAGACTTTGGGACATAGCCTATGCTCTGTATACAAGCGTCCCTTTAAGTAGATTTTATCTATCCGAAACAGATGAAATTATTTCTTATAATTCATTACAGCATGCTAACCGTATAAAACAAAGAGTTACTTTGTTTTTCGAATCTTACGGAAAAGGAACAGAAGAAGATTATTTGGAAATGGTATTGCTACGATTAGAAGCGTTATGTAAATCAATGATAAGAAAAAGCAGTGAAGGTGACATTGCTTTTCAAAAGATGATAGATGAGGGGCATCTTGAACATTATCAAAGCGATATTAAATTCATTCAAGAACATGGAAAAGAGTGGATTTAAGGGTAGGAGAAGAAAAATATGTTTGAAAAGACGAGAATTGATTATTTGATTGATCGAGAACGAGATAGTGATTCTTCTTTAGTCGTATTAATGTGTGGAATAGCTGGTTCTGGAAAAACAACTTTCTCTCAATACTTAGAAAAGGATGGTTTTGTACGTCTTTCGATTGATGAAGAAGTATGGTCTAAGAATGGTCGCTATGGAATTGATTATCCAGCTGAAAAATACAGAGAGTATTTGGATGAAGCACATAAGAGATTACGTAATAAGTTAGTAAAATTAATACAAGAAAATAAACAGGTTGTGGTTGACTCTAGTTTTTGGCAACGGTCAGAGAGAGAGGAATTTAAACAGCTTGTTGAAAAATATGGAGGTAAATGGAGACTTATTTATCTGAAAGTAAACCCTAATGAATTGCGAAAACGCCTTAAGATACGAAGTCAACGTTTTGATGCAAATGCAGCTTTTACTATAACTGAAGAAATATTAACAACCTTTCTTAATGGATTTGAAGAACCAAGGAATGAGGGGGAAATTGTTATAGAAAATTAGATAACAAAGTTCCAAATTTTCTATACCGAATACGCAAAAAAAGAGGTCGACCTTCTCATGGGTCGGCCTCTAATTATTCTATTGCGCGGTCAGAATTTGTGGACCTTCAGCGGTGATGGCGATCGTATGCTCGTATTGGGCAGCGAGCTTGCGGTCCAGCGTCCGGGCGGTCCAGCCGTCCGGATCGATTGACATGTAGTAGGTGCCTTCGGTGATCATGGGCTCGATCGT
>JAILZT010000036.1 GCA_023512345.1 Paenibacillus sp.
ATCTAGTTATGTATTCTTAGAAGCTTTGGATTAGTTAAGTGAAATAGCAGTGCACAAATAAGAATACTTAAGTATAATAAATGTCTGAGTAAATGTCTGAGCATTATCTAAGTAATCCTCTGAGTAATCGTCTAAGCAATTGTCTGGGCAATTGGTAAAAGGCCTCATTTATGCGGATTTTTGTTGAGTTGTGTAGATACTATAAGTAACCTGTTTTCTTTTTGACAAAAGGTAACGCAGCGCTTACCATTCAATATAGAATGAAAGGAGAGGGTCGCCTTGAATTGGCTCGGATCACTGCAGCAATTGGGCAGAGCCATAATGCTTCCCACCATGGTGTTGCCGGCGGCAGCTATATTGCTGAGTATTGGCAGTTTACCGTGGTCTGCATGGGGACTTTCTTCGGTATCCGAAGTGGCTACATATGCGGGGCAAGGGATAATTTTTTATATGCCCTATATTTTCGCTATAGGTGTGGCATGGGGTTTGTCTAATCAGGCAGGGCCAGCAGGGCTTGCATCTCTGGCAGGTATGTTCATTTATGACCGGATTGTTCTTAATATGGGAGATGGAAATATTCAGCCCGCGACATTCATAGGGATCATACTAGGAATTGTAGCTGGCGTTGCTCATAATCGTTTTAAGAATATTAAGCTGCCAGAGGCGATCCAGTTTTTTGGAGGATCGCGTTTTGTTTTGCTGATCATGGGAATGTTCTCGGCTTTATTCGCCTGGATTATGCTTGGTATTGCACCGTTATTGCAGATGGGGTTGGACGGTCTTTTCAGAGTTATTGGACTTACCGGTGGTTTTTCATTGTTTATCTACGGGGTATTATATAGGGTACTGACAGCTTTCGGGCTTCATCATATCCTTAATAATGTATTCTGGTTTCAGTTGGGATCGTTTACGACACCTGACGGAACAGTCGTTCAAGGTGATTTACCGCGCTTTTTTGCCGGAGATCCTACCGCGGGTGTTTTTATGGCCGGATTGTTCCCCATTATGATGTTTGCACTGCCTGCAATTGCTTTTGCAATTATTCAAGAAGCTCGGGAGGATTTAAAGCCTAAGATCAAAAAGACCTTTTTGCGTGCGGCTTTAGTCTGTTTTTTGACGGGTGTATCGGAACAGATTGAGTTTGCTTTTCTTTTTGCTTCTCCCTATTTGTTTGCCCTGCACACTATAATGTCAGGTCTAGCAATGGTTCTGACTTTTTGGCTCGGTATTCACCATGGATTTTCTTATTCTGCAGGGGCAATTGATTTCTTTCTGAATTTGCATTTATCGTCGAGAGCTTGGTTGTTGATTCCTATTGGCATCGGTTATGGGATCGTGTATTACAATCTGTTCCGCTGGGCGATCCGCCGTTTTCAAATCCCGACTCCGGGTCGGGAGGAAGGTTCAGAACTGGGTGATTGGGCAGGAAATATTCCTTATCAGGCTCCCCTAGTCCTAGAGGCGTTAGGTGGTAAAGAGAATATTGTGCAGGTTCAAGCCTGCATTACCCGTCTAAGGCTTACCGTCCATAATGACCGTAGTATTGACACCAGTGCTCTAAAAGGACTTGGTTCTGCAGGTATAATCAAACTTGGTGGTGGAAATGTTCAGGTAGTATTTGGTACTTATTCCGAACTCATCCGCGAAGAGATTAATAAGCTGCTGGTGCGTGATCTTCCACAAGTATTGTTTGGTGCCCCAATGCAGGGCAGGATGCTTCCGATTGAGGAAGTGCCCGACCATATTTTTGCAGCCAAGCTTGTTGGAGACGGAGTAGCCTTTCTTCCTGATAAAGGAGAGCTTGTCTCCCCTGTCTACGGTAAGGTCATGCACATATATCCAACGATGCACGCTATAGGTATTGCGACTCCTGAAGGTCTGGAAGTGTTGATGCACATTGGTATTGATACTTCACAGCTTAAAGGACCTTTTGAGGCGTTTGTAAAAGAAGGCGATAGCGTAGAACCGGGTCAGCTGCTTGTCAAATTTGACTTGGCATATCTGCGTGAACACGCGACCTCATTGGCGACACCTATGGTGATAACGAACCCTGACCGAGTGAAATCATGGAGTTACGCTCCATTTAAAAACGTGAAAAAAGGACAGTCTTCTGTGATGTCCGTTGTATTACATGAGAGTAATGTTGGAGGGATAGAACCATGATACAAGGCATTGGCGCCGCAGCAGGTGTTGCCATCGGGAAGGCCTTTGTCTTGCCGAACTGGGAATGGAGTTTGCCGGACAATGAAGTTAACCCGGTGGATCTAGCTAAAGAATTCGAGCGTTTATATGAAGGTATCCGTACCTCCAAGGACGAAATAGAGTTTATCAAAAAAGAATTCCGTGAAGTTGTAGGTCCGGAGGAATCCAGTATTTTTGACGCGCACCTAGCGATACTGGATGATCCGGTATTTATGAGTGAGATTCGCGGGATTATAGAACGCCAGTACAAAGCAGCTGAGGTTGCTGTAAAAGAAGCGATTGATCATTTTGTAGCAATGTTTGATCTCCTAGATGATGAATATATGAAAGAGCGGGCGGTAGATATAAAAGATGTCGGCAACCGGTTACTCAAGCATTTGCTGGGTGCGCCCGAAGTGACATTACCATCAGATGCCCAACCGTATATTCTAGTCGCAAAAGAGCTGTCCCCTTCGCAGTTGGCCCATTTAAATCCAACCTATGTGCTGGGTATCGTTACAATGATGGGAGGTAAAACCTCTCACTCATCCATTATGGCTCGTGCGCTCGGAATTCCGTTGGTTGCAGGTCTTGAGAACAAGCTTCCTAATCCAATACAGACGGGCGACATGATCGTTTTGGATGGCGAGACCGGTTCGGTGCAACTACATCCGGATGATTCAACCATACGTGAATTTGCCATTATTCGTGAAAAACAAAATAAAAAGCGTGAACAGCTCGAGCAGCTCTCAACCGTTGAATCCGTAACTAAAGACGGTGTAACCTTACGTCTTGCTGGAAATATCAGCTCCGTCAAGGAATTGAATATGGCGCTGAAGTACGGTGCCGAAGGTGTAGGCTTGTTCCGGACTGAGTTTCTCTACATGGATCGAGATTCCTTTCCGAGTGAAGAAGAACAATTCGAGGTGTACAAGCTGGTTGCAGAAAAAGTAGGAAGAAATTCGGTTGTCATTCGCACACTTGATATAGGCGGAGATAAACATCTCGATTACTTCCACCTGCCAGAAGAACAGAACCCTTTCCTCGGGTACCGAGCGATTCGAATCAGTCTTGATCGTAAGGATATGTTCAAAACACAACTGACTGCTATCCTCCGTGCCAGTGCTTATGGAAATATAAAAGTTATGTTTCCTATGATTTCGTCAATTGAAGAAGTTCAGGAAGCAAAGGCAGTTCTTCATGAAGTGATGGAAGATTTGGAACAGCGTAAAGTTACCTATAATCGGAATATCCCTGTTGGAATCATGATTGAGGTTCCAGCGGCGGTTATGATTAGTGATTACTTGGCGAGGGAAGTTGACTTTTTCAGTATCGGCACCAACGATCTGGTACAGTATGTGCTTGCTGTTGACCGTATGAACGAGCAGATTGCTCATATGTATCATCCGTATCATCCAGCTGTTCTGCGTATGATCCGCATGACCGTAGAGGCCGCACAGGACGCAGGAATTAGCGTTAGTGTTTGTGGTGAAATGGCTGCAGATGAGCGATCTATTCCACTGTGGCTGGAGCTTGGAATTAGTGATCTAAGCATGTCGCCGCAGTCTTTGCTCAAGGTCAAACATCGTACCCTAAATACAGTTGCATCCGATGCACGAACCATTGCTAAGGTTTGTCTTAAGAATCGAACAAGCTCTGAGACAGAGGCACAGCTAACCCAATTTGCTGGATCAACTGGAACTGGAAACTCAATGAATGCTGTAGTAGGGATGAAAGGCAAAACTTCGTAAGCTTCGCTGGACTAGGACAAACACATCAATTGGAACCATAACATGCGTATAAGAATCGTTCTTGAGAGCCTGGCAATTTATTGCCGGGCTTTTTTATTTTTTTCTAGAACATAAAAAAACAAAACCGTTTGGTATGCATAACAGTCAATATATAAAGAGGATCGCAAAATGTAATTATAGACGCGATAGGTAAGGAGGGGAGTATTCAGGGATGGAAAACATTATGAAGGTTGTGGATGTGCAGCTATCCGAGGAAGAGCAATTCTTCGAGCAGGTTTCTCAGCAGAAAAGAAATCTATATGGCATAGCCTACTCTTATTTAAGAAATGATGCCGATGCGCTGGAAATCCTGCAGGAAGCAACTTGCCGGGCATGGATTAAGCGTAAGAGTCTGAAAGATGAAGACCGGTTCACACCATGGATTATACGTATTCTAATTAATTGCTGTATGGATGAGCTGAAACGTAAAAAACGAAAAACTACAGCTGAGCCTCAGAGATATGAGGGCGGTATTATGGAGCTGGCGAGCGATCAAAGGCTGGATATGGAACAGGCACTCGATAACGTGAAACCGAAGTATCGCCAGGTATTAGTTCTGAAATATTATCGAGATATGACCATAACTGAAATCGCCGAGGTGCTCGAAAAGCCGGAAGGTACTATCAAAACCTGGCTAAATAAAGGCCTTAAGCAGCTGCGGGATAAAATGAAACGGAAGGGAGATGTTTATCATGGCTGAGCCGGAAGAAAAGCTGATTGAGGATTATTTTCACAATATGTCAACTAAAGTTGATGAAGTACCGGATATAAAGCTAGAAACTGCCATCCACAACGGTATTCTTCGGGGCAGTCACAAGAGACCTTCTGTGAGAAGAGGATTTACTATAGCGGTACTTGCCACCTTGGCTGCTGCTTTATTTGTTATTGTGCCTTGGATTCAAGCTAGAACTGAGCCCGAGCGTGCGCAGTTACCTCCCAAAAGCTGGGGTGAACTGGAGGTGTTTCGTCCCATTATAAAAAATATATCATTAAAGTCAGCGCTGGATGCTGGAATGGTTCAGACCATAGGCGTGTCTTCAGAGGAAAAAGACGGTTACATTTTTACCTTGAATGGTGTAGTTGCAGATAATAAAGGCATGATCGCATTGTATACCCTTCAGAATAACACACAACATGATGTACTTCTGCATGGGATGTCAATTGATAATGCAAGAAGCAATTCTAGGAGTAGTCAGACAAACTTCTTCATTGAGAGTGGTTACCACTGGAGACCAGGTGTAAATCATATTGTAATTCGTTATCTACGGGATAAGGAACAAGAGGGGCTAGAGGAGCTAGAGGAGCTAGTAGCTAATATGATAGTCACTCCAGATACTCCTGAGGCTATGCTCTCCAGCAGTACTAAATATAGAACTTCATTAAGCATTCCCTTTAAACTTGAAACTGATCGAATTCAGCAGAACAGTCGAACGATCATCGTTAACCGAAATCTGAAAATTGCGGGACAGCAGATTGTAGTGCAAAAGGCATATATAGCACCTACAGGAATTTATGTGGATATCAAGTATCATAAAGATAATACCATGAATATAAACAGCCTGTTTGCACCTAAAATTATACTGGGTAAGGGTAAAAGCGCCGAAGTTCTTAGCGTGTCAGAATCTGGAACGAGAACATTAATATTTTATAATGACAACATGAACAAAGATAGCAGGATGACACTGGAAGTGGAAGGTATTGATGCATTAGAAAAGTCCAAACGTGAGCTCATCATAAATACAGAGACGCGAACAATAATTAATGCTCCTGACAATCGTCTCACAATCTCTGATGAAAAGACTGTAGAGAAAGATGGAATTCTTGCTCTAACGTTATTTACTCCGAAGGAAGAGGGGAAGGAAGAGGGGGAGGAAAGATTAATCTCAGGGATGTTAGTCGATGATAATTTTGTGGATGGAACAGGCAGTGGTCACTTTATGTCGTATCGACCTGATCATTTTACCTATACAACCGAGGGAGAACATCATCAAGATGAAACAGGGGACAAGGTGACGTACTTTTATAATGTAGGCTCCGAAAAGCTTCCTCAACCTCTTACCTTTATTCTCAGAGGCTACTCAAACCCCATTCAGGAAACCGACAGAGTCAGGATCAGATAGCCAGAACGTAGATGGCTTTCAAGGCTTGCCTAAATAGGAAGAAAAAAGCCCCTCATTTCACACAATCGTGAAAGAGGGGCTTTGCTTTATTGTATTATTCCCCAGCAAGCGCATCGCAGAAGGCTTTGCCGTATGGGGGGAGATCAGGCGGACGACGTGCAGAAATGATGTGTCCATCTACAACAACAGCCTCGTCTTTCCAAATAGCACCTGCATTCTCCATGTCGTCACGTATGCCCGGTGTGGAGGTTACAGTAACTCCTTCTAGGATTTTAGCGGATATCAGCACCCATCCTGCGTGGCAGATCTGTCCGATCGGCTTTTTCGACTTATCCATTTCTCGTACCAGTTCAAGTACCTTAGGATAACGACGCAGCTTGTCCGGAGCCCAACCACCAGGAACCAGAATTCCATCATAATCAGCAGCATTCAGTTCATCCCACGAATAATCCGCTTTGGCGGGAACGCCATACTTTCCAGTATACACCTTGTCCTTGGTTAATCCTGCCAGATGGACCTCGGCCCCTTCTTCTCTAACCCGGTATACGGGATACCATAGCTCTAAATCTTCAACTTCATCATCTACAAGTGCGATTACCTTTTTACCGGCTAGTCTCATTATTTAGTGCTCCCTTCAAGTAACATTATCTTGTATAGTGTATCAAATTTGAAATATGAAGTCATCTTTACAATTGTAATACTTTGAACTTTTGGTAAATAAAACATGATATGCAAATCAGAAGGATTTCGTAAAGAGAGGTCGAATATTTAGATTGAAAAGGGAACTGATCGTAATGTTGGGTTCAACTCTTTTCAATTATAGGCTTGAGGTGTGAAAGATGCATAAAGAAAACTTACTTAACAAGTCATGTGGCTGCGGCGGTGATATGACTATACATATGCATACTCTTATTTATAGTGTGAAGGTGAAGATAACAGGAGTGCCTGTATATACTTGCAGTGATTGTGCTCGTTATGAACCACTCCCATATATTAAGAGAGATTTGGGCATGTTAATCCAAGAGCTGGGTAAGTCGGATGGAAGACGGAACATCTCTTTTACTGAGAGAAATGAATGGGCTAATGTGCTGAAAGAAACTTTTGCGAGATATATTAAAGGCGAATTGTCGAATTTGGAAGAGTCTATATATTCAGGAATTCAAGGACGCATTGATTTACTGCTCGATATTTATCAATTTGCCTCCGCTTGCGTTGATGACAAATGGATGGAAGAAACCGCTTTAAGACTGTCTCAATTGACCCATCCATCGCCTGAAAGAGCGAAATGAAAATTTTTTCTGCAAAATCAATGAAAATTTTTCACGAATGTTGGATTTTTCACTCATATTTTGTTACGATATAATATAGATACTGATTCAAGTAAAGGTTATATAAATCATTGGGAATACAAATCGATTTATATCATGTTTCTGCAAAGCTTTTTGTTTCTGAAAGATTTTAAATGGAAAATGAAGCGTTATCATTGCACAAAAGTACAAAGTGTCGTATCATAATTTTAATTAGTCGAACGATAAAATTTATCGCAATGGAGAGAGTAATTTGACGGTAACCATTTACGATGTAGCGCGCGAAGCTGGCGTATCTATGGCTACGGTATCACGGGTTGTGAATAATAACCCTAACGTGAAACCGCAGACTCGGAAGAAAGTATTTGAAGCAATTGAACGTTTGGGCTATCGTCCTAACGCTGTGGCGAGAGGTCTCGCTAGTAAGAAAACGACAACCGTTGGGGTTGTTATACCTGATATTTCCAACTCGATTTTTGCTGAAATTGCACGCGGGATTGAAGATATCGCTAATATGTATCATTACAACATTATCTTATGTAATGCAGACAAGCGTAAAGAGAAGGAAATTCGCGTTATTAATACTCTTTTGGAGAAACAAGTCGATGGGCTGCTCTTCATGGGTGGAACAGTAACGGAAGAGCACATTCAGGCGTTCCAGACTTCAGCAGTACCTATTGTACTTTGCGCAACGCGTGATGAGAAGGGTACTTATCCATCTGTCGATATTGACCATGAGACAGCTGCATTTGATGCAGTGAACACACTGATTCGTCACGGACACCGTGAGATTGCGATGATTAGTGGAACTCTTCAAGATCCGGCTAACGGATATGCCCGTTTCCATGGGTATAAGAAAGCCCTTGAGGCCGCTGGTATTGAGTATCAGGAAGATCTTGTTCGCATTGGTAACTATCGTTACGAATCCGGTGTCGAAGCTATGAAGTACTTCCTAGGGCTTAAGAAGAAACCAACCGCTATCTTCTGTGCAACAGATGAAATGGCAATTGGGGCCATTCATAGCATTCAGGATGAAGGTTTGAAAGTACCTGATGATTTCTCGATTATGAGTGTGGATAACATCCGGATGGCCTCTATGGTACGTCCATTGCTTACCACCGTTGCTCAACCCATGTATGACTTGGGTGCTGTTGCAATGAGACTTCTGACGAAGCTGATGAAGAAAGAAACGGTAGAGAATCCACGGGTTATTTTGCCGCACGAGACGATTCTTCGCTTGTCTGTAAGTCATGTGAACGAGTAGTTCACATTAACGAATAGCAATACTTAGAAAGCTCCTTTCGGAGCTTTTTATGTTTTATAACCATGATTATTGGTGAGGAGAGTATACATATGAATAAAATAATAGGGATTATTGGAGCAATGGATGCAGAGATCAGTCTGCTGCTGGAAGGTATGGAGAACAAGGTGACGGAAGTGAAATGCGGCATTACGTATCACAAAGGGACTTTTGCCAGTAAATCGGTGGTTGTCTGTAAATCAGGGGTCGGTAAAGTAAATGCTGCAGTGACTACTCAAATATTGGTCGATACCTTTCATGTTTCGCAAGTGCTGTTCACAGGTGTGGCGGGAGCATTGCATCCAAAGTTGAATATTGGGGATATTGTTATTTCTTCAGAATGCATGCAGCATGATATGGATGTATCGGCGCTGGGATATCCACGTGGGATTATTCCTTATCAGGAGGTATCTTCTTTCCCGGCTGATCCGAATCTGATGGTGCTGGCAGAGAATGCTTGTCGTATGTTGAAGGTGAACTCTGTAACAGGGAAAGTACTCTCAGGGGATCAATTTATTGCAAGTGTGCAGACAGTAACCATGCTTAGAGAACAACTAAATGGTGTTTGTGCCGAAATGGAGGGAGCAGCAGTAGCGCAGGTCTGTTATATGAACAGCACACCTTTTGTTATTATTCGTTCCATGTCCGATAAAGCAGACGGATCCGCACATGTTAACTTCCCAGAATTCACGGTTGAAGCTTCGCGGCGTTCGCATGCTATTTTAGAATATATGCTTCCATCTTTGTAGGGATCTGTAGATCTGCTGCTACCCTATTTTAGTACATAAATCGTTGTCTAAAACGAACCCGGTCAAACAACTCCTCTGAGGCTAAGGGTACCTCTTTGCCGATTCGAACCATAAGGCAGTTCGCAGGATGTGAACAAATTTCGGGATCATCGGTAGCATACCATACCATATTTACGACTTTCATTAGCTTCTCCATCATTTGCCGGTAGGCCCATACATCTAATCCGCTGCCTTTTAAATCCCAATGCCAATAGTACTCTGTTGTGAACACAATACAGTTCTCCAATTGACCTTCCTCAAAAGCTGTTGTGATTAGCAAACGGCCCAATCCTGCTCCTCGGAAATCATTCGCTACCTCGATAGCCCCAAGCTCGATAAGATCCTCCATATTGCCCTGTGACCATAATTCCAACTCGTTAGGATAATGGAAAGTTACATAACCTACGATGGTATTACCTTCGATAGCAGCGATAATTCGGCCTTCAGGCAGCCCTGCAATCTCGATCAGGGCCTCTTTCTGTTCCAGTGGGCGACGGAAGGCATCCAGATCAGGGTGCATCTCCAGCCCTTGTAGAAGCATTGGAGAAAGTGGACCTTGAATGATAATTAGTTTATTAGCGTACACAACGTTATGGGTGGTAAGAACTTTGCGGTGTTCCATGGCTAGGCTCCTCTCCAATCCTCATAATTTATGGAATGAAAACGTTTCCTGTGATATACTGATTTTGACATAAAAAATTCACAATTGATACATTGACATCATTCATTATGAAGAGAGTCTTACCTAAGCTTAATTTAAATTAGGGACGGAGGCAACAGTAATGGGTCAAGTTCATAGCGAAGTTATACCGAGCCGCGTGCAGAACTCTAACATGCCAGATTATGACCGAGCTGTAGAGGGATTTACCTGGAAGGATGCTGAGCAGCATTTCTCCTGGTACGATACAGGCAAGGTGAACATGGCCTTTGAAGCTGTGGATCGTCACGTTATAGAGGGTCGTGGGGCCAATACAGCCCTGCTGTACAGTGATGCATCCCGAGATGAGGCCTATACCTTTTCCGATCTGCAGGAACAGTCTAATCGGTTTGGTAATGTTTTACGTAAATATGGAATAGGCAAAGGAGAAAGGGTATTTATATTCATGCCCCGGCAACCGGAGCTGTACTTCAGCCTACTCGGAATATTGAAGGTAGGGGCAGTTGCAGGTCCGTTATTCGAAGCCTTTATGGAGACAGCTGTCAAGGATAGACTGGCTGATAGCGGGGCTATCGCACTGGTTACAACACCAGAACTGTTGAAACGTGTGAATCGCGAAGAGCTGCCCGAGCTACGCCATATTATACTGATTGGTGGAGATTCTGACTTAGGGCAGGGAGAAATAAGTTTTGAAGCAGAAATGGCCTCCGCTTCCCCGGATTTGGAATTAGAGTGGTTAAGTTTGGATGATGGTCTTATTATACATTATACTTCTGGTTCTACAGGTAAGCCTAAGGGCGTCTATCATGTGCAAAGAGCAATGATTCAACATTATTATACAGGAAAAGTAGTGCTGGATTTACAGCCGAAGGATATTTACTGGTGTACTGCAGATCCAGGATGGGTCACAGGGACTTCGTATGGTATTTTTGCTCCATGGTTGAACGGGGTTACTAACGTGATTCGAGGTGGACGCTTTAGTCCACAGGATTGGTATAAGACAATAGAGCGAAATGCGGTGACTATTTGGTACAGTGCGCCTACAGCCTTCCGTATGCTGATGGGTGCAGGGGAGAGCAGCCTCCAAGGCATTGATCTTAGCAGTCTGCGGCATGTCATGTCAGTGGGTGAGCCTCTTAATCCAGAAGTAGTACGATGGGGTGAAAAGATCTATCATCAGCGTATCCACGATACCTGGTGGATGACCGAGACCGGAGCCCAGTTGATCTGCAATTATCCCGGTATGGATATCAAGCCTGGTTCCATGGGACGACCGCTGCCTGGAATTCAAGCGGAGATATTGGACGATCGTGGCAATATTGTCCCGCCCTTTACTATGGGAAATCTAGCAATACGTACTCCTTGGCCTTCAATGATGAAGATGATATGGAATAATCCGGATAAATATTCAGAATATTTCCGTATTCCAGGATGGTATATTTCCGGTGATTCTGCCTACATGGATGATGAAGGTTATTTCTGGTTTCAAGGTCGTATTGACGATGTCATCAATACCTCAGGTGAAAGAATAGGTCCCTTTGAAGTGGAGAGCAAGTTGGTGGAACATCCAGCTGTAGCTGAAGCGGGTGTCATCGGCAAGCCAGATGCCTTACGTGGTGAAGTAATAAAAGCATTCATCTCTTTGAGAGACGGATATCTTCCCTCAGCTGCTTTGAAGGAGGAAATCGCCGCTTTTGTAAAAGCAGGGCTGTCGGCCCACGCAGCACCCCGTGAGATTGAATTCAAGGATAAGTTGCCAAAGACACGATCCGGTAAAATTATGCGTCGAGTATTAAAAGCCTGGGAGCTTCATCTTCCGGCCGGAGATTTATCCACTATTGAGGATTAAATGATAATCCCAAAAAGGCCGTTCCCTTAATTCGTAGGGAACGGTCTTTTGATGTTTTTGATTATTTATTTTTTTTAGCACCGACATTTTTAGCGCCAGTATTATTAGTGTCAGTATTATTAGTGTCAGTATTATTTGTACCAGTATTACTAGCACCATCATTATTTTCACCGGGTGCAAGAGGCACCTCTCCAGTGGCTGGATCTATGATGATCCCGGGAATGGAGGTACTGTCTCCTGGTAAGGCTCCTGCGTCTGGTGTTGCCTCTATAATGGGCTCAGGGGTCGCTGTAGGGGTAGGCGTCGCAGTAGCGCCTCCAGCAACACTACCTGAAGCTGTTTCGTGGCCAGCTACATCAACGGCGGTGACATAGAAGGCTGCGTTAACGTTTACACTGGTACCAGGCTGGAAGACTGTTTTTTCACCGGACATAAGCACTGATATTGGCTGGAAAGAACCTCCATTTAGAGCTCGGTACAACCGGTACCCCACTACATCTGGTGAGCCGCTAGGTGAAAACGTAATGACGGCTTTACCGGTAGTATAAGAAACATTAAGATTAGTCGGTGGAGAAGGTGCACGACCATCATCTACCCGAGGATCCACTTCAGTGGGAACATCATTTTTGGCATCCTCCGGCAAATAATAAGCCAATGGCTCATGATCTGACATTGCAGGGAAAGCAGCCAATAATTCCTTGACTAAATCCTGAATCGGCTTCTCACGTGTAACTACAATGGTTTCCTCCAAGAAATCCTCAGGTGTTCCTTCTTGTGGGATATAGTTAATTTCGTTAAAAGTAATATACTTGGCTCTTGTGATTCCGTCATCACTGTCTTTAGGAACAAATTTAACATTGAATAAATCAGTAGTGAATTTGTTCGTTAAATCAGTCGGCAGCTTTCCGCTATATGCGGATACCGTCTTTTTCACAATTCCCTTGGGTTGAGTGAACTTCGGAGTCACAAACAGCTCCGGTTTTTTATCAATAACGGCATTCATAACTTTAGTCCATAAAGTTTGTGCTTGCCTTTTTTGAGTGTCACCTTGCAACGTATTTATCGGTTCTTTGTATCCCACCCACATTCCGAGTGTAACATCTGGTGTGAAACCCATAAACCAAACATCGGCATAATTCTGCGTAGATCCCGTTTTGCCAACGATAGGAATTTCGCCAAAATGTTTATAGGTACGTTTAACCGTGCTGGCAGTACCCTCAGTAATTACGGTTCTGAGCATATCAGTCATAAGGTACGCAGTTTGCTCAGAATATACCTGCTCAGGAGTGACTTTGTGATGATATACAATCTTCCCTTGTGAATCTACAATCTTTTCGATCATATAAGCATCAGTAAATGCACCTTTATTACCAATAGAAGAATAAGCATTAGTCAACTCTTCAACAGATACGCCATGACGCAGTCCGCCAAGAACCCCTGTTTTAGCGCCATAATCTTGATCCTCAATCGTAGTAATCCCTAGCTTCTTCGCAAAAGCCCATGAATCTTCGATACCTACCTTATCATTGAAAAGCTTCAACGCAGGCAGGTTAAGTGATTTGTTAAGAGCATATCGTGCCGTAACAAGGCCTTGATAACGATTATTGGCATTCTTAGGAATATGGAAGCCTTTGGACCCATCCTTCAAAATGATAGGGGCATCATCCAGAACCCCAGCCGGCTGAATCAATCCAGTATCCAAAGCAGGCAAATAGGCTGCAATAGGTTTCATAGTTGAACCTGGTTGTCGAACCATTTGTGTAGCGTAGTTCATCTGCTCCAGGTTGAAATCTCGGCCCTCGATCATTCCTAGAATGGCACCTGTTTTATTGTCAATTAGCATGCCAGCAGTTTGTTCCTTGCCCCTGGACTTACTGTCTTTTGTAAAATTTTCACTATCGTCAGATATGGAGTGCATCGCACTGTACACTTTTTTATCTATAGTGGTGTAAATCCGGTAGCCACCGGTCATAAGCTGCTGACGGGCTTCTTCTAATAAAAGAGGATCGTCTTCAGTTTTAGAATCGCTAGTGGTTTCGGTTGCGTCAGCCTTGTCTAGATTAAGGGTAAGCATGATCTCCGCTGCTTTACGCTCCGTTTCTAACATTAGATACGGATAAGTCACATAGGCTTTTGCCGCATGTGGCGCAAGGGCACCCTGTATATCGAAGGCAAGGGCTTCATCGTACTGTGATGTAGTAATTTTGTTCTCTTCCAGCATTCGTCGCAGTACAAGCTGCTGGCGGTCAATCGCTCTTTTGAAAGCAGTCTCGTTGAATTCTCCCAATCCGTTAAATGCCGAATATTTGGAGGGGAGCTGCGGCAGGCCAGACAAATAGGCTGCTTGCGCAATATTCAGCTTATCCAGATTATCCTGACCAAATATCCCCTTGGACGCAGCTTTAATTCCGAACACATTATAACCATTAGAGCCATTGCCGAAAGGAACCTTGTTTAAATAAGCTGTTAATATTTCCGGTTTGGATAAAAAACGTTCCAGACGCAGCGAAAGTAAGATTTCTTTGATTTTCCGGTCTTCCGTCCGGTCCAAATTTAGAAATACACGTCTTGCGAGCTGTTGGGTAAGAGTGCTTCCTCCGGTTTGGACGGATTCATTAAGCAGCTTCTGCTTAACCGCCCGTAAGGTCCCGCTGATATCAACGCCATCATGCTTATAGAAATTATTGTCCTCTATAGCAAGAACTGCATCAATAATAATTTGAGGAATATCGTTGTACTCAATGAGTCGGCGATCCTCCTCTGTACGGAGTTGACCAATGGGAGTGCCGTCACGGAAATAGGCAAAACCGGTTATTGCGTTCTGGCTAACTTGCTGCTGAATTAATTGTTCGGAGCGGACAGGGTCATCTTTTACAATGGAAGTAATATAGCCTGTCACGGCACCGCCGGCAAACAGAATGCCCATAATACCAAGTATAAACATCCACTTTACCACAGAGCCGAACCTGCGCAGCCAGGATCTTCTCCTTGGGGGATGTTTCTTTGCGGTCTTTTTCATGTTCTCTTCAACCATCGACGATAATCCTCCTTTATAACGGAACTATTATAGCACAATTTGGCGATTTTGAATGCGCTTCTAGCTCATTCCCAATTTCTTTCCTGTTTGACTTTTTAAAACAGTCTATGTTATATATGAAAACAATTGGATATCAAAAAGGCGCGGAAAGACATCAGTAGAAGGGTTGCTCAAGTTTTCAGAGAGTCGGTGGATGGTGCGAACCGATAACAAGCCCCCTTTGAATTACAGTCTGGAGCTGTCTGGAGGAAAGGCAAGAGCATAAGCTCCTGTTAAGTAGTCTGGCACCGGGTGCAATCCCGTTATGGTAATGAAGTGAAAGTTCTTGGCTGCGCTGCGGCGTAACTGGGATTTTAATTAGGGTGGTACCGCGAGTCTCTTTCTCGTCCCTTGGGATGATAAAGGGGCTTTTTTGTATGTCCGAATGTTAAAAATATCAAGGAGGAACAAGAATGAAGTGGGAAGAATTAAACGCAGCCCAGCAGGAAGAAGTTGAACGTCAGCTTGAAGTAATATCACGTGGAGTCGTAGAGATCGTTCCAGAGGAAGAATTGAAGCTGAAGGTTATGAAATCAATAGTGACTGGAGTGCCGCTTAACGTGAAATTGGGACTCGATCCGTCAGCACCAGATATACATGTCGGGCACACTGTTGTTATGCACAAGCTTCGCCAATTTCAAGATCTTGGGCACCAGGTTCAACTTATCATTGGTGATTTTACAGGTCGAATTGGAGACCCAACCGGCAAATCAGATACTCGGAAGCAATTAACAGAAGAAGATGTTCAGCGTAATGCAGAGACTTACAAGAAGCAAATTTATAAGATTTTAGATCCTGAGAAAACTAAGGTTTATTACAACTCTGAATGGCTTAGCCCGATGTCTTTCGCTGAGGTGGTTACACTTTCAGCTAAAGTAACAGTAGCACGAATGATGGAACGTGACGATTTTACCAAGCGTTTTCAGGGTGGTTTACCTATTAGTATTCACGAATTTTTTTACCCGCTGATGCAGGGAATGGATTCGGTAGCCTTGAAAAGTGATGTGGAACTTGGCGGAACGGATCAGAAATTCAATTTGCTCATGGGTCGGACGCTGCAAAAGGAATATGGCGTGGAGACTCAAACGACGATAATGACCCCTCTAATCGAAGGCCTTGATGGTGTTCAGAAGATGAGTAAGAGCCTTGGTAACTACATTGGAATTGATGAAGAACCAAATGAAATATACGGTAAATCCATGTCAGTTCCGGATGAACTAATGCTTAAATATTACGAGTTGGCTACTGATATTACTAATCGTGAGCTTACTGTGCTGAAGGAAGGGTTGCAGAAGGGTGAAGTTCATCCAAGAGATGCTAAAATGCAGTTGGCACATACCTTTGTAAGAATGTACCACAGTGCAGAAGCGGCAGATGCTGCCCAGCTGCATTTTGTAACAGTGTTCCAGCAACGTGCTCTGCCTGATGACATAGAAATCTTTACTGTGCAAGTCGATGAACTCGACAACGGAACAATCAAGCTGGTAAAGCTGCTTACACTGGTTGGTTTTTCAGCTTCCAATGGAGAAGCCAAGAGGAGTATTCAGCAAGGTTCAGTGAAGTTGAACGAAGTGAAGCAGGAGGATCCTAATGCTGAATTTACACCTCAGGAGGGTGATATTCTTCAGGTAGGCAAGAGAAAGTTCGTGAAACTCACTTGGTTAAAACAATAAACAATAAAAAAAGCTTCCGGAATAATCCGGAAGCTTTTTAAATACATACCGATAAGACGAATCTTAACGGTTGTAGAACTCAACGATTTGTTTTTCATCGATATCTTGGGACAGCTCGGAACGTTCTGGCAAACGAATGTATTTACCTTCGAAAGATCCATCAGCATATTCCAGGTAAGCAGGAAGGTGTGAACGGTTAGTAAGAGCTTCCTTGATGGAAGTCATAGCGCGACTTCTTTCACGAAGACCAATTACATCACCAGTGCTTACACGGTAAGAAGCGATGTCAACTTTTTTGCCGTTAACAGTTACGTGACCGTGGGATACCAACTGACGCGCTCCAGCGCGGGAGTTAGCGAATCCAAGACGGTAAACGAGGTTGTCCAGGCGGCTCTCAAGCAAGAACATAAAGTTTTCGCCGGCGATACCTTGGATTTTTTGTGCTTTAGTGAAGAGAGTTTTAAATTGCTTCTCTCCCAAGCCGTACATGTGGCGCAGTTTTTGTTTTTCCAAAAGCTGCATTCCGTAGTTACTTACTTTTCTGCGTTGGTTAGCGCCATGTTGTCCCGGTGGGAAAGGGCGTTTCAAATCTTTACCTGTACCGCTAAGGGAAATGCCTAGACGGCGGCTGAGTTTAAATTTAGGTCCTGTGTAACGTGCCATGTTATAGTAGACTCCTTTTTATTTGAAATTTCAGGTGGGGCCTATTTGTGCCGCGTGCCGTATCTGTGGAAGATTATAGATCCACACTGTCAGGGAAGTTCAGCCGCTGCCCTGATAGTAACGAACTCGCGTGAGGGTGACACAACGTTACGCCCAATATAAGACTAGTTACAGTCTTGTTCAACAATAAATATTATATGAAAACTACTACCAAGTCAAGCGTGAGTTTAAAGAGATTTTGTCATTCTTTGTCGTTAGTTCTTAGGTCCTAAAAAAAATACCAAAATCACGGAAAATATAATGCAATACGGAAAGAAACAAGGTAAAATATGATTAATTCTTAAAAGTTATCGGGAAAAAGTTTTTTAAATTGAGATACTAAGGGGATCCTCTTTATGTCAGAGCAGGAAGCTTACGGTCATAAAGGCAGCCAAGTGCTGGTACAGGACACCATGTTGACAAAAGACGATTCTGAAGATCCTACCGCGTGGCTTAAGGATACGGATATCGTATCCTATGATTTTCCGTATGCCGCCGATCTGATTGCGGACAGCTTTTATGAATGGTACAAGGGACAAGCTTCCCTTCCATTCACTGAATCGTGGAGCTGGTGTGTCCTTAATAATGAAAGTAAACGAATAGACAATATAAATAAGAGCCCGCAGCTTTGGAATCTCTATTGGGAAGAGGCTGCTGGCTTAAGTCTGCTTTCCCTGAAGCCCTATAGCTTTGAAGCTATGGAAGCAGGGACGAGTATGACTTTTTTGACTATTCCAATTTTGACGCGCTCTCAGGGGGATATTTTTGCTCTTCTTGGTTGTGCTATGTCAACTGAACAGTACGAAAAGGGTGGGCAGGAGATAGCAGAAGCTTTGGCGCTGAACTACAAGACCTGTTTTTACCGAAGATTCGAGCATGTCTTTGTATCTGATCTTGCAAATGTACATCAGAATGCTGAGAGAGAAAGTGAACGTCATTCTCTCTTGTTCCAGATTGTGCAAAGAATGCATGATAATATTGATGTGGATTCAGTACTTACCGAGGTTATTGACAGTATATGTGCAATGTATCCAGGTGCCAAGCTTATCCTCTTTATGTCACAGGACCATCGTAGTGCTCATCCTCAGGTGAAGCCACTCCCGCTTCGCTGGGAGAACTATGATGTATGTGCCAGAGCATTCAAAGATGGTCGGGTGTCGCTTCAGACCAGCTCTGAAGATAGTAGGTATCTGGAGATTGGTCTTCCTCTTGGTGGCAAACAGGGAGTCTATGGTGTTTTCCATATGGTAATGTTCAATCCTACCCTTCCCGATATTGATCTGCGCTTTCTGACAATGGTGGCAGATACGGCAGGTACCGCTTTTGAGAATGCCAAGTTGTACGAGCGTTCCAACCAATTGATCCGTGAGCTGCGTATGAGCAATGAACTCACCCAGCGATTGAATCAGAGCTTGCGTCTTGGCGATATTTTTCAATTTGCCTTTGAAGAATTGCTGGAAATGTTCCAGGCGGATTATTGCTGTATTCTACATTTGGACGAAGAAAAAGGTGGACTTGAAGCGATTGCCTGTAACCATCCTGCTCTCCTGAATGAAATCATAGATATTGGACAAGGGCTCGGAGGGAAGGTTTACTCCACTGGAGAGCCGTTAATTTTATCTGATTACTTAGAGCACACGGAGACGGCCTCCAAGTTGATGGATGCAACCCATTCACAATCACTTATTGCTACTCCATTGAGTGTAGGCGGCGAGGTCCGTGGTGCCATTATGCTAACGCATCGTGAAGCCCATTTTTTCTCCTATGACAACTATCGTCTTCTGCAGGCCATGGCAGGCCATATTGGGTTAGCAGTGGGTAATGCGCGTTTACATGCGGAGGTTCGCCGTCTAGCTAACAGGGACAGTCTGACGGGTCTCTACGCACGGCATTTTCTGGATGAAGAGATCAAGAACCGGCTGGCTACTGATTTCTGCGGTTCTCTTATAGTTGTGGATATTGACCAATTCAAATTGGTTAATGATACTTACGGTCATCAAAAGGGTGATAAAATCTTAAAACAAGTTAGTGACATCGTGAAGTCCTCCATCCGTAAGGGTGATATTGCTGCCAGATGGGGTGGGGAAGAACTTGCCGTCTATTTGCCTCAGCTTGGCGTGCAGCAGGCTGCTTTTGTAGCGGAACGCATTCGTTGCCGGGTTCAGGCGGAGACTGAGCCGCTTGTTACCGTATCTTGCGGGATTGCTGAGTGGAGTTGGACGGATGATCGGATAAGTGTAGAGTCATTATTTTATCGTGCGGATATGGCTTTATATGAGGCCAAGAATAATGGCCGAAATCGAGTCGTTATTGATACCAAGCATAACGAGAACAGAGTGGACAATCCTTGAGGCGAAATCCTCAAGGATTTTTTTTGAAAATATATAAAAGTATAAGCCCTACCTAAAAGTGAGACCCTATAAGTAAAATTAGGTAAAGAAGGGCATGAACGCTATGACAAGGTCAGGGGTTCGAAAATGGATTGTGATGTTGACCGTTTCGGTTGTCTGTATCTATTGTGGTGGCTGCAACAAGCAGAGTGAGAAGCCTGCCGGCAACTATTTGAATTTGGCATTGGCGGGAATGGCAGGAAGTGATGGAGTTACCTTTGAAGGAGCAACAGTACTGCTGCGCGGCAGTGAAGGAACGCCATATGCATCTATATATTATGGTGGGGATGTGAAGGATCACAATAAAGTAACTCTATATACGCTGCTTCCGGACAGAGAATCCTCTGAACCTGAACCCAGTGGTCAAATAAAAGAAGCTTCGAGTGCTACTGCTGAGCAGCCCTTGTACAGCGAACTGGAGAAAAAAGAGGGACGGTGGCAAGTCTTGTCAGGGTCTTCCTTACAGGAGGAGAACCCTCTACCCCGTCTTAATCCTTTGCATCAATTGGAGGAGTTGGAGGGATTAGATAAGAAAGTAACACAGGAAACTGGAGCTGGAAGAGGGGTTCGGTTACTTCGCATTGAGCTTACACCTGATGGGGCCCGTAAGCAGCTGAGGAACCAATTGGAACAAGAGTTATCAGCCCTTCGTACCCAGAGCCAGACTAAGGAGAATCAAGTGTCCACCCAACCACAGCTTAAAAAGGCTTTAGATGGTTTCTGGAAGAAGCAGAATGCGGACCTAAAGCGTAAACTGGAACAAGCCCAGGTGAAGACCATCTACCATATAAAAGTGGACAGCAGACGCAATCTACCCAAACGGTTGGCCATCACTCGGACAATTAGTTATCCTGGCGATGATCAAAATGCTCGTGCTGAAACTAATGTGACTCAGGTTGATTTTTATGGATATCGTTGAAGGGTCGATAGACCTTGATTGAAGCTATTGCACTCAAAATACTGCGTGCTACAATAGATAAGTATGTGATTTTTAGGAAGAGGAAGGAAGAGGAAGATGAAGGATCCCAGAATTCAAAAGCTGGCGGAAAACCTCGTTGGGTACTCCGTTAAAGTACAACCTGGCGAGAACGTGCTCGTCGAAATGATTGGTAGTGAGCGAGATTTAATCAATGCGATTGTTGAGGAAATCGGCAAGGTTGGTGGGCATGCTTTTGTCCAACTAACGGACCGTACAGTGCAACGCAGTATGCTTAAATATGCAACTCGGGAAAGTTTGCAGACATGGGCTGAAATTGATCTTAACCGGATGAAACAAATGGATTGCTATATTGGCATTCGTGCAGGAGAGAATGTTAACGATTTGTCCGATATACCAGAGGAAAAGATGAAGTTGTATAACTCTCTGTATTCCCACCCGATTCACAGTGAACAACGGGTAAAACATACGAAATGGGTAGTTCTGCGTTATCCAAATGCCAGTATGGCGCAGCTCGCAAACACAAGCACAGAAGCGTTTGAGGATTTCTATTTTGATGTCTGCAATCTGGACTATGCCAAAATGGACAAGGCTCAGGATCCATTGGCTGAACTGATGAGAAAAACAGATAAAGTTCGTATTACTGGGCCTGGAACGGAGCTTACATTCTCCATCAAAAATATCGGAGCTGAGAAATGCTCTGGAGAGAAAAACATTCCAGACGGCGAGGTATATAGTGCACCTGTCCGTGATTCCGTTAATGGTACGATTAGCTATAATGCAGCGACATTATATAACGGAGTAACTTTTGAGAATGTGAAATTCCGTTTTGAGAATGGTAAAATTGTTGAGGCTACCAGCAATGACACCGCACGTCTAAATGATATCTTGGATTCAGATGATGGGGCACGTCATATTGGAGAGTTTGCGATTGGATTTAACCCGTATATTTTGCACCCGATGAAGGATATTCTTTTTGATGAGAAAATAGCAGGCAGCCTGCATTTCACGCCGGGTCAAGCTTATGAAGTGACAGATAACGGCAATCGGTCCTCCATTCACTGGGATCTTGTTTTGATTCAACGCCCTGAATATGGTGGTGGAGAGATCTACTTTGATGATGTTCTAATTCGTAAAGATGGTATTTTTGTTCTGTCTGAATTGGAAGGACTGAATCCGGAGAACCTTAAGTAAACTAGAAGACAAGAAAACACCTTGCGCGAGTAAGCGAATTCAATGTATCATGGAATTGATTACAAGTAGTCTAATGTTCATAATCAAGTTGCGGAGGGATTCATATGTCCAGTAACAATGCGGCAATCGTTGATATTGCCCAAACAGCGAGCCAGTTCAATTCTTCAATCGTTCTTCAAGCGGACAACAAGTACATTGATGTAAAGAGTATCCTTGGATTGTTCACTACACTGGTATCAAGCCAAAGCTATGAGCTTCACGTGCATGGTACTGACGCTGAGGAAGCTAAGAAAGCAATGAGTGAAGTTTTCGCCAAACACGGTTTGGATTTTACTGTTGTAGCGTAAGAAATGCTTTTACTGAAACGTCTTGTCGATTTAGACAGGACGTTTTTTTAAAAATATAAGGATTTATATGCTTTATCCTTATATTTCTCCAAGAAACGGATGCCGTCCATAACTGGACGACGCAGCCGTTTCTTCTTGTATAGAAAACTGTATTCTTGTATTGATATCGGATTTCGACTAATATTAAATTAAATAGCATCACTGCTGTAACTTTTGGACATGGGGAGGAATATGCATGACTTCATCGGAATTGCAGGAACAGCTTAATCTTAAAGCGATAACTCTTCTACAAGAAGATGCCGATAAAATTGAGAAGCTCATCGAAGTACAGATGGAAAATCTGGCGACACGCTACTGCCCTCTCTATGAGGAAGTGCTGGATACCCAGATGTATGGTTTCTCTAAGGAAGTTGACTTCGCAGTTCGAGCGGGGCTGGTTTCAGAGCTTACAGGTAAGATGGTTTTAAGCAAGTTGGAACGGAATTTGGCAGTTCTTTATGAGGCTTTAAATAATAAAGCAAAACAATAGCTCAGTGTTTTGCGTCGGACAAGTTTTTTCGACAGAAATAAAAGCGCACACGAGAGACAGGGGAGCCTCTCGTGTGCGCTTTTTGCTGTTCATCAACTATACAAGAAAAAAGGAAACTCCTAAAATGAGGTATACTCCAATCAGCAGAAGCCCCTCATACCAGTTCGTAGCACCATCCTGAATAATTGACTTTGCAATGAATACTGAGACTCCGATAGCTACCAACTCAATGGTTGTAAAGACGATGTCCATCGTATCTCCCATGAAATAACTCGCGAAGATAAGTACGGGAGCTACAAACAAGGCAATCTGCAAACTGCTGCCGACAGCGATTTCCACAGCAGCACCCATTTTATTCTTCATGGCAAGCAGGATAGCGGCGCTATGCTCCGCAGCATTACCTACGATGGCAACAAGGAATGCACCAACGAATAGTTCACTGAGTCCAAAGCGTTCAGTTAATGTCTCAAGTGTTCCAACCAGCCATTCACTCACAAAACCCACCATTACGGTTGCGAGTACTAGGTATAGAATGGCTCTCTTTTTGGACCACACAGGCGCATGTTCGTTAGGCAATTCCTCATCATTGTCTGCGGTAACATCATCAAGAAACTTTTTGTGTGTGATCATCGAGAAGACCAGCCATGCCAGATAGGATGCGATGAGCAGCCCGGCAACGATCAAGCTTAATAGATCTGTATCGTTTTCTGTAATGGAATGCGTATTGAAAAACATAGCGGGAACAAACAAGGCTATAACGGCTACAATCATAAGTGAACCATTAAGGCCTGCAAGTGTCACATTAAAACTCTGAATCTTGTGCTTCAGTCCTCCTGCAAATAGACTTAGACCCAGCACGAGGAGCAGGTTACCAATTATGGAGCCGGTAAGACTTGCTTTGACCATATCGTATAATCCTTCCTTAACGAGGAAGAAGGCGATGATCAACTCAGCAGCATTTCCGAAGGTTGCATTAAGAAAACCACCCAAGCGTTGACCTGCGTAATGGGCTACACTTTCCGTTGCTCTGCCTAGAAAACCGGCTACAAATACGACGGCGATAGCAGAGAGGACAAACTGAAGCGTATGGTCCCAGTTAGCGTAATGCCCTATAGCACTAAGCGCGAAGGTAATGATCAGTAATGATGGAGAAATCCATTTTTTCAATGTTTGCACACCCCAGTCCAATTTATGTATGTTGAATTCATAATCAATATACCCAAATTAACCCTGTATGTAAACGAGATGCGAGAAAGTGATTTGCTTTTTAGCCTGTTTAGGAATTACAATAATTGATAATGAGTGTAAGGGGGATTTGGCATGACGGAACAACTTCAGCTGGAAATGGGAAATATACGTATATCGAATGATGTGGTCTCGAAAATCGCTGGATTGGCTGCCTTGGAGACCCCAGGGATTGCAGCTATGTCAGGCGGCTTGTCAGAAGGCTGGGCGAAGCGCCTAAGCGGTAAAAATGTGCAAAAGGGTGTTACCGTTGAAGTGGGACAACTGGAAGCAGCTGTAGATCTGCGTATTATTGTGCTCTATGAAACACCCATCCATGAGGTGTGCCGGATGCTGCAACAGAATGTACGTTCAGCTGTAGAGAGCATGACAGGGCTTCATATCGTAGAAGTTAATGTTAAGGTGGAAGGCGTTGCTTTTAAGAATGATGAGATTTCTTAAACGATGACAGCCGATTAGATTAATAATTTTTAGGCAGCGCTTTATAAAGGCTATCCATTTGTATCTTTTACGAATGGGTAGCCTTTTCCACGTGGAAACAAAAAAACAGCAGATCTTCTGAGTAACGAAGACCTGCTGTTTGGTGTTTACCATTCGTCAGAGCTATGATCTGGCACGTATCTGTCTCACAGTGGTTACCGATTTCGTAACTTCTTCCTTGGCAGGACGGTTGGTTTCCCTAGAGATACTTAGCATAATACCCATGGAGAGCATCATGACCAGCAAAGAAGATCCTCCGTAACTGATAAAAGGCAAGGTGACACCCGTTAGTGGGATGGTTTTCGTAACCCCTCCGATATTGACAAACGCTTGAATGGCGATCAAACCCATGACTCCAATACCTACTAGTGTACCAAATGGATCTGTACACCTTAGTGAAATTAAGATGCCCCTCCAAATAAAATATAAATAGATGAGTAAAAAGAGGGCAGTTCCTATAAAACCCAGCTCTTCACCGATAACTGCAAAGATAAAATCTGTGTAAGCATAGCGTAAATAGTACAGTTTTTGCACGCTTTTACCAATGCCGGCACCGTCGATGCCTCCTTCACCCAAAGCAGTCAGAGATTGAATAATGTTGTAGCCGGTCCCTTTAGGGTCCTCAAAAGGATTTATAAAAGCTTCAATACGGCCTTTTTTGTAATCCTGAGCTACAGTTTTCTCTGGGGCAGGGGAGAACGAGTCTATCAGCGTTTTTGTTCCTAAGACTAGACCCACACCAAGCACGAGCAATGCAATGGAGGCGAGAATGTGCTTCAAGCTTGCTCCACCTGCAAACACAACTAGACCGCTTGTAGCTACAAGGATCAGGCAGGAGCCTAAGTCCGGCTGCATCATGATTAATCCTGCAACGATGCCCACAATGACCATCACTGGGATATATCCTGTTCGAAAATCCCGCAACCGCTCGCCCTTCTTAGTGATCAGTGCGGAGAGATACAATATGATAGATATTTTGGCCAGCTCAGTAGGTTGAATTCCTAAACCGCCGATACTCAGCCAGCTCTTCGCACCGTTGATTCTTTCACTAGAAGCAACCAATAGTAATAAAATAAGTGTGATAATGAAAATAGGTGCATACCATTTCTTGAATTTACTGTAATGAATATTCATCACTGTAAACATGACGATACTTCCAAGGACCACCCAAACGAGCTGGCGTTTTAAGAAATACAACGGATCTCCTTTAAAAAAGAGACTGGAGCTTGAACTGAAGACCATAATTACTCCAAAGCCAACAAGCAGCAGCGTAAGGATAAGTAGTTGGAAGTCAGGTGTTCCTTTTTTAGCGGGGGTGCTTTTAGATTTCATGGTTGTACTCCTGTTCAAGCCTCAAGCAGCTGCTTTAGTTCCAAGATGCGTTGTCCCGCAATCTCAAGTACTGGTTGTGGCACGGGTGATTCGTAGTCCAGGCCATGAGGGAACGTTCCTTTGCCTAAGTAAACGGCTTCAATCGCAAGCACAGTATCTGGTTTCTCCAGCTTTCCCTCAACAGCGCGTGTATTCAGCCGCAGGAAGTATTCGCCGCCATTCTGCTTGTCTTCAATCTTGCAGTCATAAGTGGCACGATAGTATTCCCACTGCCAGCGAATAAACCCTGCTTTTTCCGCGCTTTCGTCCAGGTAGAGAAGATCACTTTGAAGTCCCACGAGGCCCGTGTTCTCAAAAATCATGGCGCACATATCCCCCTTATGAAGTATGATGATTATTTTTTTAACAAAATGTTCACGTTCTACCTCATGATAGTATGTTTCAATGGGTTGTGCAAGACTGGATGGCGTTGTGTAATACACAGTTTTTCATGTTTCTGCTACAATGAAAGGCATATTATTGTTTTAATTCGTATAGAGCGAAAAGATTGGCTTCCGTTATTTATCGGAGCGACTTTAAGGAAGGAATTGAGAGATATGGAGCAGATGCCGATCGAACAACTGCTGCCGGATATGGTGAAATGGCGCCGCCATTTGCATCGTCATCCGGAGTTGTCTTATCAGGAAAAGGAGACCTCTGCTTTTGTAGAGGACAAGCTGATAAGCTTCGGTATAGAAGTTATAAGAAGTACGGCGGGTTACGGTGTTATAGGGATTTTAAAAGGTCCGAAAGAGGGAAAGACGGTTGTGCTCAGGGCAGACATGGACGCGCTGCCGATTAAGGAAGAGAACGATTGTGATTATACTTCGATTAATGACGGTGTCATGCATGCATGTGGTCATGATGGACATACAGCCATGCTGCTGGGTGCTGCAGCTTATTACAGCAGCCGGAGAGAAGAGCTAGAGGGAGAATTACGTTTTCTGTTTCAGCCCGCTGAAGAGGTATGTCCTGGAGGAGCACTTGGAATGATCGCTGAAGGGGTGCTGACGGGTGCTGATGCAGTCTATGGACTTCATCTATGGACACCGCTACCCATCGGTACGGTTGCTAGTGCACCAGGGCCGCTTATGGCATCTGCTGATGAGTTCTTCATAGATATTATTGGTAAAGGTGGTCACGGTGGAATTCCGCACCGTACGATAGACAGCATTGTGGCCGGAGCCGCATTGGTAACACAGCTTCAGAGTGTTGTAAGCCGTTCGGTAGATCCGCTTCAGCCTGCGGTGCTCAGTGTGGGTACGATTCAAGGAGGCTTCGCCCAGAATGTTGTTGCAGAGAAATGTCGGATTACCGGAACCGTCCGAACGTTCGATGAGGAGACTCGGCTGCTAATTCGGCGTAGAATTGAGGAGATGGCTTCAGCGGTAGCAACGGCATACGGAGCTCAAGCGCAAGTGGATTACCTCATGGGTTATCCTCCATTGGTGAACGATGAGAACGAGTGCCAGCGCTTTTTCAGAGAGGCTCCGGTTGCACTTGGGGAATCCGTAAAGGTTATCACCATGGAGAAGCTGATGCCTGCAGAGGATTTTGCGTACTATGTAAAAAACATTCCGGGATGTTTTATATTTGTTGGTGCCGGAAACCCCAACAAAGATGCTGAATATCCCCATCACCACAGCCGATTCAATTTCGACGAAGATGCCATGCTGCATGGGGTGAAGTTGCTGATCGCTATGGCGGATTCACGCTTGAAGGATAAGGATTTCGTATAATCCTTGTAATTAAGGAGAACCTACTCTCATGTTTCGCCACAACAAGAGGAGGGTTCTACCTTGAGAACAGTAAAAGAAGCAATGACTAGGAATCCTATTACCGTAACCCCTCAGGATAATATTTATGAAGTAGCTGTAATTATGAGAGACAACGACACTGGGTTTGTTCCGGTAGTGGATAGTGCGGATAGCAAAAACCTAATTGGAGTCATCACGGACCGTGACTTAGTACTTCGGGGATATGCCGACAAACATTCGGGCTCAAGCTCTGTAGAGCAAGTGATGAGTACGAATATCCGTACCGCTTCCGAGGATACTTCCGTAGATGAGGCTGTGGAACTAATGGCTTCTCAGCAAATACGTCGGTTGCCTATAGTGCAGGATGGTAAGTTAATTGGTGTTGTATCTATTGGTGATTTGGCTGTGCGCCACAATTATGTGGATGAAGCCGGAAGAGCTCTTAGTGAAATTTCAGAGCAGCATTTACATTAGCATAAGTTAAAAGTGGAAAGCTCATGTCCTAAAAAGGAATGGGCTTTTTCAAAATATAAGCAAATTATAGAATTTCAGTATACTTTGCTTATATTTCTACGAGAAACGGATACCGTCCCATTGAGGACGGCAAAGCCGTTTCTTCTTGTCTGGCTACGAAAGGAGGGTTTTTGTGGAAGGACGAGGAGCATGTATTGTTCGAAGGGACCGATTTATACTTTTAGAATGCTTACATACCGGATTTGAGGCTGCGAGGGTAAAATTGTCAGTGTTTGCTGAGCTTATAAAAAGTCCTCCTTCCTACCATACCTACCGCATCAGTCACTTATCACTTTGGAATGCCGCTTCACTAGGTTATACAGCAAATGAAATCGTGGATGATCTAAAGAGTTTATCCAGGTATGAGGTGCCCCAAGGACTAGAAGATGAGATTCGTATGATCATATCCAGATATGGACGATTGACACTGCATTCGGATGCCGCAGGACCAGGTAATATCGTTATTAGGAGTGATAGTAAGGCTCTTATGGATGAACTGGATCAACAAACATCTCTAGAAGCATTGCTGCTCGAACGTATTAGCCCTTGTGAGAGGGTCTGTTCATCCGTTAGGCGAGGTCAATTAAAGCAGGAGTTGACTAGGCTGGGGTATCCCATATTGGACTATGTTGGCTATCATGAAGGGCAATCACTGCCTGTTTCATGGAAAGGCCCGCATTTCCAGTTAAGAGACTACCAGAAGGACGCTGTGGAGCATTACGAGGGAAAGTCCGGGAGTGAAGGCAGCGGCGTTATAGTCCTTCCTTGCGGAGCAGGGAAGACGGTAGTAGGTATGGCTGTGCTGAACGCCCTCCAGTGTGAGACTCTAATCCTTACCTCCAATACAACCTCTGTAAGGCAATGGTTAGCTGAGCTGACACAGTGGACCAATCTTACGACAGATCAAATCGGAGAGTACACGGGAGAGAAGAGGCAGGTTCGGCCCGTAACGGTTGCAACTTACCAAATATTAACGCATCGACACTCGAAGGGCGGAGAATTCCACCATATGAGTCTCTTTGATCAGCGAAACTGGGGCCTAATCATTTATGATGAAGTTCATTTGCTGCCAGCTCCTGTATTCCGTGCCACTGCTGAGATTCAAGCGACGCGTCGACTGGGGCTTACTGCCACACTGGTTAGAGAAGATGGACGTGAAGGGGATGTATTCTCGTTGATTGGCCCCAAGCGCTATGATTTACCTTGGAAGGTGCTGGAGAACGAAGGTTGGATCGCTGAGGTAGAGTGTGTGGAGATGATTGTACCTATGAATAACCTTCTTAAACATGAATATATTTATGCGTCCCCTAGAGAAAAATTTCGGTTAGCGGCGACGAATCCAGCCAAAGTGTCCGTTGTGCAGCAACTTCTTAGCAGGCATGAAGGGGCATCTATTTTAATTATCGGTCAATACATTCAGCAGCTTATTCAAATGGCTGAAGGAATAGGGGCCCCTTTAATTACAGGCAAGACGTCCCAGCAGGAGAGAATGGAGCTGTACACGGCGTTCAATGAAGGGAAGCTGCCTGTGCTGGTTGTCTCCAAAGTAGCCAACTTTGCAGTTAATCTTCCGGACGCAACTGTCGCGATAGAGATTTCGGGTGCTTTTGGCTCTCGTCAGGAGGAAGCCCAACGTTTGGGACGCATTTTGAGGCCGAAGTCGGGTAAGAATAAAGCTTATTTCTACACGCTGGTTTCAGAAATTAGTCGAGAACAGGATTTCTCACTGCGTCGCCGGATGTTTTTGACGGAACAGGGATATCAATATAAGGTGAAATACGCTGATCTGAACGGAGTGGAGAACCTTTGATGCAACTAACCCCTCATGCGCGGACTCTTTTAAAAAAAATATATGCTGCTTATGCCGGCCAACCCTTTGAGGAAGGTGAAGAAGAGCAGTTCAGACCTGTAAATCTGTGCCGCGCAGAATTAAGACTTGCCATGTCAGAGCTTCGTCAAAGTGGCTTACTAGCTGCATTAGGGAAAATGTGGGGTGAGAAGCTTTATTATATCCCTGAAGATAAACTCCCTGTACTTCAAAGCTTTTATTTCGACTACACACCCTCGTATATAGATACAAGCGATATTCATGTTCATATGGAAGAGGGGCAGAGTCTGGCAAGTGAACTATTTCGAGCTTTATTGTTTGTGGCCCAGGAGGGCTTGCCTATTACTGCTAAAGGCAGTATTCATAAGAAAAATATAAGCAGGTTGGCGTCCAAGCTTACCTTGCAAGAAAAACATTTAAGGGGGCTTGCTGTGAGGTGGCCCTATCCCGAAATCTACCCTATGACTGCTGCGTTTATAATTGACCTAATGTTGTGTATGGGGCTCTTGAATCGTGGTGATAACGCCTATACCCTTAATGTTGAATTTTTGGAACAGTGGCTTAATCTTACTGAGCTCCAAATGTCTAATCATCTCTTCCAGATTGTAATGCATCGATATGGCAGCTCTGAGCCCTCCAGTCAGCATTTCCGATATTTGATTATGCGCCCAGAGATTGCGTTAAAGGAGTGGGTCTCTGTAGAGGGGTTATTAGATTGGATGGAGTCCTCCATGTTAGTCTCTCCTGTACAGTGTGCGGGGCTCTCATCGTCAAGCTTGTCCTGGCTGGAGTTCATGGCTGGTTGCGGCTGGTGCCAGGTTGGGACTAATCAGGAGGGTGAATCCTGCTTCCGCTGGTTAAAGTTGAAGCTGCGGGTTGGAGAATTCGATCCTGCCCCTACCGCATTAACATCACCCTCCGATTTGTTCATAGTACAATCCGATTTTGAAGTTCTTGTACCCCCAGAGGTTCCGTATTCCGTTCGCTGGAGTCTGGCCACTTGTGCGGAGTTGTTAACTATTGACTCCATGTGGAGTTATCGATTAACTCGTGAGCAGCTGGTGTCAGCCAATGAACAGGGGGTGCCTCCACAGGATGTCCTTTCCTGGCTCGACTCCTGTACGATGGGAGGTCTCCCGCTAGAGGTTAAGCAAGTACTGGAGCAATGGGGGAGGGATATCGGTCGGACCCTATTTACTGAAGCCCTGCTGTTATCCTGCAGAGATGCAGAGGATGCCGATTTGATTGCCGCACATCCAAGGCTGCAGGGGCTTCTCTTCAGGTTGGGACCCTTACATATCAGTGTACCGAAGGAGTATGAGGAATACGTTCGGAAAGAGCTCACAGCTGCAGGTATGGCTCCGCCCAGTATCGTAGAGGGAAGAGATTCAGTGAAATTAGCAGCTATCCCGCAACTGTACCGGAAAAGAGAAGAACAGGCGGACATATATACTCTTCCCCCAACAAATCTGGAGCAGGGGCTGATCCCTATAAATACTCCACTTCTTTATTTGCAACAGGTACCCCTAGAAGCTGAAGGATTACTCTTGCCCGGATTAGAAAGCGTTCCTTCCATGTGGAGCAAGGAGTGGCATAGCTACCACAGCTCCACGGCTCAAAAAATAATGGAACAGGCGCTAAGTTGGGGAATTAAAGTACGTATTTCATTAGAGGAACAGATTTATGAGTTCATACCCTCGAGGGTTTTGGGTAATCCATGGCGGATAGCAGGCTATTTGTTGCCGAACACAGAAGAGGGCAGCGGAGAAGAACGGGAGCTTCCAGCGGGCAGTTGGAATGAGATGCAGCTGCTTATTCCACGCGCAACAACAATTCCCCCTTCTGTTAGAGCTCCTGGTTATGTTATGATAAATGAGTCTACTATCAAAGTAGATCAACATTACACATAGAATTGAGTTGAAGTTCATGAGCGTAGCGGAATTAAACACGGTCGATATGGCTGAAGTGCTGACATACGCCTATGAATTGGGCGACATGATTAATCAATCCGCCGAAGTGTCGGATTACTTATACTGGAAAGGGCGGGTTGATGCGAGCCCTGAAATCCAGGCGATGGTTAAGCGGCTTCAGAGTAAGAAGGAGCTGTTCGAAGAGACACAACGGTTCGGACACTTTCATCCGAATTATCATTCGGCCAAAGATGAGGTTTCTGCGGTTGAAATCGAGCTGGAGCAATTCGAAGAAGTTGTAAACTTCAAGCTGGCTGAGAAAACGCTGGATGACATTCTATTTTCAATGTCAGAAACGATAGCCTTCTCCGTGTCGAACAGCATCAAAGTTCCAAGTAACAACCCCTCACCTAAAGGCGGTTGCGGCAGCGGCGGCAGTTGCTCTTGCGGATAAGGCAGACCGGGTAAAGAGAGATAGGAAGGCGGATGAACATATGTTTGCAGAACGGACAGGATATATCATTTGGGTAAGTGACATTAAGGCAGCGCGTAATCTCGAGAAATACGGAACCCTGCATTATGTTTCACGGAAGATGAACTACGCAGTTATGTACGTAAATGCAGATCGGGCTGAGGAAGTCATGAAGAATGTCCGTCGGCTTTCGTATGTAAGAAAGATCGAAAGATCTTACCGTAACGAATTAAAAACAGAATATACCAGCAATGGACCGGACAAGTCGCGTTATTACGGACTCTAATTCGGAATAGTTCTACTGGACAGGCGCGATTTTCGCGCCTGTTTTTTGCAGTTATTCTGTTGCATGTTCCGAAGTTCGGATCATTATTAGCGGAGTCGCAAGCTTGTACAACCTTCGTCAATACGGTAAGATGACAACAATAAGTGCATGATACGGTGGAGTGTGATGATGATGCGTGACAAGGGAACAGAACTGTGGGGCAAATACGAGCCCTTCCACATCATGCTGAATGACTATCGGGTCGCCGACATTGTGATAACCAACCACGCAACAAGTCGATATATAGACCGGATCAGTGATTCGGGCACTGATGAAGGTGACATTGCAGCATGGATATGGCAAGCCCTTAAGCAGAAGCGGATTAAGCCCTATCAGCAGCAAGAACAGAACGCATACTTGATCGACGATGATTTTGTAATCATAGCAGCGTTTACGGAACTTGAAGGGGAACGGAATCTTTCCGGCCAGCCACTCTTCACCATGACCGTTCTATCTTTTCTAGGCAAAATATCGGTGACACACCAACTGCGGGATATAAAGGCGTATTATCTGTGGTTGCGGCAAGCCCGGAGGGTGAAGCTGATTAAAAAAAGGCGCAAACGCAAGTAGCCAAATAGATATCAGCAAGAAAGGCATGCGGCCCGAAGCTGCATGTTCTTTTTTGAAATAAGCTTTTTTGATAACAAAGGAGTGACAAATATGAACTTTCATCAATTACATATTTTTTATACGGTGTCGGAGCGGGGGAGCTTCTCAGCAGCCGCTCAAGCGCTGCATATGACACAGCCGGCTGTTACCATGCAAGTGCAAGGGCTGGAGGATTATTTTGGAACCAAGCTTTTCAACCGCTCCACCAAAAAAATCGTCCTCTCGGAGGCGGGGAGAGCACTGATGCCCTATGCGCTGCGCAGTATTGAATTAATTAAGGAAACCGATGTGGCGATGTCGGCATTCACTCATATGCTGGAGGGGCGTTTACAGTTGGGGGCAAGTCTGACCATCGGTGAATATGTACTTCCGCGTCTGTTGGGCCCATTTGGTAAAGCGTACCCGCATATATCGATTATGATGAAAGTGATGAATACGACCCAAATTATGGATGAAATTACAAGGCATCAGCTGAATTTTGGCTTAATTGAGGCTCCGGTTACCCATCCTGATATGGTCATTGAACCTGTAATGGGTGATGAACTGAAGCTAATTGTCCCTAGTGATCACCCACTTGCAGAACGGGACGAGGTAACTCTTGAGGAAGCGCTGCAGTACCCGTTTGTGCTGAGAGAGCAGGGATCGGGGACACGTAGGGTTATGGAAGAGCAAATATTGGCTAAAGGGCTGGACCCTAACGCTATGAAAATTGTGATGGAGCTAGGAAGCACAGGAGCTGTGAAATCAGCGGTTGAAGCAGGACTCGGAATTACAATGATTTCAACATCATCGGTCAAGCATGAGGTGACGTTGGGGCTCTTGAAAATACTGAATATCTCGGATGCTTCCTTCAAAAGGCAGTTTTATGCCATACATCTAAAGTCGACACTTCTGCCAATCTCGGCAGTAACCTTTTTGACCTTTTTACGTCAGCATACAATTGAAGGGTGAGTTCAGGAATGGCATTCTTCGGGAAGAGTGGAGTGAGTGGATTGGAAAATAGTAACGAAATGAAGCCGCTTCGAAGACGCTGTGATCTGCATACACATACGCAAGCCTCAGACGGAATGCAGCCTCCGGCTGAAAATGTTCGTCTAGCGCGGGATAAAGGACTTGCGGCAGTTGCGATTACGGACCATGACACGGTAGCAGGTATTGCAGAAGCGATGGAAGCAGGTATCCAATTCGGCATAACGGTAGTCCCTGGTGTTGAAATCAGTACTAGAGCAGGTGGAAAAGATATTCATGTGCTCGGATATTATGTCGATGCAGAAAATGACTTATTTTTATCGCGATTAGCTGAGCTGAGAGATACACGTGCACAGCGGAATGAAGCCATCCTCCTTAAGCTGCAAAATCTAGGCATTTCTATTTCGATGGAGTCCGTTGTTGCAGGTATTGGGCGTGAGTTGAAACCGGATGAAAGTATCGGCCGTCCTCATATTGCCGATGAACTGGTTCGCTTGGGAGCAGCGGTGGATATGAGGGATGCCTTTGATAAATATTTGGCTGAAGGTGCGGCTGCCTATGTATCCCCACCTCGTATAACTCCAGAGGAAGCATGCCAATGGATTATTGAAGCCGGAGGAGCTCCTGTATTAGCGCACCCGGGCTTGTACGGGGATGATAAGCTTGTAAGTACAATATTGGAGCAGGGGGCTTTCAGGGGCATTGAGGCCTACCATTCGGATCATGGGTCCGCTGAGGAAGCTCGTTATCTTGTCTTCGCAGAAGATTATGGTCTGGTCGTAACGGGCGGTTCAGACTTTCATGGTGCTCGGCAAGGTGTAATATTTCATGGGGACATTGGAAGTGTGTCTGTTTCTGTAGATGTGTTGGAACAATTAAAGAACTATATAGATTGAACTTAAGATTTTAAATTAAGGGATTAGTCGCACTGCGGTGAATGTTTGGACTTCCGGCCGCTGTTGTCTACAGAT
>JAILZT010000037.1 GCA_023512345.1 Paenibacillus sp.
AGTTAAACCACCAACCTTATTAAATTTATCACTCTAACATATTTTTTTGCCATTTCAACAAGATGAACCAGGTTATCCTTTATATCTTCACCCCAGGAAATAAGAGTACGCCCATACTCTTCAAGCTTTAGTCTAATTGAATCCAACTCTATTTCCTGTTTTTTACCTAAAACATTAATATCATATCTGCCCTCTGATTTTTCTTCAAACGAAAAAATGCTTACTTGTTGTTGTCTCCCTATTAGGATATTAAAACTGCTGTCAACTGCTAGCAAACCAGTAATAAGAATAACTGCAAAAAGTATAAGGCATAAAAGAATTTTTATGGAAATACCAATTTTTCTGCTCCATCTATCCGGTCTATTCATTAAATCACCTTCTGGTATCTCATTTATAATATATAATTCCCCTAATACAGCATTAAAATACCAGATTATTTATCAACTTCCGCAATCACTTTTGCCAGATATTTCATACTTGCTGTAGCTTCTTCCAGCGTATTACCGGTCCCTCCAACCTCAACAATAATTGCGCCTGGCGCTACATGCTGATTAAACCGTTCCTTTCTTAAATCGATCTCTTTGCACAGTCCTGGATATAACTTATTTGCCTTTTCCTGAAGCTTTATTGCAAATTTTAAGTTTTCCTGCCAGTTTGGATGCTCCAATCCCAACTGATTGGTACCAACCACAAACATCAGCTTTGCAACTTCCGCGCTGCCTATCTTTGCCGCTGTTCTTAGTTTTTCTTCCGGGTCGCCATAAGCATCTCTGTGAATATCCAACACAATCTTAGCATAAGGATATTTCTTAATATTTTTTATCAGGAGACTGTTGATGCTTTTAAGGCTGCCCAGGAAAATGACATAGCTCTTATCACGTTTGAAGGCGTTAGAAGCCGCTGGTCACCTGAAATCATCCGAAAACGCTCCAAGCTTGTTGAAAAAATACAGTTCATCACAGATCAAGAAACTACGATGACCATGGCTGCCTTGAGATTTATCCTCTCCTACCCTGAAGTTTCCACTGTAATTCCCGGTGTAAGAAACAGTACTCAGTTAATCGAAAATATTTCTGCCAGTGCTGACGTTATGCCGAAAGACCAGGTCAAAAAGCTTCAGGAGTTATGGGAGACAGATATCAAATTTCAAAATCTCGGCTGGTAACGCTCTAACTCACTTTTGTCTGCTGGATGCTAGCTTTTCCAGAAACATTATTATGGTTATTACGCTGAGCTAATATATACCCCCATAAAGAAGCAGTAAGCTGTTGAAAGAGCATTCCCAGAACAACTGGAACAGCCACCGGTGCAGGGAAATAAGAGACGGCTAGTACGGCTCCGGCACTGATGTTGCGCATACCTCCATTGAACGTCATCGCCACTACAATGTCCTCATTCCAGCGCAGTAACTTGGCGGTGACGTAACCTGCGGCATAACCGGAACAGGCCAACGTGACAATAACTGCTGAAATCAGAAGCAAGCGGCTGTCAAAGCTGCGCAGATATGGGGCAACCACAGACCCGTTTATAGCCACAACTACTCCCATTCCCAGCTTCGAAAAAGGACTTAGACGGGGGCCCCACTTCACCTTTATTTGACCACGTGTCCACTCATTCAGCAGCATCCCCAAGATCGAAGGCAAGACTACCATGACAAATAGACTCTTCATGATGGCTCCCGAATCCATTTCCACGTTAGCTCCGAGCAGTAAGGACAATGTTAAAGGTACGATTAAAGGAGACAGAAGCGTGTCCAACAAAATGATGGCCAGGGTAAGCACGGTGTTTCCTTTGTAGATGGATACCCATATGAAGCTGCTGATTCCTGTGGGTATGGCAACCGCGAGGACGAGCCCTGTAATTGTAAAGTCATCTCCAGTGAAGAAAACATGTCCAAAAACCAGTGCCAAAAGTGGTATCAGCACATGCAAAATTAACATGGTTAGGATTAAGGGCACAGGTCTGCGTATTACGGTAAAAAAGTCTCTGACATTTGAGCTGATACTCCCTGAAAAGGTGATAAAAGCAAAAATCCAGGTCGATAGATAGGCATAACCCGATAAATAGTTTCCCAGCAGAACCCCAATAAGAACACTGGCCGGTGTGATCAGTGGCATCGCTTTTTCCAATCTTCGATTTAGCGTATTCAACATTCGCAATCTACTTCCTTCGGACTTGTTTTTCCTATAATATCACAAAATGAGTCACTACCATTTAAACGTGATATACTGAATGATATTGATAATCATTCTCGAAGAAGAGGTGGCATTTGTGAAACTGAAAGATAGAGATTATAAGAACATGCCAGGACACTGGGTGCTAGCAAGTCTAGGTAAGAAGGTTCTTCGTCCAGGTGGACTGCAGATGACACGTCAAATGCTGGCAGATTTGAACATCAGTGAACAAGACGAAGTTGTTGAATTCGCTCCCGGGCTTGGGCTAACCGCACAAATCACACTGCAGAAGAATCCTCTTCAGTATATTGCAATCGAACAAAATGACGAAGCCGCCAAAGTGGTTCGCTCGTATCTGCATGGTAATAATCGTAAAGTTCTGATTGCCAACGCTGAACAAGTTCCCCTGCCTGACGCCTCTGCTACAATTATCTATAGTGAAGCCATGCTAACCATGCAGACTGCTGCACAGAAATCACGTATAATTGCAGAAGCAAAACGTCTGCTGAAACCGGGCGGCAAATATGGCATCCATGAAATGAACCTAACACCAGTAGATATCAATGAGGTTATTAAAAAAGAAATTCGTCAGGATTTGGCTAAAGCTATCCGTGTGAATGCTTCTCCACTAACTGAAGAAGAATGGCAGCAATTACTCATTCAACATGGTTTTAAGATTATCTCTGTGCACACTGCACCTATGCATTTGCTTCATCTGCGTCGTCTGATTCAGGACGAAGGATGGAAAGGGGTTCTAAAAATCACAGTAAATATTGCAATCAATCGAGAAGCAAGACTGAGAGTCCTGAAGATGCGTCAGCAATTTGTAAAACACGCAACTCATCTGCAAGGGATCAGCATTATAGCTGAATTATTACCTGAGGAGCAAACACTATGAAAACCTTCTATGAAATATTAACCCCATATTATGACGAAATTTTTCCTGTAAATGACAAGCAGATCAACTTTCTGTCCTCATACTTTCCGATCGGATCTACCCTGCTTGACGTAGGTGCTGGAACGGGCAACACAGCCATTGCAATGGCAAAGGTTGGCTATAAACTCTCTGCGGCAGAACCTGAAGATCGCATGACTGATAAGATGAAGGAAAAAGCGAATCTCAATAAAATCCAAATAAACGTGTTACCGAACAGCATGCAACAAATATCCCAGCTAAGAGAAACCTTTGATGGTGTTTACTGTATCGGCAATACTCTCCCGCATTTGGATAACTTTCAAGAAATATGTACATTTCTCCAAGCTGCCTACGACAAGCTGAATAAGCACGGGAAGCTGGTAATTCAAACCGTGAATTTCGAGAAAGTATTACTTCATCAACAATATTCCTTCCCTCTGATACAAAAAGATACCTTCACATTTACCCGTCAGTATGAGCTTCAAGATCATAAAATAATGTTTACTGCCATATTGAAAGATCAGTCTGACACCCATTCAAATACATTACCCCTTTACCCCATTACAAGAACTCAACTGCAGAAAGAACTGGAGAATTACGGATTTCATTCTATAGCTGTGTACGGAGATTATGGCAAGTCGCCCTATAACACAGAATCATCAGGGCTCGTTATTACTGCCGTTAAATAAGATTAGGGTACAGTCTACATTAAAAGAGGGGGTGTTTCAGCAGCCATTTTCATGGCTCCGAAAAACACCCCCTCTTTCCATTCACTGCGCGATCTGCTCCCTAATATTCGCTAGAATCTTCTTTTCCAGCCGGGAGACCTGCACCTGGGAGATCCCCAAACGGCTAGCCACTTCAGACTGAGTCTGATCGCGGTAATAGCGCAGGTAGACAATCAACCTCTCGCGTTCAGTTAAAGCACCAATAGCTTCATTTAAAGCCAGCTTATCGAACCAGCGTTCCTGCGATTCATCGGCGATCTGATCTATCAACGTGATCGGATCACCGTCGTTCTCGAATACAGTCTCGTGGATCGAGGTTGGCGGCTTGTTGGCTTCCTGGGCAAAAACGATTTCTTCCGGTGTAACCCCTAGTGCTTCCGCAACTTCATTAATCGTTGGCAGTCTGTCTAACGTTTTGGACATTTCGTCTTTCATCTTGCGTACCTTGTTGGCCATTTCCTTCAGCGATCGGCTTACCTTCAAGGTACCGTCGTCACGCAGGAAGCGTTGTATTTCACCGATGATCATGGGTACAGCATAGGTGGAGAACTTGACCTCATAGCTGAGGTCGAATTTATCAACAGACTTGAGCAGTCCGATACAGCCAATCTGGAATAAATCATCCGGCTCATATCCACGGTTCATAAACCGCTGCACAACCGACCAGACCAGGCGGATATTACAGCTTACAAGCGTATCTCTGGCCAGGCTATCTCCAGCTTGACTAAGCGCGATAAGACGTTTAACCTCCGCATCGTCCAAATAGGTCGGCGGAGCTTTTTTTGTTTCTGCATCCATGGCTCCAACCCCTAATTGTATAAAGCTTTTTTCGAGACGATGGTTTTCTTCATTGAAATTGAGGTGCCGCGGCCCGGTTCACTAGTGACTTCGAACTCATCCATGAAATTCTCCATAATCGTAAAGCCCATACCCGAGCGTTCCATCTCCGGCTTGGACGTGTACAGTGGCTGCTGGGCCAGCTCCAAATCTTCAATACCTCGACCCTGATCCTCAATCGTAAGATGAACGGTCTCATCTTGTATGGATGCCGAGATTGTGACAACACCGTTTGGATCGCTATCATACCCATGAATAATACAGTTAGTGACTGCCTCAGACACCACCGTCTTCAAATCATTCAGCTCTTCCATCATCGGATCGAGCCGGGTAACGAAGGCTGCCACAACTACACGTGCGAACGACTCATTCTCCGACATCGCAGCGAACTGTACATTCATGAAGTTACCGGCTTGGCTCTTTGTCATAACGCAACCTCCAAATCCGAGAGTGCAGCGCTCTCGTCGTCATATAAGGGCATGATTTTGAACAAGCCCGACATTTCAAGCAACCGCCGAACGGGTGCAGTCGCATCGCATACCGCCATTTTGCCGCCCTTACTGCGAATCAGCTTATATCTTCCGAGAATAACACCTAGTCCTGAGCTGTCCATAAACTGCAAATGCTTCAAGCTAAGGACCAAATGTTCTACCTGTCCCCTCATAATGGCTTCATCCATGTCCATACGTACATAATCGGCTGCGTGATGATCTAACTCCCCTGATAGCCTGACAATCAGCACTTTCCGGTGATGCTCCATTTCCACATGAGAATTCATGCTTGTCACTCTCCTCTTTGTTGTGCCTTCAAGGACAAGGTTTTCTACGCAGCAAATCAGGAATCCTGCCTCCCGACAAAACTAGAAGAAAACTCCCATGAATTTACAAAGGATAAGCGGAGAATCTACAAAATAACTGAATTAATCTGCATTAAATAAAGATCCTGCTGTACGCTTGAATAGCTTCCACAAACCTGCCTTAGCGACAGATTCGCCTGCTTTAAGATCATATTCCTTCAATACATCTTTTCCTTGATATGCTACAAGCTTGCCGACAATCTGACCTTCAACTACTGGTGCTTTAACACTCTCCGGTAAAATAACCTCATGACGTATGCCTTCCTGAGCCACACCCTTTTTCAAAAGAATGCTGTAGGTCTCCTTCGCCATAATAGGCAGCTCCGCTTTAATACCTTTTTCAATCTTCAAGGTGCCTATCGTATCTCCAGCTTTATGAATGGTATGCACCTTATATTGTGAAAACAAATAATCGAACATTCCTGATACTTCACTATTTCGAGTCTTAGTGTTCGGTTCTCCAAGCACAACAGCCACCGCACGCAGACCCTCTCTTGCAGCAGTAGCTGACAAGCAGAATTTGGCCTCAGAAGTATACCCGGTTTTTAATCCATCGGCCCCGGTGTAGAAACGCACCAGCTTGTTCGTATTTACCAGCCAGAAGGGTTTCTCAGAGTCCTTGCGCAGATAGTCCTGATAAGCACCGGTATATTGTATGATGCGCTCATGCTTGAGCAGCTCCCGGCTCATTACGGCAATATCATGTGCAGAGGAATAGTGATTTTCAGCGGGCAGACCATTGCAGTTGGCAAAATGAGTATCTTTTAACCCCAACTCTTCTGCACGTTTATTCATCAAATCTACGAATGAGGTTTCTGAACCAGCAATTTTCTCCGCCATCGCTACAGAGGCGTCGTTGCCGGAAGCCATCGCGATGCCCTTAAGCATCTCATCGACACTCATCTCTTCTCCAGGCTCCAGAAAGATCTGTGAACCGCCCATTGAAGCGGCATACTCACTCGTCCGCACCTTGTCAGTTAACTGCAGGCGCCCCTCATCCAGGGCCTCTACGGTAAGCAGCATGGTCATAATCTTAGTAATACTCGCCGGAGGCAGCTTATCATGGCTGTTCTTCTCATAAATGATCGTGCCTGTACCTGCATCAAGCAATACGGCGGAACGTGCTCCCGGCGCTAAATCTAACGCAGCTGCTGTCCCAGTAGATGCCTTGTTCTTCTCTTCCGCATAGGCTGCAGAAGCCGTATTAAAGGGTCCGATAACAATACACAGCACAAGCAACATTGTAACTACATAACCTAGTTTTTTCACAATGGTTCCCCTCCTGAACATTAACCTTCATTTCACAGTTACTGTGTTCCAGTCTCGTCATAAAAGGAGAAAATTATTCCATTTTCCTGCAAATCAATTTATACCAAGAATTTGTTCAAAAAGTATATAGTCCTCAACCTTGATTACTTTAAAGTGCTTACGTCACTTCAAAGTGCGTACTTCTCAGATTTGTTCAGCTAATGCAAAATAAAAGGGTACAAACAACGTACAGAAGGAGCTGAAACGATATGGATAATGATTCTCCAACCTCAAATAAAGTAGCCTTGGTAGTAGGCGCAAATGGTGTCATTGGCCGGAACCTTATCGATCATCTCCTTACACTTCCTGATTGGGATGTGATCGGTATATCCCGTAGAGGTGGTGAGTCAAACGACCAAGTCCGGTATGTATCTGTTGATTTGCTCAATATAGAGGACACACGTCAAAAGTTAAGTGGCTTAACTGAGGTAACGCACATTTTCTATGCCGCATACCAAGACCGTCCAACTTGGGCCGAACTTGTTCCACCCAACCTCGCCATGCTAGTGAACACCGTAGAGGTGATCGAACCCGTCGCATTAGGTTTGAAGCATATCAGTTTGATGCAGGGATACAAGGTTTATGGCGCGCACCTAGGCCCCTTCAAGACACCCGCTCGTGAGACTGACGCAAATCATATGCCACCTGAGTTCAATATTGATCAGCAAGATTTCTTAGAGCAAAGACAACATGGTAAGTCATGGACATGGTCAGCGCTCCGTCCTTCTGTAGTGTGCGGCTTCTCGCTCGGGAATCCGATGAACCTGGCCATGGTTATTGCAATATACGCCTCAATCTCGAAGGAGCTTGGTCTTCCTCTTCGGTTTCCAGGTAAGCCAGGGGCTTATAACAGCTTATTAGAGATGACAGATGCTGGACTTCTCGCAAAGGCAACAGTATGGGCGGCGACTGACAATCGTTGTGCCAATCAGTCGTTTAACATTACCAACGGTGATCTGTTCCGCTGGAATGAATTATGGCCGAAGATCGCACAATATTTCGACTTGGAGACAGCACCTCCGCTGCAAATGTCACTGGATGTTGTAATGGCTGACAAAGAGCATCTTTGGAGCAATATGGTCGAAAAGCATGGGCTTGCTCAACATTCCTATAAAGATATATCCTCTTGGGGATTCGGTGATTTCGTATTTTCTTGGGACTATGATTTCTTCGCGGACGGAACGAAGGCCCGTCGCTTTGGTTTTTATGAATACGTTGATACTGAAGCAATGTTTATGAAGATCTTCGACGACCTACGACAACGTAAGGTCATTCCATAAATGAAAAAGCAAAAGAAAAGCCGACCTTGTGTACCAGGTCGGCTGCTTAATTTTTATTAGCGAGAACAACGGCTCTTCCGTCATATTTTCTCTCTATGTGGGAATCTCCCCATCTGCACATCAAATGCAGGATCTCCTTTAGACTCCATCCATAGTCTGTTAATTCATACTCAACTTTTGGGGGCACCTGATTATAAGAAATCCGTAGAATAACCCCTTCCTCCTCAAGCTCCCGAAGATGCTGCGTTAACATTTTTTGAGTTATTGCCGGTATCAAGTTTCTGAATTCATGATTCCGTTTCTTGCCAAATGTTAGATGAAAGAGAATAACAGGTTTCCATTTCCCCCCAATGACCTCCAGTGTTGCCTCTACTGCAGTGTTGTATATCTTTTCAGGATTTTTCACAAGCCATGCTCCCCTCTTGGAATAATTCTACACAGAATATTTTAATCATTTTACTATATACCATTTATGAAACAAACAAACGCATCATTTAAGACTGTTAAGTACGGTATTCCATTTTTCTACAAATCATCTATTATATATCTATATATTAATAACAACCTGCTATTGGAGGAGTTCACGTGCTGCCAGAAGATTTAGAAAGTAAAATAGCCCGAATTGCAGTTGAAACCAGCTTTAATGGAGCAATAAGTGTATCAAGCATCGGGAAGGAAATGGTTAGGAGTGCTTTTGGTTATGCAAATAGAGCTGACAGTCTTCCTAATACCCAGGACACCAGATTTGGGATTGCCTCTGGTTGTAAATTGTTCACAGCAGTTGCTGTTTGTCAGCTGGTAGAACAAGGAAAGCTGTCCTTCGATAGCAAATTGGCAGAGTGTCTAGAAGGAGTTTCCTTCCCTCATTTCAGCGGAGATATTACGATTCATCATCTGCTGACACACAGTTCAGGTATTCCAGATTATTTTGACGAAGAAATCATGGAGAACTTTGAAGAGTTATGGAAAGCACAACCTATGTATGGCATACGTCGTCTAGAGCATTTTCTGCCTATGTTCCAAGGGAGTATGATGAAGTTTTCTACAGGTGAGAGGTTTCATTATAATAATGCAGGCTATATCTTGCTTGGCCTTATTGTAGAAAAAGTCTCTGGAATAGAATTCTCAGATTATGTCGAGCAGCATGTATTTCAACCCTGCAATATGATACGCTCCGGTTACTTCGCACTGGATCAACTACCCTCTAATACGGCACAAGGTTATATTGAAGCGGATAACGGGGGATGGCGCAGCAATATTTTTTCTATCCCTGTAAAAGGAGGCTCTGATGGCGGCGCATTCGTGACTGCTCCAGAGATGCTTCAATTCTGGGAAGGATTATTCGAACATAGACTTCTAGGCCCGGAGCTGACAGCCTTGTTGCTCACACCTCACATCCATGTGGAGAAGGAAGAGTATTACGGCTATGGAATTTGGATTCGTACACGGGGAGATGGAATCATGAAATTTCATGTCATGGGTTATGATCCCGGCGTATCCTTTCATTCGGCGGTATATCCAGATTACGGTGTGAAACTGGCGGTAACTTGTAATACCAGCGTAGGCGCTTATAACATAATGAATGCTGTCGAGGAGGAACTGCTTAGTTAAAGGAGGGGATATATGAAGCACCTGATAAGTTTATTTTTCACTATATTAATGGTAGGCACTCTAATTACCGGCGTAGCTAACGCAGATTGGGCTTACAATGTTGTAGTCTATGATGGAAATAGTTATATTCCTTCGGATGTTCAGATTGATTCTAAGCAAATTGGTACAAAGATTGGAAAGGTTACTTATTACTCTGATGTAGAAGATACCTACTCCGGAAACTTTTCGAACAAATATCCTAAAGATACAGAATATTACTCCATAGATAACGTGGATGTTAAAGTAGCTATTGCCGTTAAAGAGGATAACAACAAGTTCATCATTGCAAATTACGAAGGAAAGTATGCTGGAAGTAAGTTCAGCTGGAGAGAGTTATCCCCCTTTATTCTTGTAGTCCCCATATTGGGAGTTATTGCCTACCTGATAAATAAGAGAGCGTATCATAGACACCCGTAATCCCCAAAAAAACACCACTATCAAATCGAATACAACGATTTAACGGTGGTGTTTTGCATGACTATTATATATTTCTTTATATGACAGGTCGTCAACTAATAACGGGTTACGCCGTCTTTCGTGACAAGTGCATACACTAACGGCTGAGGAGCAACCGGTTCTGGAGTAATTCGGTAGGCTTCAAGCACCTTATTCACCGCTTCGCGAACTTTACTCTCACTAGCCTCATTCACATGTAAAACAGCTAAGGTGTTGCCTTGTTCAACAACATCTCCAACTTTTTTGGACAAATGAATGCCGACTGCCAGATCAATCACAGATTCCTTTGTTTCACGGCCCGCTCCGAGGAGCATAGCCGCAACGCCAATCTCTTCGGCTTGAATTCCCTCGACATAACCGCTGGTTGCTGCCTTCACTTCGATAAAGGTTTTGGCTGTTGGTAAGGTTTCCGGGAACTCAACTTGTGATGCATCCCCGCTCTGAGCTTCAACCATTTGCTTGAACTTCTCCAGTGCAGAGCCATCCTCAATGTGAGACTTCAGAATAGCGCGAGCTTCCACTTCATCTTTAGCTTTACCGCCTAGGACCAACATGTGGCTGCCAAGGATTAGGGTAACTTCCTCCAGATCCTTAGGTCCACGACCCATCAGCGTCTCAATACCTTCCTTGATTTCCAAGGCGTTACCGATGCCAAATCCCAACGGTTGGTCCATGTCACTAATTACTGCAACGGTGTTGCGACCTAGATGAGTCCCAATATCCACCATGGCTTGGGCAAGCTCAATAGATCTGTCTAATGTTTTCATGAAGGCACCGCTGCCCGTTTTGACATCCAGTACGATAGCGTCTGCGCCAGCTGCAATTTTCTTGCTCATTACTGAGCTCGCAATAAGTGGAATGGATTCTACAGTAGCTGTAACATCACGTAGAGCATACAGTTTCTTATCGGCAGGGGTGATATTTCCAGATTGTCCGATAACCGCTGCACCAATTTCACCAACTTGCGCGAAAAAACGCTCCCGGTCCATCTCAACTGAGAACCCTGTGATCGATTCCAGCTTATCAATAGTACCACCGGTATGCCCAAGACCACGCCCAGACATTTTGGCAACGGGCACTCCAGCGGCAGCAACAAGCGGAGCCAGAACAATCGTTGTTTTGTCACCTACACCGCCAGTGGAGTGCTTGTCTACCTTAATCCCTGCAATAGGGCTAAGATCGATCTGATCACCGGACTTAGCCATCTCCATGGTTAAATCTCCGGTTTCCCGTGCATTCATCCCTTGAAAGTAAACAGCCATAGCCCATGCTGAGATTTGGTAGTCTGGAATCTCTCCATGGCTGTAACCCTGAATAAGGAATGCAATTTCCTCACTAGTCAGCTCTCCACCATCTCTTTTTTTCTGGATAATATCGACGGCTCTCATACTTCTACCTGCACTTCACGTACAAAGGCACGAACCAAACCAATAAATTTAGGTTTTGTAAGGTTGGCTACCTTCACTACCTGCTCATGAGTTAAAGGCTCCAACTCCTCGCCAATAGCCATATCTGTAATGCATGTAATTCCCAGCACTCGGAGTTGGCTATGGCTGGCTGCTATAACTTCCGGAACCGTAGACATCCCTACTGCATCTCCACCGAGGTAAGCGAGCATTTTAAGTTCAGCCGGAGTTTCATAGGTAGGACCGCTAATCCCTGCATATACGCCTTCTTGAAGCTCCAAAGTTTCGCCTTCTGTTCCTTTTACGTCCTTTGCCAGCTTTTTCGCAAGGGCAATATATTCATGATCATATGCACGGGACATATCAGGGAAGCGCACTCCCAGCTCCGGATCATTAGGTCCGATCAATGGATTATCGCCAGTCATGTTCAAATGGTCGGTAATCAGCATTAGATCACCTGCTTTAAACGCTTTGTTCATCCCGCCGCCAGCGTTGGTAATTACGAGGGTTTTAATACCCAACTTCGCCAACACATAGACAGGCAGAACAACCTTACGCATAGCATAACCTTCGTAGAAGTGAAAACGGCCTTGCATAATAATAACGTCCTTGCCTTCCAGCTTTCCGATAACAAACCGGCCAGCATGACCTACAACCGTAGAGTGTGGGAAATGTGGGATTTCTTCATATGGCAGGTAAACAGCATCTTCAATTTGGTCGCCCAAATCTCCTAGGCCAGAACCCAGAATCAGTCCGATCGTTGGGGAGTACGCACCTAGTTTAGATTTTACATATTCAGCTGCTTCCTTAACTTGCGCGCCATAAGCGACGGTGGATTGTGTCATGTATTTTTCCTCCTGAACTAAATTATGTGTAATTTGAGCCTACATTTTAGGAATGAATCCTAATACCAACTTCAAGAAGTGCTCCCGCACCCGCTCCGCTGTCTCCATAACCTCGCTGTGATTCAGGGGTTGATCCAGAATTCCAGCAGCCATGTTCGTGATACAAGAAATGCCAAGCACCTCAATACCGGCGTGACGAGCAACTATGGTCTCGGATACAGTGGACATACCTACCGCATCTGCACCTTGGCGGCGAAGCATAACAATCTCAGCCGGAGTTTCATAAGTAGGTCCGAGGAGTCCCGCATATACGCCTTCTTTGAATTCAAATCCTTGTGCTGCTGCCGTTTCTTTGGCGATATCGATCAAGCGGCGGCTGTATGCCGAAGACATGTCCGGAAATCTCACGCCGAGCTCAGCATCATTAGGACCAGTTAATGGATTATGTCCTGTTAGGTTAAGTTGGTCTGTAATCAGCATCAGATCGCCCGGAGTGAAGTCTGTGTTCACACCGCCAGCTGCATTCGTGACGAGAAGGCTTGTAACCCCCAGCTCTTTCATGACACGTACCGGGAATGCAGTGACCTCCGGTCCATATCCTTCATACATGTGAAAACGGCCTTTCATCATAACGACACGCCGTCCTTCAATTTTACCAATCAGCAGTTCGCCTTCATGTCCTTCTACAGTAGATACAGGGAAATGGGGAATTTCGTTGTATGGGATACTGATTCCTTCTGTGATCAGATCGGCCAGAACTCCGAGACCTGAACCGAGAATCAATCCGATTTCCGGTGCCTCTGGACTTTTGCTTTTAATAAAAGCGGCTGCTTCCTGGATCGTACTTTTGCTTACTACGCTCATTAGTTGTTCCTCCTAAGTCTATTTCAATTCTCCCAAAAAGCTTGTCCCATATTGCGGTGCCTTTGCACCAAAGTTATCAGCAATCGTTGCTGCAACATCGGAGAACGTTGTTCTTACCCCAAGGCTATCAGGTTGTTTAAGACCCGGGCTGTAGACAAGTAAAGGCACAAACTCACGGGTATGATCCGTCCCGCTATGGACAGGGTCATTACCATGGTCGGCTGAAATGATCAACAGATCCTTATCGCCAAGCGTAGACATAATCTCCGGCAGCGACTCGTCGAACACTTCAAGTGCCCGGCCGTATCCCTGAGGATCGCGGCGGTGTCCATAAAGGGAATCGAAATCCACTAAATTCGTAAATAAAAATCCATTGAATGGCTTACGCATCTGCTCGATCGTTATCTCGACACCGTGCTCGTTGCTCTTGGTTGGATAAGATGCGGTAACTCCTTCACCTGTAAAAATATCATTGATCTTGCCTACGGCAATAACATCTTTTCCGATATCAGCCAAGGCGTTCATCACTGTTGGTTCGGGTGGCTTCACCGCATAATCATGGCGATTCGAAGTACGTGCGAAGTTGCCTGGTTCACCGATATAAGGACGGGCAATTACGCGACCTACAGAAAACTCGGGAGCCATCGTTAGCTCACGTGCGATTGCACAAGCGCTGTACAATTCCTCCAGAGGGATGACATCCTCATGCGCTGCCAATTGGAATACGCTATCAGCAGAAGTATAGACAATCCATGCTCCGGTCTTCATCTGTTCCTCACCGTATTCAACTAGAATCTCCGTGCCCGAAGCCGGTTTGTTGCCGATCACTTTACGGCCTGTCGCTGCTTCGAACTTCTCAATTAACTCTGCAGGAAACCCATCAGGGTAGGTGTTGAAAGGAACTTCAATTTTAAGCCCCATCAGTTCCCAATGGCCAGTCATTGTATCTTTACCTACAGACACCTCTTGCATTTTACCGTAGTAACCTGCAGGTGAAGTTACCGGAGCCAGCGGTGGCAATGAAGCTATATTAGCAAGTCCAAGCTTCTGCAGGTTAGGCAGCTTCAGTCCGGGAACTTGTTCAAGTATATGACCAAGAGTATGAGACCCCGTATCTCCGAAGCTTGCAGCATCCGGTGCCTCACCAATTCCCACACTATCCAAAACAATAAAGCAAATCCGATTAAAAGAGGACATGCTGTCTTCACTCCCTCATATATGCATAATTTTAATTAAATGATTGTCCCAACAAGAAGAAACGGTTTGCCGTCTTCATACTGAACGGTACCCGTTTCCAACATTCTTATATTACCCTTTAAGGCAAAATGCTTTCCTCTTATCGAGAAAATTGTTTTAAGTGTTCTCCCAATCGATTACTTTGCTCTGGGGTGATAACTTTCATATACTTCCTTCATATTCTGACGGGCAATCCCGCTGTAAAGCTGAGTAGTCGATATGTCAGCGTGGCCCAACATATGCTGAACAGAACGTAAATCTGCTCCACCCTCAAGTAGATGGGCTGCAAAAGAATGCCGCAGCGTATGAGGCGTGATATCTTGAGTAATATCTGCTTCACGCGCATATTTCTTAATAATTTTCCAGAAGCCCTGTCGAGTAAGACGGCCACCCAAACTATTTAGAAATAGTGCAGGCTCCAGTTCATCCTGCCGAAGCAGCTTGTCCCTCATTCCTGTAACATACGAAGCTACACACTCCGCAGCAATATTGCCTATTGGAACTACTCGCTCCTTGCCCGAAGAACCTGAGCACCTTGCATATTTCATCCCGGTATGAACGTCTTCCACATTGAGCGAAATTAACTCTGATACTCGGATTCCAGTAGCATATAGCAATTCAAGCATGGCTTTGTCACGCATCCCCTGAGGCACAGTTGCATCCGGAGCGGCTAGTAATTTAGCCATTTCTGGCACTGTAAGCACCATAGGTGCTTTCTTGTCCTGCTTCATCGCTTCCATGTCAAGGGAAGGGTCCTGTTGAATCAGCCTCTCTTTTAGCAAATACTGAAAAAAAGAACGGATAGATACTGTATTGCGGTTCACTGTTGCCGCTGCCCGTCCTGCTTGACGGAGTCCGCCTAGATAGAGAGAAACATGCGTCTTCTTGATTTCCTCCGGTATTTCTATTCCCCGCTCCACAACAAATTCCAGAAACTGCGAAATATCCCGCCCGTAAGATTCCAACGTGTTCCGGGACAATCCTTTATCCCTGGACAGATAAAGCATAAAGGGCTGCAAGTATGCCTTCATCAAATCACGCTCCTGTCTTACGCCGCCGGTCTTTTTAAGACTCGAGTACAGCACCTTAGAGTGGCTTTACATAGATTTTCATTCGACAAGCTTCTATGTTTTTCCTGCTTTTCGGCCTATTTACTCACCGTACCAGTAAAAAAACCGCAATCTTTGCTCGAGGTTCAAATCATTAGTTTCCCGGCCATCTTCGTGAAATGCTCGAACTGCTGATCCCTCCGGGATACCGTAATCGTCCATAGGATTAATCCAGGCCTGGAGCCTATTCATTCCATAATAAAATAGATAACTTATCGCAATAAACATAATGATTAAATACAGTCGCCGCACCGATTTTGGAATAGAGATAATCATTTTGTTTTCCTCCTAAAAGTTCATATGCTAATCGGTACAAAACTGACTTTCAGTTCAGGACAACCTAGTCCTACACCTTATGCTTTTTAGGAGGTATTTATGTATGTTGCTCTGCCAGAGTAACGGATTAAACTGTTACTAAACTTTAAAAGCTCTCTCCGGCAATCTTACCGGAAAGAGCTTTAAAGTTATAACTTCATCTATAGTTACTCCGGACGGTTCCCATCCGGATTATTCTTATCCTTGCAGCGGTGGCAAATGCCATGAAAATCAAGCCTGTGATCAAGTACGGTGAAATTGTATTCAAGTTCGAGCTTTTCTTCCAGCGGTCCTAACCAATCTTCACGAATCTCGTCCATACTTCCGCATTGCACACATATTAAATGATGATGATGGTGCTTAGCAGTATCCGTACGAAGATCATAACGTGCAACCCCGTCACCGAAGTTGATTTTCTCCACAACATGCAGCTCGCTTAGTAATTCCAAGGTTCGATACACGGTGGCTAGACCGATTTCAGGTGCTTTCTCTTTAACAAGCATGAATACATCCTCAGCACTTAGATGATCCTCTTCATTCTCTAGTAGCACTCTTACGGTTGCTTCCCGTTGAGGCGTAAGCTTATATCCATGGGATTGTAGCTGTTGTTTAATTTTGTCTATCCGAGCTTCCATTGTCTGCCTCCCCCTTGGAAAAGTACCGCACCGGGCCTCAAACCACTTCTTTCATTATAGGGGGAGTCGGTTTGAGAAGTCAAACGCTTTTACTTTGTAGCCAAATCAACGGCAGATTGTACAAGGGATGGCGTAACCCACTTCATCATCGCTGGTGTTACCCAGGTTTCAAAGCAGGAAACCCCCAGAATCAACATTGCCATAGACACCGACAAAACCGTATACATAGCGAACGGGCGGGTTATCGAATGGCGACGCTGGCCTAACACTCGGCTGCGAATCATAAGTAGGGAGAAAGCGATGGCTGCAGCACTGCATACCAAGAGAACCGGAATGAGCACCAGATTGTGAGGGGCAACCGACACAAGTGCGAACAGAAGGCCGTGCCAAGAGTATTGAGCAATAAGAGTGCCAACTGTAAACCCAATCAGCACACCTTTTAGAAAATCAAGAATTAAAATCCCCGGCAGCCCGATAACGGAGAGCCCGAGAATCCAAATCAAGCCAATCCACTTCAGATGAAGGCCAGCGATGGCCCAAAAGGATCCTGTGTCTGCAGGAAGACCCTGCTGATCCACTGTAATAAAGAAGCTGCCCAGGTACTCCCCAAGGTCCTGCTGCTGATCCAGCGTTAATGCGCTGACAATAAGAGCCCCGAAGATGACCCCTACCAAGAATAAAACAGCAACAAAAATATACAGCGGTGTCTGTTCCTTAACCATCAGTCGGATATTTCGCATCTTGGACGTTCTCCTTTACGGTCACATGTTACACCATATGAAGAAACGGCCAGTTCTATGACTTGTCCTTTTTGGGAGTCTCTTGCTTCACAACTTTACCGTATGTCCCCCCGCCTCCAACCGATAATTCAAGAACTCCCGAACGGGCCGCAATGATTTTAGAGGCTAAATCGGCACCGGCGATTGCTGAAATCTCTTGTTCTGTAGCCTTATGCAATATATTCATTTCATTGCCAAAAGCCTGTAAAAGAACATTCATCTTCGCTTTACCAAGACCCGGAATAAAGTCTAACGGCACCTGATAATGGTAAGGAGGACGGTGAGCAGGAATCATCGGTGACTCTCTGTCAGCGATATGCAGGATTCGGTCCAGCACACCCTGTACCAGCTTAATACTCCCGCAGTAAGGACAACGATCCAAAGTGGCAAAATCTTCATCAATAATACTGCCGCAGCCGCTGCAGTAAGTTCTGTGGTATTTACCCAGTCGTGGGTTAAGCCCGAAGTTAGCAGCAACCCTGCGTCCAGCTCTACGTTCAAGCGCCATCTGTAACTCTTTGAAAGAGGGCTCTGCCAACTCCATAACATTATACTCACGCCCGATTTTTCCCAAGGAATGTGCATCCGAGTTGGTTAGGAAGGAATAAGGATCAAGTTCGCTGATATAGCCGGCCATTTCCGAATCTGCACTTAAGCCAAGCTCCACTGCAGCAATTCGCTCCAGATCAAATAATTCAGCCATTTGTTCCGTGGCACAGCCATACAAGCCCTTATGTGGAGTGAAAATGTGGGCTGGAATAAGAAGACCGCCTCTTCCTGTGATCTCATCCTGTAATACACGTGACGGAGCGTATAAACGCTGGGAGCTTAAATTAATATTCCGCATGTGACGGCTCATCCAGCTGCTAAAGTCCATCATTGTATTGAGGTCCGGCATAAAAGCTAGAACATGACATTCCTTCCGCCCTGGTTCACGGATCTCAATCTCCGCACCAAGAACTATCGTCGTTCCCCGGTAAGAAATACCACCACCCTCAGCCTCCGTCATTTCTCCGGATTCCAGACAGTCCATAATATCCTGCTGAACCGGAGGGGAGTGGCTGTCAATGATCCCGATTAACTCTATCCCTTTGCGCTCTGCAGCCTCTTTAGCTATACCCGCAAAGGTAAGATCTCGACTCCCGCTGATTTTAACCGACTGCCCGTTAGAGGCTTTGCCAATATGAACGTGGAGGTCACAGTAGCAGTTCTTGAGTTCCTGTTCTAATGCCATTGTCCGGTCAAGGTATAGAGATGCCAAGCGTATACCGCCATCATTGTTTTGGCATCAGCAATCCGTCCATCTTTTATATATTGATAGGCTTCTTCAAGTGTAAGTTCTGATACCTCCAGGAACTCATCCTCGTCCAGTGACATTTCACCCGGCTGTGCATTCTCCGTTACGTACAAATGTATAATTTCGTCAGCGAATCCCGGAGAAGTGTAGAACGATTTCAAAAGAAATAAGTCTCCGCTATGAAAGCCAGTCTCTTCTTGAAGCTCTCTTTGGGCTGCGAATAATGGGTCTTCTCCCGCATCCAGTTTACCCGCTGGAATCTCTACTTCGGTACGGTGCATTGGCTGACGATACTGCTCAACTACCAGCATTTTGTTGTTGTTCAAGGCTAGTACGGCAACTGCTCCAGGGTGCTTCACTACCTCGCGGGTAGCTGTATTGCCATCCGGCATACGCACGGTATCCACCTGAAGGGTAATGATTTTCCCATTAAAAATAGGCTCAGTGGATATTGTCACTTCGTCTAAAGCAGGGTTTGATATCATTTTTTGTTTTTCCATAACTTAGGTCTCCTTTGGCTCAGTTCTGCATACGGTGTATTATAGCAAACTTAACTGGAAAGAAGGAATCGTCCATGAATGACCTCTTCAGTCGTACAAGCTCCTCAGCAATAGTAATGGTTGGCAAACCGGATCAGATCAAAGCTAAGCTGGCTGGATGGATGCAGCAATACGGACGTGATATGCCGCTTTCTTATGTGTTGTCATTACATGGTCATCCATCTATCCAAACACAATATAAAGAGCCCTCCCCAGAGACGGAAAGACCCGGGGATAGCTCCTCATTATGTTCCTTATAATGTCTAACCTTTTACACTCTCAGTAATAATTGCCACAACTATTTCAGCTGCTTTAACAATATCTTGAGCCTTAATTCGTTCTTTAGTTGTGTGAATATTCTCGTATCCAATCGCCAAGTTCACCGTTGGAATCTTAAGGCCGTTGAACACATTGGCATCACTTCCTCCACCCGAATGAAACAGACGTGGTGTTAAACCTAATGACGAAATGGCACGATCGGCAAGCTGTACGACAGGATCATGCTCATTGAAGCTGAATGCAGGGTAGATCACTTCACTGCGGAACTCACACTCCGCACCATATTCCCGAACAGTTGTCTCTAACGCTTCGCGCATTTGAGCAACCTGTTGGTCAACTTTTTCCTGCACAATACTGCGAGCTTCCGCATCTAACTGCACGTGGTCACAGACGATATTTGTAGGCCCGCCTCCAGCGAATTTGCCGATATTAGCGGTGGTCTCATTATCAATGCGTCCTAGCTTCATTGCCGCAATTGCCTTACTAGCCACTTGAATGGCACTGATGCCATCCTCAGGATTAACGCCAGCATGTGCGGATTTGCCAAATATCTGCATGGTTACCTTTGCTTGTGTAGGTGCTGCAACTGCAATTGCACCGAGCTCACCGTTAGAATCCAGTGCATAACCCATGTCAGCATCCAGATATTTTGGTTCCATTGCTCGTGCACCTAACAGCCCCGATTCTTCCCCTGCTGTAATTACGAATTGAATTTGTCCATGCGGAAGCTTCTGCTCCTGAATGACTCTAATGGCTTCGAATAAGGCTGCTAGACCTGCTTTGTCATCCGCACCAAGGATGGTACTCCCATCACTCGTAATCCAGCCATCATCTCCAAGAATGGGCTTGATTCCTTGCCCGGGTACTACAGTATCCATATGGCAGGTGAACAAAAGCTTCTGAGCCGCTCCCCCATTCTCAGCTGGCCAAGTGATGAACAAATTACCAGCACCATGCCCCGTTCTTTCCTGAGAATCGTCTTCAATAACCTCAAGTCCAAGTGCTTTGAATTTCTTCGTCAAAACATCCGCAATTTGCCGCTCATTTCTCGTCTCGCTATCAATGCGGACAAGCTCCATAAATTCCTGAATCAATCGGTCTTGTGATATCAATGGACTTCCCTCTCTTTCAGAGATACGTTACAATAGTTGTACTTAAATCAATACCTTATGTCCATAACTTAAACTTATTCCAAAGGAGTCACTCATGCAACGTCAAAAATGGTTCCGCATAATCATCTACGTGATGCTGATCGCTATGATCGCTTCCACCCTGCTTATCGTCATCCAGCCGTTCCTGGTAGGTTAACAATGCGACATGTCAATAATAGCAGCCCGGAGTTCCGGGCTGCTATTTGTCATGTTAAGCTTCTCCGATGATTTCCTCGTAAGTAAATTGATTCAGAAAGTAAGGCACAAGCTCACTTGCAACCTTTTCGATATCCAGGCTTTTCCCACTGCATTCCTCTAATGAGGTTACTCCATATTGGGCAATTCCACAGGGTATAATCCCCTGAAAGCCTTTTTCGGACATGCCTGCACTGATATTAAAGGCAAAGCCATGGCTGGTTACAAAACCTTTACGGTACTTGCTTTTGTTAAACTTGATACCGATCGCACAAATTTTCTCATCGCCTACCCAGACACCTGTGTATTCTGGTTTACGATCACCTACAATGCCATAGGATGCGAGATAATTAATAATAACCTGTTCAAGATCACGCAGATATCCATGCAAATTAACCTTTCCATCTTCTCCGATTCGCAGAAGTGGATAACCAACGAGTTGACCCGGTCCATGGTATGTAATATCTCCACCACGATCAATTTCAAACAACGTTATGCCTTGTTCTTTGAGTTGATCGCTGTTCAGGAGGAGATGCTCGGGATGGTTCTGTGAACCGATCGTATAGGTAGGCGGATGCTGCAAAAGGATAAGCCGCTCCGGCTTTTCACCGGAATCAATGGCTTGTACCGCTTCCTTTTGCAACTCCCATGCCTTGCCGTACTCCATCATGGGGGTATACGAAATGGCCAGCCTACGTGCGTTCGTGTTGCTCATGCCTAGACATCCCCTTTTCCCGAGTTTTCTAGTATTGCACTCTTTAATAACTAGTACAGCTTAGTATCAGGCGTGTACCCTTCCACATTTTCCTTGACCCTTTGCAGGAATCGTCCGCTTATAACCCCATCCAGAATCCGATGATCCAGAGACAGACAGATATTAGCCATGGAACGCACTGCGATCATATCATTAATAACTACAGGCTTCTTCACAATAGACTCGAAGGTAACAATTGCCGCTTGGGGGTAGTTAATGATTGGATAAGAAAGAATGGAACCAAATGATCCTGTATTATTAACCGTAAATGTTCCGCCTTGCATATCCTCTAGACGCAGTTTACCCTCACGAGTCTTAAATGCAAGCTCATCAATCTCACGTGCTAACCCAGCTACATTCTTCTGATCAGCATTCTTAATGACAGGGGTCATTACTGAGTCCTCGGTACCTACTGCAAGGGATATATTAATATCACGTTTGACGATAATTTTATCAACAGCCCAGACAGAGTTCATAATTGGGTAGTCTTTAATGGCACTTACAACAGCCTTCATTAAAAAGGCAAGATAAGTGAGATTAATGCCCTCTTTGCGCTTGAACTCATCCTTAAGCTTGTTCCGAAGCATAACCAGATTCGTGACATCCACTTCAATCATAGTCCAAGCATGCGGAATCTCCGTAACGCTTTGGCGCATGCGCGATGCAATGGTGTTGCGAATCGGTGTAACATCAATTAAATATTCCGAGCTGCTGCCCCGTCCGCCTTCTACCTCAATAGTTGGGATACGCGGAGACTCACTAAAATGAAGTCCGGAATTACGGACAGGTTGATTGTTCTCTTCGACTATAGGGAGTATAGCTTGAACAGTCGGTGCTTGCTGACCAACGGACCCCGTATTCTGCACAGAAGTGCTCGCGGATGCTCCTCCAGCTGCAAGAAAGGCCAATACATCTTTACGGGTAATCCTCCCGCCATTGCCGGTTCCTGATACAGCCTTTAAATCTAAATTATGTTCGGCCGCTAACGTCTGTACTGCAGGAGAATACCGGGAACGCATTGGCGAATCGGTATCAGTGACTTGACCAGCAGCCGGAACTCCAGATCCCTGTTGAACAGCTTGCCGATCGCTTCCAGAAATAGGGGTTGGAGTTGCCTTTTGAAAGCTATGATCCGTTGTATTCGTAGCTGCCACGGGAACAGCAATTCGACAAATCACTTCACCAACATTGACAGTTTGGCCTTCCTCGGCTAATAGTTCACCCATAATCCCATCGATGGTGGAAGGCAGTTCGGCATTTACTTTATCAGTAATGACTTCACAAAGCGCCTCATACTGCTCTACCGGATCACCCGGCTTTTTCAGCCATTTGCCGATCGTTGCTGATACAAGAGACTCTGCCAGCTGCGGCATGGTCACATCGATCAACTTTTGGTTGTCAGACATAATTTCACTCCTTAAAGGTTTTACGATAATGCCCTAGTATTGGGCCAACCGAAGCATTTCCGCCTTTACCTTATCTTTGCTAAGCATAAAGAACTTCTCCATCGGCGGGCTGATCGGCATGGCTGGCACATCTGGTCCACACAGTCGGAAGATTGGAGCGTCCAATTCAAACAGACAGTGTTCGGCAATAATCGCAGCCACTTCTCCGCCTATGCCCCCAGTTTTGTTGTCCTCATGCACAATAAGAACCTTCCCAGTCTTGCGTGCAGCAGCAATGATGGCTTCACGATCAAGCGGCTGCAGTGTACGAAGATCAAGGATATGTGCTGTAATACCTTCCTCGCGCTCCAGTTCTTCCGCTGCTTGCATGGCAAAATGCAATGGAAGACTGTAGCCTATAACCGTAATGTCGCTTCCCTCACGGAGCAGATTCGCTTCTCCGATAGGTACTGTATATTCTCCCTCAGGAACATCTTCTTTGATCAGCTTGTAGCATTTCTTGTTCTCGAAGAACAAGACCGGATCCGGGTCACGCACTGCGGATTTCAGGAGACCTTTGGCATCTGCTGCCGAATAAGGTGCTACAATTTTCAGTCCCGGCGTACCAAAGAAAATAGATTCCGGACATTGGGAATGATATAATCCACCAAAAATACCGCCGCCAATCGGTGCGCGGATAACAATAGGACAATTCCAGTCGTTGTTTGAGCGGTAACGGATTTTGGCAGCTTCACTGATAATCTGATTGGTTGCAGGCAACATGAAGTCAGAATACTGCATTTCGGCAATAGGCTTCATTCCGTACATAGCCGCACCTATAGCTACACCAGCAATAGCCGATTCTGCCAATGGTGTATCAAGAACACGCTCAGCACCGAACTGATCCTGAAGACCCTTCGTAGTTGTGAACACTCCACCCTTGACCCCGACATCTTCCCCAAGTATAAATACAGATTCATCCCGCTCCATTTCTTCTTTCATCGCCAGCCGGATGGCATCGATATATTCCATAATAGCCATAGTTTACGCTCCTCCTTTGGACTCGCTGTACACATGCAGCAGCGTATCTTCCGGTTTCGGGAACGGTGCATTGTCGGCGTATTCGATAGCCTCTTTCAGTTCAAGATTGCACTCGGCAATCATATCTCGTTCCTGTTCATCACTCCACAGTCCTAGACCGATCAGGTAATTCCGGAATGCTGCTACGCCGTCTTTTTTCCAATTCTCGTCTACTTCTTCTTGTGTACGATAAGCTAAATCATTATCTGAGGTCGAATGTGGAGACAGACGGTACATCATAGCCTCAATCAGTGTCGGACCTTCTCCAGCCAATGCACGCTCACGCGCTTCTTTTACTACACGATAGACCTCAAGCGGATCATTGCCGTCAACACGAACTCCAGGAAACCCGTAGCCCAGTGCCCGGTCGCTAATCTTACCGCCAAGCTGACGGTGGGCAGGTATAGAGATAGCATATTGATTGTTCTGGCACATGATAATAACAGGAAGTTTGTTTACCCCCGCAAAATTACAGGCTTCATGAAAATCCCCTTGGTTACTGGAGCCTTCTCCAAAGGTAACAAAGGATACAAACTTCTTCCTTTGCATTTTGGCAGCCAATGCAAAACCTACGGCGTGCGGCACTTGAGTAGTTACCGGACTAGACCCGGTTACAATACGCAATCTCTTGCTGCCGAAATGGCCCGGCATCTGACGCCCGCCACTGTTCGGATCTTCTGCCTTGGCGAACACGGACAGCATCAACTCCCGTGTTGTCATCCCCACAGATAATACAAAGGCATAGTCTCGGTAATAAGGTAAAAAGTAATCGTTCTGGCGGTCTAGAGCAAACGCTGCAGCAACCTGCCCTGCCTCCTGGCCGATGCCGGAGACATGAAAATTAATTTTGCCTGCCCGTTGAAGCAGCAGACTCCGCTCGTCGTATTTACGGGCGAGAAGCATATATCTGTACATGTCGATGACCTGTCCGTCGCTAAGTCCAAGCTGACTGTGTCTGTTAACCGTTTCTACAGTACCTTGTGATTCCATTTGAGAGGTACCTCCTTATTCATAAAGCCTCAAGCCTTGTTCCAGCAGAGAAATCCAACAATGCGGACTTGATCTTAAAACCTGGTACTAAGACTTGGCTTGAGTTTATTATAATCCCTTTGCACCCAAAAAGAAATGCTGTTTAACTTACATTCCAATAGCTTTTCCATCCACAGCCAGCATAGCTTCGCCAATAATCTCCGAAAGTGTCGGATGGGCATGGATAGCCTCTCCGATTTCCCATGGAGTAGCGTCCAATAGCTGAGCTAACGCCGCTTCACCGATTAGATCTGTAACATGAGGCCCAATCATTTGAACACCGAGAATATCTCCACTGCTGCGATCCGCTACCACTTTGACAAAACCATCCTTCATGCCATATACAATGGCCTTACCAATAGCGGAGAAAGGGAATTTGCCAGTCACAACATCATGCCCTAGTGCCTTGGCTTCTTTCTCTGCATAACCAACGCTAGCTACCTCGGGACGAGAATATACGCATCGTGGAACGAGGTGAGTATGGTAAGGATGAAGGGCTTCTCCTGAGAGATGATTCACTGCTCTTATCCCTTCATGACTGGCTGCATGGGCCAATTGAAGGCCTCCTATACAATCACCAATGGCATAAATATGCGGCTCATTGGTCTGCATATTGGTATTCACAGAAATAATGCCCTGCTCAAATCGAATATCCGTATTCTCCAGACCGATGTTCTCGATATTGGCTTGTCTCCCTACGGAGACCAACAGCTTCTCTGCTGTCAGTGTCTGGACTTGTTCCCCTTTGCGAGCCTCAAGAGTCACACCAGCCTCTGTTACTGTACAACTATTGGTGTCAACCCTCGTACCCGTCAGCACCTTGACGCCACGTTTTTTCAATAAACGTTGGAGCTCTTTAGCTACCTCTTCATCCTCGAATGGCAGCAATTGTCCTTCGGCTTCAACCACGGTAACCTCAACACCGAAATCAACCAGCATGGATGCCCATTCCACCCCAATCACTCCACCCCCTACAATAATCATGGATGAAGGCAGTTCTTCCATTGTTAATGCTTCTTCACTGCTCAGGATGGCTTTTCCATCCGGTTTAAGACCCGGAAGTGAACGGGGGCGTGAGCCGGTAGCTATAATTAAATGACTGGACACGACGGTCTCCATCTCTCCATCCTCCATCTCAACGGCTACAGCACCACTGCGGGGAGAGAAAATAGAAGGACCAATCACACGCCCTTTGCCTTTGATAACCTGAATTTTATTTTTACGCATCAAAAATTGCACACCCTGATGCAGCTGCTCGACAACTGCTTCTTTGCGTTTCTGCACCTTCGGGAACACCAGCTTTACCCCAGATGTCTCTATACCATAATTCTCACTCTCACTAATTTCTGCGAATACCTCGGCACTCCGCAAAAGGGACTTACTAGGAATGCAACCGCGATGCAGACACGTTCCGCCTAATTTATCCATTTCTATAATGACGACTGACTTCCCCAGCTGTGCGGCACGAATCGCTGCCACATATCCACCAGTTCCTCCGCCAAGTATCGCCACGTCACATGAAATTGTCATGATATGTATCCTCCTAGTAATAACACATAAGTTCATCTTAACGTACTATATTGTACTCTCTTTTGCCCACATTACAAAACCTATAAACATCATGGACAAATAGACATTTTGGGACCGAAGCGTTATCATAAGATTGAATATAAACGGCATAAAGGGGTAGGGAATTCTTATGAAACTGCTTATATCACGCTTCATCGCCATTCTGATTCTCGTTATTCCCGGCTTGCTCGCCATGACGGGCTTCCTCATGATGAAAGACGATGTTTTTAATTATATATCCATGCATGGCGACGATAATGTAACACCAGCCTTTGCTTGGCTTCATTTCGGCGGCGGCCTGCTTCTCTTTGCCGCAGGGATGACTTTCCTTGGCGGTTGGATCCTTACCCGTGACCGTAAGCGTAATTACGTTGGCCCTCGGTTCAAGGAAAAGAAGAAACCCACACAAACACAGACACGTAAGACAACCTTGTAAATACTAATAACAGCCTTCCTAACGGAGGGCTGTTATTTTTTATTTTGCGCTGCCCGCGACCAATTCACTATACAATCCGCCCTGACGAAGCAGCTCCTCATGCGATCCCTGTTGCAGCAAGTTGCCTTCTTGCAGAACAAGAATGCGGTCAGCGGCTCGAATCGTGTTCAATCGGTGAGCGATAACGAAGCTCGTTCGTCCCTTCATCAGCGCCTGCAGACCTTCCTGAATTTTGATTTCAGTAACGGTATCGATACTGCTTGTGGCCTCATCAAGAACAAGCATCGCTGGGTCAGCCAGAATTGCTCTGGCAATAGCCAGCAACTGCTTTTGACCTTGGCTGATACCACTGCCATCTGTCGCCAGCATTCGCTCATACCCCTCTGGCATCCGCGTAATAAAAGAATGGGCATTCGCAAGTTTAGCTGCTTCCTCGACCTCCTCATCCGTTGCATCTAGATTGCCGTAGCGGATATTATCACGGATCGTCCCTTTAAATAAGAAGGTATCCTGCAGAACAAAAGCCATATGCCCGCGGAGGCTGTCTCGATGAATCGAGGTGATATCGTGTCCATCTATAGTAATTTGCCCTTTATCCGAATTATAAAAGCGGGACAATAACCCAATCAGCGTAGTTTTTCCGGCTCCGGTAGGACCCACCAAAGCAATCATCTCGCCAGGCTTCGCCACAAAGCTGATATCCCTAAGCGTATCTCCAACTTCATCATAAGAAAAAGATACTCTGGAGAATTTCACCTCACCTTTCACAGCATCCAAAGAAATAGCCCCTGCCTCATCTTTTGCCTCGGTGTCTTCGTCCAGAACCTCAAATACCCGCTCCGCTCCAGCAATCGCAGACAGCAGACTGTTCCATTGATTTGCCAGATCATTAAGAGGACGGGTAAATTGGCGGGTGTATTCAACAAATACAATAATAACCCCGACCGTAATGGACCCGCGAATCGCAAGTAGACCACCCACACCAGCGACAATCGCGAAGCTCAAATTATTCAGGCCGTTCATTAGCTTTGGGATAAAACCAGAGATTGCCTGCGCCCAATAGCCTGAGAGCATAATCCGATGATTTCGTTCACGAAAGCCTGCTATAACTCGTTCCTCCTGCGAAAAAACTTTAATGATACGTTGACCCGACAGTGTCTCCTCAATGAAACCGTTCAGCTCTCCCATATTACGCTGCCGCTCCTTGAAAAGCGGACCCGTCCGCCGGGTAATCCAGCGCATTCCTAAAGCCATTAAAGGGACGACAATAAAGGTAAGTAAAGTCAGCAAAGGGCTAAGCCACAGCATAACCGACACTGTACCCACTAATGTTAATATACTTGAGAAAATCTGTATTACAGAACTGTTAAATGTAGAACTGATATTCTCGATATCATTCGTAAGCCGACTCATAATCTCTCCCTGCTGCCGCCGGTTAAAAAAGGAAATAGGCAACTTGTGCAAATGAGAGAACAGATCGGTACGCATTCGGTATACGGTCTCCTGAGCAATCTCGATCATCCAAATATTTTGCAGCCAAGAGGTTAAGGAGTAGAAGATATACACCAGCGATAGCCCTATCAAAAAAGTACCCCACCGTCTTCCACCGGGGCCTTCCAGAAAATCATCCACAGCCACACCGATTAAGTAAGGACCCAACAGCGCAAGCAAAGAACTAAGTACAACCATGAACAGAACAAGACTGAGTTTTGCTTTTCGGGCAGCTAGGTATTTCCAGATCCTTTTTAAGGTGCCTGACCAGTCTTTAGCCTTAGATTTAGTTTTACGCCCAGAGGCAAGACCTATCTTCGCTTCACCAAGCTCCAATGCCGGTCTAGGGTGTTGAAAGGGCTCAAGTAATGCTTTGAACATGCTGAACCTCCTCCCCCATTTGGGACTTGTATATGGTCCGGTATAATTCGGAACTTGCCAGCAACTCCTTATGATTACCTCGTCCGATTAATCGCCCTTCATCGAGCAAAAGAATTAAATCCGCTGATACCGTAGAGCTGATCTTTTGGGTAATTAAAAAAGTGGTGCAGGACATTTCTTTCAACGCCTTCAGCAGCGCTCCTTCAGTTACCGCATCCAATGCGCTAGTGCTGTCATCAAGGATTAGAATGGATGGATTTCGCACAAGTGCTCTGGCAATGGTAAGCCGCTGCTTTTGACCACCAGACAGGTTGACCCCGCGTTGTCCAAGCTTTGTCTCATATCGATCTGGCAGCCCTTGGACGGTCTCGTGAATCTGCGCTGCAGCTGCAGCCTGTTCGATCTGATCCGGGGTGGCATTCTCATTCCCCCAAGCAATGTTATCCCGTACCGACCCTGTAAAGAGCAATACTTCTTGGGGTACATAGCCAATAGCATGGCGCAGTTTGGAAATATCCATATCACGTGTATCTACACCGTCTATTCTAATTACGCCAGTGTTTCCTTCATATAAGCGGGGTATAAGACCAACAAGCGACGTTTTCCCTGAACCTGTAGAACCCATAATAGCAATTCGTTCCCCAGGGGAAGCTATAAAAGAAATATTTTCGAGAACAGAAATATCACTCCCGGGATAACGAAAGCCAACCTCTTCGAATTCAACGCGGCCTTCAATAGTTTCAATATCCGATGACTTCAATTTAACATTGTTAGTACCGGTTTCTGGGACATCATTCCCCTCGGCGAATACATCGCCAATCCGCTGCAAGGAAGCACGAGCTCTTGAAAAGGTAACTACGATCCAGGATAAGGCCGACAGTGCCCCAATAGTACGCAGAGAATAATTGATTACCGCAATCGTTTCACCTAAGGTAGCCTCACCTGTAGATATTTCCAACCGCCCAAACCAAAGCACTAGGAGTATCCCTGCATTCACAATTAGTAATATAAAAGGCATCGTCGTTTCCGTTAATCTTAGCGCAGACACGGTAGTCCGCATCAAGTTCCCACTATATCCGGCAAAACGCCCGATTTCATGTCCCATACGCACAAAAACACGAATTAATCTTATGCCCGTTAGGTTTTCCTGAATAACCCCATTTACACCATCTAAGCGAGCTTGGACATTTCGGAATAGTGTGGATGCTTTCTTCATCACCCAATATAGAAATACGGCCAATACTGGAACCGTCAATGTTAATATTAGCCCGAGCTTCACATGCACAACCAGCGCCATGATTACACTGCCCGTCACTACAAGCGGTACCCGAGTCATGAAACGCAAACTCATAAATATCGTATCCTGCAGTTGGGACACATCACTGGTCAATCGTGTAATAAGTGAAGATGCGGCAAAACGGTTAAAGACTTCATAGGAAAAGGATTGTACCCTCTCATACAGCTTGTCCCTGAGATCAAAAGCAAAGCCTTGGCTGGCGTGAGATGCAAAAAAAGAGCTTAAAATCCCTGCGATAAAAGCCACTACAGCGCTTCCTACTAATATGCCGCCCCACAACCATACGACTGAGGTATCCTTGCCTTTAATGCCTTCATCAATGATTTTGGAGATCAAGAGGGGTTGCGACAGCTCAACAGCCAGTTCAATAAACATCATAACAAGGGCAGCTATGGCAGCCACTCGGTATTTTTTCAAATAAGCAAAAATCAAGCCCATACCCATTCCTCCGACCGGACAGCCACTCTCCGAATTAGTTATATATTAATACCCAGTTCATTTACTCCTGAAGTGCATCCCGCAATCGGCTGGACATCATGGAAGTTTGTGCTGACTTCACGGCAGCCCTTCGGAGGGCTTTATTGCTTCGGGCCTCTTCAATTAGATCTACCATCAGCTCCTCCAGCAATGCCTGCACTTCAGGGGTCAACTTCTCATCTGCTGCTAAATTATCGATACGGTTTCTGTATTCGCTTAACTTCTCTGCCACCATAAACTTCCTTTCTGTTACCATTCATTAAGCTATATTATAACATCTCCGAATCATAAGTTTCTAAAGTAACAATTTGAATCATGTTTTACTGGCTTACGGAGCCAGGAATATGATACTGTAATAAGGTCGCATTTTTCGGATAACTATTATTTTGTCATACAGGAAAGGACCGATGGACAGTGGCACAGTTGTTTTTTAAATACGGAGCAATGAACAGCGGCAAATCTATTGAGATTTTAAAAGTTGCCCATAATTATGAGGAACAAGGTAAATCCGTTCTTATTTTCACCTCTTCCCTGGATGATCGGGATGAAATTGGTTATGTATCTTCCCGAATCGGACTTCGTAAACAGGCCAGAGCGATTGACGAAAAAACGGACATCTACAGCATTGTGAACAACCATCAGCCTAAGCCTCATTGTGTGCTAATTGATGAATGCCAATTCCTGAATCATGACAGCATTCTCCAATTGGTTCGTATAGTTGATGAGCTCAATATTCCGGTGATGGCCTTTGGACTCAAAAATGATTTTCAGAACAATCTTTTTGAGGGCAGCAAATATATGTTAATATACGCTGATAAAATAGAAGAAATGAAGACTATATGCTGGTTCTGTGAGCGCAAAGCCACCATGGCCCTGCGTGTAGAGAACGGCAAACCCGTCTATAGCGGCAAGCAAATTCAGATCGGCGGTAATGAAGCCTATTATCCCGTCTGCCGAAAATGCCACAAGAACCCCCCTCTATAAAACTCTACAAAACTCCAAAGTAAAAGAAAAGCATTCCTCAGCCGAATTATCGGAAGGAATGCTTTTTTTATATAAGAGATTTCTGTGCAAGATGCTCATCTTCCCTCCGGACATAGAGCTCATACTGCAGCATCGGCGTCCCGCCGAAATTTGCACGCCGATTCAACTCCCGCGATCCTCCTTTTATTTTGGAGCGATGCTGCGCATATGATAGGTCCTCCTATCACGATTCTAAATTGGTTATTTTAAGCTTTTTTATACTATATAATAATATTTTGGTGAAATATTGCATTTCCCATTGTTGTATTTTATTGGATTAGGTATAATCTTTGTAAGATTAAGTATTAATTAGTCGGTTTATCGGGAGTGTATGCATTGTTGGATTTTTTGCTTTACCTTGCGTTCTCGGTTCTAGAAACCTACGCTCTGTTTTTTATGGCTTTCAAGTTATTTAAAATTGACTTGTACCCGAAGGAAATGTTGTTCTCCAGTTTAATAATGGGTTTTTTTTCTTATGTGCTTCGGAATGACTATGGGTTAATCCAAGTGGATCTTTTCCTTCAATTCATTTTGATATTTTGTTTTATGTGGATGTTGTTTAAGATTCACTTTTTTTATGCCGCAATTATGACAGGTATAACTTATCAAGCCTATTCCTTAATACAAACTCTCTATTACTTTTTGTTAAACAAAACTACTTTGTTTTCAATTGATTTTAACTTTGTCGCTCAGTTTCCCGTATATCTATTACAAACTTTATCAGCTACCACAGCTATAATAATTGGCACATATATTAGTAAGAAGCGAAAAGGCTTCGATTTTGTGCCAGACAAGCCCACTGGAAGAATTAATATCACTACACGTGAAAAGGTTTTATTTTCCTTAAATTTACCATCCATTCTTATCGTATTATCAACCATGTATTTTTCTGAACATCTTATGCAGTACTACTTTATTATTCCCCTTTCTTATGCTCTCGTTCTCTATAGCTTTCTTTATTTATCCTATAAGAAGGACCGAAG
>JAILZT010000038.1 GCA_023512345.1 Paenibacillus sp.
GCATGTCAGTTAAGCGTATTAATTTAGAAGGAGTAGGTTTAAACCGTTTTTTTGGATCTCTTGAAGCTCAGATTATGGATATTATTTGGGCTAACTCAAGTGTAACTACGAAACAAGTACAGTCTCTTCTTAAAGAGGTGCTTTCATATAACGCTGTGATGACTGTGATGAATAGACTAATCGAAAAAGGGCATTTGAAAAAAAACACTGTAGGTAAAGGAAGATTTAGACAAAGCTACTTTGAATCCGTTCAAAGTAAAGAGGCCTTTATTGATGAACACACACGAATTGTCACAGAGAGGTTTATACATGATTTCGGTGACTTGATGGTGAACCACATGGTAGATGCTGTTCAGGAGGCAGATCCCGGACTAATGAAGTTGTTGGAGGCTCGGTTGGAACAGTGGCGTAAAGGTGCTAGTGAAAATGATCTTTAAAAAGTATCAAGCTGCACAATATTTGATGATCATCATTAGTCTTCTTATATGGAGTCAAATGTCCTTATATATTCTACATGAGTTTGGTGGGTACTCTCCAACATGGGGAATACTGCAGTATTGTCTTTCTGCTTTGGCAGAAAGTACAATACTACATTTAGTAATTTTCATTGGACTGAATCTGATGATTTTATATAGTTTTGTACTGATCATTATAAAGCTTTATCAACAAATAAAACTGGAAAGACAGTGGAATACTCAAATTCAGTTCCAATGTGATTATTCATTAACTAAACGACTCTGTGAAAAATATGAATTTACAGAGGGTCGTATCATCGTCGTTCATCACGATTCGTTCTTGGCTGTCACATCAGGTTTTCTCCGACCGAAGATTGTGGTTTCTTCAAAACTTGTTCGAGATTTTACAGAGCAAGAAGTAACTGCTGTTATACTACACGAGTACGCGCATACTAAAAGGTATGATCCCCTACGCTTACTTATCATTCATCTTATCAAGGGTAGTCTACCATTTGTACCTATTTTCAAGAAGTTTTCTTATTATATTGAAGTATGGATGGAAATCGAAGCAGATCAGTATGCAATTAATCAAATGAAATCTCCGTATGATTTGGCCAGTGTTCTATATAAATGCACCCAGAGTAAACAAAAAAGAGTAGTAGGGGTTGGTTTCGCAGATAAGGCAATTAATTATCGTATTCAAAAGTTGCTTCATCCAAAGAGCGATATTATAATTCCGGTATTGGAGATCAAACCTTTGGCGATGTCGTCAATACTTTTTGTATTACTGAATGTTGTTATTATAAGCAGCTGCAGTTAGCTGCTTTCTTTAGCATTTGTAAACTACATGTTGTAGTTCAAGGGTGGACAACTGCTTACCGGTTGAGGGTATATTGGAATGTCGATAGAGGAAGAACTAGATAAGGGCGGCAGAAACTAGAAATCATATCAGCAAAGTCAGTAAGGAGACAGCCGTCGGGCACAGGGCAGTCATCCCTACAGAGTTTTCCGATTGTGGAAAAGCAGAGTCTAGCAATCCCAAAATGGGTGATTTAATCCAAAATTTAAAACATTAAGCACATGAAAATCACATATTTTTAACATCTTATCTACACATAATCTAGATACAATGAAAATATCAAATGAAAGCAACTTACGAGGAGGTAAGCAAATGGATTTATCGTGGTTACTGTTGTTGATATGTCCGCTGATGATGGTATATATGATGTTTGGTATGAAGGGAATGCATGGTAAGGGTTCACATTCAAAACAATCACAAAAGGATTGGTCACTTCTTGACGACTATAATGAGCTAAAAATGCAAAACGAACTAATGAAAAAGGAAATTCAAAAATTGTTAATTAACTCATAGACTAAATAGGATAGTACCTAAGCGACTGTCGTGAAGTCCTTTATTAGATAACTATGCGAGTCTTCTGGGAACCGAGATATGACGGGTTAGTAGTCATAAAGTTTGAGATTAAATCACCTATATTGCGGGAAGTGAAGTTGTGGTGGTCCGTTGAAAGAAGAAGACGGAATGTCTGTTTGGACAACCAACATACCGAAAACATAAATCAGTTAGTCTCTTACTACCAGAGACTTGCTGGTTTTTAATGTTTGTAATTTGAAATGAGAAAGGCTGTCTACTCATAACCCAGTCAGTAAGTAATAATAAATTGACCTTTAAGCAGCTTAAACACGATTTATGCAGCCAATAGGAAGTATAGTGATTTGAGATAGGGCTTAGAAAAGATGTAATAAAGACGGGGATTTGAACATTTTATATCTCATTAATCTACATTTTATTAACATATTTTTTAGTTATAATAAGTGAAATTAGAATACAGAGTAGGTGAGAATGTTGTCCAACCATCAAGTGTTAATTGTAAATAGTGACCGAAATATGCGGGATTTGCTACGGATTTTCTTATTGGGAAAAGGGTTTTCAATAAAAGAAGCAGGTACAGGCCAGGAAGCACTAACGATGGTGAGCAATCATTCCTTTGACATTATTCTGCTGGATGTCATAATGCCGGATATGGATGGTTGCCAAGTTTGCAGAATCGTTAGAGAAACAGAAATAGTACCGATTCTTATGCTTTCAGAATGTACGGAAATTAAGGAAAAAGTTCATTGTTTTAAAATCGGTGCGGATGATTTTTTGACCAAACCCATTGACTTAGAAGAGTTGTTAGCCCGAATGAATTCTTTATTACGTAGAGCCGCGATAACACAAAATACTTTATCAATGACAAGTGTTTTGCATTTCCCAGGTATAAAAATACACTTAGATGTTAGGGAGATTCAAATCAGGGAGATTGTCGTTAAATTAACAAAAAAAGAGATCCAGTTACTAACTATTCTTGCTCAGAACAGCCAACTTGTTTATACCAGAGAAGAATTGGTTGATAGAATGTTTGGAATCGAATATAAGGGATATGATCGAGTTGTTGATACCCACATTAAAAATATACGTGAGAAACTACAAAAGGAAGGTCTGGAATATAACCTTATACAAACCGTACGGGGGGTGGGGTATAGATTATATATTAGTGGACAGAATGAATAAACTCGTGGTGTGCTAAAATTAAAAGCATGGTTAACATAAGATAGGATCTCGGAACTCCTTACCTACAAAGAAGGACAACCTAATCAGAGATCTACATTCGGAGGATTGGTACGGTAAATGGCGAAGTGAACATGAACCATATGAAAGATATCAGGGCAGAAGATGAGTTAATTGCAGTAGTGATTGGTGCAGATACTGGTGATCTGGAAGTATTATGAACGATGGAATGAGTAGATTAAAGGATTTCTAATTAATGTATAATGCCGTAAGCAAATTGCTTACGGCATTTTTAGTTCATGGGCTCTATGTTAGTGAATGACAGAGGAAATAGTACCCTTAGATAAGGGAGAAGGAGTCCACTCAGAGCTGGAATCTGAAGAAGAGAGAGGTGACCCTAGTCTGAGGGTAGACTGAACGCACAGTAGCAGACGCTTACGCAAGCTGTTGAAACAGCTGTGGAAGGGCAAAACATGAAGGTTGTAAATCCAGGCGTTCTAGATGAGTAAGAAAACTGCGGTGAATCTAATGGGGGCTTCGTCGGAAAAATTTATACTTGGTAAAAAGAAGATACAAATCAATAAGGAGAGATTAAAAAATGTTAGAGCAGATGCTTTCATGGGAAGGGATGGTTAGTTGATACAACTGGGCAATGACCTATCACGGATATCTTTACTACAACATATAGTAGAAATTGTAGGTAGTTACCTGCCCCACAAAAATTTCAGGAGGTATGCTTAATGAGTACAGAAAATCCGAATCCGAATGTAAACAATAATTTTTATCCGACACAGCAACCTGGATTGTACAGACCACAACATGTTTCGGGAACTTATCCGACAATAATGGATAATATGATGCCTTCCCATCATCACCATGCGCATGACGTCCATCATCATGTTCATCATCACCATCACGATCATTATCACCATCATCACGTCCATAATGATCGGAAAGAAAATCAAGGTTAATAAGATAATAGTAAAGCCGACAGTACACATCGTATTTGATTTCTCTGTCGGCTTACGTATTTTATAAAATCGTCTTTCTTTCAGAACATGCTACGAAAGAAATAAGAAAGATTTGATCTTCGCGCGTTAATTAATCCATTGAACGACTAGACATTGATAAAATCTCCTTTCATTTGCGTTTAAGGGCCAAGAAACTCATCTTTCATCTTTGTTACCAGTAAGATTAATCTCAGAGGGCCAGCAAGTCTGATAGTCATCGGTTATCCGAGTAGGAATCTCAAATCGGATATAACAGAAGCCTCAACATGCTCGCTATGTCGGAGCAAAAGTCTTAGAGGAATTTGTTTCAAAGAGGATCACTTTTGGGAAAATTATATTAGCAATTACCCAGTTTCTAAAGAGAACATTGAAAAGAAAGTTAAATGAAAGAGTTTATAATCATGTCGAATACATATACACAATTAGGTGAACGAGGCATTCAACCAATGGATGTCTTTTTTTATTATGATCTGATTGTGAAGACTTTTTGAAGAAATGTGGTGTGAATTGTAATGTGACCTTCACAAATCTTACAAAACGGACAGGTAGACTAATAATAGTACGGAAAAAGGAGTAGGGGGAATTAATATCATGTGTGGATTTGTTGCTGTTTATAATCGGAATCGGGTTCCCGTAAACGCGGATATGATCCATGCGATGACGAATACCGTTATACATCGGGGTCCTGACGATGAAGGAATTCGGATAGATGAGCATGTCGGCCTTGGATTCCGGAGATTGAGCATTCTAGATATAAAAAATGGCGCTCAACCTCTCGGAAATGCTAATCAGGATATTTGTGTTGTATTTAACGGTGAAATTTACAATTACCGCGAGCTCCGAGAGTGGCTGATCGGTAAAGGCCATATATTTCAGACCGATTGCGATACGGAGGTTTTGTTACGTCTCTATGAAGAAACGGGTGAAGATTGTCCGACTTATTTAAGAGGGATGTTCGGTTTTGTCATCTGGGACAAAAAACGTGACGTATTGTTCGCCGCTCGTGATCAATTCGGTATTAAGCCTGTTTATTACAGTGAGACGTCAAATGGATTTATGTTTGCATCAGAGATCAAGTCTCTGTTAGCATCGGGCAAAATTGATAGGGAAGTAGATGGGCAATCGTTCTATCATTATTTGACTTTTCAGTATGTACCCGAGCCGGCGACCATGTTTATGTCTATTAGCAAACTAAAGGCCGGGCATACTTTGACGATTAAAGATGGAAGCTTAACAACAAAACCCTATTATGAAGCTCGTTTCCTCACGGAAGACACACGTTCATACTCTGACCTCGTTGAAGAAACACGCTTTGTATTGGAGGATTCCGTGCGTCTGCACCGGAACTCTGACGTTTCGAGAGGGGCATTCCTTTCAGGAGGTATTGACTCCAGTAGTTTGGTCGGCATGCTACAGCGGTTGGAACCGACTCGGACGTTCTCGGTCGGATTCGACGTACCAGGTTATAGTGAACTTGAGCTGGCACGAAAAACTGCTAAATACCTAGGTACGGAACACTTCGAAATAGCCGTTGATGCCCATACCTATCTAGAAGCACTGCCAAATATGATTTGGCATATGGACGAGCCAGTCGCAGATCCTTCCGCCGCAGGTATATATTTCGTGTCCCAGCTGGCAAGTAAATACGTTAAAGTCGTATTCTCAGGTGAGGGAGCTGATGAGTTTTTCGGGGGGTATAACATTTACCGGGAACCACACTCACTGCGAATGTTCGAGCATATGCCTATAGGTATGCGTAAATTTGCTGGTGTTCTATCTAATATGATGCCCAGTGGAATGAAGGGTAAGAGCTTCTTGGATAGAGGCAGTCGTCCTTTGGAAGAACGGTTTTATGGAAATGCAAAAATATTTTCGGAGGATGAGAAACGAAAAATATTGAATATACCCAACTCAGAATATTTAAATTTCAAACCGGCTCGTGACATTACGGTGCCTCTTTACGGAAGCGCTAATTTTTATGATGATGTTACGAAAATGCAGCATATTGACATTCATACCTGGCTACGCGGCAATATTCTAATGAAAGCTGACAAAATGTCCATGGCGCATTCCCTGGAGCTCCGTGTTCCGTTTGTCGATACGAAGGTCTTTCAGTTTGCTGCAACTATCCCAACCAAATATAAAGTATCATCGGACACAACTAAGATGCTCCTTCGGGAAGCGATGAAAGATGTTGTCCCACCGGATGTACACTCCCGCAAAAAATTGGGATTTCCAGTACCTATCCGAGTATGGCTGAAGAATGAGTGGTATGACTGGGCAAGGGGATTGATTCATGAAACGGATAGTAGTATACCGTGGATCAATAAGTCCTATGTGTTGCAGATGTTGGACGATCATCGTACGGGAAAATATGATGCAAGCCGTAAGTTATGGACACTGCTCGTGTTCATGCTCTGGCATCAAATGTATATCAGTCAAATCCATCCGATTCCGTCTATCTCTTCTCATAGTCACAGGCAGCTTGTTTCCGTTTAAGCTTTTAGAGAATATTCAGTAGCAGTGGAAGTCGAACTCGAAACGTAGTCCCCGTGCCTTCTATACTCTCGACTTGAATATGGCCCTGGTGTAAGTCAACGATTTCTTTGCAAATGGCTAGGCCAAGTCCCATACCGCCTGTTGCCCGGGAGCGAGATTTATCGACACGGTAGAGCCTTTCCCAAATATGGATCAGATCTTCCGCGGGAATGCCTATTCCGGTATCTGAAATTTCAATAACACAGTATACATCTTCTTCATATGTTGAAATGGAAATTTCTCCGTCATTCGGCGTATATTTCCTTGCATTTTCTAGTAAATTGACAATAACCTGTTGCAGTCGACGCTCGTCTCCTTTTACATATAGTGGAGTCTGAGAGGGGGAGTATCTTAATGAAATTCCTGTTTTTTGAATAGAGTCTGCCATCAAACTAAGACAATTCTGCAAAATCTTATCGATTGAAGCTCGGTCTAAAGCTAACGTAAAGGATCCTTGCTCAATATTGGCAAGTTCAAATAAATCCTGAACCAATCGTTGAAGTTGCATGCTTTGCGTATATAACAAGTTCAGATATCTTTTCTGGTCATCTTCTTTTGAGACAAGTCCATTAAGGAGCACCTTAGAATAACCAATCATGTAGGTTAAAGGAGTTCGCAACTCATGTGAAATGTCAGCCAAAAACTGTCGTCTCTGTTGTTTATAAGATTGAATGTTGGCTGACATTCGATTGATTGCATGTGATAATTGTGCGATTTCATCCGAACCGTGTGTTTGTAATTCCCAATCGTGTTTTCCTTCGGATATTCGCTGTGTAATTCTGATCATACGAAGCAGAGGTTGCACGATTTTTCCCGATACGAGAAGGATTATGATTGCTCCTAATACAAGTACCATAAGAGCAACGCCAGTAAATGCACTTCTTATTGTTTTAGTAGCAGTCCTGATCGTTTCGGTCGGACTGAACATAACGACTCTACCTATCGTTTTTTCGTCAATAGTAACCAACGATTCCGTTATGAAAAAGGGGTCGTTTTTCCAATCCGAGGCTAATACCGGACCGTGGTTTGTAGAACTATGATTAATAAGCTGACTCAAATAGTTCGGTGAAACATCAGAAATACCATCGGATGCTCCCTGTATGGCACCGGATTCATCGAGAATGAGCAACAGGTTGTTAGTCTCGCTTTCAATTCGTACAACATGGCCGATTGTAAAAGGCTCGAAATGATCACTTAGTACAGAAGCATAACTATGAGTTCGTCTAGTTTGTTCGCCGATAATATCGTCGGTATAAAAGCGGATAAATAGAAGGTATAGTACGCTTTCGATGCAAATAATCAGCACCATGAAAAGGATAACGAGAATAGTACCTAGTTTAATGGCGATACTGTTCAACTTAAGTCGTTTCATTGCAAATATATCCAGTTCCCCATACGGTTTTAATAACATCCTGACCCGGAATGCCCGCTTGTGACAGCTTATCTCTTAGATTTTTAATATGGGTGTCCACAGTCCGATCATCATTAACTGGGCGATTTTTCCATAATAATTCCAGTATATCTTCCCGATGAAATATCCTTCCTTTATTAGATAGAAATAATCGAAGAATGGCAAATTCTTTAGGAGTTAGTGACAGTTCTCCATCCATGTAAAATACCTGGTGGGTTTGGATATTCATTCGGAGATCTTCATAAAAATAATCAATCTTTTGATTTGAAACGATGGGTTGATTAGCAACTGGAAAATCTTCTTGCAAGTATTTTTCTCTTCGAAAAATCGATTCCATCCGCGCCAACAGTTCCTGTTGTTCAAAAGGCTTGGTCATATAATCATCGGCGCCTAATTTCAGGCCAACGACTTTATCGATTGTGTCCTCACGGGCGGTGAGCATTATGATAGGAACGTTGGATACGTTTCGAATTGCTTTACAGACATCGAACCCGTCCAGCTTCGGCATCATGAGATCGAGAATAACTAGATCATATTTTGTATAACTAAGTAATGACATAGCCATTTCACCGTCGACTGCTGTTTCGGTATGATAACCATCATTTGACAAATAAAGCTGTAGAAGCTCTTGCATCGGTTGTTCATCGTCGACAATTAGGATTGTCCTATTTTTTTCTTTTGTAAACGTTAAGGTTGACATGAAGACACCTCTTTTATTAAATGTTATGAACAGGAGTGAACGTATTGAAAAGGAATCATCGGAAAACAGTGAAAATGAGTTCTTTGATATTATTATTTTTAAGTATGAGTTTTCTTTTACTGTCACCACTTGCTTCAGGAGAAGAATCGACTCCTTCTTCCAGCGTAAACGGTAAGGGTATACAGTTGGAGGTGAGGTCCGCTATTCTTCTAGAAGTAAGCACAGGACAAATTCTTTATCAATCTAATGCGGATGTCGCCTATCCTCCAGCTAGTATGTCCAAAATGATGACAGAGTATATTGTCTTAGATGAGATAAAAAACGGAAGACTTAGCTGGGAAGATACAGTAGTCGCCTCCCAAAATGCGCAAGACACCGGCGGATCAAAAGTGTTTTTGGCTGCTGGTGATAAGCATACTGTTAAGCAACTCTTTACTGCTATGGCAGTAGGTTCAGCAAATGATGCTACCGTGGCACTGGCAGAGCATATTTCTGGTACACAAGAAGCCTTCGCTAAAAAAATGAATGAAACTGCAAGAAGGCTTAAGTTGAGCACAGCACATTACATTAATGCGACTGGATTAAGCCGTAGTGATATGAACATTCAGGATCGTCCTAAGAGCATTGAAGGTGAAACTGTCATGTCTGCTCGAGATGCTGCTAATCTTGCACTGGCAATTCAACAAGATCATCCCGATTTTTTTGAAATTTCCAGCCTACCAACTTTTCAATTTAGACAGCGAGACGAAAAACCGATTATAAATTATAACTGGATGCTCGAAGGCAATAAAGACGTTTTATCGTTGCGAAGCTACGCTTATCAGGGCTTAGATGGTATGAAAACGGGTTACACAGATGAGGCAGGGTATTGTTTTACTGGAACGGCTGTACGTGATGGTGTTCGACTCATAAGTGTAGTAATGGGAACTAATTCAGAATCTGCGCGGTTTGAAGAAACAAAAAAATTATTGGACTACGGCTTTAATCGATTTGAGTTAAAAACGGTTTTACCAGGAAAATCACAAATAGAAACATTAAAAACATTGAAAGTTTCTAAAGGTAAACAAAAAGAAGTAGCCTTGGAAACGGCTAACGACTTAAAGTTCATAGTTGAGAAAGGCACTACACCACAGTTGGAAATAAAAGCTAAGCCCTTGGAGAAGAGCAAATTGGTTGCTCCAGTGAAACAAGGAACTGTTCTAGCTACCGCAACAGTTACTTACAAAAATGAAAATGCTGAAATTAATGTGGCTACGATAAACTTAATATCAAGTAATGATATCGAGAAAGCACACTGGTTTCGTTTATTACTTCAATCAATCGGCAATTTTCTAATATCCCTTTTTAATGAAATCATTGGTCTGTTTTAATCATTTGTTTTCGAAGAGCACCTTGTAAAAATATTTTTGACAAAAACAGTATAGCATTTAAATCTCTTATTAACTACATTGTGTAGTTTATGTGAATATAAGATTGAAATAGAAAACTCAATTAATTTTCAACAATTTTCTTTTCAATAACAGGTGGTTTTGACAAAAAGTACGGGTATAATGCACAGATATCGGGATAGATGATATAGGAGATACCAGAATAGGGGGAATCTAATAGAATTTGAGAATGATCAATTGGTAGTTTTTTTGGGGAATTTGACAACCACTTCATGGAAGTAATCGTCGATCGTTTGTTTTCGCAAATGCAGCTGTAATATCCCATTTTTAAACACAGCTATGCAGCTCTCCGGAACGACATAAGTCGTGAGTTTAATGATCTTCCTGTTGTTTTCCGGAAACCCTTCCAGCTTGATTCGGTTGACACCTGCAAACACCGTAACATTTCTAGCTTCTACTTCGGAAAGATGTAATTTGACGACAACATTATTGTGGGTTTCAAAAACTTCCATATGGTAATTCTTTGTGTGGGAATTAATATGAAGTGGTTTCGGTAAAAACTGCGTCACAGCATCTTGTACGTACTTATCTACCCAAGACAAGTCATCTATTTTGTCGTGGTGATTAAAAGGAAATTCACTACCCCAAAACTGCTTGAAGTTTTTCCAATTAAAGTCTCCATTTGACATGCCATTTTTTGAATTGTCCATAACCGAGCACCTCAATTCCATTATATGTTGTCAGGGGTACCTATTTTCACAGGCTTCAAGGGAAGATGAGGACTGAAAATCAACGAATCTGCCGGTGTATCAAAATAGGAGGAATTGGAGATCGACTCCGTGTCACCAATCAAAACAACGGATGAACTGCCTAATCCTTTAATCTCGATATTCCCTATTTTAATGATTTTGTTCACAATTGTCACTTTCATCATCCGTCTTCCTTTCTTCGATCATGTCGTGAATCGATGTCTATTCACCCACATTCTTTCTATAATCTATGTAATACCCAGTAAATAATGAATACTCAGAAACACAACTTCATAAGATAATCTATATGAGTCGTTACAAATGACGGATTTCGTACGATTAAGTGGGACGAGGGCATAGAAAAAAGGGTGTAGAGGCATATGCCGGCTATTGTTGGCGCGATTAATGTGAATAATATAAGCGGAGTCTTCAATGTAGGCGACGTGGGGATCATAGCGCCAAATAGCTTTAGCAAAACGTTCGCCGGCGGCGGATCGTTCAATTCTGGCGAAACCTTAAACATTAACAATTCACCTAGCGTCATCAATATCTATGGCTCCGATGCGTATGAGCAAAATATCGTTGAACCGGTAACTCAAAGTTCAGATTAGGAGGATTAACATTCATGAATTTATTCGTGCACCAGAATATTGTCATTCATAGTCTGAAGGTTGAGGGCATATCAAACTCCTCAGTTCTCCAAATCGGGAGCGCGGGCATGATAAAACCGTTGTCGCAACTGTTTAATACAGGAGGATTTACTCTGCCCGCACCACCGGCAGAACCTCTGCCTGAAGCAGTAGCTCCTTCGCTCATACCGTTTATACCTTTGACCCCTCTACACGAACCTACATAAAATTTCAGGTGATTTCCACGAAAGGTTGATTTGAATGAGTATGAGCCCTGAAATGTTACGTTTTTTGCAGCAAATAAACAGTTACATGCATTATCAAAGTCAACAAATCCAGCAATTGAATACAATGATTCAAGAGCTTACCCGGGAATTCAATCAATTGAAAGAAAAAAAAACCGAACCGCCCGTAATTCGGAATGAATACCGGTTTGATCTATTAAAAGTGGAAAAATTGGAAGGCACATTAAACATCGGCATCAATCCGAACGGATCGGATTCGTCCATTGAGGAATTCGCCGTTGAACAATCTTTGGACGTACCGTCATTGGTCGAAAGGCAGCATCCTCATCTCTATACGAATATTCGGCAACAAGTTGAAGATTATTTTAGTAACGGAGCTTACGATTCACTCAAATATTTAGAAAATAAATATAATCATCCGCTAAGTGATCAATATTGCAGATTTATCGTGGAGGATGTAAAAAAACAAATTGATCCTCGAATCCGTGAGTATTTGAAACGAATCCATCCCGAAGACGCTAGTCCGGAACAATTAACAACCATCCAGCAATCGGTCTTTGAGAATGTAAAACGGGACATCGAAAAAACGTTTGAAACATTTATGGAAAATGTACTCCGAAAGGAGAATGGATCATAGGATGGAATACAATGTTATCAATGGTGAGCTTATGGTTACTACGATTAAAATGACATATGTGAGCACTTCATCCATTATTATGGTAGGGGATATTAAAACGATTGCTTTGTTGAGCGTTTTTGAAGGGCCACCGGAACAGGTGATTGTCGGTGTTACACTGCCGGTTCTCCCGCCGATTATTCCTACGACCGAGTAAAGGAGGAAGGCTATTGGCCAGCAGAGTCTCATCCGTCGGAGATATCCGAATCACTGATGTCAGTTCAGTCCTTGAGGTCGGGGATTCTGAATCAATTACACCGGTTAATCATACCATCGCCGTACAACGCGAGAGAGCGATTTTCTTTCAAAATGAATTTAATTTTCGAGACTACGCTATTTTTTTTCGGCCGATCGCTGAGCAGGTCCTTAATGAAAATATCAGGATGACAACAACCAATGAATTCTCTATTGACGTGAAAAAAATGGAGATTTTCAGTGTTTCAGCCTCCGGCGTCATCCATATCGGATCAAGCGGATTTCTGCGAGCCGAATCTCGCATTAAACATATCCGGCACCTGCTAAGAGAAAAACCCCAAAAGTTGTGAATATAATATTCTTGTCAAATGTGTACAGCGCGTGGTTTCTGTCATTTACGGCGCTGCCCTTTAAAGGGGGATTTTCGATGCCATCTCTTGTTGGTTCGGTCAATTTTAACAGCAATTCAGGCGTGATTAACTTTGGCGATACATTAAACATTTCCCCGAAAAGCGCTTCTAAATCGGTTTCCGGTCAAGGCGGCGGAAATACTGGGAATGTTATTATTACACTGAATGGAGCTAATGTAAACAATACGATTGATCCCGATGTTATTGATGAGCCGATTGCAGGAAATGCATAAGTTAGGGAGGTGAGAGGGCTAGCGTTACGAGAGAACAATAGCCATCCATTAAATATCCTCGGTTGGACTTTGTTGGATCATTTTGAGTTCAAATGAGAACCAAAAACTGATTGCAAAAGAGGAACTCTGATTGCGTTCCTCTTAGCTTATGTTGGTAAGGGTAAAGGGGCTCGTTTAACTCTGGGAAAAGCCAATTTCCAAGCGATTATCACAATACCACCCATGACTTTGGAAAACCTTTGCATCAAGCGTTCATTATTCATCATCATGCGTAGTGTATCTTGATTAGAGATTAGATCATGTTCGATAACCCGAAAGGGATCAATTTCGATTACTGATTGGAGCGAACCGGGAAATTCCTAACTTTTGAAACTGAGATTTCCGTATCAGCTTCAGCCATTCCGGAACGGTCCCGCAGATGATGGAGCCCATTAAATGATAGAAGCTCTTCTAAACGGCTGAAGGTGATTTTCTGGTGAGCGCCATTTCATGATCGTAAAGGATTCCTCCTGGTTTCAATACCCGATAGTACACCCCCAAAGGCGAACTTACTTTCGTAAAAACGGTAACCGACTCTACAAAAACCACATCAAACATTGCACCGGATACGGCAACGTCCTGAACAATTCGGAGGAAAACTTCGGTCAACCTCGTACGGGTTTTCGCTTTCTCCATAATCGAATCATTCCGACCCATCGCCATCACAGTCGCAGCCCAGACCGACTAAATAACATGCGGTCCGCCCCTTTCCGCACCCTTCCTCGAGAACTTTTGTGCCAAGGGACAGCTTGATTCGATTAATCAGCTCCATGGTGGCTTGGAAACCACCGGGATGCGCAGCACTTCCTTCCCCTAGTAGGACTAACAATGCAGGTTAGTCCAAAGCTTCCTCAACTCTTCCGATATCTTATGCCGTTCCTCGCCGATGACTGCACCCATTTTCGCAACTAGAAGGCGATAATACAGACAGTCCTAAGGAGATTATCGTTTTATTTAGGGAGGAGAGAGAGGTTTGAAATTGCTGTTCTTTTCATGAACCAAAAGGATGGAACGATATTTGGAGTACGAGAGTTAATCGAAATTAAAAATAAGTGACACTGTGAGAAATTGGTGTCACTTGTTTTTTCTGATAATTGCTTGTAATGGGGGTTCTTAATATCATTTTTACATCCCGAGATACTTGTAAAGTACCGCAACGAGTGCCGATCTGATCTATCTCCCGAGCAACCACGAACTCACCAGAATTTAAAATAATAAATTCATTTGATGAAGGGAAACATATTCTTTAGAAGTGTATTTCTATTTTTTTAGCAAGGTCAATACGTCCATGGAATTCACAATGTTTCAACATCGTGTCCATACAAAATCCTTCTACAATGAAAATATCAAAAGAAAGCAACTTACAGAGGAGATAAACAGATGGATTGGTTTTGGTTACTGTTACTGTTGATAATTTGTCCGCTGATGATGGTATTTATGATGTTTGGTATGAAGGGAACGCACGGTCAAGGTTCTCATTCAAGCCAATCACAAATGGATTGGACTCTTCATGAAGACTACAATGAACTAAAAGTTCAAAACGAACTCATGAAAATAGAAATTCAAAAGTTGTCCAAAAACTCATCTGCTAAATAGGAAAAGTTAAACCAACAAAGACCGACGGATTGAGATCCCCCTCATTTAGGGAAAGTGTACGTGAAAGTGACAATGAAAAATTCTCTGAGGCCTCTTAGCAGACGTGGGATAGGGCAGGGGAACAGATCGAAAGTGGATATGAAAACCGCAAGTATCATTACCTAAGCGCCTATTATGAAGGCTGTCCGTTCTTGGGCGACTGTCCGAAGGAGTAGGAAACGGGGGAATGACAAGCTTCAGTTTCGTGATTTTGAAATAAGAAGTGCTGTCTCACTGATAGAAGTGGTGGTAACCCAGTCAAGTTGGCAACAATAAATAAAAAGTTTAATTAGCATTAAACAGGTCTATTTTGGCCGAGAGGAAGTGTGATGAGCCATGACACGAAGGTCTGCATGGCTTGTTCAGTTTTCAAAACGGATATTCTACTGTGCTGAGCAATACTACACAAGATCAATGATATCCGTTTATTAGCCCACACCAAGTGAACGAGATGGGGGCTTGAAAAAATATATTTTGGATTTCCCAGGTAGTAAAATACACTTGGAGATCACTACTGTTACAAATCAATCAACATATACTGAAACCAAGATGCATGACGTTGCTCATCATGCGCCGCATCCATAAAAAACTTATTAGTGGGTAGGTCGGTTGCTCTATATGAAATATCCTTATAAAAAGCAGCAGATTCTGATTCATCCCATATTGCTTTTCGGACACCTTCTCGATATGTTATCGGTATCGGGCTAGTAAGAATTTGAGGCTGCTGTCCACCCAAACCACGTAAAATCATGGAAAACCAATGATAATGTTTGACTTCATCAAGTCGAATACTAAGAATCTTCTTTCGAGACTGTTCAATTGGTGCTAATTCAGCTAATCTTTTATAAAAATTAAAAGCATGCACCTCACCAATAATCGCTTTGGAGACATCATTAATTAAACAGGTATTACTACTTAAAGTACCTGTACCCATATCTTTTTCATGCCCCAGCTGTTTTTCGTAATTACTGGAATTATTCACAAAATCATCTCCCCATGCACAAGATATAGCTACTTTATGCTGAATTCCAATTTTATGAGCATGTTTCCACTTGAGTTTGTTTAAAATATCCCATTCAGCGAATTAGTATAGACAGTAGTTTGCTGGAGAAGATACTTGCATGGGAAAATCATTCCCATTATCGAAAAAGCCAAGGATCATCTTAACACACCAATCAATCTCTTCCTGGATAATAGATGCTTATGCTCTGAGCATCACCATACTGTTATCCAATGCCACATGCTATCCTGTTTTTAGTTTCCTGTTTTTGTTAGCGAAGAAAAATGATACCCGAAGATATAACTAGCAAGCTCTGTTGATGGAGAAAATTAACGATTGTATACAATACCCGTCGGGCAAGGTCCCTAACGGGTATCTTTGTGTTCTTCAATAATATAGGCCCCAAAGTATGCCGGCTAGTTCCGAGATGAGATATTGGCCCATATCCAGCATTTTTACTGTTAATGAAATTAAATAAGGATAACCCTTCAGTAGTTAAATGGTATTTTTTACAATTAAATTAAATCTAAAGTCCATGGAATATGCATTCTTTCAACATAAGATCCACACAAAACCCTACTACAATAGAAATATCAAAGAAAGCAACTTACAGAGGAGGCGTAGAGATGGAATGGTCTTTGTTACTATTATTGATTTGTCCGTTTATGATGATATTAATGATGTTTGGTATGAGAGGAATGCATGGTCAAGCTTCTCATTCAAACCAAGCACAATCGGACTGGACTCTTCATCAAGAATACAACGAATTGAAAGTGCAAAACGAACAAATGAGAAAACAAATTCAATATATGACGAGCTAACTCATATCATGCTTTATGGTAAATAGAAGATAGTTCTAAGGCTTATACACCAATAGAGGGAAATCGCTCTTTACTTAAATGGATGGGTTCACATAACCACCACTTAAGAAGGAGCGATTTTTTTGATTTTTTAATAATTACTCTTTCACAGTAAAGCTTCCACAGTTAGCTCTTTCTCCTCTTTTCTGCGGACAATCATCCGTTCTGACCCTATTTCATACATTAACCCAGCGACCGCCCCTAAATCTTCTGGGAGATATGATCTGTAAGTTTCGTTCAATTTGATAAGGTCTTTTCGTATATCCAAATACGCAGACCATGATCCTAACTTGATTTTACGGTCAAATAGAAGGTTATAGCCGTTTAAAATCGCTGTGTTGAAGGGAGGGAACAGGGTTGGGTGTAGAAAATATAGAATGTTAGCTACCGCTGGACCTAAACCTTTGATATGTAGATTGTCCAATTGAATAATCTCTGAAAGGATATGTTTTTCTTCGTTAGTCTCAGAAATCTTTTTTAAAAATAGTCCGAACGCAAGTTGGTGTTCATCATTTTCATAAATATCGGGGATTCCAAGCTTTGGTTTCCAATAAAAAGCGTGAGCGGCCCCCTTAAAAACTTGCTTTTGTTCACAAATGACTGCCAGCACTAATTCAAGTGGAGAACCTTTGAAGTCACTCCCAAATTCCCTCGCTTCAATAGCATGTATAATATCGCTTACTCCGCTTCTTACAGTACTGAACGCATTAATGCGATCCCCATTATTTAAGAACCAGGTATTATACACAGATTCTGTGTCAGATTTATACTCCCCGATGCACATTTCTAAATTCCTTAGCATTAATTTAGTTCCTCCCATTACTTTTATATCCTGAATTATAATCCGGAAAAGGAGTAGTGGCAGTGCTATATTTAATTATTTTGAAAAAACATTCTTTACCCATGGTTTCTTCATACTTTCCCCAAATTCCATTGGTATTCTTTAATTACATCAAGAACATGTAGATTTTTGTAGAACGGATAAAGGAGGTGAAGATTTTGAAAACTTTGCGCAATATTCTTGGATTTGCTCTTATCCTGATCATTGTATCGGGACTTGGATACATCGGATGGTTCGTTTCAAAAGAGCAAAATATCTCATGGTCAACCATTATGGGATCGAAGACTGTGGAGGATGCTCATAGTCAGCATACTTCAACAGAAGCATCAGCAACAAAGCCTGTAGATGTTAATCCTATCGGCAACTTGAAAGGGAAGGTATCAACTTCCTACAACTCCATTCAGCAGGTAGCAGAATTAATGTCTTCTAGTTCAGTCAATCCATTAATGATTCAACATTATCAAAGAGGCCTGTATTCCCTGTCTGAGGGAGTATATCTCATGAATCAACTGAATGGAAACATGGATGAAATGGTTCGTTTGACTGAAGCAACCAACCCCACCTATCAAGTGTATGTTGATCGTCACAATTTACTGGTTCAATCCAAGACAATCTTAAGCAATGTATCTCAAAAACTGAGTGACGCTAAAGACATGTTCTTATCGAATGTATCAGTAAATGAAGCCGGTGATTCAATTTCACCTGTAGATGTACAGCAGGCTAATAAGGCCATATATCAAATGGCTCAAGCAGTAATGGAACTTGAAAGCACAAATCAATGGTTGGATAACCAAATCAATCAGACCATGGTGCAAGCACAACAAGTACAAGAAGCACAAGCAGCACAAGAAGCACAAGTAGCTATGCAAGCAGAGAGTGCGTCTCTCGGCCAAACGAGTGGTTTTTCAATTGGCAATGTTCAAATGCCTACTCTTGTGACATTAATTTCAATACTTTTTACAGTATTGATGCTAGTTGGGATTATTGGGGCAGTTCGTAGTCTGGTTGTGACTAAACCGCAAACGGTTGAAAATGAGCATACGGTTTAATTTTTTTAGGAGGGGTAAAAACAATGATGGATATGAATATGAATGGTTCAACACCTATGTCAGGTACAGGTACAGGTACAGGTGTATCCGGCAGCATGCAGGGGACAATGGAAATGGGGACTTATAATTCAGGCGGTGTACTTAACGGGCTTCTTTCATCAGTAACTCAGCTTCTGTTTGTAGCACTAATTCTTAGTCTTGTGGTTGGACTTGCAATATGGCTTAAAAATACTTATTTCAAAGAATCTTATAATAAAGGCAAACAAATTATTAGTAATGATCCAATGTTAAAAATGATTTTCGTTCTGGCTTCCACCTTGGTGGGCGTAATCGTAGTTCTGTATCTCCTTGGAATTCTTATGAATGGTGGGGTACATTCAAATTCTATCGGATTGGTATCAACTTGGAGCGTTTCAGGGATTTTAACATTTTTTGTTAAGGTCTTAACCATTTTGTTTGTAGGCGCTTTAATTGGTTTCCTGTTCACTTACATGAAACAAAATATTAATACATCAGCTGCTTCATCTACAGGAATTCTATTAACTGATGGGAACGAGAATAAATCCAGTAAAAATGTGGCACTTACTAACACACCTGAAAGTAACCAAGATAAGCCGGAATAAGCACGTAATAAATTGAAGACAAAAACGGATTGAGGTTGATTTGGTAATGAAGTTTGATTTTATCCTTCACTGGTTGTGGGCACTTGTGTTCTCCATATTGGCACTAAGCGGAATTGCTATGGCAGGCGCTAAGTATGGTTGGGTAATGCAATACGATATAGTCACCGCTGATGTAGTACACCGTGTTGCGGCAATCGTTTATGTGTTACTGACCCTTATTGTTATCCTTTATGAGATTATTCGTATTCTCAAAAGAGATAAAACCATAAAGCCCTGGCTCGTATTCGGCCCCTCTGGTTATGGACTCTTCACCTTCATTACCACACTGATTTTCATTATTACGGGCGCGATTATCTGGCTGTTCATGGATAGTAATAAAGCCGGAACTGCCCTTTCATTGTGGATCCATGAAAAGTTAACTTATCTGGCGGTAGCTAGTGTGATCTGGCACATCTATATGAAAACACACGCTTTGAAATGGCCCAAGAAAAAGCAGCAGAAGGGTAAATAACTGATATTCTCAAAGAAGGAGGTGGTCTTTGTCATGTGGATGCAAAAAAAATGGTTCAAGCTGTTAATTTGGTTAATAACAACCTCCTTTTTCTTCGCTTTTAGTGCAATAGTAATCTCCATGCTTCGATTTGGTCCAACGGAGAAAGAGGCAATGGACTTTATGGGCGGCATGATGAAGGCCATGGAAACCTCTTTGATGGGATTGTCTATGCAAGTAAAAGAGGATTCAAACGTACAGAGGTTGATGTTCGAGAGCGTTCAATTGACATTCCCTCTATTGGTGATTAGTATAGCCGGCGGAGTATATGTACGGTGCAGAAGAAAGGTGTAACCCATGTTCAACAAACAAAAAAAGCCGTTTTGGCAGCTGTGTTCAGTATTTGCAGTCATAGTAGGGCTGGTGCTAGCAATTTCCTGGGGTAATCGGACAGAAAATGTGGCACAAATGAATCATTCCATGGCCAATATGATGAGAGATGAGCATTTGGGGAACGCAACCGTGCAGGATCTCTTTTCATCTGAAACAAGTGACAGTGCAGAAGTGGCTACTGATAACGGTGAGCATACGGGGCACCACAGTCAAGAAGGCAAGCTGTACACGATGCATATCATTACAACGGCAATGCTTGTTCTATCCTTGCCTATAATTCTGGCGGGAACGGTATTTTTGGCGATCGTATGGCCGAAGCCAATTCTTAGGGGGAAAGCAAAATGAATGTTCTCGGGTCCTTCGGGAACTTGTATATAGCAGTATTACTGATCTTGCTTGTAGTTGGAATGTTCTATGCAATTTATTATTTAATTCAAAAGATTTATGCACTTCTAACAGGTAAAGTTCAACCTAAGGGAAGAGCAGCAACGAAAACAAAAGTTGGAGGAGATTCAATAATGAAAAGCAACGGTTGGCTGAAGTTGGCAATCATTTCGTTCGTCGGATTAATTATCTCTGTAGTACTGTTGAATGTAACAAACCCTTCAAATACGCCGGAAACGGATCTGCATAGTACTCACGTAGGTGGTACGGCAGCGGTTGGAGCTACGATACAGGGTACTGTTAGCGGTGGAGTAACTATGGACCAAATGAATAGTATGATGCAGCAAATGGCGCAACTCCAGCAGCAAATGATGCAAATGCAGCAGCAGTTCTCAGGTCAGATGGGTTCCAGCATGGGTACTTCTGGAAGCATGGGCAGCTCAGGAAGCATGGGTGGCTCAGGAAGCATGGGCGGCATGGGCGGAATGGGCGGCATGGGCGGCATGGGTGGTTCTGGAAGCACGAGCAACAGCAATTC
>JAILZT010000004.1 GCA_023512345.1 Paenibacillus sp.
CTATTTGTCAACGCCCGAATAAAAGACAAATCAACAAAAAAAAAAACAAAAAAAGAAAAAAAAAAAAATCAGAATAACGATAACAATCACAGAAAAAGCTATCAATTAAAACAAATAAGAAAAAAAATACTAAATAAAACCTATATGGATCTACAAAAAAATCGTTTCTTTGTAAAAGGGGTGGGGTAACACCTCCTTTTACAAGGAACGATTTTTTTTGCTGTCGCTACTCCTCGTTTTTTCTCTAGAAACGACGAAAATATGCGAAATATATAAAAAAACATCACAAAAACTTAAAATACCTAAGATATTACAGTGATTCTGCCGATATATAATATATAGATAACGCTTACATATATCTTATAAACCAACTGGTAGGTGATTGTTAATGGGGACTCCTCAACAGGAGAGTAAGAGGGAAAAGCGGAAAGAAAGAAGGATGAAAGTGGGAGCTAAAGACAAGTCGGTGAATACCAAGAAGGCAGAGAAAGACAAGAGCAAGTCTATTAAAGACAAGAAGTTAATATCTGGATTCAACTTTAAAGGTATAGTGAATAGCTCTGCTATACAGGTGAAAAGAGTCAATCCTGTCAAATCGGTGGGAGTAAAGTTATTTCTGATCTTTTTGTCCAGTATAGTTGTAGTAGTGCTAGCACTGGGACTGTTGTCGTATACAAAAGCGAAAAATACAATAAAGGATAATGTGTCAGAAGCGAACAGCCAGACCGTTATTCAGACTTCCGAAAAGCTGGATATTATTTTGAAGCAGTATGAAAACCTGTCCATCCAGTTGTTCTTTGATCCTCAGATACAGAGTGATTTGACTGCTATGAGGAATGCGGCCTCCTATTATGAAAGTTTTGTAGCAACCAATAGCATCAGTAAGAAGCTTTCGAGTCAAACAACTTCGGATTCCAATTTTGTCAGTGTATCATTTATTCCGGAAGACCCGAAAATTGATATCATCACAACCGGTAGTTCTGGCCTTACCTTGGAGGGTCTTAGAGAGCAGGAATGGTACAAGACTGCGGTAGCCAATACCAAGGATTATAAACCTCATTATACCGCCGAAGGCAAAGGATCACCGAATTATTGGTTCCCTACCTCCGTAGAGGGAAAAGGAGGGACTAATATCGCGATGGTGCGATCCCTCAAAAATCTGGGTGATAATACCGGGTTTGTAGTTCTATTTGAACTGAAAAATAAAATGCTTGAAGATGCCTTCAAAAGTGTAAAGCTTGGTGAAGGATCTAGAATACAACTTGTTGCTAAAGATGGAATTGTTGTAGCTTCTAGTGCAGTAGCGGATGATGGAAAACCTTCAGAGTTTGCTTTTATAAAGGAAACCAAGACGGTTAACAGTAGTCAAGAAACTACCAATGCTAAAGGTGAGGATTTACTTGCTGTTTACAACCCAATGGTAATGGCGGATTGGAAATTGGCTGGTGTAGTTCCTACAAGTGAGCTCGTGAAGGCAGCGAAACCAATCCTTTTCACCACCTACATGGCAGCAGGTGTTGCAGCTTTACTCGCTGTATTTCTTGGAATGTGGATGGTCCGCATGATAGCTCGACCACTGGCTCGTTTGAAGGACTTAATGGTTGAGGGTGCCAAAGGAGACCTAAGTGTTCGAACAGAGTATGTGTCCAAAGATGAGATTGGCCAGCTGTCAGCCTCATTTAATATGATGATGGAACGTATCACGGAACTGGTAGCTCAAACAACGGAGACCGCTCGAGAAGTACTGGAGACGGCTGGTGAGCTTGGAGATGCTTCACGCAAGACAGCAATATCTGCGAAGGAAATTGCAGCAGCTACTGAAGAGATTGCTGGAGGTGCAGGAAGTCTTGCATTGGAAGCGGAACGAGGCAGCGATTTAACTGAGCTGATATCCTCGCAAATGGTAACAGTCATATCGGCTAACCAGGAGATGGATATCGCAGCACGTGGGGTTGGAGAAGCCAGTGAGCGGGGAGCTACACAGCTTAAGGGTTTGTTGGAGCAAACGGGTCGTACGGGTGAAATGACAGGAGCATTAGTAGAAAGAGTTAATAACCTGAAAGAGACAGTATTCTCTGTAATCAAGGTCCTTGATGTAATGAAGAATATTACCCAACAGACGAATATATTGTCACTGAACGCAACCATTGAGGCGGCACGCGCAGGTGAAGCTGGGCGGGGCTTTATGGTAGTGGCAGGAGAAGTTCGGCAGCTTGCAGATCAGTCCAAACAATCCATTGCTCTTGTAGCCGGAATTACGGACAAGATTATGGCTGAAATGAATGAAACTGTTGCTGTACTATCTGAAGTGGCTCCTCTCTTTAAGGAACAAATGAACTCGGTAAAGAGTACGAGTGATATCTTTGTATCCGTACAAGGGCAGATGAATGAATTCATTACTAGTCTGGAGTCAGTAACGGATTCCATTAACAGCTTGAATCACTCTCAAGGGGTATTATCAGAGGCCATGGGGAATGTAAGTGCAGTAGCGGAGGAATCTTCTGCAACCTCACAAGAGGTGGCTTCATTGAGTAGCGAACAGCAGAATGTAAGTGTTCATCTTGTAACGCTTTCAGGAAAGTTGGAAAGTGCATCTACTCAGTTGAAGGAAAAGTTATCGCTATTCACAATTGAGTAATGGAATAAATATATAATCCTAAGAACCGCTTCTTCCTTGTGAAGTAGCGGTTTTTTTATGAAAATATATGAAGGGCGGTGCAGTCTTTTCTTCTTATTGTGTAAAAGCATTGTTAGACGTATAATAATTTTTGTTAGGTATTTGTTATATTATCCTAAAAAGTTAGGAAACTACTCAAAATAGTAACATTACTGCACTATATCGGATCCAGGTGGACCGACATGTATATAAATGAAATTTATGGGGGTATTTTATTATGGCTAAGAAAATAACGATGCAAAAAATAGCCGATCATCTAGGGGTTTCCAAATTCGTGGTCTCTAAATCCCTATCCGGAAAAGATGGAGTCAACGAAACAACAAGAGAGAGGGTAATACAGGCAGCCTCCCAGCTGGGCTATTTTACTCAAAAAAATGCTTATGTTCAAAGTATCAAACGAATCCCTTCTCAAACGAATGGTGATCGCAATAAAAAGTCGGTTCTTGTCCTTATGCCTAACATCCGTTCACAAACACAGGATTCACTCTATTGGGGAAAGATCGTTGATGGTATCGCCCTTGCACTCGATAATGAAGGTTTGGGGATGGTGATCGTCTCCGAACATCGGGCTGATAATTTTATTAACATCCTGAATCCTAGCGGTATTCTGGGTCTGATAGGCGTAGGGCAAATTTCTACTTCATTGTTATTGGAGGTTCATCGAATTGGTCTGCCTATGGTGTTGATTGATCATGAAGATCCTTTGATTCCCAGCGACACTGTCTTTGCTAACAATGTAGATTCCATGTCTAGGTTAACGAATCATTTGATGGGTACAGGGCACACTCATATGCATTTCATTGCAAATATTCGCTACTCTCGCAGCTTCAGAGACCGTTGGATCGGATTCCGCAGTGCGCTTGAGGAGAATGGATTGAAGTCTCCGTTAGAGGATGACACTATGCTGTTTCTTGAAGGAATGGATGACGGTACGTTCAAGGATGAATTTACAAACTGGGTGATCAAAAGAAAGAAAGCTCAAACACTGCCAACGGCTATTCTTTGTGCGAATGATTTTATTGCTCTAAAAGTATGTGATGCACTCAGGGAAGAGGACATACAGGTTCCAGGCGATATTTCCGTTACCGGATTTGATAATATCGAGGACGCATCACGAGGGATCCCTCCGTTAACCACTGTACACGTTCCTAAAGAGGCCATGGGAAGGGCGGCTGTGGAGAAGCTATTAGCCCGCATTCATAACTCTGGAGCTCCACTTGAAAAAATCTTGATTACAGCCGACATCGTTCACCGAGATTCTGTAGATGAGCCCAAGCGTTAAAAGGCTAGTCAATTATACTCGTTTTTAATTCATATTTTTTGTTATATATTACAAACCTCGAGAGCAATTATTAATGCATTCGCAGGGTAATATAAGATGGAAAATATGGAGGTGAATGAAGATGTATTCTGCTCTAAAGAAATTTTTGATCGGGAGACCGTTAAAATCAAATGAACTTGGGGAACAAAAACTTAATAAGACCAAGGCGCTCGCCATTCTTTCTTCGGATGCTCTTTCTTCAGTAGCCTATGGTCCAGAGCAAATATTGATTGTATTAATCACAGTTAGCACAGCAGCATTTTGGTATTCCATACCGATCGCAATTGGAGTATTAGTATTATTAGCAGCTCTTATTTTATCTTACAGACAAATAATTTTTGCCTATCCGCATGGCGGTGGGGCTTATGTGGTCTCTAAGGAAAATTTGGGCTTATACCCAGGGTTAATCGCTGGGGGCTCTCTGTTGGTGGATTACATTTTGACCGTCGCAGTAAGTGTATCTGCTGGCTCGGATGCACTCACATCGGCGTTTCCACATTTGCATTCCTATAATGTACTTATTGCCATCGTTTTTGTGCTACTCATTACTACCTTGAACTTAAGAGGCGTTACAGAGTCTGCTTCCGTATTAGCCTATCCGGTTTATTTATTCGTTATTGCTTTATTCATCCTTATGGGTGTGGGATTTATCCGCATAGCTACGGGCGCTGTTCCTCCTGATTTACATACGCCTATAGGCACTCCGGTAGCTGGGATCAGTCTATTTTTGCTTCTTAGAGCATTTGCCTCAGGCAGTTCCGCATTAACAGGTGTGGAAGCCATTTCGAACGCAATTCCCAACTTTAAATCACCGGCACCCGATAATGCTGCCAAAACGTTAGTTAATATGGGGACGCTGCTTGCTTTGTTATTTACAGGCATCGTTTTTTTGGCGTATTATTACGGAATTACACCCCAGAAAAATGTTACTGTGGTCTCCGAAATCTCAGAACAGATATTTGGACGAAACTTTATGTATTTTTTCATTCAGGGAACAACAGCCTTGATCCTAATTCTCGCCGCTAATACCGGCTATTCGGCCTTTCCTTTACTTGCAGTCAATCTTGCTAAGGATAAGTATATCCCCAGAATGTTTACGGTGCGCGGAGATCGGCTGGGGTATTCCAACGGGATAATTATACTGGGTCTGTTTTCTATCATGTTAATATTGGCATTTAAAGGACGTACAGAGCATTTGATACCTCTTTATGCAGTAGGTGTGTTCATTCCTTTTACCTTATCCCAGACCGGTATGATGGTAAAATGGATTCGCCATAAGCCTAAAGGATGGCTGTCCAAGTTTCTGATTAACACGACGGGTGCTTTGATAAGCTTTATAGTTACCATAATGTTCTTTTTAACCAAGTTCACTCAGGTCTGGTCTGTATTGGTTTTTGTACCTATAATAGTATTGCTGTTTCTCCGAATTAGAAAACACTATGATGCTGTGGCTGATCAATTAAGAATAACAACTTGTGAACCGCCTATACCTATAGAAGGGAATGTAATTATTGTTCCTGTAGCGGGTATCACGCATGTAGTAGAGTATTCGTTGAACTATGCCAAATCGCTGTCTGCCCACCAAATTATTGCCGTCTATGTTCCCTTTGAAAGAGAAGATGAAGCCCTATTTGAAGCCAAATGGAATAAGTGGCAGCCGGGTGTAAGACTGGTAACATTACATTCACCTTATCGGAGCATCCTTCAACCTCTGACTAAATTTATTGATACCGTTCAACGTAAGGCAAGTGAATCCAGGTATCAGGTAACTATTATTATTCCGCAATTCATTCCTAAGAAAGCTTGGCACAACATCCTTCATAACCAGACAAGCCTGTTCATTCGTGCTCATTTGCTGCGTAGGAGAGATGTAATCATTACTACAGTGCCATACCATCTGAAAAAATGAACAAAGGCGTTACCATCCAGTATGAATATCTACTGGGGTAACGCCTTTGTTGTATAAGTACAGCCTATTTAAGCTGCAAATTTCGGTCAATCAAGCTAATCCGCTGCTGAACACTAGCATATGAACGAAGTGGATCTTCCGGTGTATTCAATACATAATCCAGCATTTGGTCAACGGTAGTAGTGGCAACATGAATGCGTGTGTCCGAAGAAGCGTAATAGATATAGATTTCTCCATTATCTCGAGCAATTACACCATTACAAAATACAACGTTAGATACGTCGCCAACACGTTCTTCGCCCTCAGGAGCGATGAAATGTCCCCCTGGTGCGTGTGTCACTTTGTTAGGTTCGTTCAAATCGGATAAGAAAGCGTACAGAACATATCTCAACCCAGCTGCCGTATTCCGTACACCATGGGCAATATGCAGCCAACCGCGTGAGGTTTTGATCGGAGCCGGGCCTTGGCCATTCTTCACTTCTTTGATGGTGTGATAATGGCGTTGATCCATGATTGTCTCTTCAGTGATTACTGCATCCTCAATGGTCTCAGACAAGCCCCAGCCAATACCGCCACCGGAACCTGCATCTATGAATCCGTCTTGTGGACGTGTATAGAATGCATATTTGCCGTCTACAAATTCAGGGTGCAGCACAACATTACGTTGCTGGGCAGATCCAGTCTTCAGATCAGCCAATCGTTCCCAAGCTTTCAGATCCTTAGTCCGGGCAATCCCACATTGGGCCACAGCGCTGGAAAGATCACCGTGCGGGGCATTAGGATCTTTACGCTCGGTGCAGAAGAGACCATAAATCCAACCGTCCGCATGTTTTACAAGTCTCATATCATAGACATTTACATCTGGTTCTTCTGTTTCTGGCATTACAACCGGATGATCCCAGAAGCGGAATCCATCCACACCGCTGTCACTTTCAGCTACGGCAAAAAATGATTTGCGGTCAACACCCTCAGCACGGGCAACGATATAAAATTTCCCGTCCAATTCAATAGCTCCGGGGTTAAAGATCCCATTTACTCCTATTCTTTCTGCAAAATAAGGATTGGTCTCTGGATTGAAATCATAACGCCAAATTAAAGGGGCATGTTCAGCAGTGAGTAATGGATAACAGTAGCGGTCATAGATACCATTTCCGTAAGGAAGCTTCTCATTTCGGCGACTGATCAGTTCCTCATAACGTGCTGTTAATTGCTGTTTGCGTTCTTCGAATAATGAATTCATAATTAGTGCTCCTTCGTGGTTAGTGTAAGCCGTTCGATCATTTCGAAGCAGGCTCTGCTGTTGTGGTAAGGACATTTCCAGGCACTTACTTTCGGCTCATTGGACAGAGGTTGGAGATTCTCATCAACACCCCAGTGCCATTCGCCGTGTTCATGATCAACAATGTGCTTTTTAATAAAATTCCAGGTTCCCAAAGCCGCTTCTTTAAACTTTGTATCCCCTGTAAGTTGGAAGGCATTATAAAATCCAACTACGGCTTCAGCCTGCGGCCACCAGTCCTTATCCTTATTCATTAGACCGTTAGGGTGGGCTTCATTCCATATCCCGCCATCTTCAGCTATGCCTTCGACAAAAACGGCTTCTGCCATGGATACGGCGATACCTTGAACACGCTTAAGCAGTTCTTGATTACCCAATACTTCTGCAGCTTCTACGAGAAGCCAGCTTCCTTCAATGTCATGTCCGTAAGAGATAATGTCCGATTTAACGTTCCATTCCTCATCCAGGAACAGATGAAAGTGTCTTCCGTCTTGATCAATAATATGGTTTAGCATGGTCTCAATCAGCTCAGACAGCTTATGTTGCAGTAAATCGGATTTCCAAACTTTATAAAGCCCAGTATAGGCTTCCAACACATGTAAATGTGTGTTCATCGATTTCTTCTCATTCATATCTTTGCTGCTTAAAGTTAAATTATCTGTCATCTGCCACTCACGTGATAAAGCTTCTAAATAACCTTTATGGAGGGGATCAAAGCTATATTTCTCAAGGATATGAAAGAGTTCAATGGCCTTCTCCAAAGCTTCCGGAGATTGAGTTGCCCGGTGGTATTCAGCTAAGGCATAAATAACAAAGGCTTGACCATACACCTGCTTTTTGTCCTCGGAAGGCTGACCCTCGGCATTAACCATCCAGAATAGTCCGTCATACTTTTTGTCCGTGAAGTAGTTCTGCAAATACTCAAATGCACGATCTGCCATGGTTAAGTATTCGGATTGGCCGTACATACGGTAAGCGCTCGCAAATGTCCAAAGAATACGGGCATTCAGTACTAAGCTCTTGTGAGCTTCAGGTATGACATCCATGCTTGAGTTGATTTCTCCTAGGAAACCGCCGTTTTTTACATCAACGGTATGTTGGATCCAGAAGTTAAGAATATTACCTTTAAGCTCTTGTTCCAATTGAGACAACCATAACTCGGATGTGTTATTCATTACTTTTGTTCACTTCCTTAATATAGTTAATTTGTGAGACGTAATATTCATTGATGATAGCAGCAGCCTCTTTGCCATACATGCAGTAATCATCGTTCTGTGGTCCTTCTTCTATAGGATATAGAAGGGGAGGCCAATCCCATAGCATAAAGCCTTGGACCCACTCTTTGGATTTACAGTGCATGAACATAGCTTGATAAAAGCGACTTTGTTCTTCCTGGCTGGGTTCTCCCGGAAGAGACCAATCATTAGGGATAGCCGCACTGCCCGTTCGACTCGGACACCCTGCTTCCATGAAAAAGAAAGGCTTGTTATAAGATTTCACAACTTTTTCAATCCGATTAAGCTGTGCTTCCCAATCATGCTCCGGATAATATCCGCTGGAGGAAATTACATCAAGTGCATCCCACCAAGTGACATTATCCTCCTGATATTTATCGCAATTGTAAGTTAAGATGCCGGAGTAGACTTTCCTAACCTCCGTGATCAAGGAACGCCATTCCTGTTCTCTGCGATCAGCCTGTACAAGCTCGCAGCCTATGCAGAACATTTCACACCCGGTTTCTTCGGCGATTGCGGCATAATGCAGGATAAAGTCACTATAGGCGCTGAACCATTGAGACCACTTGGGCTCGCAGGGAACATCCTTGTCGAAAAAGTTGATATGCGCGCGCCAAGTGCCATCGGCACAATTTATGATCGGCTTTAGACAAACCTTCAAATTCAATGCCTTGGCTTTGGAAACAGCCCATATAACCTCTTCATCGGTTACGGTCGGTTTCTCCCAATATCGGATTTCTGTAGATTGCGGAGTGGCCTGCAAAGCGCTGAAGGCGATAGCTGTCCAATTGGCTCCTGTAGTAGAGGCCATTAAATCCATTGAATGTTCAGCTGATTCATTCTTCCATGTTCCTCTTCTACCTACAAATCCCCAGGTTACGCCTCCTATATATTCATTATTCAGTGCCATTGACAACCTCCTATTGTTACGTGAGTTAAGGTAGAAACTGAGATGTTCAAGAAGCGTTTAAGTGATGAATTGTTTTGTTATATTGTTATTGCTAATTTGTTATTTAATAATAACATTTCACTTTAGTTATATACTTTTTTGAGGCGAATTTCAAGAGGGAATTGTACGTTGAGGTGAGAATTGATGATCCTAATATTATTATTTTATAATAAAACAAAAATAACAAAAAATTATAAAGTTTCGAATTTAGTCATCGTTTTTCCTAAAAAATAGGTTTATAATGTGTTTGTAAGCGATATTATAATAACTTTTCGCTGTGAAGAAGGTTTTTTAAGTCTCTATGACATAAAAAATGAATATGGAGATATGGAAAAGTTATTATTTTGTTATTATTATAAAATTGAAGGGAGCCATACCTATGAAAGAAGTAAAGCTGATTGGAAATAACCTGCCTAACGTTCCTTGGCAGGATAAGCCAGAGGGACATGATAACCCGCTTTGGAGACACAGCGATAATCCGGTAATCAAAAGAAATCCGGCTAAAGGTGTTGCTCGGATATTTAATAGTGCGGTAGCCGCACATGAAGGAAGTTTTGTAGGCGTATTTCGAGTGGAAGACAATACGACTCGTCCGCATCTGCGAATGGGATATAGTGTAGACGGTCTTGACTGGAAAATCGATGACGAACCAATTCAATTTGTTGACGAAGACGGTAACCCCTATCAACCACGTTACGCCTACGATCCACGCCTTGTAAAAGTGGAGGATACTTTTTATATCATTTGGTGTACTGATTTCTACGGTGCTGCAATTGGCGTCGCCAAAACACAAGACTTTAAATCCTTTACCAGCCTTGAGAATCCGTTCCTGCCCTTTAACCGCAATGGTGTTCTGTTTCCTAAGAAAATAAATGGCAACTTCGTTATGTTGTCTCGCCCTAGTGACAGCGGCCACACTCCATTTGGAGATGTATTCCTGAGTGAAAGCCCAGACTTTGTATATTGGGGCAAACACCGCCATGTGATGACTAGAGGCGGAGGAGGCTGGTGGCAAAGTACCAAAATCGGTGGTGGGCCCGCTCCAATAGAAACCTCTGAAGGTTGGCTGATGTTCTACCACGGAGTTACCGGTACATGTAATGGATTAGTATATAGCATGGGAGCCGTGATTCTGGATATTAATGAGCCTTCCAAAGTGAAATACCGGTCCAAGAACTTCGTGCTGACTCCAGAAGAATGGTATGAAGAAAGAGGTTTCGTGAATAACGTTATCTTCCCTTGCGCGACACTGCATGATGCTGAATCCGGCAAAATTGCTATTTACTACGGTGCAGCTGATACCTATGTTGGAGTTGCTTACACAACTGTTCAAGAAATCGTCAATTATGTGATCGATACTCACGAAGAGGTTGGAGACGATGCAGAGCTTGGCAAGATCTAATAATTAGTATTTTTATAGGAAGATGTACCTAACTTAGAGTTTTGTTATTTGTTATTCATAATGAATAAACGGCAGCATAAAAGGAAAATCCTGGCTTAGTGGGTTTTCCATTTATGCTGTTCTGTCGTATATAAGTTGGAAAACGCAATTAAGCAACCTAGATATTTACCTATTCAAACTCAAAATGTTGTTCTCGACAATTGAGTCAAAAGTCCTATTCGACAGTAGATAAACAGTAACGTTATATCTCTTTCCACTCCGTTCATTGCATACAATAAAATCACAGCTACGAAAGATCTCATAGTTTAATATGAGTAGGTTCATGAATATCTTCCAGATCTTGGGGAGGTAGCGTTACAGACGTTCCTAACTATGTAAGAGGATAACTTCAGGATAATCGTAGATATGGCAGGTGATTTAGTTGAATGCAACAAAGACACGAAAAGGAGACATCCTTTTTCGGCTGCATCCCTCGAAGTCGGTAGGGGTACGGCTTTTTCTTGTTTTTTTTATAGCAACAATGGTGTTAGTTTTATCTTTAGGTTACACCTCCTATTCTGTAGCCAAGCAAACCATCGAGAACAATGCATTGAAATCTAATGAGCATACCATTGTTCAGACAGCAGATAAGTTGGACGTTGTATTGCTGCGGTTTGAGGATAACCTCCAGCAGATGTTCTATAATCGGGAAATCCAGGATGCAATGAAACAATTGAATTTGGGAAGCTCCAATAGTACAGACCTTGAAGTGTTGAACAATCGAGCAATGACTGAGCTGAACACATGGCTTTCCAATAGTAAAGATGTACAAGCGGTTTATCTAGTTCCTGTGAAGAAAACACTGCCTGTAATAACAGCTGGAGAAGCAGATGGTGCTTTTCTGAAAGGGATTAAGACTAGTCCATGGTTTGCACAACTTCAGAAGGAGCCAAAGAGTTTATGGATTACGGAGTCTCAGACCTTAAAGTCCTCTGGTGTATTCCATTTAGCAAAGTCGGTAAAAAGTGATGCCAACAATGGCGGATATATTGTAGTATGCGACGTTAAGAGTAGTGTATTTGGGGATCAGCTAAGCAAAGTAAATCTGGGTGAAGATTCCTACGTCCAGCTTATGACGGCTAAGGATGAGGTTATTGCTTCTTCTGTGGCAGAGGGGACCGACTCTTATCTAAGTCTTGGTGGAACACTTTTCAAAGGACTATCGAATAGATCTGGTTCTTTACCTACTAGCGATGAGAATGGCGAATCCATTCTGGCAGTATATGGTACTCTGGCTAATTCGGGGTGGAAGGTGCTTGGTGTTGTTCCCTCAGGGAATCTCGTTAAAGATGCTGGACGGATTCTGCAGACCACCTATATTGCCGTAGCGATTGCTGCAGTTGTAGCTATATTAGTAGGTTTATGGATGATGAGGATGGTTTCGCGACCACTGTCGGGCTTGAAGGATCTAATGTTTGAGGGTGCGAAAGGAAACCTTGGTGTACGAACAAAAGTTACATCGCGTGATGAAATCGGACAACTCTCCGTCTCCTTCAACACCATGATGGAACGGATCACGGAGTTAGTTAACCATACGAATGAAACAGCTCAAGAGATATTAGCAACGGCTGATGAACTGACCAGCGCTTCCCGAAAAACGGCTATTGCGGCAAGTGAAATTGCTGCATCTACCGAAGAAATTGCTGGCGGAGCAGGTAGTTTGGCTCTGGAAGCCGACCGTGGTACCGAACTGACTGGTCGAATTTTAGAACAAATGGATACAGTAATATCTGCTAATCGTGAAATGGATGCAGCAGCGCATAGTGTTGGGGAATCCAGTCAACAAGGTGTCAAGCAGATGGAAGAACTACTCAGCAAAACTAGTCTTACGGGTGAAATGACTCATGCCTTGGTCACTAAGGTGAATGAACTGAAAGAAACAGCATTCTCAGTTATTCAAGTGCTTCAAGTTATGGAGAATATTGCACAGCAGACGAATGTATTATCACTAAATGCAACGATTGAAGCTGCTCGTGCGGGTGAATCTGGAAGAGGGTTCATGGTTGTAGCCGGAGAGATTCGTGGTCTAGCGGAACAGTCCAAGCATTCTATAGCTGTAGTGGCTGAAATCACCGACAAAATTATGTTAGATATGAATGAAACTGTAACAGCTCTGTCCCATGTAGCTCCACTCTTTGAGGAGCAAATGTCTTCAGTTAAGAATACTAGTGATATTTTTATGACGGTAAAAGGGCAGATGGATCAGTTTATCACTCGATTGGATTCAGTAACCACATCCATTAACAGCCTCAGCGACTCGCAGAGTGTCCTGTCTGATACCATGGGGAATGTGAGTGCGGTAGCGGAACAATCTTCTGCGGCTTCACAAGAAGTAGCCTCGCTTAGCGGAGAGCAACAAAATGTTAGCGACCATCTCGTGGATCTTTCAGGCAGTCTGAAAAATGCTTCGATAAAGTTAAAGGACAGTTTATCCAAATTCAGTATGTAAATATTGTTCAATGAACAGCAAGCTCCGGGTAACCTGAGCTTGCTGTTTTTTTACGTATGTGTAGAAGTTTCTGATCATGAATGATAGGACATAATAGGAGAAAGCTTTATGGAAGCCTTGCCAATATTACGCCTGTCAGGAGGAAGAACCTTGCTGAGAACACCTAATAAACGGATCTTTAGCGGTCTGATGATATTATTTACGGCCATTTCTATATTGATTTTACGGCTAGCTTGGGTTCAATTATTCATGAGAAATCAGCAGGTCCCTAACAGCGAGTATACTCTTGCTAAGATGGCAGAGGTTCAGAGTGAACGTGAGACTATACTTGATAGTGGACGAGGACGTCTATATGATCGCAAGGGCAAACCCCTAGCCGGAGAAACCATTTGGACGGCTGTTTTTTTTCCGCAGGAGGAGAAGGCAAGGAATACAGTGCATATACAACGAGATGCGGCTCTCCGCCGTTTTGCCTATATTACAGGAACTAACTATAAGGACTTGGTTAGCAGAATCACAACGTTGAAGGAACCCCTTCTCTGGCCTTCCGCCACAATCCCTGGTGAACCATTCGCGTTGACTCCAGCTCAGGCAGATGAAGTGAGTAGTCTGGGTATTGAGGGTCTTAAGGTGCTGCCCTTTGCCCGCAGATATAACGGCAATGGTTCTGGACGACAATGGATAGGGTACCTGTCTGAAGCGGAACACCAGTCATCTGTGGGGCTGCGAGTGCCAATGAAGGGGACGGATGGCTTAGAGAAAACATTGGAGCCTTTACTTCGCGGAGTAGGTCACACTGAGGTATATGCTCAAGTGGATGCTCGCGGAAACCGGCTTCCTGATAGTGAAATTAAGGTGCGCACGCCAGCCAACCCCTATTATCCATTGTCACTATACACTACGATAGATAAGAAGATTCAGGAAGGAATTGAAGCACTGACGGTTAAGGATGAAGTGAATGAGGGGGCAGTGGTGGTCTTGGACGCTCACACAGGCGATATTATATCCATGGTATCAAGACCCTTCTATAATCCAGAGAAGATTTCACCCGAAGGCGGGGAGTGGAATAATCGGGCCTTGCAGGCTACGGAGCCTGGATCCATTTTCAAGATTATTACAGCAGCAGCGGCATTAGAATCCGGAATATCCGCACCAGGTGAACGATTTTATTGTAAGGGGGAGTTTGATAAGTACGGATTGTCCTGCCAACAAGGAAAAGGACACGGTCCCCTTACTCTTGAGGAGGGGTTCGCCGTGTCCTGCAATACTGTATTTGCAACTCTTGCGGAGCGTCTTAGCGGAAACCAGCTTCAATCCACTGCACTTGCCCTAGGAATGGGAAGAGAGGTTAGTTGGCAGGCTGATGATACACTCGGGATGAGACTGCTTAAGCCACTGGCAGGGGAGCAAAAGGGAACGATTTTTAGTACTTTGCTGACTGATGACGCTGGAGCGAGGGTGCAGACGGCGATTGGACAGCGGGATGTTCGGGTATCGCCGCTTCAAGCAGCCAATCTAATCGTAACCCTTCTACATGGCGGGGAAGTGACAGCTCCCCGCATCCTGCAGAGGGTCGACTTTGCAAATGGCCAGAAGCTGATGGACCTTTCGCTTCATCTCGCACCTACTCCATTTGGTCGAATTTCTTCGCACACAGCAGAACTACTTCAGTCATGGATGCGCAAGGTAGTGACAGAGGGAACAGGTCGTTCACTTCAAAACGCTAAATGGCCCTTGGCTGGTAAGTCGGGCACCGCACAAACCCTTGTTAAGGGATTACCTCGTAATAACCAATGGTTTATAGGTTATGGACCTTTTGACCACCCTCAATATGCTGTAGCCGTTGTTGTGCACAATGTAGCACCCGGCAGCCACCATACTGCCACAAAGCTGTTCGGGCAGGTTATGAACCTTTTAGCGGATTCAACTCCTGCTTAAGTCTCAGACTTAGGCTCATCGTTGTCCTCGGCAGCAGGCTGTTCACCCGTTGAAAAAGGAGAGACGATAAATTCACCTTTGGGCAGGAAAATCCAACGCTGGAGATATCCCTGCTGCAGCAGCTCCTTGATTAAAATTAGCAGGATGGGGGATAGAACTAATCCGGCTACACCAAAGGCAGAAGTTGAAATTAAGACGAAGGACAACATGAGAAAAGCTGATGATACACCGATAGAATTTCCAGTTATTTTTGGCTCGAGCAGTTGACGTACTACTAAAACGATAGCTAGCAGAACGATGAGTCCAATAGCGAGCGAACTGTTGCCAACGATAAACAAATAGATAATCCATGGGATTAGGATAGTCGAAACACCAAGCAGCGGCAGAATATCAAATAGGGCACAAATAAGCGCCATAGTGATTACATTCCCGGAGCCCAGTATAAGCAAACCCACAAGAACAATCACAAAGGTAATAGAGATCAGAATGAGTTGTGCCTTCAAGTAAGAGCCGATAGACTTAAAGACGTTGCCTTGCAGGAATTGGTAAGCCGTTTTGAAGGTTTTCGGCATTTTGTCATGTGCAATTTTACGCCAATCTTTAATCTCCATACTGAGAAAAAAAGCAAGAATAATCGCGATTCCGAAATTAGCCATAAACGAGGAGAACGAGCCTAGTATACCGATCATATAATTAAAGAATAAACGCAGCCATCGTGATAGTATATTGGTCGCGTCCTGGAAGTAACTATTTATCTTTTCGGCTAAATCAGGGGGCAGAGCATCTACTTTGAGCTCTAGAAACGTAGTGAACCTTGAGAAATTCTCCTGAATGACGTATGTATAATGCGGAAGATTGGATTGAAAATTCATCACTTGGGAGGTAATCAACAGTCCTGCACCAAAAAGGATGCCCAGAAGCACTACAAGGAACAGTAGTACGGATATGGCTGAGGCAAATGGCTTGGCCAGACCTTTTCGATTTAAAAAACGGGCCAGCGGCTCAATTAAAATGAAAACGAAAAAGGACAGGAACACTGGTGCGGCCAATTGATACAGGGTGCTAAAAGCGAGCATGACCAAATATACGGTCAGAACGATCAGTCCGATGTCAAAAAACGTGCGCCAATACTTTTTGTAAAGAGGTAGCATAGAGATAAACGACTCCTTTTCAGGTTAAGTTAACAGTCTTGATCATATGGATTCATTGTACACGATTTTAACGAAAATACGTCTTTTTCTTTGATATATGTGTTAAAATAGGAGGTAATGTTTTTTTGTAAGTCTTACTTCTGGAAAAGCGGGGAATACACATGGAGACTTTGCTCCTCTGGCTGTTCTACATTTCATCCTTCTATGCATTTATTCCCGGCATCATCAGTCGGATTTTCGGATTCCGCGTCTTTCGAAAGGGAATTGGATCAGGGCAATTTGCCCTCACCTTTGATGATGGACCGGACCCTCGATTTACACCGAGGTTGCTTGATTTACTTCAACAGTACGATGCTAAAGCGACTTTCTTTGTGGTTGGAGCCCATGCAGAGCGGCACCCTGAGCTAATTCGCCGTATACATGAGGAAGGTCATCTTATTGGTATTCATAATTATGTGCACAAAAGCAATTGGTTAATGAGACCCTCTACCGTACGTAGACAGATACAGCGTACCGACGATATCATTTTTGCTATTACGGGGGAAAGAAGCACTTATTATCGTCCACCGTGGGGAATCGTGAATCTGTTCGACTTTTCCAAACGGCGTCAGGTACAAATTGTACTCTGGTCAGCTATGTTCGGGGACTGGCGTGAGAAACAGGGTTCAGAGCGTCTAGCTGAAAAAATGCTTTCACGCTTGAATCCGGGCGAGGTTATGCTGCTTCATGATCGCGGAACTACACTAGGTGCTGATCCCGGCGCTCCGGAACATATGCTGGTTGCGCTTGAGCGTACACTGCAGGAAGCCGAAATTAGAGGCCTGAAGAGTATCCGGGTTGACGAGATGATTAAGGCTGCTGAGAGTTCACCGATGCACCGTCTCTCTTTTGCCAAACGAATAATAGTTGGATTGTGGTTGGCATGGGAGCAAGTATTCCAGTTCCTCTTCCAACTAAAAACAGTTTCGCAAGACAATCCATTCCTGCACTTTCGATTAAGGAAATACCAAGGCCAGCCTCTGATGATGGAGGGCGGTGTAATGCTTAACAAAGGCGATAAAGTAATTGAGCTCCATATTGATAATCGACAGCTTTTCGAGTTAGGTGTACATTCCCGATCTACAGCTCAGCTAGCAATTCGCATGATCCGACGGATGAATCAGGATTTGCCACTACTGGCTGACATGATTGCTGCTGATGAACGTCTTATGACTGCAAAGGCACTCTATGGAGTAAGTATGCTCAACCGCGGGCCAGAAAAGTTCGGCTTTACTATTGTAGATCTTCCTAGCGGTTGGTTCGCACGATCCACTAAGTTCTATCTAAGCCTGCTAATGAGTGTCATTCACCCGGCTGGCGGTGCAAGGCTCAAAGAACGAAGTGAAGTTCTAGTTCCTAAGATGATTGTGATGCCGATCCAGTTGTTACTTCATTCGAAGAACAAGATCCCTTTAGATAGTAAAGTTAAGATACTTGAGCGTAGGGAAGAGGATTACTCGGTAAAAGTTGTGCATGAAGCCGAGCTCCCTAGTGCTACGATAGTGAATTGATTTATTAAATGAACTTTAGACTATACATTAGGGAGTCAGCCTTTACTACGGTGAATATTTGGACTTCCGGCCGCTGTTGTCTCCGAATTTCTTGAATTATACCGCTGTTAGCGGATGAAATTCGGAGACAAAGGCGGTCGCTATCGCTCCTACAGTTCCAAATTTCCCCTTCGTTTGTCTTCTCAAATGTTATTTTTTTAGTTCATTTTTTTGTTGGTTGTATAAAAAAAGCCTTCACCCCTGTAGATGATCTACAGGAGTGAAGGCTTTTTGGTTTTAAGGATATTAGATTTTCAGAACAGCACCGTTACTGGCGTTTGTAACCATCTTGGAATAGCGGGCCAGATAGCCCGTTTTTACTTTAGGCTCAAAGCCTTTCCAACCACTGCGGCGAACAGCAAGAGTTTCCTCGTCAACCAGCAGCTCGATTTTACGGTTGTTCAAGTCCAGCTCGATGATATCACCGTCTTCTACAAAGGCGATAGGTCCACCTTCAGCAGCTTCTGGGGAGATATGTCCAATACTGATTCCGCGGGAGGCACCCGAGAAACGACCGTCAGTGATCAAGCCAACTTTAGCACCAAGTCCCATACCCACGATTTGTGAGGTTGGAGCCAGCATTTCTGGCATGCCCGGTCCACCCTTTGGACCTTCATAACGGATAACGACAACATGTCCTTCTTTAACTTTGCCGTTAGCAATACCTTCCAGCGCAGTCTCTTGGGAATCGAAGCAAATGGCTGGGCCTTTATGGTAGCCGCCTACAGATGCGTCAACCGCTCCGACTTTGATAATGGAGCCTTCTGGAGCAAGGTTACCGTAGAGTACAGAAAGACCACCAATTTCAGAATAAGGATTGTCTAAGGTATGAATTACATTAGTATCCTGAATCTCATGTCCCATAACGTTCTCGGCAAGTGTTTTGCCGGTTACTGTCATGCAATCACCGAATAAAGCGCCTGGTTTCTTGAGTAGTTCATTCAATACAGCACTTACTCCGCCTGCATTCTGAACATCCTCAATAAAGTAGTCGGAAGCTGGAGCCAGCTTGGATAGGTAAGGAACACGGTTTGCAACCTCATTAATGCGTTCGAGCGGATAATCGATACCAGCTTCTTGAGCAAGAGCAAGGGTATGCAGAACAGTATTAGTGGATCCGCCCATTGCCATATCAAGCGCAAAAGCGTTATCCAGGGATTCTTGGGTTACAATATCACGCGGTTTAAGATCGAGATTAATAAGCTCCATCAACTGTGTTGCTGATTGACGCACAAAATCTCTGCGTTCTTCGGCTACAGCAAGGATAGTACCATTACCTGGCAGGGCCAGTCCAAGTGCTTCAGCCAGACAGTTCATAGAATTCGCAGTGAACATACCCGAGCAGGAGCCGCAAGTTGGACAACCGAATTGTTCTAATTCCAGCAGTTGAGCGTCGTTGATTTTACCCACCTGGTGGGCACCAACGCCTTCGAATACAGAAGTAAGGGAGAGCTTTTTACCTTTGCTGTCTACTCCGGCTTTCATCGGTCCACCACTAACGAAGATGGTTGGGATGTTGACGCGTAATGCGCCCATCATCATGCCCGGTGTGATTTTATCGCAGTTCGGGATACAGACCATACCGTCGAACCAGTGTGCAGATACTACGGTTTCCAGTGAGTCAGCGATAATCTCGCGACTTGGCAGCGAGTAACGCATACCGATATGTCCCATGGCAATGCCATCATCGACGCCGATCGTGTTGAATTCAAAGGGTACGCCGCCTGCTTCACGAATGGCTTCTTTAACGATCTTGCCGAATTCCTGAAGGTGAACATGACCCGGTACGATATCGATATAGGAATTGCATACCGCAATAAAAGGTTTGCCGAAATCTTCCTCTTTTACGCCGGCCGCTCGCAGGAGACTGCGGTGCGGAGCCCGGTCAAAGCCTTTTTTAATCATGTCTGAACGCATTTTCTTGGCTGCCATAATGACATTTCCCCCCTAAATAATGTGTGATTCAATATTGTGTCGCATTAACGCAATGCTCTATTAAGAGCCGTGTATATGCGGATTATAGAAATTGGGCGAAGCCGTTTCTATAAAAAAATACAATGAATGTATTAACGGTAGCCGACTGATATAAGGAAGGCAAGCCATTGTTATTAGTGAGTCTATCACAAATGTCATCTTTTTTCTACCGCAGAGGTGTTAAGTATGTGTGTGGATTTTTTGCTATTTATATATAAAAAAACCCACTCATAAGAGAGCGGGCGAACTACGGACAAGGATTGTTATGAGCGGCGTAAGACTACACGCTGCAGAGTCATCACCCAGTTGACTGATGGCTCTACAAGCGGATGCATCCATTGTTTAATAGAAGGTTGAGCTAAAAGAACGGTTAGCGAAACTGCAGCAGTTAGCAATAGAACTGCGCCTGCTGCATTTCCAAGATAAGTGTAAACTCCAGATACGACAGCGATACGAACGATAAAACCATGCAGCAAGAAAACATATAACGTACGGCGGCCCCAGTCCGTCATACGACTCTCTCGAAATGGAATCCATCCGAGAAAAGCCAATCCGGCAATGAACTGTAAGCCATACATTGCCAGACGATATAGTCCTGCATACCATTCTTGATGCTCAAGCTGCATATAAGTATAGCTGCCGAAGAACCAGCCAAGTGGAAGCTTTGCTCCCCAATTCATCAAGCTGATAAAAAGCAGCAGGGAGGCGGCGGCAGCAACGATTTTAATCCATTTTGTATAGATGCGTGTAAATGCTTCAAATGAGAAGTGGTACCCGATTACGAAAAACGGCAAGTAGACAAAAGTCCGGCTAATACTGAACCAAACCCCGTCTAACTGTAAATATCCAACCAGTATCCCTGCAAGTATGGCGAAAGTCATCTGTCCGGCCGGTGTCCACTTGCTCATACCGAGCATCAGGAGTCGCCAAAAGGCATGACTTGCAAGAAACCATAGAAGCAAATAAGGAGCGAAGAAGGAATGATGAGTACCATTTACATGAAAAAGAGTCCGGTCTAACAAGGAGTAGAGGCTTTGGAAAATAACATACTGCAGCCCAATTTGCATAAGTAGTTTGCGGCCAGCAGATCCTGTAAGGCTTTTCCGAGCGAAATAGCCAGTAACCAGAACGAATAGGGGCATATGAAAGCTGAAAATCCACATGTACAAAGCATGCAATCCGCCCAACTTCCCAATCAGCGGCTCTATGGCATTGCTTGCGAATACAGTCACAATAAGGATAAAGCGGAGATTCAGAAAAAACGTTTCTCCACGCGCTTCAATTGAAGTTTTACTTAGCATGTTTTCCCCTCCAGTCCCTGTGAAATACTTTAATTTTAAAATACCTTTTTTCTCTACTATTGATTGTGAAAAATGTCACATTGGAAAGCGCTATCAGCCCTATGAATTGTGCCAAAACCTTGAAGGTTGTTTGAAATGTTTCATTCCACTATAATTTTGGTATCTATAATTTTGGTGTTAACAAGAAGCGAAACCGGTCGTTGCATTTAGGAGTGGACACTATTGAAGAATAAGGCAAGAACCAAACGTAATATCGGCATCATTCTATTAGCGATTCTACTGGCGGGTGGTTTGTGGGTTTGGAGATATCTTACCCCTTATGCACCTGCGGATAATGCAGAATTTGCTATGGTATCGGAAGGCGGAATTATTGTTGAAAAAAATGATAATTGGATTACCTTCGAACCCGCGGTCGCTATTGGGCCGGCGATTATCTTTTACCCTGGAGGATTGGTGGAAGCTGAAGCATATTCGACACTAGCCAGAAGGATTGCTGAGACAGGTCACACCGTGTACATTGCTCAGATGCCGCTCAACCTTGCAGTTACTAAGATGGATGCTGCCGAGGAAATAATCCGGGTTCACCCCGACCTTTCTTTTGTGCTCGGGGGTCACTCTTTGGGTGGTGTAATGGCTTCACGTTACGCGGCCGAGCATCCGGATCAAGTAGAGGGCATATTCTTTCTGGCTTCTTATCCAGATGAGAAAGGCAGCCTGAAAGGGACGACTCTAGCCGTATTGTCCGTGGTGGGTACAGAGGATCAGCTTATTGATAAAGAAAGCTATCGGGAAGGCCGGTCTTTCCTGCCGGATAATACCGTTTATTATTCTGTAGATGGTGGCAATCACGCCCAGTTCGGAAGCTATGGACCACAGAAGGGCGATGGCGAAGCTACGATTTCTGAAGAGGAACAGCAGAATCGAGTTGTTCGGGCGCTTCAGGATTGGCTAGGAAACTTGCGTTAGATACCCGTCTGGAGAGATAAGGGAGAGATGAAGAAATGCCCTTTTTGCAAATTAATAATAGATCTGTACCCTGTAAAGGAATCCTATTTGACAAAGATGGCACCCTGATTGATTTCATGACGATGTGGGGAGCCTGGGCGGAACTTGTTCTGCGCGGTATGGAGAATGCTCTTGCCTTGAGAGGAACAAACCTTGAGGGCAATATTTTCAAACTCCTTGGTACCGAGCATGACCCCGAGGGTAAAGTGACCGGATATGATCTTGGAGGCCCGCTCCCCATGGCTACGACGGAAGAGACTAACGGCCTTCTTGCCTGGCAGCTATATGTCACGGGAGTTCCTTGGAACGATGCCATAACTCAGGTCATCCAAATCAGCAGCGAAGCCATGAAAGAAGTGCGAAAACGCAGGGTAGCTACACCTTTGCCAGGATTGTTACCCTTTCTGCAGCAATGTACCGGATCCGGGCTGAAACTTGGGGTAGTAACCTCAGATGAATCAAGAACGACGGCGGAGCATTTGGAATGGTTAGGGATTACCAGCTGTTTCGGCTCTATTGTAACTAGAGACAGGGTCATCAGCGGCAAACCGGCACCGGAGATGGTTGAGCTGGCTTGCCGGGAGTTAGGGTTATCTCCTGATGAGACTATCCTTTTTGGAGATAGTAATGGGGATATGCAGATGGGTAAAAGTGCCGGTCTGTGCTTGACAGTGGGTATTTCGGGCATGAACGGTGGGACGGAGCATCTGCTGAGCGCTGACACTATAATTTCTGATTTTACTGAAGTACTAATTACACCCTGATTTCAGTACAGAAAGGAGCGTTAGATATGGATCAATTACAAACCCTCGCATCATGGATTACGAATAGCGACAACATTGTATTCTTTGGTGGAGCAGGAACATCTACTGAGAGTGGTATACCAGACTTTAGATCAGCAGCAGGATTGTACCAAACCCAGAAAAATTCTCCTTACCCGCCAGAAGTCATGCTTAGTCGAACCTTTTTTATGTCTTCGCCAGACATATTTTTTGACTTTTACCGCAGTAAAATGATTCACCCAGAGGCTGAACCGAACGGTGCCCACTATCTTTTAGCAAAGCTTGAACAGGATGGGAAACTGAAAGCAGTCATAACACAAAATATTGACGGCCTGCACCAGAAAGCGGGGAGTCAGCGTGTACTTGAACTACATGGTTCTATCCATCGTAACCATTGTATGGGATGCTCTCGTTATTTTGGATTGGAGACCCTTATAACCAGTTCAAAGACAGTACCCCGTTGTCCAGACTGCGGCGGTATCATCAAGCCGGATGTTGTTCTTTATGAGGAGGAACTGGATCATGACGTCCTTATGGAGGCTGTAGAGGCTATATCCAAGGCTGATCTGCTTATCATTGGGGGTACCTCGCTAACAGTTCAGCCTGCAGCAAGTTTAGTTACCTATTTTCGAGGACAACGTACCGTTTTGCTGAATGGCGAGCCTACTCCATATGATCACCATGCTGACTTGATCCTTTCAGACCGTATTGGTGAGACCCTGGGCAAGGTCAAGGAAATTCTAACCTTATCCTAGTCCATTTATAATTCTTCTTCCGAGATTACAATTGCCGCCAGTGGTTTAAAATAGGTTAATTGGATATCAACCGAGAGGCAGGGATTGAGTAATGGCATATGTGGCAAGCGATGAACGTTATGAAATCATGCGGTATAACCGCTGTGGTCATTCAGGTCTAAGGCTGCCGGCAATATCGCTCGGGCTGTGGCATAATTTTGGCGGAGTTGATACCTACGAGAATGGAAGAGAAATGATCACTAGGTCGTTTGATCTGGGAATTACTCACTTCGATTTGGCCAATAACTATGGTCCACCCGCTGGCTCTGCAGAGGAACTATTCGGAAAAGTACTCGCCAAGGATCTCGCTCCCCACCGTGATGAAATGATTATTTCTACTAAAGCGGGATATTATATGTGGCCCGGCCCTTATGGTGATTGTGGTTCCCGGAAATATATTCTATCTAGTCTGGATCAGAGTTTGAAACGGCTGGGCTTGGACTATGTAGACATATTTTACTCACATCGCCCTGATCCGGAGACTCCGCTAGAGGAGACTATGGGGGCTTTGGATTATGCGGTACGTTCAGGAAAAGCTCTGTATATTGGGTTGTCGAATTACACTGCAGAGCAGACGGCAGAAGCAATCAGGATACTTCGGGAGTTGGGTACGCCTCTTCTGATCCATCAACCCAGGTATTCAATGCTCGATCGCTGGGTAGAAAATGGGCTTCAGGATGTGCTAGAGGAACACGGAGTGGGCAGCATTGCTTTCACGCCACTAGCTCAAGGGTTGCTTACGAATAAATATTTGAATGGGATTCCGGAGGGCTCCAGAGCTGCTAAACCAGCTACTGCGCTAAGTGAAAGTAGAATTACACCGGAGGTTATGCGCAAAATACGGGCGCTGAATCAAATAGCGGCAGCTCGCGGACAAAGCTTGGCCCAGTTTGCCCTAGCCTGGGTCCTTCGTAACGGCAGAATCACCTCTGCTCTAATTGGGGCAAGCCGTATCGGCCAAATTGAAGATAACATAGCTGCCTTAAATAATACTGAGTTCTCGCAGGAAGAGCTGGATCGGGTCGAAGTCATCCTCAAAACGGAGAATGATGCTTCACATGAAGAATGATATCCCGGCATGCTAATTCGGCAGTATACCTAAGTTAGCAACAGCCCGGTCCTTATAAGAACCGGGCTGTTGTTACATAAGCAGAAAATGAGTTCAAGCTTACCTCTTTATGGGGTAGGTTTGTCGGCTTGTCGAGTAACCTTTGCCCGATAAGAGGTTGGGGACTCCGCGCAGAAACGTTTGAACTGTCTGGAGAAATAAAGAGCATCCGTTAGACCCACGGAGGAAGCAATTTGTTCTACGGAGAGTTCTGGCCTTTCCCGCAGCAGTTGTCTGGACTTCTCAATACGCAGCTTCAGCAGATAAGTCACTGGTGACAAGCCAGTTTCCTGCTTGAATACCCGGGAAAGATAAGCTCGATTGTATCCTAGACTTTCGCACATCTGCTCAATGGAGATGGGGTGGGCGTACTGGGAAGACATAAAGTGAATCATTTGCTTCACCGTACGTTTCATCTGTGATCCAGACCCTGGCAAGCGTGAATAGGTGGATAGACGTTCAGCCGCTTCTCCAATAATAAGGTAGAGATAACCAAGGGATGTCAGATGGGCACTCTCCTTATTGGCATAAAAGGATTCCATCATCCCGCCCAGTGAAGCAGGCACCACGCTGCCGTCTGCAATAGATAGTACGGGCTGTTCAGGTGTGAAGCCAGCTTGGATAACTAGTCCATCGCTTTCCTTACCCGTAAATGCCGCCCATCGATATTGCCAGGGACGTTCTGCGTCAGAAATATAACTGACCAGCTGGCCGGGGTGAATTAGAAAACAGTCGCCAGTACCCAGTTCATAAGTGCGTTGCTCTGTTCGGAAGGTGCCGGAACCGCCTTCTACATAATGCAGAAGGTAATAATCATAAATCTTGGGGCCGGCCTGATGCTGCGGCAGTGTTTGGCTTTTTCCTGCGAAGAGCACATGAAGATTCTGATTATCGTAGTAGACCGGATTAGAAGCTACTGAATAGGTATGGTCGTAGGTTTGATCCATAACGGACCCCTCTCTTAGCGTAAAGTCACATTTATCCATACATTACACACATGATTGCATTACTATATCAAGTCTGCTTTTATTATAATATAACCATACAAGAACAAATGCTTTTTCACAAAACCGTAAGAATCGAAAGGGTGGAGTAACATTATGAGCATCGGACAAATGAAACAAAAGTTTATCGAGAAGTACGGAGAAAGCGGACAAGAGGAACGCGTGTTTTATGCACCTGGACGGGTTAATCTTATCGGCGAACATCTAGATTATAACGGTGGTTATGTACTGCCAGCGGCTTTGGAGTTTGGAACCACTTTAATCGTTCGTCCTCGCAGTGACGGTAAAATAAACTTCGCTTCCACAAATCTTCCTTACGAGGCTTCCATTGACCTCAATGAAATTGGGAATGAAAAAAGTGGCGAATGGATCGACTACCCGATTGGGGTAATGGTGGAATTGAAGAAAAAGGACACTCCAGTCTCCAAAGGTTATGATCTTTTGTTCCATGGCGATATCCCGAATGGATCGGGCCTTTCCTCTTCCGCTTCCCTTGAAGTGGTTACCGCATTTGCATTCCTGACTTTGGAAGGCGGAGATACGAATACGGTGGAAATTGCTCTCTTGTCCCAGCGTGCAGAGAACCAATATGTTGGCGTGAACTCCGGCATTATGGATCAATTCGCTGTAGCTAACGGTAAACGGGATCATGCGATTCTGCTGATGTGTGATACGTTGGAATACGATTTGGTGCCTTTCGTAACGGGTGCTTACAAGCTGGTTATAGGCAACACGAACAAGAAGAGAGGACTTGTAGACTCCAAGTACAATGAACGCCGTCAGCAGTGTGATGAGGCACTCTCTATTTTGCAGAAAGAGATTCCATCCTTGTCTTATCTGGCAGAGCTTACTCGCGAACAATTCGAAGAGCATCAGGATAAAATCGTTGACGAAACGGTTAGACGCCGCGCGCGCCATGTTGTAGAAGAAAACCAACGTGTACTCGAATCTGTAAAAGTACTCAAGAACAATGATCTCAAGCAGTTCGGACAATATATGAACGACTCCCATGATTCATTGCGCGATTTGTATGAAGTGAGCTGTGAAGAACTGGATATTATGGTTGAAGAAGCACAACGCATCCCGGGAACACTGGGTTCACGGATGACAGGCGCAGGTTTTGGCGGGTGTACAGTGTCGCTGGTTCATGAAGATGACATCGAACGCTTCATTTCCGAAGTTGGAGAGGCCTACACTACAAGATCCGGTTTGGTCGGCGAATTCTATGTTTGCGGTATCGGTAATGGTGTTGAAGAACTGAAAGGAGTGAAATAAGATGGCGATTCTTGTAACGGGTGGAGCGGGGTATATTGGTTCCCATACAGTAGCTGAGTTGTTGGAGCGGGGCGAGGAAGTAGTCGTTATTGACAACCTTGTGACTGGACACCGTGAGGCACTTCTGGGCGGTAAGCTTTATGAAGGAGATCTGCGCGACAAGGAACTGCTGGCAAAGCTTTTCTCCGAGAATGAGATCGAGGCTGTTATCCATTTTGCTGCAAGCTCATTGGTTGGTGAAAGCATGAAGGATCCTGTGAAATATTACGATAACAACGTGTACGGAACGCAGTGTCTACTGGAAGCTATGCAGAAGGCGGGCGTGAACAAAATTGTATTCTCTTCCACTGCAGCGACCTATGGCGAACCTGAAAAGGTGCCGATTGAAGAAACCGATCGTACAGAACCTGCAAATGTGTATGGAGAAACCAAGTTAACTATGGAAAGAATGATGGCCTGGTTTGACAAAGTTCTGGACATTAAATATGTGGCGCTTCGCTACTTCAATGCTGCCGGGGCCCACTCAAGCGGTAAAATCGGTGAAGATCACCGTCCCGAAAGTCATCTTATCCCGTTAGTGCTGCAAACCGCGCTTAAGCAACGTGAGAGTATCGCTGTTTTCGGTGAAGACTATCCTACGGAGGATGGAACCTGTGTGCGTGATTACATCCACGTAAGCGATCTAGCAGATGCACATGTTCGTGCAGTAACATACCTGCGCAGCGGCAGCGTGAGCAGTGTCTTCAACCTTGGCAACGGGCTTGGCTTCTCCGTGAAGCAAGTTATCGAAACGGCTAAGAAAGTAACCGGTCTTGAAATCCCTGTAGTTATTCAGGAGCGTCGTGCGGGAGATCCAGCTGTTCTGGTAGCATCCTCGAATAAAGCCCGTACAGTTCTGGGCTGGAACCCAAAGCATGCAGACCTGGAGAACATTATTCAGAGTGCTTGGAACTGGCATTCAGCGAATCCGCAAGGCTACGGTAATTAAGGAGTCTGACTTCTAGAGCAATCCTATGCTACACCAACTTTAAGGAGAATCAGGATGGATAAAGAGAACAAAGTAAATCCCGCCGGAGAAATGGCATTACAGGCAATTGAGCAGCTTATACTCTTTGCTGAACGCCAGAGAATGATTGAACCGGCGGACCTTGATTATAGCCGTAACGTGCTGTTAGAGCAGTTCGGGTTCAGCGAACCCCATTTTGGTGATGTAGATCAGACGATATTAGAAGGACCCCAAGCCCCGCTTGATATTTTGATTGATTATGGGTTTGAAATCGGCCTTATTCCTGAGAACAGTGATACTTATCGTGATCTGTTAGATGCCAAAATCATGGGGCTGTTAATGGCCCGTCCTTCTGAGGTTAATGCCGAATTCCGAAGATTAACAGCAGAGAAAGGCATATCGGCTGCAACGGACCAGTTCTACAAGCTGAGTATTGATTCCAACTATATCCGGATGGACCGTATTTCCAAGAACGTCTACTGGCTTCAAGATTCCCCATACGGCGATATTGAGATGACGATCAATTTGTCCAAGCCTGAGAAAAGTCCTAAGGAAATTGCGATGGCTAGACTGCTTCCACCACCTGTCTATCCCAAATGCCAGCTCTGTCGTGAGAATGTGGGTTATTCAGGCCGGGTGAACCATCCTCCTCGGCAGAACTTACGGATTATTCCGCTAGCGCTGAATAACGAGAAGTGGTTCTTCCAGTACTCACCATACGTGTACTACAATGAGCACTGTATCGTATTCCATCATGATCATGTACCGATGAAGCTGACCAAGGATACACTTAGTCGCCTGCTTGGTTTCGTGGAGTCATTCCCGCATTATTTTATCGGCTCCAATGCGGATTTGCCAATTGTGGGCGGCTCCATACTAACACATGACCACTTTCAAGGGGGACGCCATACCTTCCCTATACAAAAAGCACCTAAGGAAAGTACGTTCACTCATGAGTCTTATCCGGGAGTCAGCATTAGTATCGTTAAATGGCCGATGTCGGTTCTGCGTCTAAGCAGTCAGGACCCGGCGGTTCTCCTTGAATGCGGCAATTCGATATATGAAGCATGGAAAGGATACAGTGATCCTGAAGCGGATGTGTTGGCTTTTTCCGAGACGGAGGGTGAACTTGTTCCTCACAATACAGTAACTCCTATCGTTCGCAGAGCAGAGGACAGCGGCTACGAGATGGATCTTGTGCTTCGCAACAATCGTACAAGTGAGCAGTATCCGGAAGGGATTTTTCATCCTCACCGGGAAATGCACCATATCAAGAAAGAAAATATCGGCTTGATTGAAGTCATGGGACTAGCTATTTTACCTGGTAGACTGAAGGAAGAACTCGACAGGATTGCGGGTATTTTAGCTGGAGATTCTTCTACACTTAATGAGCTGCAGGGGGATTCTACACATGCTTTAGCCCAGCATGCAAGTTGGGTTCAAGAGCTGGTTGAACGCTTTGGCATGTCAATGAATCATGAAGAAGCTGTAAAGACAATACAGAATGAGGTAGGCATCAAATTCACGCATATTCTAGAGCACGCAGGGGTCTACAAGCGGACACCTGAAGGTCAAGAAGCTTTCCATCGTTTTGTAAAGAGCTTGGGTGCCAACTAGACACCTATAATACAAGACACCAAGGTTCCTCTGAGGAAGGAACTTGGGTGTCTTTTGTTTTTTGGCAGATTTGAATGAGTACTTCCAGAGGGATATAATAGCTTAGTGAACTATATTAAGAATTATGGAGGGTTACATCTATGCGGAAGTTTGAATTCTACAACCCGACGAAACTAATATTCGGACAGGGTACGCTGGAAGCGTTAAATCGAGAAGTGCCTAAATACGGGAAAAATGTACTGCTGATGTACGGCGGAGGCAGTATCAAACGTAACGGGCTATACGATAAAGTAATCTCACAGTTAAATTCTATTGGCTCCGTGGTTACGGAACTCTCAGGAGTGGAACCGAATCCTCGTCTTTCCACTGTACATAAAGGTGTGGAGCTGTGCCGTGAGCATCAGATCGATCTGATTCTTGCAGTAGGCGGCGGGAGTGTGCTGGATTGTGCCAAAGCGGTTGCTGTAGGTGCGAAATATGAGGGCGATATGTGGGACTTCGTGGAACGTAAAGCAGCTCCTCAAGATGCTTTGCCTTTAGGGACAGTACTTACTATGGCAGCGACTGGGTCTGAGATGAATAACGGATCGGTGATTACGAATGAAGTCACTCAAGAAAAAATGGGATGGGGCAGTATGTATTCCTTCCCAGCTTTCTCTATCCTTGATCCTGAACACACCTTTTCTTTACCTCGTGACCAGACCGTGTATGGCATGGTCGATATAATGTCACACGTGCTGGAGCATTATTTTCATCTGGATGGCAATACCCCAGTTCAAGACGGATTCTGCGAGACCCTGCTGCGTACCGTCATTGAGACAGCGCCTAAGCTAATAGAGGATCTGGAAAATTTCGAGCTGCGTGAGACGATATTATACTGTGGTACGATGGCCTTGAATGGTATGGTTAGCATGGGATTTGCTGGTGACTGGGCTACTCACAATATTGAGCATGCGGTATCTGCCGTATACGATATTCCTCATGGAGGCGGTTTAGCTATCCTGTTCCCACAATGGATGAAATACAACTTAAGTGTTAACCCTGCACGGTTCAGTCAGCTTGCTGTGAACGTGTTTGGTATCGATCCTTCCGGTAAAAACGATGAACAAGTCGGCCTCGAAGGTATTGAAGCTTTACGCAGCTTCTGGAATTCGATTGGAGCACCAAATCGCTTGGCTGATTATGATATTGATGATTCTCAGCTTGAGAATATGGCGGATAAGTCCGTTCGTTTTGGCCCATTTGGAAACTACCGTAAGCTTCAACGCGAAGATGTAATTGAAATTTATAAAATGTCTCTGTAAGAGCGGCTGTATAAATAGCCAAACTTAGTTAATAAAGAAAGCGGTAGGTTTCCAGATTTCTGGGACTTGCCGCTTTTTGCTTTTAGAGATTAGCAAAAAGGCAATGTATCTTTCTGTATAGAAATAATACCCAAGTTTGTGAAACTTAGGACACCCATGTTACGTTAATAGGAGTATGGAATTTATTCTGTACGACGGGAGGCCAAGGTATGGAGACGCTGTATTTGGGCTGTCTGGCACTAGGTGTCATTTTTGCCGTAGTCAGCGTATTGGTTGGGGATTTAATTGGAGGCGCATTGCATGGCATGTTTGATTCGATATCCTTTGATTTCCTGAATCCTGCTGTTTTGGCAGGGGGAATTACCGTTTTCGGAGGAGTTGGGCTTTTGCTCACCCGTTACAGCGAATTGGAGGTTGGGGCTGTAGCGGCATTGTCTTTGCTAATTGCAGGATTTATTGATGTATTGCTGTACTTGGGGTTTGTCAAACCGATGGACAAAAGCGAGATGTCCAATGGATTTTCGATGAAAGAGCTGCCTGGTAAAATTGGAGAGATCACAATTCCTATTCCTGCCAAAGGGTATGGGGAAATCATGGTGAAGTTTGGTGCTGGCAACAGTCTACATACCGCTTCCAGCTTCGAGCATCAGCCCCTACCCGTCGGGATTAAGATTGTTGTGGTTGATGTTATTGAAGGGGTGGCGCTTGTAACTGAATTTGATGAGAGAAAGGGAGAGGATATTTAATGTTTGGTATTCCTGACTTTTTGTTTATTCCAGCCATAGTTATTGCTGTGTTATTCGTCCTGGGGGTCGCTTTTTGGGCCCGTTTTAGAACAGTAGGACCCGATGAAGGGATGATCGTAACAGGCTCCTTCTTGGGTTCCAGCCACATTTTAGATGACGGATCAGGTCGTAAAATTAAGATTGTACGTGGCGGCGGGGCTTTTATTTTACCGATATTTCAGAAGGCAGAGTTTATGTCGCTGCTATCGCACAAGCTGGATGTCACTACACCTGAGGTATATACAGAGCAAGGCGTTCCGGTTATTGCGGATGGTGTAGCCATTATTAAAGTGGGAAGCTCTACTGAAGATGTGGCAACAGCGGCTGAGCAATTCATGGGTAAGCCCATCGAGTCACTGAAAAGTGAGGCACAGGAAGTTCTTGAAGGACATCTGAGGGCAATTCTCGGTACTATGACGGTGGAGGAAGTATATCGAAATCGTGACCGGTTCGCCCAAGAAGTACAGGGGGTAGCAGCCCGCGATTTGAAGAAAATGGGGTTGCAGATTGTCTCCTTCACCATTAAGGATGTTCGTGATAAACATGGATATCTCGAAGCGCTTGGCAAGCCGCGTATTGCGGCAGTAAAACGGGATGCAGAAATTGCTGAGGCGGAAGCCCTTCGTGATGCCCGAATCCAAAAAGCTGCAGCAGAAGAACAGGGACAGAAGGCCGAATTGCTCCGTGACACGAATATAGCTGAGGCTTCTAAGGATAACCAACTGAAGGTCGCTGCCTTTAAAAGAGATCAGGATACGGCCAAAGCGGAAGCCGACCAAGCCTACTTCATTCAGGAAGCACGCGGCAAGCAAACCGTTGTTGAAGAGCAGATGAAGGTAGAGCTGGTTCGCAAAATGAGAGAGATCGACCTGCAGGATAAAGAAATCCAGGTTCGCGAGAAACAATTTGACGCAGAAGTGAAGAAAAAGGCTGAAGCAGACCGTTATGCGGTAGAGCAGGGAGCAGAAGCGGACATGACGAAAAGAATGCGTGAGGCAGATGCGCTGCAGTACAGTATTGAAACTCAGGCAAAAGCTACATCAGCACAGAAACGACTGGAAGGTCAGGCAATTGCTGATGCCGAACTTGCCAAAGGTACTGCTGATGCTGAAGTTATCCGGCTGCGTGGTTTCGCTGAGGCTGAAGCGAAGGAAAAACTTGCAGATGCCTTCCAGAAGTTCGGTGATGCAGCAGTTCTTGATATCATTGTCAAAATGCTGCCTGAGCTTGCAGGTCAAATTGCGAAACCTTTGGCCTCCATTGATAAATTAACGGTAGTGGATACAGGAAATGGGGAGGGCGCTGCCCGAGTAAGCAATTATGTAACCCAACTGATGTCTACAGCACCAGAAATGCTGAAAAACGTTTCCGGTATTGACGTGGAGGAATTAATTAAGGGATTTACCAATAAGCCTACTGTAATCCCAGAATTACCAAAAGCGGAATAATACTTAATTTACAAAGTATACCTGTAGCCGTTACAGGTATACTTTTTTTGTGTAACAAAAACAGTTCCTGAGCAGCTTGTACACTTCTTTTATAGAATTTATGATGTTATGATGATAGCGCAAGTATAATCAACTCGTGCCGTTACTCTGCCATTTGATTGCTGCCGATAAAGTAAGGTATTCAGAAATAAAAGAGGTGTCCGTAGTGAGCAGCATAACCGTGGCTAAAGTACTTAACAACAATGTAATTATCGCCGAACATCCCCAATATGCCGAAGTGGTTGTAATAGGGAAAGGTATAGGCTTTAACCGCAAAGTGCGTGATCGTATAAAGCTTTCGTCTGTAGAAAAAATGTTTATTCTCCGTAGTCAGGAGGAGCAGGAGCAATATAAGCAGCTCGTCCCTCAAATTGATGAAAAGTTAATTGAGGTTGTTCAGGAAATCATTCTTCATATTATGCAGCAGAGCCGGGAGCCGCTTAATGAACATATCCATATTGCTTTAACGGACCATATTTCATTTGCCATCAGGCGGCAAGAACAGAAAATACCCATCCATAACCCTTTTCTCTACGAGACCAAAGAGATCTATCCCGAAGAGTATGCGATGGCTGAATATGCGATCGGCAGAATTAATGAGGCCATGCATGTCTCCATGCCTTCAGATGAGATTGGTTTTGTTGCGCTGCATATTGTAAGCGCACTGAGCAATCGGCATATTACCGAAGTGAAACAGCATTCGGTTCTTATTGGCGATCTTGTAAACTTGGTTGAGAGCAGCTTAGACTATCAAATCCCACGGGATTCTCTCGATTATTCCCGTCTGGTTACCCATTTACGCTTTGTACTTGAACGGCTGCGCCGTGGAGAAACGGTCAGGGAAATATCTTCACTTGACGGGCTGATGAAGCGTGAATATCCCGAGATGTACTCATTGTCATGGAAATTAACTAAGATTATAGAACAGCGGGTACGCATCCCAGTATATCCCGCAGAAGTAAGTTATTTGACTGTACACTTACAGCGGCTAGCCCAGAAAAAAGAGGACGAGGCAGACATGGAGGAGAACAGCAGCTCCTAATGATAAGGAACTATTTTGCTGATAATCCTAATTTTAATAGGTCAACTCAGGTTTTCAAAAAAATGCTTGCAAGTTTAAAAAAACGATGCTAAACTGATCCCAGTTATTCAACAAAACAGAATATAAACGTGTAACTGATTCGATCAGGCATGAGTGATTTACAGTATTTTGGTTGTATAACCCCTTCTCGGGGTAATCTAACTCTAGAGTTAGATAACAACTTGTATACTGTGTTGCTCATGCTTTTTTTGTCTTCTGTTTTGTATTGAAATCAAAAATAAGGAAGTGACATTAATGTTTAAAAAGCTTTTTGGCGTCTTACAAAGAGTTGGTAAGGCGTTGATGCTTCCGGTAGCCATTCTTCCGGCAGCCGGTTTGCTATTAGGTATCGGTAACATGCTAGTTAATCCAGATTTCTTGCAGTATGTACCTGCACTTGAGAACAATACAGTTCAGGCTATTGCTAATGTATTAATGAATTCTGGACAGGTCGTGTTTAATAACTTGGCGCTGCTGTTCGCAGTAGGTGTAGCTATTGGTTTGGCGGGCGGGGAAGGCGTAGCCGGTCTTGCTGCCATTATCGGTTTCCTCGTATTAAATATTACGATGGGTACCGTAGTTGGTGTTAATGAGTATGTACTGAGCCAAGGTAACTTTGCTTATGCTAGCGTGCTAGGAATTCCTACCCTGCAAACCGGTGTATTTGGCGGTATATTAGTCGGGGTACTAGCGGCAGCCATGTACAAACGCTTTTTCAAAATCGAACTGCCGTCTTACCTAGGTTTCTTCGCAGGTAAACGTTTTGTTCCGATTATGACTGCGGTAACCTCACTGCTTCTCGGTCTTGTTTTGACACTGGTTTGGCCACCTATTCAAGAAGGTTTGAACTATGTGTCTCAAAGTATGATTGATACGAACAAAACGCTCGCGGCCTTTATCTTTGGTCTAATCGAGCGCTCGCTCATTCCATTTGGTCTGCATCACATTTTCTACTCACCGTTCTGGTACGAATTTGGAACGTATGTTGATAAAGCTGGCGATCTGGTTCGTGGTGACCAACGGATCTTTATGCAACAGCTTCGTGATGGTGTAGAATTTACAGCGGGTACATTTACTACAGGTAAATATCCGTTTATGATGTTTGGTCTTCCAGCTGCAGCTCTTGCGATTTATCATGAGTCCAAACCTGAGAATAAAAAGTTTGTTGGTGGATTGATGGTTTCCGCTGCACTGACTTCTTTCCTCACAGGTATTACTGAGCCGCTGGAATTCTCGTTCCTGTTCGTAGCTCCATTGTTGTTCGCTGTGCATGCCGTTTTCGCAGGTCTGTCCTTCATGACGATGCACATTTTAGACGTTAAAATCGGTATGACCTTCTCCGGGGGCTTTATCGACTATGTGCTCTTCGGGATTATACCGAACCGCACAGCTTGGTGGCTCGTTATTCCGGTAGGATTAGTGATTGCGGTAATCTACTACTTCGGTTTCCGATTTGTTATTCGGAAATTCAATCTAAAAACACCTGGTCGTGAAGATGAATCAGACGATGATAATACCCAAGACACCGCAGCTGTTTCTACCAGCGGTAATGATTTGCCAAGCAATATCCTGGCTGCTTTAGGCGGTAAAGAAAATATCACCCATCTTGATGCTTGTATCACTCGCCTCCGGGTAGAGGTTAAAGATAAAGCGGGTGTAGATAAGAATCGTCTGAAGAAGCTTGGTGCTTCTGGTGTTCTGGAGGTCGGTAATAACGTACAAGCGATCTTTGGTACACGTTCCGATACCATTAAATCTCAGATTCAGGATGTAATGAATGGCAAAACACCAACAGCTGCTCCTGCGCCGGCTCCAGTATTAGAGAAACAAGCAGGCGAAGAAGGCGTTGCGATTATGCCAGAGGACATTGTCTCACCGGTTAACGGAGAATTGATGGACATCACTCAGGTTCCAGACGCAGTATTCTCTCAAAAAATGACAGGTGACGGTTTTGCCTTCTTGTCAGATGATGGGAAAATTGCTTCTCCGGTTTATGGTAAAGTGTTCAACGTATTCCCGAGCAAACATGCTATTGGAATCATGTCCGATGGCGGTAAAGAAGTGCTCGTTCATATCGGTGTGAATACAGTGAAACTGAAAGGTCAAGGTTTTACTGTTCTTGTAGAGGAAGGCGACCTTGTTGCTGCAGGACAACCGATTATGGAAGTTGATTTGGAATATGTGAAGGCACATGCTCCTTCCGTAATTTCACCAGTGATATTCTCGAATCTTCCCGAAGGTTCTTCTGTAACCCTGAAGAAGCCGGGCAAGGTATCGATTGGTGATAAGGATATCATTGTAATTCAGTAAAAAGTGCAATGGTGATGCGCTTCTATTATAATTAAGGGAGCGCAGCACCATTAACATAAAAAACCAATAATAATAGAAAGCAGGTTGAATATTATGCAAAAAACATTCAAAATTGTTGACGAAGATGGAATACATGCACGCCCAGCAACAGCATTGGTTAACACAGCTACAAAGTTTAAGGGAACTGAGGCTTATGCAGAAGCTAAAGGTAAAAAAGTAACTTTGAAATCAATTCTTGGCGTTCTTTCCTTGGGTCTTGAAGCTGGAGATACTCTAACTCTTATTACTGAAGGCAGTGAAGAGAGCGACGCTTTGAATGCACTTCAAGAAATTATGATCAAAGAAGGGCTGGGAGAGTTGAATGACTAAAATTTCAGGAATCGCGGCTTCAGCAGGAATTGCAGTAGCCCGTGCCTTTATCCTGGAACATCCGGATTATACGATTACTAAGGCTGCAATCAGCGATACCGAAGCAGAAGTGGCAAAGCTGAACGATGCACTTGCAAATTCCAAATTGGAACTGCAAAGCATTAAAGAACGCACTTTAGCTGAACTTGGAGAGAAAAAAGCTGAGATTTTCGAATCTCATTTGCTTATCCTCGAAGATCCAGAGCTGATTAGCCCCGTTGTCGACAAAATTCGTGATGAGTCTGTGAATGCGGACTATGCCTTGAATGAAGTAGCGGGTCAGTTTATTGAAATGTTCGAGAATATGAAGAGTGTTTACCTTCAGGAACGTGCGGCTGATATGCGCGATGTTACCAAACGTGTGCTAAATCATTTGTTGGGCATTCATTATGTCAGCCCTGCTGAAATCAGTGAAGAGGTTATTGTTATTGCTGAGGATTTAACGCCTTCGGATACAGCACAGCTTAACCGTCAATTTGTAAAAGGTTTCACAACGAATATCGGCGGCCGTACCTCCCACTCGGCAATTATGGCTCGCTCACTGGAAATTCCTGCAGTTGTAGGCACCAAGAACGTTCTTTCTGAAGTGAAATCCGGCGATCTTGTGATTGTCGATGGTTTAAGCGGTGAAGTACTCATTAATCCTAGTGAAGCAGTTGTTGCTGAATACGTTTTGAAGCAGGAAGCTTACGATCGACAAATCGCAGAGTGGAAAAAACTCCGTGATGAACCTACCGTTTCAGCGGACGGTAAGCATGTTGAATTGGCTGCCAATATTGGTACACCTAATGATGTGAATGGTGTAATTGAAAATGGTGGAGAAGGTGTAGGCCTGTACCGTACTGAGTTCTTATACATGGGACGTGACAAGCTGCCTTCTGAAGAAGTGCAATACAATGCCTATCGTTCGGTTATCGAGAACATGGGAGGTAAACCAGTTGTAGTTCGTACTCTAGATATCGGTGGCGATAAAGAACTGCCATATCTGGATCTTCCTAAAGAAATGAATCCGTTCCTTGGGTTCCGTGCAATCCGTCTTTGTCTTGATCGTCAAGACATCTTCCGGACTCAGCTTCGTGCTCTATTAAGAGCTAGTATTCATGGGGATTTGCGTATTATGTTCCCAATGATTGCTACACTTGGTGAATTCAGAGCAGCTCGTGACTTACTGCTAGAAGAAAAGGCTAATCTTATTGCTGAGGGTAAGGAAGTTTCTGATAACATTCAGCTCGGTATTATGGTTGAGATTCCTTCTACAGCAGTACTGGCTGACCAGTTCGCCAAAGAAGTTGATTTCTTCAGCATCGGAACGAACGACCTGATCCAATACACAATGGCTGCTGACCGTATGAATGAGCGGGTATCTTACCTGTATCAGCCTTACAATCCAGCTATTCTAAGATTGGTTAAAATTGTTATCGATGCTGCTCATGCTGAGGGCAAATGGACTGGAATGTGCGGTGAGATGGCTGGGGATACTACAGCAATTCCATTGCTGCTGGGTCTTGGACTGGACGAATTCAGTATGAGTGCCACATCTATACTGCCGGCACGTAGTCAAATTTCCAAGCTGTCGGCTGCCGACATGAAGGAATTAGCTGCGAAGGCATTACAGATGGGGACTGCTGAGGAAGTAGCAGCACTTGTTGAAAGCATCGGGAAGTAAGTTTTTTCACTGAAGTCTTTAATCCGTTTTAAGTAATACACTTTTCCAACTACTTATTACCGACTCCTTTGGGAGTCGGTTTTTTTTCAAATATCAGAAAGTATAGAATTTCAGTATACTTTCTGATATTTCTACGAGAAACGGATACCGTCCCATTGAGGACGGCAAAGCCGTTTCTTCTTGTGTCTTTTCGTCCACAAAGTGGGGTATATAATACGAGATGGTTTTGATATATACTTTCATAATAAAAGCTGCTTTATGATCATAAGTCTCAAATACACAAGATAATTTACCGATAATAATATTAGAAAAGAAATTCCTTTCTATAGGAACCCAAACCTGTGAACATATTGTTACATATTATAGTAATGAATCCTGGGGAATTGTTCAGCAGTTTGCTTGCAAAGCGGTGCAAGTATTAAATTATTATTAAATGGCAACATTTGGAATAAAAGTTTCTCGGCATAAAGCCAGAAGCGATAGGATGGTGAGAATAATGAAAAGCAATTATATAAATGCGGAATCAGCTATGGACACTTATGAAGGCAAGGACCTCGGTTTAACCTATTCTCCAGGAAGCAGTGTCTTTAAAGTATGGGCACCGACCGCAAAAGCTGTATCCTTGGTACTTTATGATACGGGTGGAAATGTAGATGGAACAAGTGCTGTATCTGGGGTTTGGGACAGAGGACAGATCTTACAAATGCAACTTTGGGCCCATGGAGTATGGCAGATTAAAGTCAGAGAAGATCTAAATGGAAAGTATTATATGTACCGTGTAACCTCTGAAGAAGGCGGAGTACAGGAGGTTGCTGATCCGTATGCAACTGCGGTATCTGCTAATGGAGTAAGGATGGCTATTGTGGATTTAAAGAGTACAGATCCTGAGGGCTGGGACGAGGATGTATCACCGCCATTGTTACATCCTTCTGATGCTGTTCTGTATGAACTTCATGTACGTGATTTTTCAATTCATGACAGTTCGGGAATGGTCTATAAGGGAAAGTATAAAGCTTTTACCGAAACTGGTCTCAAAGATGAGGAAGGAAATGCGCTTGGAATTGATCATTTGCTTGAACTTGGGATCACTCATGTGCATTTATTACCTGTATTCGATTTTCAGACCGTTGATGAATTTAAGGCGGGCGGTGATGGAGGCTCACCGAAGTCTCATTACACCGAATATAACTGGGGCTATGATCCCCAAAATTATAATGTACCAGAAGGTTCTTACAGCACAGATCCAGCCAATCCGGGGGTTCGTATCACTGAATTTAAGGAAATGGTTCAAAGCCTGCATCGTCATGGGATCTCAGTCATTATGGACGTCGTATATAATCACACCTACTCCGTGGAGAATGGTCCCTTTGATCGGTTAGTACCTGGATATTTTTACAGACATGATTATACTGGTCGGCTCTCGAACGGTTCGGGTGTTGGTAATGAATTGGCCACAGAGCGTCCAATGGTAAGAAAGTATATCAAGGACTCGCTTTACTATTGGGCTAAAGAGTATCACATCGATGGATTTCGCTTTGATCTGATGGGTTTGATTGATAAGGTTACTATGCGTGAAATTGCTGAGGAGCTTCGCTTGGAGCTCAATCCTAATCTGCTTTTATACGGCGAGCCCTGGACAGGTGGGGATTCTCCCCTGATGAACAAAACGCTGAAGGGGGTACAACGGGGCAAAGGATATGCTGTATTTAATGATAATTTCCGCTCAGCGATTAAAGGAGATAGTGACGGCTGGGGGAGAGGTTTCGTAACGGGGGAGTATGGCAAGGAAAGTGCTGTGGCAGCAGGCATCAAAGGTGCAATCCATGATTTTACTGATTCCCCTATAGAAGCTGTTAATTATGTTACCGCACACGACAATTTAAACCTATGGGACAAAGTGCTTGCCGTACAGGGGAAAAGACAAGAAGCTAATTTTCCAGATCTCGAGAACGGGCAGTTGAAGGGCGGTGGCAGCGTCGAGGAAGTAGTTGCTCTAGCTAACCCGTATGTAACAGTGGGTGAGGGTCATGTGCTGGAGAGTGAAACCGTACGGCGTTCTCTCCTTGCCAATGGAATTGTCCTGACCTCACAGGGGATCCCTTTCTTGCATGCTGGAGATGAATTTCTCCGCAGTAAGTATGGGGACCACAACAGCTATCGAAGCAGTGATGCTGTTAATGCTATAAGATGGAACAACAAGAAGAAGTTTGCGCCTGTATTCAAGTATTATCAAGGATTGCTCGACCTGCGGCGCAGTCATCCGGCTTTTCGTCTTCATGGTCGGCAGGAGGTTGAACGCTCTCTAGAATTTATGCGCTGTGACGATGGAGTAGTGGCGTATACCCTTAAGAACAATGCGGGCAGTGATCCTTGGAACAACATAGTTGTTATTTTTAACGCTAATTCTTGGCCGATATCAATAGATATGCCTCATACTTCAAGTCTTTGGAGTGTTGTTGTAGATCATAGCCGAGCAGGGAAGGATGCTTTCCGTGCCGTTGAGGGCAGCGGGGTACACGTTGAAGGACTGTCAATGATGGTGCTCTATGATGAATGCGGCCAACCAGGCCCGCGTGCCAAGATAATTCAGGTTCACTATGACCGTCCCGATGGTGACTATCGTGGTTGGAACCTGTGGGTGTGGGGAACGGGAATACAGGATGGACAATGCGATTTCCGTTATATGGAGGATGGCCGGGCAGTGGCTATTATTGAAGCTTTGCCAGAGACGGAATCGATTGGATATATTCTAAGGGTTAACGATTGGGAGGAAAGGGATGGCAGCGGAGATCGATATATTGACTGTCCACCCGGGGAAGAACTGATCAGAATCGTGATCCACGATCGTGAAAATGATTCCGGTGAAACAGCAGAGGATCACCTGCAGTTAACCAGTTAAAAAGTAAACAAAGGCTGTTCCTGGTCATCCACAGATGACTTGGAACAGCCTTTTAGGTTAATGCCTTAAATATGCCCGTTCTTCTGATTTGGAAAGCCGTCATCAATTATTTCGCTATAGAGATTTGCTTCATTCCCGCCATGGCTCTTGGATCGATACATTGCTAGATCAGCGGCACGGAGGAGATCATTGATGGTTTGACCATGCTGCGGATATAGAGCAACCCCTATGCTTGCTGAGGTATGGAAACTGGAGTCTTTGTTAACCGACCATGATTTATTGAACAGTTGAAGCAGGCGGTTCAGCATTTCATTAAGCATTTCGGGAGTGGAAAAGCGATGCAGTACGACGGCAAACTCGTCACCTCCGATACGAAATGCTTGCCCGGCACCTTTTACAGTCTGTTGCAACTCTCTGGAGAGCAGTTGAAGGAATTCATCGCCGGCTAAATGGCCGAGAGTATCGTTCAGTTGTTTGAATCTGTCACAATCCAGCAGAGCAAGAGCTATTTCCTGCCGCCGTTCTTCCGGTTGGGTGATAAGGTTCTCCATGTACATTTTAAAATGAGCCCTGTTGGGTATAGCGGTTAAATGGTCATAGAATGCTAATTTGTGAAGCCGTTCTTCGTATTGCTTGCGCTGGGTTATTTCACGGGATACGAGCATGAACTGTGCTGGGAAGGAACGGCTTCCTGTAACCGGGGAGACTTTTGTCTCAAGCCATACCCATTGCCCATTCGCCCCCCGCATCCTCAACTCAGACATACGAGGTGTACCTTGTACTACACTTTTTAATTTAGCCCAAGCAATCTCCGGTTCACGGATATAATTAGACAGCGGTTCCCCTTTTTTAGGGATGTAACCGAGTGCAACGGAATGTGAAGGCGAAGCATACAGGATTAGTCCGTTGGGATCGGTCAGTACAATAAAGTCGGACATCGTTTCACCAATGAGCTGATACAACGATTGTTCTTCCAGCATCTCATTTTGCAATGCAATAATTTTACGGCCCAAATAGATAATGACAAGGATGAGCAGAAACAAGAGTAGAGAATATAGAGCGAACAAAGAACTTTTCTGCTCTTTAAATACAGTGGTTACCTGTTGGGCGTATGTGTCTATAAGATTCTCGGATCGATCGAGACTGGCTCGTGTTTCGTCCATCTGTAATTGTACAGTTACACTAGAGAATGACTCCGGTTTCCAGTTATTCTGCACACGTTCAGCTATCATAGTTCTGCCCATATCCGTCCATTTTGCAAAGGAAGAATCCAGCGACTCCAGCTCTTCTTTGAGTTCAGACAGCAATAATTCTTCCTGCTTTTGTTTGGAATTTGGCCTTTGGATGGAGGCAATATTTTGAGTTACCTTATAAATACGCTCTTTGATCTGTGTTATGTTATCTTCAAATACCTGCGTGTATTGATCTCGTTCCTTGTTGGTAGTTAATGGCCCCATAATGGAATGAAGTGCAAGGGAGGACTGGTGAAGGTCGCGATCTGCGTTTAATATAAGCTCTGAGTTCTGATAAACATCTTCGTATAATGAACTCGACAGCCTATTAATGGTATGGTTCAGATAGAGTAAAGATGTAATACTAATAGCAACCAATAGCACAGATATAGCAGCGAATAAAAGGATTAATCTACGCGTTATTTTGACCTCAGAAAAACCAGCCACAATCATCCTCTCCCCGCATAAAACATAATTGAAAAATCACAATACACAGTTGCATAAAACGTTGGAGGAGATACAAAAAACAGGAGAACAAGGCCCCTGGTATTATCAAATATCCTATAGTTCAGTATATAGGACGTTCTACACAGAGAGCAATTACTTGTCTGATTTATACGCACTACTAATTATAGGGAACTCTACTAGTTCTCCAAGTAGAATAGACCCTATTTATTGGTCTTGTGGGCCTATGTAACCCAATTACCGATAAGGATTTACAAAGTATGCCTGTAAAACAATAAATTGAAAGAGTTATGTATGACCTTCTATCTTATTCTATTTCGAATCCTTGAAACCTATTACCCAGCTTTGTAACAAACGATGCAGTCTTTTGTACTGAATCGTTAATATTAAAATATAAACTTTATTTTTATCAGGATATTATCATAAAAAGGCTGACTAAAGTCATAGAACAGCTCGGCTTGCCAAATTGATTTGTTTTGCATATAATAAATAGACATATCTTTTCTTAATGAAAAAGATAATTGAATTGTAATTATTGTAAATGCAATGATGGAGAAGAGTAAGCAGTGCCTGACTTACAGGGAGGAGACGCCATGGATTGAGAGCGTTTCTATGAAGCAGAGCTGCCCAAGTTCACTCCGGAGCAGTTCCCTGAACTCTCACTCGGAAAGTTTCTTGAGTAGATTCAGTAGGGGATCACCGGCTGCAGACCGTTATTTCTGTATAAAGTGAGACGGATTATCTTGTCGTGCCGCAGAGAGGTTTCTCTGAAGCAGGATAGGAATGCTGTCTAACAAGGGTGGTACCACGGTCTTTTCGTCCCTTTACCGGGAGGAAAGGCCTTTTTTTGTTTTGCTGATTTGATAATGATTTGAAGGGGGCTGTACACGGCCATGAAACAAAAATTGGAAGCATTAAAAATTGAGGCGTTAGCAAAGCTGCAGGAGGTTACTGATCCGCAGGCTCTGAACGATTTACGTGTGAAATACCTTGGTAAAAAGGGTGAACTGACAGAGGTTCTGCGTGGTATGGGAGGCCTTTCTGCCGAGGAGCGCCCAGTTATTGGTCTAGTTGTTAATGATGTGCGTGGTGCCATTGAAGAGATTATTGCCGCCAAGCAGGAAGCTTTCCAGCAGCAGGAGACTCAAAACCGTCTGCAAGCAGAAAAGGTAGACGTAACCTTGCCGGGCCGCAGCATGGCCCAAGGTGGTATTCATCCACTGACCAGAGTAGTTCAAGAGATCGAGGATATCTTCATTGGGATGGGCTATCGTGTAGCTGAAGGCCCAGAGGTAGAAACGGATTACTACAACTTCGAGGCCCTTAACTTGCCCAAAAACCACCCGGCACGCGATATGCAGGATTCCTTTTATTTAACGGATGATCTGCTCATGCGTACACAAACTTCGCCCGTTCAGATTCGGACCATGCAGGGAATGAAAGGTGAGGCTCCAGTTAAAATCATTTGCCCGGGCAAGGTATTTCGGCGTGATGATGATGACGCAACTCACTCCTTCCAATTCCATCAAGTCGAAGGCTTGGTTATCGGACGCAACATTCGGATGAGTGATCTTAAAGGAACTTTGCAGCAATTCGTGCAGGAGATGTTCGGTCCCCATACCGGAATCCGTCTTCGTCCAAGCTTCTTTCCTTTCACTGAGCCAAGTGTAGAGGTTGATGTAAGCTGCTTCAAATGCGGTGGTGAAGGCTGTAGACTGTGCAAACAAAGTGGCTGGCTGGAAATTCTCGGCGCAGGTATGGTTCATCCAAAGGTTCTCGAGATGGGTGGATATGATCCAGCCGAGTTCAGCGGTTTCGCCTTTGGTATGGGTGTAGAGCGGATTGCCATGCTGAAATACGGAGTCGATGATATCCGTAATTTCTACAATAACGATATGAGTTTTGTGAAGCAGTTTAAGGGCGTTTAGATTTTCATTTACTTAGATAAATACATCTGAAACAAAAGGAAGTGAGCGGACAATGAAAGTATCAACCGATTGGTTGGCTGATTATATAACGTTAGATGGTGTTACCGCTGAAGTGCTGGCGGATAAGATTACAGCAGCGGGTATTGAAATTGACGGAGTAGAGCGCCGCAACAAGGGGATCACCGGCATCGTCGTCGGTTATGTAAAGTCCAAAGAAAAACATCCTGATGCAGATAAGCTTAATGTATGCATAGTAGATGCCGGACAAGATGAAGATTTGCAGATTGTCTGTGGTGCTAAGAACGTTGCTGCGGGTCAAAAGGTTCCAGTAGCCCTCGTTGGAGCTAAGCTTCCAGGTCTGGATATTAAAAAAGCGAAGCTGCGGGGTGTTTTGTCTCAAGGGATGATCTGCTCAGCTAAGGAACTGGGCATGAATGACAAGCTGCTGCCAAAAGAGCAGCAAGAGGGTATTCTTGTTCTTCCTGAGGATACTGAGATCGGCCTAGATATCATGGAAGTTCTCGGTTTGAATGATGAGGTGCTTGAATTTGACTTGACGCCTAACCGCTCGGACTGTCTCAGCATGATTGGTGCGGCATACGAGGTAAGTGCAATTTTGGGCCGAGAGCTTAGTCTTCCTAATCCTGAGGGAGAGATGGTAGAGGTTATGGACCCTACTGCAAAATATATCTCGGTAAATATTGAGGATGAAACGTATTGCGGTCATTACGCAGTTCGTTATATCAGTGGTGTCAAACCAGCTGCCTCGCCTCTTTGGATTCAGAATCGACTAATGGCGGCCGGTATTCGTCCAATTAATAATATAGTAGACATCACTAACTATGTAATGCTGGAGTATGGGCAGCCCCTGCATGCTTTTGATGCGGATAAAGTAGAAGGTGGCAAGCTTTCTGTTCGTTTGGCGAGTTCAGATGAAATTCTTACAACACTAGATGGTCAGGAGCGTAAGCTTGAGGCACAAATGCTCGTTATTGCTGATGGTGCTAAGCCAGTAGCACTGGCTGGTGTTATGGGTGGTCTAAATACTGAGGTTACATCTGAGACGGTCAACCTGGTGTTGGAATCCGCTAAATTTGACGGGGGAACCGTACGTAAGACCTCACGTCAATTGGGCCTGCGCTCAGAGGCATCCTTACGCTTTGAGAAAGAAGTGGATCCACGTTCGGTCATCCCTGCTTTGAACCGTGCCGCCGCACTTATTGCGAAGTACGCTGGCGGAGCTGTGCATGAGGGTATCGCGCAAGCTGGAAGCGATGCAGTTCAGGAGAAGGTTCTTACCCTATCCCTGGATAAGCTGAACTGTTACCTTGGCACGGAGCTATCTCTGCTTGAAGTTAAAACCCTTTTCGAACGTCTGCATTTTTCATATGGAGATGTAGCCCAAGGTCAAATTGAAGTAAGAGTACCCACAAGACGGGGCGATATTAGCTATGATGTCGATCTGATTGAGGAGATCGCTCGCTTATATGGCTATGACAATATTCCAACAACCCCGATTGAAGGGCCTACCACACCGGGAGCTTTAACCAAGCCGCAGGCACTGCGTCGTGAGCTGCGCCGTCTGTTGGCACATGGTGGTTATCAAGAGGTACTGGGTTATTCCTTCATACAGCCTGAGCAAGGGAAGTTATTCCCAGCTCTTTCCGAGGGCGGCCATGCAGTAAGCCTGGCTATGCCAATGAGTGAAGAACGCAGCATTTTGCGGACCAGTGTCCTGCCGCAGCTGCTAGATATCGCTCAATACAATACGAACCGCCGTCAAAGTGATTTGGCATTGTTCGAGATTGGTAATGTTTTCTTTACGGATGAAGAGCAATTAACCCGCCAACCACGTGAGCTTCCGGTACTGTCGCTGCTTCTAAGCGGTAGCCGTGCAGTTAAACAATGGAACGTTAGTGCGCAGCCTGTAGATTTCTTCGACCTAAAAGGTGCGCTGGAAACAGTATTTACCTATTTGGGAATTACGGAAGCTATAAGTTATGAAGGAGACAGCCCGGAAGGTTATCATCCAGGCCGCTCTGCTTCTCTGTATCTGAATGGAGATGCGGGCCGCATTAAGATTGGTACGATGGGCCAGATTCATCCCGAACTGCAGCGTAAGCAGGATCTTGAGGATACTTATGTTGCTGAAATTACACTTGCACCTCTGTATGAAGCTGCTCAAAGCCGATTGCAGTATCGTGAGCTTCCGCGTTTCCCAGGTATGGAGCGTGATATTGCGGTAGTAGTGGAATCCACTGTTCAAGCAGGAGATTTATTATCTACCATTCGAGAACATGGAGGAACGCTGCTTCAGTCTGTACAGGTATTTGATGTGTATACAGGCGGCAAAATGGAAAGTGGCAAAAAAAGTATTGCGTTCTCGCTGATGTACCGTCATGCAGAGCATACGCTGACTGATGAAGAAGTTGGAGAGGTTCATGAGAAGGTTCTGACTGCTCTTCAACAAAGTTTTGGTGCAGAATTAAGAAAGTAGCAGGAATTATGTAAAGCCGCAGCGAATCCATTTAGAAACCGAGATTCGCTGCGGTTTTTCTAGATTTAAGAAAGAACTGCTTAAGTCTATGAATTTTGCAAAATGCTAGTGATTGAAGATACAATATAAGCAGGGAAACCAGCTTAGAATCCGCACACATACAAAGGAGGACACAACTGTGGCTATGGACCGGACACGTGTCGCCGTAGAGATATACGGCACTTCCTATAAACTAGTCGGAAGCAGCACTGAATATATGAAGCAAGTTGCTCGTTATGTTGATGAACATATGCGGACGATCTCCAAATCCCACTCTAGATTAGATACTCCTCGCATAGCTGTACTTGCTGCTGTACATATGGCGGAACAAGCCTTGCAGGTACAGGATTTCAAGAATGAGCTTAACATGCTGACTGGAGAACGCAGTGAGCTCCGGGTAGAGGTCTCACGACTATTGGAAGTGCAGCGAGAGCGACAGGAAGAGTACGAGCGGTTTGAAGCCGCCGCCAAGGAAGAAGCAGGTCGGCTAATTGCTGCTGCTGAGGAGGAGCGCAAGCGTCATCTGCAGATTCAGGAGCAGGAGCGTACGGTGAATGCCGAACTGCTGCAAGAGGCTGAGCAGACAGCCGCAGCTGCTCGTCAGAGGCTGGAGGAAGAGCTCAATAAGCGCGAACAAGAGCTTAAAGCCCTGCGAGATCGTTATGAAGCGGAACAGGAAGCGACCCGCGAGATCCAGCGTCAGGAGCTGGCAAGCGCTGAAGCTCTCCGTCTTCAGCAGCTCGAAGAGTTGAAATCAGCTCATCAGCAGGAATTGGAGATGATCCGAGACACACTCACTAAGGAGAAGTCGGAGACTCTGTCTATTCTGGAGCAAGAGCTTGCGGAAACTAGAGAATCACTCGGCACAGAGCTTAATGAGACTCGAACTTCCTTAAGTAAGGAGCTTGCGGATACCAAGGCTACTCTCAGCAAGGAGCTGAGTGAAGAACGGGAAGCTCTGCAACGGGAGCAAACCAAGAATAAGGAATTACGGCAATCCCAGGGAACTCAAGAGCATAGACATAAGCAACAGGTTGTAGAACTTGAGAAGCAATTAGGGGAGCTGCGTGGTGGAACCGGTCAGCTTCAATCGCGTCTTCGTTCAGTGGAAGCGAGTCTTAAGAGTGAACGCGATGCCCGACTTACGCTTCTGGAACAATATGAAGCTGTCATTAATCGTGAAGAGCAGCTTAGCATAGAGCTTCGCTCCGCTACTGAGCTTGGGGCGCTATTGAAGGATGAATTGGATGAGCTTAACAAGCGCTATGATTTGACACAGAACGAGGCAGCCTCACTTAGAAAGTCCGTTCAGGAGACTAGCGATCGTCTGCAACAAGTTCAAGAAGAACTTGCTCGTACGGCAGCCAGTGCAACCAGCTGGCAGGAGCTTGCGGATAAACGTATGGAGGATATCAGCGAGCTGGAGATGAATCTACTAGAGGCTGAAGAGAAATCTGAAAGCCTGCAGAAGGAGATCGTATCTCTGCACGGGCAAGCCGATGGCTTAGTGCAGAAGCTGGAGCAAGAAGGTCAGCAACGAATCGAAGCAGAGCGCGAGCGCGAATCTTTACGTGAGCATGGGGCACTGGCTCAGAAAGAATTATCCGCATTGCGTGTGCGTTATGAGGAATTAATCGCTCAGTATGATGAGGTTCTGCAAGACGGTGAGCGGCTGCAGGAACGCTATCTTTTACTGGAAGCTGAAGGTGAAGAAGCATCGTTACGGATGGAAGAGCTGGCGGAAGCAGCGCGTGAAGCTGCCGTTGCAGTCACTGATCAGCGTGAAGCTTTGAAGGATGCTGAAGAGTACGGCGCAGTTTGGAAGCAGAAGTACGATGAACTGGAGGAGCGTCAGCGCGAGTGGTCGGATACAGAACAGAAGCTTCGTGAGGAGATCAATCTCTGGCAGTTGGAGGTCGAAGAGGCTGAAGGCCAACAGGCTGCACTGGCTCGTGAACGCAGTGAAGTGCTTGAACAGCTTGGCGAGGTTGGAGAGAACTATGAGATGGCTCAAGGGCAGCTTCGTTTGCTCCAAGTTCAATTTGACCAACGGCGTGAAGAGTTGGAGCAGTTAACTCAGGAACATCGCAGTCTTCAGGCGGAATATTCCAAGCTCCAAGTTGAATATAATGAATGGATTCAGTTGATCGAACAAGACAGCTGAATAACGGATGCTTCGCAAGCAGGGCTGTTCCCAGTAGGTAAAATCTACAATGGGGACAGCCCTGCTGTGTGTTTATAGTTGCCTGCGCCATGATATTCGCTATTGCAACCGTTTTCAGTGCAAGGTAGGATGGTGGATGAGGTGAATGGGGTATGGATAAAAAATGGCTGGCCGGTGTAGCCGTATTATTTTTAGTACTGGCCTATTTATTTATTGGTTTTGCGCATCAATCCGGTAAGATGGGAAGTATCGTCAAGGAGCTGCACGGTCATCCAAGTAAGGTGGGTCACCGTTATCATATCGTGCTGATTGAACAAGAGCGCTATCACCCTTACTGGGAAATGGTGGAGAAGGGTGCTGCGAAAGCTGCAGAAAGATATGGGTTTGATATTGAATTTACTGGACCTGTCCGCAACAATATGGACGAGCAAATTAATTTACTAGAAAAAGCGATTGCTGCTCAGGTGGATGCAATTATTGTTCAAGGCCTTAACGGAGAGAAATTCACCCCAGTTATTGATAAAGCTGTACGACGTGGAATTCCTGTTGTGACTATTGATACGGATGCTCCTGCCAGTAAACGGTTGGCTTATGTGGGGACGGATAATGTGGCGGCAGGCGAAAGCTTGGGACGTCTTGTGGCTCAGACAACAGGTGGAACCGGGAAAATAGGTGTCATTATAGGAAGTGATCTTGCCGAGAATCAGCTGCAGCGACTTCTTGGATTAAAAAACATTGTGAAGCAATACGGAAATTTGGAAATTGTCGATGTACGCAGCTCCAACATTTCACATATGGAGGCGATTCAACAAGCGGCAGACATGCTGAGGGTGCATCCTGAAATAAATATTGTGGTGGGCACCAGTGCAACGGATGCACTAGGCGTACTTCAGGCTGCCAAAAGCTTAAAAAGGGATTCGCTTACGATCATCGGGTTTGATAACCAAGCGGAGACGCTTGCCGCTATTCTAAGGGGCGAGATAAAAGCTACTATAGCTCAACAGCCTTTTCTTATGGGAGATACAGCAGTCAGGCTGCTCAGTGAACATTTTCAAGGTAAGGCTTTAAGGCCAGAGTACTTTACGGAGGTTAAAGTGCTGGATAAGCAGAATGCTCAGGAGGGGGAAAGCTTGTGAGTATCCGAAAGAAGCTGTTGGTTTGTATTCCGCTGCTGGTGCTCCTGATGAGTTCGGTCTCCTTCTTCTTATTTGAGAGCAGTAAAAATGTCCAGGAAAGCTATCATTTGATGATGAATCGAATTCTATTATATAAAGAAGTGTCCTATGAAGTTGGAGAGATTATGCGTTCGATGAACCGGTTTATTATGCAGGTCGATGCAGGCAGCTTTCCTGAGGTGGAACAGCATCTAAGTGCGGTTCAGGAACTGCGCCAGGAGCTTGATGGATTGGAGACCATAGGCGGGAGCGATCTACCACTTGTGAATTACCGGAATATCATCGATACGTTCCTAGAGCAGGTTGAGAAAATGATTGGTGAGATCGATGGGCAGGACTCTAATACCATGGCAGGGGCATACATTGAGGCGGAGAAAACTGAACGATTCATACGTGAGGAAGCCCAAGGCTTGGTCGATATTGAACTGGATCAGTACAAGCCAATCTATCAGGAGATTATGTCCACAACGGACAGATTAAATAAGCTGGGTACCCTTCTGGTTGTTACTGTCGCATTGCTCAGTATCATTTTAGCCGTATGGCTGTCGAGTAGCATAACGGGACCCATCCGTCGCCTAGTCGCAACCGCTAAGCGAATATCGAAGGGTCGGATGGACACAAAAGCACCGGAGAGTATTAACAACGATGAAATCAGTATCTTGTGTCGAGCCTTTAACGGGATGATTGATAATATCCAAAGCCTGATGGCGGAGAATATGAAAAGTCTTGAGAAGGACCGTCTGGTTAAAGAGCTGGAGCTAAAAATGCTGCAAAGCCAAATCAACCCGCATTTCCTGTTTAACACCCTGAATTCTATTGCCAAGCTGGCCTACATTGAAGGGGCAACCAGGACGAGCGACCTTACGGTTTCCGTGTCCCGCCTATTGAGGTACAACCTGCAAAAACTGGATCAGGCGGTACCTCTGCGGGAAGAAGTGGAACATGTAACCGAATATATCAACATTCAGCGAGCGCGGTTTCGTGATCGGATTACTTTTGTAATGGATATCGATGAGAGCGTGTTGGATAGTATGATTCCCTGCCTAACACTGCAGCCCATTCTGGAAAATGCATTCGTACATGGTATTGAGCAGATGGAGGAGGGGGCAGAACTGAAACTTACGATTGGTTATGTGGATGAGGCTGTAGGTATTGAGATTCGAGATAACGGCGTAGGAATGAGCAGGGAAACCGTAATGCTGCTTCTGGAATCCTTCCGTGAGGAATCACCTCGTTTGGGTAGGAAGGGTCAATCGACAGGGCTTGGAACACATAATGTATTTAAAAGATTGCATCTATTCTTCGACGGGGAGCAAAGCATAGAAATTGATAGTACTGAGGGAAAAGGTACGGCCGTGCTGTTCAAGATTCCTTATCGATTGGTAACTCAACAACTACAAGGTTAAGAAAGGGCGGTTATTCATGTTCAGCTTACTTATTGCGGATGATGAAGCATTGGAGCGGGAAGGTCTGGAACTGATGATCAGGCACATTCTCCCGGACACCTTCATATTTCTACACGCAGAAAATGGGCGGAAAGCCATTCAGATCGCGGAGGAGGAGCGGCCGGATTTTATCTTTATGGATATAAAGATGCCGGGCATTCAAGGGTTGGAGGCGGTTCGTCAAATTTCAGCAAAATTTCCTTCAACCAAGATTGTGATGATCACGGCACATGATTATTTTTCTTACGCGAAGGAGGGATTAGCCCTTGGAGTCCGTGACTATCTGCTGAAGCCAGCCAGACGTGAGGAAGTCATGGATGTATTGAAACTGCTGATTGCTGAAAAAGAAGAGGAGAAACGGCTGCGGAATGAGCAGTTGGAGCTCCAAGAGAAGCTGTCTCAACTGATACCTTTAGCCGAAAATGAACTCTCTCTCTTGCTTATGCTGGAGTCCGTGCAGGAGGTGGAACTTGATCAACTGGCCAGTTTACTGAAAATACAGTGGCATAAGGGGTATGCAATGGTGCTTTCCTTTTCCAGGAACTCCAAAAAGGAGGCCGAAGATTTTCAACTGGCTAAGCGGGAGATTTATGAATCTGTCAAGCAGCTTACGAAGCCGAATCTTTCCTGTATCGCCGGCCCTATAGTGGGACATCAAATGGCATTATTTATACCTCTTCCACCAGGCAGACCTGGTTATTCCCAGCGTGTTATTTCCCTTGACTGGGGTGAGCGAATACGGGGTTTTGTGGAGGAGCGGTTCCGGCTGTCTCTTTCTGTAGGGATTGGTTCGGTTCGGGAGGGCTGGGATGGTATGAGCAGATCCTTCCGTGAGGCGGTGCGCGTATGTGCGGATGATAACGAGTTGCTGAGTGTAAGGCATTATGATGACATTACACAGAGCTCAGGCCAGGCGATTATCTCTCTAGATGATGAGAAGAAACTGCTGGATGCGATTTTGAGGCATAACAAACAGGAGACAGCGGAGCGATTTAGCTCTTTATATGAGCTTCTCGAAGGGAAAGGGAACAGTTCCTTTATAACCTTGCGCGGGGAGATTATAGGCCTGCTGTTGTTTCTGTGCCGGGGGGTTCAATCTGGGGATGGTGCAGAACTAATTACCTCTTTAAGCGGACTGGAGGATAGGGATTCCCTTCGTACAACGGCAATGGCCTGGCTCGGGTCCTTTATTGACGGACTTAAGGAAGGTCGGGAGCAAAGCCGGTCACATGTGCTGCAGCGGGCACTCCATTATATAGGCCAAAAGTATAAAGAGGATATCTCTATGGAGCAAAGTGCAGAATATGTAAATCTTAGCCCTCATTATTTTAGTAAATTGTTCAAGCAGCACTCAGGTGAGACCTTTATCGACTATGTGACCCGACTTCGCATCCATGAGGCAAAGCTGTTAATCTCAGAGGAGCGTCTTAGCCTGAAGGAAATTTGTTACGAGGTGGGCTACAGGGACCCGAATTATTTCAGCAGGGTCTTTAAAAAAGCGACAGGTACTACTCCGAGCGAGTATCGGCTGCAAATAGAGAAGCAAAGTCCTTGTTAATCAACAAGGACTTTTTTGTGTTTTATAACCAAATTGTCCTGTGAATGAGGTGGAAAAGGCTTTCATTACAGGAAGCAGCAATGAAGTGCAGGCGGAGAGTAAAGAAATGCTGGGAATGGCTTCACTGCCGTATTTGGACCCGTGCTAAGCTGTATTTGTAAGCGCAATCAATTATTTTAACTGGTGAAAAGGGGCGAAGAAAGAGTGAGAAAATACGGAAATGTTGTTCGTTTAGGATTGGTAGCTCTATTATTGGCATCATCACTTTCGGGCTGTGGAGTGGTCTCTAACGGGGACAGCAAAAATACGGAGAAAGAGGCCGCGAAGGACGGAGACAAAATCGTTATTGGGATGTCCATGGATACCTTGAAAGAGGAGCGTTGGCAAAAAGACCGCGATATTTTCACCGCTAAGGTGGAAGAGCTCGGAGGTGAAGTCAAGGTCCTCGCCGCCAATGGAGACGATGCTACGCAGCTGAGTCAAGCTGAGCAATTAATCTCACAGGGTGTAGATGTACTCGTAGTTATTGCGCACAATGCCGAAGCAACCGCGCCAATCGTAGAAAAAGCGCATAAAGAAGGCATCAAGGTAATTGCTTACGACCGCCTGATCAACAATGCCGATGTGGATTACTATATTTCCTTTGATAATGTACGTGTTGGAGAGTTCCAGGCGAAAGCTGTTCTCGAACAAGCGCCAAAAGGCAACATCGTATATATCGGGGGTGCGGATACGGATAACAATGCTCATATGTTCAAGGAAGGCGCAATGAATATTCTTAAGCCTCTTGAAGAGAAAGGGGATATCAAAATTGTGTATGACCAGTTCTCCAAGGACTGGAAACCAGAAGAGGCTCTCAAAAATATGGAGAATGCCTTAACTGCTAACAACAATGATGTCCAAGGCGTAGTTGCAGCTAATGATGGTACTGCCGGCGGTTCGATTCAAGCTCTAACTGCTCAAGGTATGGCTGGTAAAATCCCGGTATCCGGTCAGGATGCAGATTTAGCTGCTGTTCAACGCATTGCAGAAGGAACACAGCTGATGACTGTATATAAACCTATTAATGCGATTGCCACAAAAGCTGCCGAAATGGCTATGTCTGCTGCCAAGGGCGAAACGATTGCTACTGAGAAGACCGTAAATAACGGAAAAGTGGATGTGCCTTCCATTTTGCTCGACCCGATTGCAGTCAACAAGGACAATTTGGACATTCTGTTCAAGGATAGCTTCCACAAGCTGGAAGAAGTGTATAAGAACGTTCCGAAGGATCAATGGCCGAAACAATAACCAGCCGCTTAGGCGGGTGCGGAACCGCAGGGTTTCGCACTCTGCCGCTTAAGGCTAAGAAAGGGAGCGGGAATGATGTATGTGTTGGAAATGGTGGATATCAGTAAAGAGTTCCCTGGTGTAAAGGCGCTGGATCATGTGAACTTTAAGGTTCGACAAGGAGAAATACACGCACTATGCGGTGAAAATGGTGCCGGAAAGTCTACACTGATGAAGGTATTGAGCGGTTTATATCCTGCAGGTACATATAGTGGTGAAATTGTAATCGGCGGGGAGAACAAGCAGTTCCATAAAATAACGGATGCAGAAAAAGCGGGCATCGCCATCATTCATCAGGAGCTTGCGCTCGTGAAGGAGATGACGGTGGGTGAGAATATTTTTCTGGGGGCTGAGCCTTGTAAGCATGGGGTTATTCAATGGGATGAGCTATATCATAATGCCTCTGTGTGGTTGAAAAAGGTTGGGTTAAATATTTCTCCGGATGTCAAAATCGGTAATCTTGGGATTGGTCAGCAGCAGCTGATTGAAATTGCCAAAGCCCTCTCCAAACACACTAAAATCCTGATTCTGGATGAGCCAACCGCAGCCTTAACAGAAAGTGAAGTTTCAATTCTAATGGGGATATTGAATCAGCTGCGCAGTGAAGGAGTCTCCTGTGTATACATTTCACACAAGATGCCGGAGGTGTTCGCCCTTGCGGATTCGATCACGGTACTTCGCGATGGTCGCACTGTAGCGACTTTAGACCGTAATGAGACAGATGATGACAAGGTCGTGTCCCTCATGGTTGGCCGTGAATTGACCGAACGCTATCCACGTGTGGAGCATACACCGGGAGAAATTGTGCTGAAGGTTAGCCAATATAACGTCTGGCATCCCGAAAAGCGTAATCAAAGAATGATCAGAGATATTGATTTTACACTGCGCAAGGGTGAAATTCTTGGTATTGCCGGACTCATGGGTGCGGGTCGAACAGAGCTGGTCAGCAGTATTTTCGGAGCTTATGGCGGCAGGGCTGAAGGTGAGGTTCAAATTGAAGGTAAAACGGTGAAGATTACATCTGTTCAAGAAGCTATTAAAGCAGGAATTGCACTTGTAACTGAAGATCGTAAACGTCAAGGACTAGTGATGGGTATGGATGTCAAACGAAATACCACAATGGCCACTATGGGCAAGGTATCAAAGTTCGGGTTTATTAACGAGAATGAAGAGATTAAATGGGGACGCCAGTATGTACAGGATCTAAAGACGAAAACAGCTTCGCTGGAAACGTTGGTAGGCACACTTTCAGGGGGGAATCAGCAGAAGGTTGTAATCGGCAAATGGTTGATGTCAGACCCCAAAATCCTGATTATGGACGAACCTACCCGAGGGATAGACGTTGGAGCGAAATATGAAATATATAATTTGATGAATCGGCTGGTAGATCAGGGTGTAGCCATTATTATGATTTCCTCGGAGTTGCCGGAGGTACTAGGGATGAGTGACCGGATTCTGGTGATGTGTGAAGGGGAGTTTGTAAAAGAATTTAAATGGCGTGAGGCCACCCAAGAAAATATAATGCTAGCCGCAACGGGAGGGAAATAAGGATGCAGCTTCAAAAAGAAGTTCAACATAACGGGGAAATACCACCTACAGGAAAATCATCGCTCTGGAGCAGCTTGTTTGGCAAAATGGATGTACGTGCTTATACGATGGTTGGTGCACTAGTATTAATATGGGTACTTTTTGGGTTTCTGAATCCTACTTTTCTAACCTCTCGTAATTTATCAAATCTCTTTACGCAGATGTCCGTTACTTCCATTCTAGCTATTGGTATGGTTCTCGTAATCGTGGCTGGGCATATTGACCTTTCAGTAGGATCTATTGTCGGTCTTACCGGTGGTATTGCTGCGATTCTGAGCAATTGGCTTGAGCTGCCGGCGATTATCGTTATTCTTGGTACACTGGCTGCCGGTGCAGTGCTAGGACTGCTGCAAGGCTGGTTGGTTGCTTACAAAATGATTCCTGCCTTCATTGTTACTCTTGGAGGTATGATGGTGTTTCGTGGCGTACTCATGGGTGTTACAGAGTCCATGACAATTCCAGTGTCTGATCCTGTGCTTGCTCTGTTAGGAAATGCGTATTTTGCTCAAGGATTTGGGATCGTTATTGGTTTACTGGCAGTAGGCATGCTCCTTTGGTCCGCCTATACTAAACGTCGTTCCCGGCAGAAATACGGTTTCGAAATTGCTCCACTTGGAGTAGATATTATGAAGGTCGCTGCTCTTGCGATCCTTGTGATTTCATTTGTGGTCATAATGAACAATTATAAAGGCATTCCTTTTCCTATCATCTTTGTTATAGTTTTGGCGGTCATCTTTTACATTCTTTCTACGAAGACCACGTTTGGGCGCCATATTTATGCTATTGGCGGTAATATTGAGGCTGCACGCTTATCCGGTATAAATATTAAGAAGAAAACAATGCTTATCTTTGTTCTCAGTGGATTGTTGGCCTCTATTGCCTCTATCGTGCTGACCTCACGTCTGGCATCTGCTACTATTACAGCGGGTAACATGGCAGAAATGGATGCCATTGCTGCCTGCGTAATTGGTGGAACCTCACTGATGGGTGGTGCAGGTACTGTCATTGGAGCACTTATAGGAGCACTAGTTATGACCTCTCTAGATAACGGGATGTCGCTGATGGGGTTGGAATCCTTCTGGCAGTATGTAGTTAAAGGCTCCATTCTTGTGATCGCCGTTTGGCTGGATATCTCTAACCGCAGAAAAGGTGTGAAATAAGGTTTATCTCCAGTAGAAAACCTATATCATAATAAAACAGCCGACCGCAGGTGGACCCTGCCGGTTGGCTGTTTGTGTATAAACCTAGTATAATTTTACTCTACGATTACTTTAGCGATCATAGTGCTATGACCTGAACCGCACATAACAGAACAGCTTATCTCATAAGTGCCGGCCTCTTCAGGGACGATAACCTGTGAGTTGTTCTCTCGGTTCAACTGAAGTTCGAATTCAGGAATGAGTACTCCGTGATTGCCGCTCTCATTCTCAAAAATAATTTTCACAGGAACACCTTTTTTCAAATGATATTCCTTTTGATCGAAGCTGTAGTTGGTCGCCTTAATAACCAGCTCTTCTTCCGGTGCAACGCCAGTATTTGTTATACCGCCATTGCTGCCCGTGCTTTCAATATTATTGGTGTTACTGCCGCAGGCGGTAAGCATGAGAATAAATAAAACAGATAATAGTAGTGCGAATTTTCTTTTCATCTACATCTACATCCTCCCTCTAGTTGTGACGATATATAACAAAGGAATTGTAACAATCCAGTTAAGACTATACCTTAAAAATGTGAGATTTGTTCTATTATTTATGAAAAGTTCGTGAACGAATCCATTTTAACAGTAATTAATACTTTGTCGAAATATGAAGGAATATGATGCAGAAAAGATTTGTATTCACTATAATGGAAATTATAAAATTATGGGCAAGAAGTAGGGGATATTCATTAAACTAACAAATCAGACTCTAAATACGGAGCTTTGGGACCGTAGAATATTGAACGGATATTGGATGATTGTATTTTTCCTCCTGATTTCACAGGTGCTTTTTGTGTTATTTGCAGAACACCTTACTTATAAAGATAGCGTTGGCTCTAATAAAGAATTGCTGTTCATGGGCTGTAATTTACTTATTGTCGCCTGTATTGCCGGAACAGAAGTATGGCTGCATAGCCGAAGACAGTACCGGAAGCACGCGGTGGTAACTTGTGGTTTTATGATGTCGTATTTAATGTACTTTCTTATAGAGCCGTTTGTAGACGGTGCCCAAATGATACTTATGTTGCCAATAATGGTGTCCCTTGTATATTTTGACCGGAGACTTCTTTACGCTTTGGGTTTTTTCAGTGTTGTATTCTATGCTGGGATTTATTTCGGGATGGAGAGGGAGCTTTTGCATAAACCTCTCTTGGAATTTTTGTTGGTTGAATGTGTATTCGTTGTGTTCGTTCTGCTCACGCAGGCTGTGATTATCCGTATCAAGGAAGCTCAAGAAAGTCTGGAACAGTTAACCAAATCAGAACAGGGATTATTGGTGGAGCGGGCCATATCAGATAAGCTTCTAAAAATAGATGCCCTGACGGGGCTCTATAATCATAAAACATTCCATGAATATCTGGATCTGCTGCTGGAACAATGTGAGAGTAATGGTCTTCGATTGCAGCTGGCTCTTGTGGATATTGATAATTTCAAGCATGTCAATGATACCTATGGGCATTGGGTAGGAGATCTGGTCTTAAAGGAGGTTGCCTCCAAGATAGGCGGAATGATTGGGTTGAATGATTTTGCAGCACGGTATGGCGGGGAAGAATTTGCGATCATATTTACGGATAAAGCTTTAAAGGAGTCTTATTCTTACGCAGAGGAGCTGAGGATGAGTATTGCGGAAATGGAGCATCCTTATGCAGGCGGCAAACCAATTACTGTAAGTGTCGGTTTATTTAATTATGAACCGGGTTTGGGTAAAGAGCTGATGTTCCGTAAAACAGACAATGCTCTTTATAAGGCTAAAAAAGAAGGTAAGAATATCGTAGTCACTGCACAAACCTCGCAAGCAGAAGAGTACCTAATGTCCATCGTTTGATCTCAGCATGAATACCCCTGTGCCGGATTCTCTGGAACAGGGGTGTTCATGCTGAGCATAAAAGGTCAGCTGCTTTTTTTACCAGCTTCAAATGGAGTGGCAACAGGCAGGAATAAATCAATGATCCCAATAACCAAAGCGGCAAGGATCGCACCTAGCACAGAAACACTTACTCCAGTAACAATAAACTGGGCAACCCAGATTACAAGGGCACTGACAAGAAATCCTACAATGCCACGACCAAATGGTGTTGCTTTCGAACCGAAGATCCCCTCAATCGCCCAACCCAGAAGCGCAATAACCAGGGCTAAAATAATGGCGCTGCCGAAACCGCCAATCGTAAATTGAGGAACAATCCAGCCAACGACAACTAGAACAATCGCAGCAACGATAAAACGGACTACATGACCTAAAAATTTCAATGACCCAACCTCCTTTGTCTTAGCTAGGGGATATGTGCAGTTGTTATTGTGACCAGCACGCCGCCTTTTTATGTTGGGTAAGCATACCCAAATAGCGAAAAGCAAACAAATTCGGTATAATAGTCTAATCTATGAAGGGAGTTGTAAGTAATTGGACGACAAAATTTTGCATACGCTTGAATATCGCAAGATTTTAAATAAATTGATGCAATATACACAAACCTCGATGGGACAGCAAAGAGCAGAGAATCTGAAGCCATCCGCTGATTTCGAAGGGGTCAAACGTCTTTTGCAGGCCACAGATGAAGGAGCTACAGTGGACCGGTTGAAGGGGATTCCTTCTTTTACTGGTATTAGTGATGTAGGTGGAGCATTAAAGCGGGCTTCCATTGGTGGAATGCTTGGTACGACTGAGCTGCTTTCCGTTGCTAATACGATCGGAGGCGGGCGAAGAGTCAAACGTTTTATAGCTGCGCTTCACGAGGATGAGAAGATTGAAAGCCTATTTGCCCTTAGTGATCTGTTGTCTGAGCAAAAGCATGTAGAGGACGATATCCGTTCTTGTATTGATGAGAATGCGGATGTGCTTGATACGGCAAGTACGGAGCTCGCCACTATTCGCCGGGAGCTAAAGGTAGGGGAGACTAGAATTCGTGAAAAACTGGATTCGATGATTCGGTCCACCTCTGTATCTAAAATGCTGCAGGATCAGCTGGTTACCATACGTGGAGATCGTTTTGTTATTCCTGTGAAGGCCGAATACCGTGCTCACTTCGGCGGTATTGTTCATGACCAGTCCGGTTCCGGAGCAACACTGTTTATTGAGCCGGAAGCTATTGTGGCATTAAATAACAAACTTCGTGAGACACGGCTTCGTGAAGAACGGGAAATTGAAATTATTCTGCATAGACTGACTGCAAAGGTCGGCGATATTGCGGAAGAAATGAAATATGATATTGATATTCTTGGCGAGCTTGACTTCATCTTCGCCAAGGCCCGGCTTGCCCGGGATATGAAGGCTTCACAGCCGCGGATGAATGATCGTGGATACCTTAAGCTTCGTAAGGGACGACACCCGTTGATTCCTGGAGACCAGGTTGTTCCGCTTGATGTAGAACTTGGAAATCAATACAGTTCAATAATCGTGACTGGACCCAATACCGGAGGTAAGACCGTTACCTTGAAGACCATCGGTTTACTCAGCTTAATGTCGATGTCGGGCTTGTTCATCCCGGCGGAGGAAGGCAGTCAATTGTGCGTTTTCGATGCCATTTACGCTGATATCGGTGATGAACAAAGTATTGAACAAAGTCTCAGTACGTTCTCTTCACATATGACCAATATAATTTCCATTCTTAAGAGAATGACTCCTAAAAGCCTTATCCTGCTTGATGAAGTAGGTGCTGGTACGGATCCTGCGGAAGGATCGGCCCTTGCTATTGCCATTCTGGAGCATATTCACCGAATTGAATGCCGGATGGTGGCCACCACCCATTATAGTGAACTGAAAGCCTATGCTTATGAGCGAAAAGGTATTATTAACGCAAGCATGGAGTTTGATGTGCAAAGCCTTAGCCCTACATACCGCCTTTTAATTGGTGTACCTGGACGAAGCAATGCTTTTGCCATCGCGGAGCGATTAGGCTTGCCAGGAGCCATTCTAGAGCATGCTCGTGGAGAAGTGAAGGAAGAGGACATGCGCGTAGAGCATATGATTGCCTCTCTTGAAGAAAACAGACTGCTTGCCGAGAATGAGCGAGGAAAGGCAGAACTTTTGCGGCGTGAGACGGAAGAACTGCGGGATAAACAGAAGAATGAAATAGAGAAGCTGGATAGCCAACGAGATAAAAGGCTCGAGAAGGCAGAAAAGGATGCAGCTGCAATTCTAGATAAAGCCCGCAAGGAAGCTGAAGAAATCATCAGTGATCTTCGACGCTTAGCACTAGAGGAGGGCGCTTCTGTCAAGGAGCATAAGCTGATAGAAGTACGGAAGCGGCTGGATGAAGCAGAACCCAAAAAACGTAAAAAAGAAGGAGCACGCAATGCGGTTAAGCCTCCCCGGCAAATTCAACCAGGGGATGAGGTTGCGGTGTACAGCCTGAATCAAAAGGGCTCTGTTGTGGAACTTAGTGGGTCCAAGGAAGCAGTGGTACAGTTGGGTATTATGAAAATGAAGGTCCGGCTGGATGATTTGGAACTGCTGTCCTCAGCAACCAAAGTCTCTGCACAACCTCAGCGCCATGCCACTACAGTGAAAAGAACAAGGGATGAAAATATCCGCAGTGAGCTGGATCTCCGGGGGACCAATCTAGAGGAAGCGATCATGGCAACGGACCGTTTTATCGATGAAGCCTTCCTTGGGAATTTGGGCCAGATCTCCATTATCCATGGCAAGGGCACGGGTGTTTTGCGATCAGGCATTCAAGAGTATCTGCGTAAGCACAGATATGTCAAAAGCTACAGGTTAGGGAACTATAACGAAGGCGGAGCAGGCGTGACCGTGGCAGAGCTGCAGTAGCGCTGACAAGCCTGGCGGAAAGAAGGGTTGTTATGCAAGATCAAATCGATAATTTGTTGAACCACCCGCTTGGAGCTCTTCTAGGTTACTTCGCTGTTGCGATTTTGGGCCTGGTTATATTTCTGTCCATTTTTGAGATGGTTACAAAGTATAATTGTTGGGAAGAGATTCGTAAGGGGAATGTAGCTGCAGCAATGGCTACCGGTGGCAAAATATTCGGTATCTGCAACGTGCTTCGCTTTAGCATAGAATCGGGAGCATCTATTTATGATACGATGAAGTGGGCTGTTGTAGGCTTTTTATTACTGCTAGTTGCGTATTTCCTCTTCCAATTTCTAACCCCAGTATTTTCTATTGATGATGAGATTGGAAAGGATAACCGGGCAGTAGGACTTATTGCTATGCTTATCTCAATCTCACTTTCTTATGTAATAGGTGCAGCTATACTTTAGGAGGATATTCCATGAAGATTTTAACCCGCGTCCTGTTTATAGCTGCCATAGCTTTCATAGCCGCTGGTATTATTTATTTAACGATGAACTAAATCTAAGTTAGGCAAGAAGGAGAATATAACAATGGAAACAAATGTATGCCCTTGGTGTGATACCGAAATAGTATGGGATGAAGAATTTGGACCGGAGGATACATGTCCTCACTGCAGCAATGAACTCAAAGGCTACCGTACGGTTAGTCTGAACAGTAATAAGTTGGAGGACGAGCTGGTAGAGGAAGAAGTACCGGAAGAAGTAAGTAATGACGATGACGATTTATGGGGAGTCCCTGATAAGGATGGAATTGTCCCTATCTTTAACACCCTGGATCAATTTCGGGATGACCACGACTTGAGTCGTTATGAAGCGAATGCATCGGCAATTCTAGCAGAACAGGAAGAGGCCCCAGAGTGTCCGCAGTGTCACGAACTGATGCTGTTAGCGGGTACACAGACACTAACCGATTTCACGCCTTCAACACCTTCTGCATTGGGTGCTCCTGTGATGAAGTCCCCATTCTCGCTGAATGTGTATATCTGCCCGTCGTGCTTCCATGTGCATCAAAGCCTGGCACCCCAAGATAGAATTCAGTTGGTTCGTAATTTGAGCAGCCAGAACTAATACAGCCTGATGGATTCCCCCTGTTTCGGGCATGTTAATAAGAACATGTCTGTAGAGGACGGCAAAGCCGTTTCATCTTGTAAGGGGGGATTCGATGAAGGCCTCACTGAAAGGCCAAGCGCTGCTGTTATTGGCAGTGAATGGATTATTTGTGTTGGCGAGTGCGTTGTCCGGCACTTTTTTGAATGTATACTTATGGAAAACCCGCCAGGATTATTTCATGATTGGCTGGTTCACTTTTGCTCAGCAGCTTGCGTTAGGCCTGTGCTTCTGGCTGGCTGGCAAGTGGGTTAAAGAACATAACAAGATGAATGCCCTGCGGCTCGGAATTGCCGTATCGGGCCTTTTTTATATGCTTGTGTTATGGCTAGGCAGCAAAGCCGTGTATTATATTTGGCCGCTTGGTTGTACTTTGGGCATAGCTATAGGTTTGTTTTGGCTCGCATTTAATATCGTTTATTTTGAAATTACGGATGCTGAAAACCGTGATTTTTTCAATGGGTGGATCGGATTACTGGGATCTTTAACAGGGATTGTAGGACCTTGGTTATCCGGATGGCTGATCTCTTTTCTACATGGAGAGCGGGGTTACCGCGTTGTATTTATTATCTCGCTCGGTATCTATGCCGTTGCTGTAGTCTTGAGTTTCTTTCTTAAAAAGCGTAAAAGTGAAGGGGAATATCAGTGGCTTGAACCCTTGAAGCAGCTGCGGACTCAAGATAGTCATTGGCGTCCGGCCGCAATAAGCCTGTGTTTTCAGGGATTGCGTGAGGGGGTATTCTCATTTCTGATCGGGCTGCTCGTATACATAGCTGCTAAGGAAGAAAGCAAACTAGGTCAATATATGCTTATTACGTCAGCCGTCTCCTTAGTAAGCTACTGGGCTGCGGGAAAATGGTTCAAGCCTAGATTCCGCTCTGCAGGGATGCTAGTAGGCAGTGTTATGCTTGTTGCCGTCATTGCACCCCTGTTGTGGAAAGTGAGCTTTGGTACGCTGCTGATTATGGGCATAGGAACATCCATCTTCATTCCTCTCTACATGCTTCCAATGGTATCTACCAGCTTTGATATCATGGGGGAATCGAAGGAAAGTGTCGGTAAACGGGTAGAGCTTGTTGTCCTTCGTGAGCTTAGCTTAATGATTGGCAGAATTTCGGGTACGTTAATATTTATTTTGGTGCTGTCTGCGAGTGGTTCATCGCGTACGATTACCTGGCTTTTATTGGGCCTCGGTGTTGCTCCTATAGGGAGTTGGCTGTTTTTACACCGAATTCTGCCCCATAACAAGGATCGGAGTTCTGCATAAGTATACGCCCTTATTTTATTGTATGGGAGAGGCCATTAGTGTTCAAAAAAAAACGGAGTTACGGTGTGCGTACGAGTATTACCATTATGGTCTGCTCTGTAGTAACACTTGTGCTGCTTCTGCTTTATGTTATTTTTAGAAATCAGATTATTCCTCAGACCCGACATAATTTAGAGGATAAAGCCATAACGATTGCCAGAACAATCGCTATGATCCCTTTGGTATCAGAGGGGTTGATTCAGGGGCGAAGTGAAGAGATTCAGGCATACACTACTAAAATCACTCGCCGTAACGACATTATGTTCGTAGTTGTCATTGACATGAACAGTATTCGTTATTCGCATCCCGATGTCTCTTTTGTGGGCAAGCCCTTTTCAGGGGGTGGGCAGCATATCGCGCTGCGCGGCGAGGAGAGTGTCTCTGAAGGTGAGGGGTCCCTGGGGAAATCAGTCCGTGCTTTTGTTCCTGTATACGACGGCAGAGGTCGTCAGGTGGGTATAGTAGTAGTTGGACTTTCATTAGAAAGGGTTCACCGTATTATTCAACAGAATGAATGGACAATTATAGTTATCCTGTTATCAGGAGCACTACTCGGTGGATTCGGAGCCATGGTATTGGCTCGCAGAATTAAACAAATGATGTTGTGGCTCGAGCCCTCAGAGATCTCCAAGCTGCTTGAAGAACGAAGCGCTATGCTTCAATCTACCCGAGAAGGTATTCTGGCAATTGACGACAATGCGGATATCACGTTAATTAATCTGGAAGCGGAGCGACTGTTGCGAAAGGCTGGCTGTAAGGGGGAGGCCTTAAGACAGCCTGTTACCGATTATTGGCCGGCTCTAAGACTGGAGAATATGCTGACTACTGGCGAGGCTAAGCTGGATGAAGAAATCGATCTCAACGGGACTACGTTGTTGGCTAACAGTCTCCCAATCTGGGTCAATGGAGCCATTGTTGGGGCGATTGTTACCTTTCGGGACAAGACAGAGATCTCCCAACTTGTTGAACGATTATCCGGGGTGTCTCTGTATGCTGAAGCCTTAAGAGGCCAAGCCCATGAATTTATGAACAAGCTGCATGTTATAATGGGCATGACTCATATGGGGTTGTATGAAGATTTACAGCATTATATTTCAGGAACAGTCAACAACTATCAGAATGAAATCGGTTCAATAACTAGACATATTAAGGATCCTGTAATGGCCGGGTTTCTTCTTGGTAAATTAAGCAGAGCCCGTGAAGCGGGAGTACAACTGATTCTGGCAGAGGATAGTTATTTACCTCAAGCTGAGGGATCAGAGATAATACATGAGCTGATTACTATTGTTGGAAATCTACTGGATAATGCGATGGATGCCTTAAACGGGCAGGAACATAAGGAAATCCACTTGGCTTTTCGATACCATCTAGCGCGCCTTATATGCACCGTGAGTGACAATGGCTCAGGGATTCCTGAATCTTTGCGACAGAAAGTTTTTGAGCAGGGATTCTCCACAAAAGGTGAAAATCGGGGGATAGGATTATACCTCGTCCTGCGCAGTGTGAATAAACTGAATGGGCATTTAGAAATTCTTGCTTCAGATGGACGTGGAACCAGATTTTTAGTGGAAGTACCCTATGTTACAGAGGATGATGATGCCTTATGATCATAAAAGTGCTAATCGTGGAAGATGACCCAATGGTGGCGAAATTCAACAAGCACTATCTAGAGCAAATTGAAGGTTTCCAAAGTGTGGGCTGGGCGGCTTCAGGTGAAGAGGCCAAAAAATATCTCGAAGAGCTTGAAGTGGATTTGATTCTGTTGGATGTATACATGCAAGATACGAATGGCCTGCAGTTGTTGTCTTACCTTCGTGAGCAGGGTATTCCGGTTGATGTAATCATTATCTCGGCAGCCAGTGACAACATAAGTATTCGAAAGGCGTTGCAATACGGGGCAGTGGATTACTTGATTAAACCGTTTGAGTTCACACGTTTTTCAGCGGCTATGTCGGCTTACCGAGAGAATTATCTCCTAATGAAGAGGGGAGAGAACTTCAGTCAAGAAGAGCTCGATCAGCTGATTGGATATCGGCAAGAGCAAGAGGAGGACACTCCGGATTTACCTAAAGGATTGACGATAGGCACCCTTCGCAGCATTTGCAGCATTATTAAGACTTTGACATTGTCTAACACCGCCTTCTCCACAGACGATATAACGTCTAATGCACTGATCTCACGCATTTCTGTGCGTAAATACTTAGCTTTTTTGACCGAGATTGGAGTATTGTCCATGGATACCAGTTATGGTACTGTTGGTCGGCCGGTGTATATGTACAAAGTTACTTCTAAAGGCTATGAGACTATAGAGGGATTAATAAAATGATGGAGAGCCGAAAGTTAAATTAAGAAATTCCCCCTATTATTGCTCGTTTAAATTTCACCAGGTAACAGAAATAAGTAAAAGACGTTATATTCTTCTTAGAAGATTGTATTCATCTACTGAAGACTTGGGGAGTAATAAGAATATTATAGATGTTGCAATTAATTATGATTACTCTTCACAATAATCTTATAGCAGAGCATTTAAAAATATTTTCGGCATCAATCCTAGAGAATAACAGGTTATATAGACTGAACTAATGATTCACTCGTTGGGCGTGCGATAGTACCTAAGTGGAGAAGGCTATGCAGACTACAGATCCCTTATTGTCTATAAATTGCTCAATAAGAAAGTTATGCGGACACAGATGCCACTATTTATGAATACTGGGCTATTTATGTCCTAATTCCTGGAAATGAGGTCTTCTGAGTCCGTATGGATAATTAATTCAGGTAGATGGACTAAATAGTGTCCCCTGAGTCCGTATAGCTCACTCTATATAGTAAAATTAAATGAGGAATCAGAAATAAAAACAAGATCAAAATACTGTGTACTAAGGCTTAAACTTTCAGGGACTTTCCTTTAGTAAACGGAAGTCCTTTTTAATCTTGACAGGTGACGGGAAGGACCGAAGGCCGTTACGCCCCAAAAGAGGGATTTTCTCCCTCTATTTCTGCGCCCGGCACCCCTTTTGGGCAATTTAGAGGGAATTTTACCCGCTATTTTTGAGGATATACCAATTTGGGGCGTTATGGGTAAAATTAGAGGGATATTTTCCCTTTAATTTCAAAATTAAGGTGTTTTGGTCGGTATTAGCGGGCATTTTTCCCTCTAATTCTCCAAAGAATGGGTCCACAACCTCGAGTCGGCTATCCGTAAGGTACAGTTGCCCCAAACCAGTTATCTGGTGAAGTAAGTTGAAATCGTTCCCGCAACAGTGAAGCCAACGAAAAGTCAAGCACTCATTTCGAGAAAGAGCCCTTTTAATTTCAAATATTTCTTATCTCTAAATATAACTGATGGCTCTCTTTTTTTCTTGCAAAAGGCAGCTATTATGGCTTAGCAGAACGGGTCAGTGAGAATAAATCAAGCTCAGGCCGGTGTTTTCCAGCAAGGGTATCGGTTAACAAATCTGCAGCGATCATACTATAGACTGTGCCGTTGCCTCCATAACCTTCTATAAAATAACAATGTGGATATTTGGGATGAGGTCCGATATAGGGAAGGCCATCATGTGTTGTTCCGAAGAGGGCGCCCCAAGAATACTCCAGTTCCACACCTTCACTGTCCGGGAACAAATTCTTGATTTCTGAGAGCAGTCGTTGGCTTTGGGAAAGTACTCGAACTTCACGCTGCTGGGGGTCGGTTAACGCCTCGTCTTTGCCCCCTGCAATTATTCGTCCATCATGAGTTGTCCTGAAATACAGGTAAGGGCGGGCTGTTTCCCAAATCAGGCTTTGTTCATGCCATTTAGGGAATTCCTTCAAAGGGCGGGTCATGATTGCATACGTGTTGATCAATAAAGCTCCCCGGTCTTTTTTCATCTCTTGCGTTTCGTAACCCATGGCAAAAATAACTTTCTTGGCAATTATTCGCCCTGACTTAGTATGGCAAATGACCCCGTCCTCATTAAACTCATACCTTAGGGCTTCGGTATTCTCATAAACACGGACCCCTCTGGAATGAGCTTTTGCAACAAGACCGTGAACCAGACGGAATGGATTGGTTTCAGCATCCCCTTGAGAATAAAGTGCAGCAGGCTTGGAGAAGGAGTAGACGGAGGCGATCTTATTCTCTTCCCAGAATTCCGTATCGAAGCCATGTGCCCTCAGATTGTCGTATTCTTCCCTAAGCGCAGGAACATCTTCAGATGAACTGGCGAATAGGAGACTACTGCGAGAAACAATACGAGGGTCAATGTCCAGCTCGTTCTGGAGTTTGTGAATGTCCTGCAATACCCCATGGCATAAGCTATAGAACAGGACTCCCGCCCTCTCCCCGAAGGTATTCATACAAGAGGTTAATGACTTATCATTGGCGATCTGAAGCAAGCCGGTATTTGCATGAGTACTGCCTCCGCCGACAGTTCTCTTGTCGATAATAATGGTGTTTGCTCCTTCTTGGGACAGCCGATACGAAATCGCTGCCCCGCCCATCCCGGCTCCAACCACCAAGTAATCGCAGTAGGAATCTTGCTGCAGAATTTCATAAGTAGGTGGGTTTGGCAAAGTATGACTCCAGGGCAGGTGCCCACTGATTAAATTCATAGATTGCTCTCTCCTTTGTAGGCTTGGGAAATAGTATTTGCAGGTTATTTTCTCGGCATACACTGCTTGTCCAATCCCAATTTTCAATACTTTAAGCGAAAAAGGACACATAAAAAGGGGCATACTGCGAAATACTAAGCTCTGTTTGAACTATCATTTAAGGAGGGATTAAAGACATGCAATCCACATCAATGCAATCCACACAAATGCAGCCACTTACCCGAAAAGAATTGGATTATATCTCTGACTCAATCTCCAATGAGGACTTGCTGATCAAACAGCTGGCCGCCACAGCAAGTATCACTCAGAACCCTACGGTACGCCAAGTCTGCATGCAGCACCTTCAAAGCCATACAAACCATATGAGTACTCTGACACAATTAATTCAGCAGCATCAGCAATTTGCACCGACTCAGCCGCAATAATTCGAAGCTGATATTCTAATACAAATGAAGATGGAGCTTACGCTCCAATAACTCTAAGGAGGTATTACAGTGAACGCACAAAACGGATCAGCATTTATGCCCGACGAGGATTTGCTAAACACCATTTTGGCTGATTTAAAGCGGACAGTTAAAGAGTACACGACAGCTGCTACGGAGTCTAATTGTCCGTCTGTACGCCAGTCTTTTAATGAACTTACCATGGACACACTTCGCTTGCAGGGAGATCTGTATACACAAATGGGACAATTAAATATGTATACTGCCCCGGCTAAAGCATTGCGGTACGATCTGGATAAGCAGCTTCAATCCGCTCAGCAAATGCAGCAAAAGAGCCAGCAATTCGTGCAGCAAAAGGCCAGCGGGACAGAACCTTACACTCAAGCGCCAAATGTTCCCCTACATCAGCCTAACGTATCAACTTCTGTTTATATGTAACCCAATTTTTATAGAACCGCCTATTCATTACCGGTTGATCCGGGGAATAGGTGGTTTTTTCTTGTTTGCAGAGATGCTATTTTCATGTCATATTAGTAATAAAATCTTTTCGCATGCGGAGCAGCTTATTTGCTGTACGCCAGAGTGCGAACTATCCCGGAGGGAAGGCATGCAGGAGATGAAAGAGTTAAAGAGGAAAGTGCTGGAACTGCTCAAGGAGGACGCGAGAAGCTCAACCGAGCTGATGGCCACGCTGCTAGGAGCGGAAGAAGACGATGTGAAGATGGTCATTGAACAAATGGAGAAAGAGCATGTAATTGTAAAATACGCCACCGTTGTCAATTGGGACAAAGTGGATGATGAAAGAGTGACTGCCCTGATAGAGGTGCAAATCACCCCTGAAAGAGGCCGTGGTTTTGAAGGTATCGCCGAACGGATATATCTATACCCTCAAGTGAAGTCCGTCTACCTGATGTCCGGCGCTTATGATTTGCTGGTAGAAGTGGAAGGCCGCAATCTTAGAGAAGTCGCTAATTTTGTCTCCGAGAAGCTATCACCTATTGATGCCGTATTATCTACTAAAACAAACTTTACACTTAAAAAATACAAACAGGACGGGATCATTTTCGAGGAGCACGAGGAAGACAACCGCCTGATGATCTCTCCGTAAAGGAAGTTAGAATATGATCACGAATAAAACCGAGCTAACCGCAGAGAGCAATAAGTCTATGAATTCTTATTTGGCACCCCTGGTGCAACAAATTCAGCCATCGGGTATCCGCAAGTTTTTTGATTTGGCGGCAGGCAGTAAGGATATCATTTCCTTAGGTGTAGGGGAGCCTGATTTCAAGACGCCTTGGCATGTTAGGGAAGCTTGTGTTTATTCTCTGGAAAGAGGGTTCACAGGGTATACTTCCAATGCAGGTATGCCGGAGCTGCGGGAAGGCATAGCTAACTATCTACACTCCCGATTTGCAGTGGAATACAATCCTGCCGACCAGATTATTGCAACAGTAGGCGGAAGTGAGGCTATTGATTTGGCTTTGCGGGCGCTGATCGCACCGGGGGATGAAATCCTGATTCCTGAGCCTTGTTACATTTCATATTCTCCTATTACGGCTATTGGCGGCGGCATTCCTGTCGGTATTGAGACGTTTGGTGAAGATAACTTTAAGCTTACTGCAGAAGGGCTTGAGGCTAAGATTACACCTCGTTCCAAAATCTTAATTCTCTGTTATCCGAGCAACCCTACTGGAGCCATCATGACAAGGGCCGATTGGGAGCCGATTGCTAAGGTTGTTGAAAAGCATGATCTAATTGTTATATCCGATGAAATCTATGCAGAGTTAACGTATGGAAGCAATCATGTGAGTTTTGCCTCATTACCGGGAATGATGGACCGGACAATTCTTGTCAGCGGTTTTTCCAAGGCTTTTGCAATGACGGGCTGGCGAATGGGATATGCCTGTGGTCATCCGGACTTGATTTCCGCCATGCTTAAGATTCATCAGTATACCGTGATGTGTGCACCTTCTATGGGTCAGGTAGCAGCACTGGAGGCATTGACCAACGGCCTCGAGGAAAAAGATCGGATGGCGGATTCTTATAACCAGCGTCGACGTTTGATCGTTAAGGGACTGAGGGATGCCGGACTTGAATGTCATGAGCCGCAAGGGGCCTTTTACGCTTTCCCAAGCATTCAGGACACGGGTTTGACTTCTGATCAGTTTGCCCAGCGTTTGCTGCGGGAATATAAGGTAGCCGCTGTTCCGGGAAGTGTCTTCGGACTCGGCGGTGAGGGCTATTTACGCTGCTCCTACGCTACTTCAGTATCACAGTTGAACGAAGCCGTGGAGCGTATTGGTGCTTTCGTAATGCAACTGAAACAGGAAAGAAACGAATAACGAAAATAGTACTATAGCAAATCCCCTCACTTCATGGTATTATTTTACTTTGAAAGTAATAATGCCCTTTAAAGGGCAGTTTTACTCTAAGAACTATGCGTTTGCGTGGAAATTGGATCAATTTTTGATGCTTATTCTTTAGCACTCGCTTAATAATACTTTTTTAGGAGGGATGATTGTGCTTATTGCCGATTATTACTTACCTTCCTATGGTGGAGAGTTTTCCCTGGGTAATGGGAAACGAACCTCCAAGGGTGATTCATCTGAGCGCAGACTCTCTCTGGAAAATGAAATTATGATACTCCGCCAACGGATGGAGCAGCTTTTTTTACAGGAGAAATCATTTACCTCAGATAATGTAATAGAAATCAGCAGTTTATTGGATTTAAAGATCAATGAGTATATGAAGGTACGACCTCGCAGGAACTAAATTCCACGCGTCGCTTAGAGGACCCTATGGGTCCTCTTTTTATCGTTAATTTGTATAGTTTACGGACAAACAATATACACCTTATTGTCTTATAGGATAAATTGGCAGTGAGGAAGTATTCTTATTCACATGTCTTTAGTTGCCTTCTATATATAAGAAGGATTAAACTATTATTATATGTTTTTTAGGATTAAGGGGGAAGAATGGTGAGAGGAAAGTGGAAGGGCGCTAGTATTGCTACGCTCCTGTTATTGATGGCCTTGATTTCAGGTTGTGGAGGCAGTGATGAAAATACGGTTACGTTGTTCTTAATGGATCAAGCGGGAATTCCAAGTACCATCGGTGAGACTTTGGAGAAGGGCTTGAAAGAGAAGCTAGCTCCCGATCTTAAGGTCGAGGTCAATGCTATGGGCCTGTACAACATACAAAAGCTTATGGTTGAGTATGCAGCTGGCATGAATGACATTATGATTTTGTCGAAAGAGGATGTTATTAATTACGGTAAAAATGGTGCAAACCTGCCTTTGGATGAATATTTCTCACCTGCTGATTACCCTGAGGGCGTCTTTGAAGGTGGAATTGAGGTTGAGGGTGAAGATGAACTCAAAATGGAGAAACATTTATATGGGATTCCTGCCTCCGAGCTGAAAATGTTCAAGGATGCGGGATTTGCGCCTGAAGAATTGTTAATTACAGTGGCAGTGTCTACAGATAGCATGGAACAAAGTGTCGCAGCAATTAAAGCAATGATGGAATAAGTGAAGACTATTCCTTAACCCCTTAGAGGAGGATGAACCTATGGCGATTTATACACGTACGGGAGATAAAGGTGAGACTTCGGTCATTGGCGGTCGGGTAGGTAAGGATGATGTCCGAGTGGAGGCTTATGGAACGATAGATGAGTTGAACTGCTTTGTGGGGCAAGCCCGGAGCTTAATGGACGGAGAGAACTTCGCAGATGTTCGTGAACAGCTGCTGGAAATTCAGCATGAGCTGTTTGATTGTGGTACGGATTTAGCATTCATGAATATTAGTGAGACTACTAAGTATATGGTGAAAAGTGAGATGATTGTACGACTGGAAAGCTGGATCGACAGTCTGCAGGATGAGAACCCGAAGCTGGAACGTTTTATCCTGCCAGGTGGAAGTCAGTTGGCTTCAGTTGTCCATATCTGCCGAACCGTTTGCCGACGTGCAGAACGGCGTGCAGTGACACTGGGTCGAAGTGCAGATATTAACCCTGAAGCGGTTATTTATCTGAATCGGTTATCGGACTACTTCTTTGCACTTGCCCGTGTGGCAAATACTCGTACGGGAATTGCTGACGTGGAATATGTGCGCAGTAAAAAGGTGTTCCGTAACTAATATGACCAGTTATTACTCGCCGCTTACTTATATTATTCCTTCTGCCGAGGATGACTGGCTGCTGAAAACGATCCTGCACAAACGGATGGATGTATCCCGCAAGCTATTGTCGCGCCTGAAGCAGACGGAGCAGGGGATCACCCTTAACGGAGAGCGTGTCTATATCAGCGTTCGTGTTAAGGCCGGAGATATCGTGCAGATTCGGATGGAGACGGAGGAATCTGAGGATATTTTACCTCAGCCGATTCCATTTGACATTTTATACGAAGACGAGCATTTGCTTGTCATTAATAAAGCAGCGGGCATCATTGTTCATCCAACGCATGGGCATTATACCGATACACTAGCAAATGGAGTTGTCTATTATTGGAGGCAAAAGCAGGAGCAATTTCGCTTTCGGCCTGTACATCGGCTCGATCAGGAAACCTCTGGCGTACTTGTCATTGCGAAGAATCCATACGTCCACCAGCATATCTCGGAGCAGATGATTGCTGGGACAGTGGACAAACGTTATACCGCGTTTGTTCATGGTGCTCCAGAAGAGCTTTCTGGTGATATTGACGGCCCGATCGACCGGGACCCGGATGAACCCCATAGACGTATCGTGACGCCTGATGGATATCCTTCCTTAACGCGTTATGTAGTTAAGGAAACCTACACCCATGGCTCATATGTAGAGTTGAAGCTGGAAAGCGGGCGTACCCATCAAATTCGTGTACACATGACCTCCATTGGCTGTCCACTGATTGGTGACAGGATGTATCGTCACGGTCTCTACGGACTCTCAGACGGGACTTCTGCTCAGGCTGAGCAGTTGGAGGTTGTTGCTGCACTGGACGCAGCTATCCCGCGTCAGGCGCTTCATGCAGTGCGTCTGTCGTTCAGGCACCCGGTGCTGCTGCGGGAGATGACCTTCGAGGCCCCGCTGCCGCCCGACATGGCAGCACTCAAGGACAAGCTCAGCAACGCCTAGCTTGAGAATAGGTGATTTTATGAATCCGGCAATGAAGTAACGAAGGGGAATTTTGGAACTGTAGAAGCGGAAGCGTTCGCCCGAAAGCTTTCCGTAGGAAAGCTCGCTTCGAAAGCATAAGCTATCCCCGGATTTAATCCGCTAAGGCGGAACAAAATCAAATAAATCTGGGGATAATAGCGATCGGAAGTCCAAATATTCCACGTAGTTACGAAATAATCAGCCGGATATCAAGGAGTAGACTATGAGCAAACTTACAATATATCAATATCCAAAATGCAGCACCTGCCGCAGCGCTGTCAAATGGCTGCAGGGTCAAGGACATGAGCTTCAGCTTCAACATATAGCCGAGCAGCCGCCAAGTGTAGAGGAACTGCGTTCATTAGTGGCAAATAGCGGGCTGGAATTAAAGAAGTTTTTTAATACAAGCGGTGAAGTGTACAAGACTCTGGACCTTAAGAGCAAGCTGGCGAATCTCAGTGAGCAGGAGCAGTTAGAGCTGCTGTCGGCTCATGGCATGCTGATCAAACGCCCCATTGTCAGTGATGGGCAGAAGGTTACGGTAGGATTTAAGGAAGAGCAATACGCAGAAGCTTGGAGTAATGTTTTAACATCATCAACATCATCAACATCATCAACATCATTATAAACAAGGGAGAGGTTACACATGGCACCAGAAACATCAAGCCGGATTATGATCGTTGACGGAATGGCTTTGCTGTTCAGGGCCTTTTATGCTTCTGCTTATGGAGGATATATACGCAAGACCAAAGCTGGATTGCCAACGAATGCGGTTTATGGATTTTTACAGTATTTTTTCGATGCGGTATCTACCTTTGAACCGACTCACGTAGTGTGCTGCTGGGATATGGGTAAAGGGACGTTCCGTACTGAGAAATATGATGGATATAAATCCAATAGGGTCGAGCCCCCACTCGAGCTGATCCCTCAATTTGACCTGGTCAAAGAGGTAGTAGCTGAACTGGGTGTGCCGAATATAGGATTAGTAGGGTATGAAGCGGATGATTGTATCGGAACCTTGTCTTCTTGCTTCAGCGAAGAATCAGAGGTATACATTCTAACTGGTGATCACGATATGCTGCAGTTGGTAAATGATAAGGTTAAAGTCGTTATTATGAAAAAAGGCCGCTCTAACTATAAAGTGTATGATCCTGCCGAACTGCTGGAGGAAAGAGGGTTAACTCCGCTGCAAGTCGTTGACTTGAAGGGCTTCATGGGTGATACAAGCGATAATTACCCAGGAGTAAAAGGGATTGGTGAGAAAACTGCACTTAAGCTGATTACGGAATACGGCACGGTCGAGGGTGTTATCGAGAATTTACACCTGCTGCCAAAAGGCGTGCGGGCCAAAATCGAAGCCGATCTGGACATGCTGCATTTATCACGTGAGCTGGCTAAGATCCATTGTAATGTACCGATTGTCTGCACGTTGACTGAATGTCTGTGGGAATTGCAGAGAGAAACAGCAACACGCAAGTTCCGGGAGCTGGAGTTCGACAGCCTAATGCATCTGATTGCTTCCGTTCGGGATGACAGGGGCATTGTGCAGATCGAGCTTGGAGATTTGGGTTAGACATAAGTGAATGGGACGATAGGTGTCCCTAGTTCAATAAGGAGCATTCCAAGAGTCTATAAGACTTAGGGAATGTTCTTTTTTTTCGCGAATTATCTAGTATTTGTAATAGGTTGACTCCATCTGTACCGGTATAGATGGTGTTTTAAAAGATTGTAGCGTGCCTATCCGCATAGTATATTGATGTCATTGTCCGGACAATACATTCACTGATTTCGGAGGTGCCCCATGAAATTAAGACACAGTAAAGCTGCGGCTTATATGGCTGCTATCGGATACGCCACTATTATCGGCTTTTCCTTTCTGTTCGTTAAACAGACTGTGACTATGGCCAATCCCCTTGATGTACTGGCCCACCGATTTCTTTTGGGTTTCGCTGCGGTTGGGATCCCGTTTCTCTTCGGTTGGATACGATTCAGCTTCTCCCTTCGTGATATTTGGAGGCTTCTGCCGCTTGGGTTGTTGTCCCCTGTGTTGTTCTTTGCTCTCCAGGCTTATGGTCTGCTAAGCGCTTCTTCATCGGAAGCAGGTATTATCCTAGCGATGGTTCCTTTACTTACAACGCCGTTCGCCGCTTTTTTTCTGAAAGAGCGCACGAGTTCCATTCAAAAACTCTTTATACTGCTGTCCGTCTCCGGTGTGGTTTATATCTTTGTTATGAAGGGTGGGGCGGGCTGGAGTGAAGATAATCTATCGGGATTGATTTTACTACTGTTGTCCGCACTTTCCCTTGCGGGTTATAGTGTGCTGGCCCGCCCGTTAACAAAGAAATACACGCCGGTGGAAATCGCATTAGTCACGATGGGTATGGGTTTTGTTATTTTTAATGTGGCTGCACTGTTCCGACATGGAGCTGCTGGCGATATGGAAGCTTTCTTGAAGCCATTCACTGAACCCCAATACGTGTTAGCACTTATGTATCTAGGTATCTTATCTTCATTAGGGAGCACTCTGCTCTCAAATTATGCTTTAAGCCAGCTGGAGGCCTCGAAGGTGAGTGTATTTAATAATTTATCGACGATCATTTCGATGCTGGCTGGGGCTCTGATTTTACAAGAAAAGCTGACAAGCGCTCACTTGATTGGCACCTTCTTGATTATAGTCGGGGTGCTTGGTACGAATATGGGGCGGGTTAGGGTGAAGAATCGGCCAGCCGCTAAGGAATTTGATGCGTAAAAGGAATTACATCTGCTGGATTTCCCGGATAACCGAATCAATGCCTTTACTAATCTCTGTCACCTCCACGTTGGACACGTTCAACTTTAGTATGTTCTCTTGCGGGAAGCCAGGCAGATAGTGCTTGTCCATGGATTCGAGGATTATAGAATTTTTCTGTAGAATTTTGATGAGCTTTATGATGGATATCTGCTTATTTAGAACTATATGGGTATGCACGGAAGGTCGGGATGAAGGTTGGAAGGTGAAGAGTCCATCGTTAGCTTTCCATTGCTGCTCAAGGGAATTCTGGAGCATCTGTGCTCTTTTTACGTAGGAGGATCTGATCTTGCTCTTATGACGTTCGAACATTTTACTCTTCAGATAGATTTCTAAAGCCCCTTGAGACAACATGGAGCTATCAATATCATGGATCCGTTTATATTTAGTAAATGCAGCCGTTAGAGTATCTGGAATCACAGCGATACCGATGCGGAGCCCCGGGAAAATAATTTTTGAGTAGCTTTTTAAATAAATCACATGCTTGCTATCATCATAAGTATACAAAGGATCGGATTTCGAGTCCTGCTCCATGTCGGCCATATAGTCATCCTCGACAATATAAACATCATATTTTTGGGCTAGGGCTAGGATGGCCTTCTTTTGTTCCGTATCATAAGAGCAGCCTAAAGGATTATGGAAACGGGGCATGGTATAAAAAAACTTGATATCTCCTGCTTTAAAAATTTCCTCCAGCTCATTCAAATCTATACCCTGCGAGGTTCTGCGAATTCCGGCAACAGGGACATTATAGGTTAGTAGATGCTCAATAAAGAGATGATAGCCTGGCTGCTCAATAAGTACCTTGTGGTTCCCGTTAGGAAAGGGAAGTGTTGTTAAAATAGATAGGGCCTGCTGTACTCCAGAGACTACAAATATATGATTTATTTTCGTGAATACTTGAAGATCGGCAAGCTGCTTTTGGATGATGGACCGAAGTGAGGGCAGCCCTTGAGCTGTACCGTAAAGGAAAAGATCTTGTTTATAGGTTTCGATTGCTTTATTGATGCAATGCTGAAAATCGAGATATGGAAATACGGAAGGGTCCGGTGCTGAGGTTGAAAAATCGATCGAGCCCTCTGTTTTTTTGGGTAAGGATGGGCTGCGCTTAACGACATAGTAGCCGCTTTTCGGTACAGAATAGATGAGATGTCGGGTCTCCAGATCGCTGACAGCTCTAATAATAGTGCTTTTGTTAACTTTATAAAGGCTTGAGAGATCCAGAATCGAAGGGAGTTTATCCCCTTCTTTGTAGATCTGATTGTCGATCTGTTCTTCAATATCCTTGCTTACGTATAAGTACTTGTACATCTTTTAGGACTCCCTTCTTATCCGTAAGATCGTGGCATTTTAAGTTCTTATTCTAGCATAATCCTATGTCCAATTTTATCACAGACAGTATCTGCCACCGTCCCTTCCTGAAAGTTATCGCCACAATGCTCCAACACATCATCTTTGGGCTCTATTGAATTTTCAGTAGTCTATCCACAAGAAAAATGCTATTGTAAAGTGGGTTTAATAATACGGGAAAATACTTCCCGTCTACATACGGGAGGGGTTAACTTTTATGAAGCTATTAGGAGCGATTGAAGCTGGCGGTACTAAATTTGTATGCGGGATTGGACAAGAGGACGGTACGATTATTGACCGAGTCAGCTTTCCCACTACAACACCGGAAGAAACGATGGGGCAGGTATTGGATTATTTTAAAGGCAAGGATGTAGAGGCAATCGGTATTGGATCCTTCGGTCCTATTGACCCTGTTTTGGGCAGTCCAACCTACGGTTACATCACAACGACACCTAAGCCTCACTGGGGCCAATATAACCTTGTTGGTGCTGTGGCAGAGCAATTTAATGTGCCTATTGGCTTTGACACCGATGTAAATGGAGCGGCGCTTGGAGAGTACACATGGGGTGCTGCACAGGGGCTGGATAGTTGTCTTTATATAACTGTGGGTACGGGTATCGGAGCGGGTGCTGTTGTAGGAGGCAAGCTGATTCATGGATTGTCTCATCCTGAGATGGGTCATATTGTAGTACGTCGTCATCCGGATGATACCTTTGCCGGCTTCTGCCCTTATCACGGGGATTGTCTGGAAGGTTTGGCCGCGGGACCCGCTATAGGCGGCCGTTGGGGCAAACCGGCAGCGGATCTGCCTGTCGACCATCCTGCATGGGAGATGGAAGCCCATTATCTTGCGCATGCGCTAATGAGCTACGTATTGATTTTGTCTCCCCAAAAAATTGTTATGGGCGGAGGAGTCATGAAGCAAAGTCACCTGTTCCCTCTAATCCGGACCAAACTGCAGGAATTGCTGCAGGGTTATGTACAGCATCCAGCTCTAAACATAGATATAGACAATTATATTGTTTCTCCGCAGCTTGGGGACAATGCGGGCTTGTCCGGTGCATTAGGTTTGGCTAAGCTGGCACTCCTCCAAGAATAATATAAAAAAGATTGACTGATCAGCAATATATGGTATTGTAGGATTTAACAGTATAGCAAATATTGAGGAAGCACCTCTTTCACGTTTTTCGTGAGAGAGGTGCTTTTTTTTGTCGAAATATAAGAATTGTATAGGCTGCAATGTACATTTTCCTTATATTTCTACGAAATACGAGGGTGCCTTCTAACTAAAATTGAGGCCGCCGTTTCTACTTATACTGTAAACCTAGAGAGGAAGGGATTATATGCAAATTGTTTTTATGAATCGTTTATCTAAGAACACCAGCAGTGATCAGGAGTTGTTTGCTCAGTTGTGGATTGGTGAGGGAGAGGGCGTTTGGAGTTTAGGCTGGAAGGACTTTGTAAACAGTGGCGAAATGGTAGAGAACATATGGTATGAAGGCGGTTCTTGGAGTGAAATGCTCTGTGTGTACAGACATGAGCTGGCTGTTAAGATGGGGGAAGGATATCGCCCTTTAATTGATGGTATCTTCCATGAAGAAGAGGCAGTGCCCAGCCGTAATACCGAGCATTTGAAACTGCAATTTTACAGTGAACACCATGGGAATGAGAAAATCTATGAGGAGTTGTGCGCTTGGCGGCGTGGAAGATCATCGAGTGAGCGGAAGGCGCCCTACATTCTTGCCAGCAATAGGTTACTAAGACTTATTAGCACTTTCCTCCCGTCCACCCAAGAGGAATTGTTACAGCTGCCCGGGGTCGGTGAAGGTAAGGCGGCTCAATTTGGAGCGGATTGGCTCGCAATTACTGCAGAAGTGCCAAGAGAGCATTTGTTTCCACTGAACTGGGTACATAAAGAAATTGATGAAGAATCCTTTGTATCCTGGTTATATAAGCAGAAGGAGCTTAAATATAAGAAACAGCTAGAGCGGCTGCGGATGCGGAGGCTGCTGCTGCAGGGGATTGAATGCGGGCTGGATATGGAACAGCTTAAAGAGGAATGCAGTGTCAGCCGTCGTGATCTACTAGAGGCGGTGGAGGAGCTCGAGAAGGATGGTTATTCTGTGGAGAAGCTACTCGCACAGGAGCTTGACCGAATGCCGCAAAATGAGCAAGAAGAGGTCTGGAATGCGTATACAGAACTTGGTGATGTTTTTCTAAAGCCTGTTTTGTACAAAGTGTATGGCAATGAATTCACCGCTCCTGGCGGGCTTGATCTTTATTATGAACGTCTCCGTCTAATCCGCATACGTTACCGGCGTCAATATACGGACGTCACTGTGACCGCAGCTAATTACTAATATTCGCACAATCAAAAGACGAAGGAACCCTTTCCTTGAGGACCGGGAACCTTCGTCTTTTGCTAAATCGTTCTATGTCACTCATAGCCATTCTTTCTTGCGGAATACGACAAGCATTCCACAGCCTAACGTTACCATGGCTCCAATAACACCGAAGTAACCATATTTGGTATGGATTTCGGGAATATTGTCAAAGTTCATCCCATAAATCCCCGTAATCACAGTAAGTGGCATGAATATAGTTGTAATGGCCGTAAACACTCTCATAATTTCATTGGCACGGTTAGCAATACTGGATTGGTAAGCCTCACGTAAGTTGCCCATAAGATCGCGGTACGTTTCAAAAGTTTCGGAGATTTTAACGGCATTCTCATAGATATCGCTGAAATATTTCTGCAACTGATCATCGATCAGGCGAAGGTCTTTTTTGTTAAGGGTATTGATAACTTCCTTCTGGGGTCCAAGCATCTTCTTGAGCCACAGGATTTCACTTCGCAGACCAATAATTTCACTAAGATGTGACTTTTTGGTGTGCATGAGGATGTCCTCTTCCAGTTTCTCGATTCGCGCCTCAATCCGGTCGCCGACGGAGAAGTAATTATCAACGACAAGGTCAATGAGCAAATACAGGAACCGGTCAGGCTCGCTAACCTCCTGCTCCCAGAGCATAGGCTTCAGGACACGCAATTCATTAATCTTTTGTTTGGTAACGGTGATAATATAATGTCTTCCAAGAAACACATTCAGCGCTCGCAGGAATATTTCTTCATCATCAAAACGGATGCTGTTTACCACTATGAAATAGTGGCTTTCATAAATTTCAATCTTCGGACGCTGATCCTCTTCACTGAGGCAATCCTCTACGGCCAAATCATGCAGATTGAAGAGCGGCTGCAGGTGCTCCAAATCCTCCACATCTGCGTCTATCCAATAAAACCCTTCCGCCGGAGCGGTTAACGCTTCTTCAATATCATCGATCTGTGTAAAAACCCCTGCATTTACCAGCCGGATTTTCATCTGATTTCACTCCTTCTGTCCCTAGTCTTCTCCAAGGGATGCTAATAATAGCACAGAAAAAAAATCAGCTTGGCCGGGTCACTAAGGGGAAGCAGGGCCGAATAACGTTCCAAAGGCATGAAGAAGTACTGCTCCCGCCGCCGGCAAGCTGATGATAATCCTGTGTGGTTGTTCATTCTGTACACCTATTTGCGAGCTCGGGTCGCCTTCCATCTTCATCTCACCTCTTCTGTTCGTTCGGGTATGAAACACTTGTCTAGTATAACGCCCGGTTATGCCTCTTTCAAGACAAATTGTTATGTTTTTCAGGGGCCTTTTTCATTGTATGGGCTTGACGAAAGTTAGGTTCATGATTTAAAGTAATTTCTAACGAAATTTAATTAAATATTGCTTAATCTTATCAAGAGCAGGTGGAGGGACTAGCCCGATGAAACCCGGCAACCGGCGTGTGAACGCACGGTGCTAATTCTTGCGGAAACTTGTGTGGCGCATGCGTCAGACAGGGTTTTTCTGGCAGATGAGAGAGGCGCATATGTCTGTAAATATGACCTTTCTCTCTGTAGAGAAAGGTCTTTTTGTTATACCAGGAGCCGTTATGCGGTATCCAATTTCAGCTAAGGAGTGAGAAGCTAATGCCGATTAAAATCCCTGATAGTTTACCGGCGAAAGAGGTTTTGTCCGGAGAAAATATTTTCGTAATGGACGAGAGCCAGGCCTTTCACCAGGATATACGCCCTCTGCGTATAGCTATTCTGAATTTGATGCCTACTAAAGAGACTACGGAAACACAACTGCTGCGCTTAATTGGTAATTCGCCGCTTCAAGTAGATGTAGTGCTGCTCCATCCGGGTTCCCATACTTCCAAGAACACATCCGCAGAGCATCTGGAAAGCTTTTATAAAACCTTTGATGAAATTAGCGATCGTCGTTTTGATGGCCTGATAGTCACGGGTGCTCCGGTAGAACAGATGGAATTCGAGGATGTTACTTATTGGGAAGAACTGAAAAAGATTTTTGATTGGAGTAAACACAATGTTACTTCGACCATGCACATATGTTGGGCTGCACAGGCAGGATTATATCATCACTTCGGTGTTCGTAAAGAAAGCCTGGATGAGAAGTGTTTCGGAGTATTCCCTCATACGGTTAAATCCAATAATGTAAAACTGCTTCGCGGATTTGATGAATTATTTCATGTTCCTCACTCGCGTCATACCGATGTATCCCGAGAAGACATCGAGGCTTCGCCTGATTTGCAGATTCTTGCGGAGTCAGAAGAGGCTGGCATCTATTTAGTGGCTACCCATGATGGCAAGCAAATTTTCGTAACCGGACACTCGGAATATGATCCCTTCTCATTGAAGTGGGAATATGACCGCGATGTTTCCAAAGGCTTGGAAGTAATATTACCGAAACATTATTACCCGAATGATGATCCACAGCGGACACCGCCTGCAGTGTGGCGTGCCCATGCTAACCTATTGTTTGCGAATTGGCTTAATTACTATGTATATCAAGAGACCCCTTACGATATAGGTCCTATGATTTAAAGAAGCAGCAGGTATTCTTAGAAAACTTTCAGGAGGGCTTACAACATATGGACGAGAAACTCAGAATTGAAAGCAGGCTGGCTCAAATCGGTTCACAGGAAGATCCAGCAACCGGAGCAGTGAATTATCCTATTTATCAGTCCACGGCATTCCGTCATCCGCGACTTGGGCAAAGTACAGGGTTCGACTATATCCGTACCAAAAACCCTACAAGATCCGTGTTGGAAAATGTCTCTGCTGAACTTGAATCCGGTGATGTCGGGTTTGCGTGCAGCTCTGGAATGGCGGCTCTGCAGACAGTGTTTGCTTTATTCAGTCAAGGAGATCATCTGATCGTATCGCTTGACTTATATGGTGGAACGTACCGGCTGCTGGAACGGATTTTATCCAGATTTGGAATTACAGCTTCCTACGTGGATACTAATGATCTGAATGCACTAGAGGAGAAACGTCTTCCTAATACAAAAGCAGTATTTATTGAGACACCTACCAATCCATTAATGATGATTACAGATATTGAAGCTGTCTGTACATGGGCACGCCAGCATGAATTGCTAACCATTGTTGATAACACGCTGTTAACTCCATTTTTTCAGCGTCCTATAGAGCTTGGGGCCGATATCGTAGTCCATAGTGCGACGAAGTACTTGGGTGGGCATAATGATGTACTTGCTGGCCTTATCGTTACTAAAGGTGAAGCTTTATCGGCTGAAATGGCGATTTTGCATAACTCTATTGGAGCGGTGCTCAGTCCCTCAGACAGCTATCAACTGATGAAAGGGATGAAGACACTGGCACTGCGTATGGAGCGGCATCAGAGCAACGCATTGGCACTGGCTCATTTCCTAAAGGATCACGCAGCGATTGCGGAGGTATTCCATCCTGGGCTTCCGGATCATCCGGGTTATGATGTTCAAAACCGCCAGTCCTCTGGCAATACGGGCATTTTCTCCTTTAAAGTAAAAGATGCTCGATACGTGGAGCCATTGCTCCGCCATATTCGGCTAATTGCTTTTGCTGAAAGCCTCGGTGGAGTAGAATCGCTTATGACGTACCCGGCCATTCAGACGCACGCTGACATTCCAGCGGAAATCCGCGATGCGGTTGGCGTTGATGATCGTTTGCTGCGCTTCTCTGTTGGAATCGAGCATGAGAACGATCTGATTGCTGATCTCGGCCATGCGCTGGAAGCGGCACGTGCTGAAATTGAAGAGGCAGCTGCTCAATAATAAGAATTGAATTGAAATTGAACATCGATTAGTCGAGATCAGCGGAGATTAGCGGGCTGTCCTTAAGTAGATTATTCTACATGTGGGACAGCCCCTTCGTTGCTTAAATGGCTCGAAATGAGCAAACAAGATGTAAAAGTACAATTGAATCCACCCCGGTGGTGTAATAATAGAGGGAAACTTCAAATTCATTTTAAAAGAAGAACAAATTATGATACGATGAAATAACGATTTTATTTATTTGTCATACAAATTTTATGAATCTACCATACCGTTATCGACATAGAGGGAGGCTGCGAACGATGAGTGCGATAGACCTTATTTTGGATAAAGCGCTGCGGGGTGACCGCTTGCAATTAGAAGATACCGTTAAGCTTTTTGAGAGTAATGAGATTGAGAAAATGGGTGCAGCTGCCAATATTATTATGAAACGGTGGCATCCCGATCCTCTGGCAACCTTTGTGATCGGACGTAATATTAACTATACGAATGTATGTGATGTGTATTGCCGCTTTTGCGCTTTTTATCGAAAGCCGGGATCAGATGAAGGCTACGTACTGCCGGATGAAACCATTTTCCAAAAAATTCAGGAGACTATGGATGTTAATGGTACAGAAATTCTGATGCAAGGCGGTGTTAACCCGAATCTGCCTTTTAGCTATTATACAGACCTCCTGCGTGGAATTAAGCAACGTTTCCCAGAGATTACAATGCACTCCTTCTCGCCTGCCGAAATTATGAAGATGGTTGAAGTGTCAGGTCTTTCGCTGGAAGAGGTCGTACGCGAAATTCACGCTGCCGGTCTGGATTCGCTGCCAGGTGGCGGTGCAGAAATTCTTGACGATCGAACTCGCCGCAAAATCAGCCGACTGAAGGGTTCTTGGCGCGAGTGGATGGACGTAATGCAAACGGCGCACAAAGTCGGCATGAACACTACGGCAACGATGGTTATCGGATTAGGTGAAAGCATGGAGGAGCGAGCTTTGCATTTACTAAGGGTACGTGAGGCTCAAGACGAATGTATCGCAAACAAATATGATTCTGAAGGGTTTCTTGCATTCATCTCTTGGACATTCCAGCCGGATAATACCAATCTGAAGTTGGATAGACAAACACCGGAGGAGTACCTGAAAACAGTAGCCATCAGTCGACTTGTTTTAGATAATATTAAAAACTTCCAGTCCTCTTGGGTAACCATGGGTCCCGAAGTTGGAAAACTTTCACTTGATTATGGCTGTAACGATTTTGGAAGCACCATGATTGAAGAGAACGTTGTTTCCTCCGCCGGTGCAACCTATAAGGTGAACATCGAGTCCATCACACAGCTTATCCGCGAAGCCGGCAAGATCCCGGCGCAGCGCAACACACGCTACGATATCCTGCGGGTGTTTAATGATGCCGGTGCTAAGATTGACAATGATTTCATCATGCAGAACTAAACTCTTCATAAGCTTATCTTTCAGGTTCTCCGGAACTAGGAAGATAAGCTTTTTTATATACAAGCAAGAAAATCGCCACTCCATAAATAGCCGGCATTGCCGTCATTTTAAGGAGTGGCGATTTTCTTGTTTCCCAACTCTATTTCACTGCAGCTTCCCATTTACAACGAACAGGAGATACAATGGCATTTTCCTGCTTCAGTTCCTTGAAGGCTTTATCAATATCTTTGCGGTCCAAACCGGATAGCTTCTCAACTTCCCCTGCAGTAACTGGAGTTTCAGCTGACTTTATAATTTCCAATACTTTTTCTTTGACGCTCATGCCTTGTACCCTCCTCAGAATCATGAGAATTTTGAAATCCTCAATATTAAAATTATAAAGAATTAATAAATAAATGCAGTGATATTTCTCTTGGTTTTTTGAATCCGATATTTGACGATAATTTTGATTTTATGGATTTACAATAACATCCAATTGTGATATCATAATCATATCAAATACATATCTATTAGGAGGCAAAATCATGAAAGAGAAAACGTTGCATCCCGTTAGTGGTTTCTGGGTTATCGCTTTGTTAGCTGTTTGTGTGGGTGGAGGAATTTACGGTGCAACTCAGATGTATGTAGCCGTACCGCTCATTCTATTCCTTATCGCCACAGTACTTCTTACAAGCATTACAATTGTGCAGCCGAACAAAGCGGTGGTCGTAACTTTTTTCGGTCAGTATGTGGGGACAATCGCTACTAGCGGAATGTGGGCAGTCATACCCTTTAGCATTCGCAAGACCATTTCCCTGCGGGTCCGTAACTTTAACAGCGTGAAGCTAAAAGTTAATGATGTGGAAGGTAATCCAATAGAAATTGCAGCTGTAGTCGTGTTCAAAGTGATCAATTCTGCAAAGGCACTTTTCGATGTAGATAAGTATATGGCGTTCGTTGAAATCCAAAGTGAGACGGCGCTGCGTCACGTTGCCAGCAAGTATCCCTATGATAATTTCAATGAAAAAGGAATGTCTCTGCGCGCCAATGCGGATGAAATTGCTAAAGAGTTAGCAGTTGAACTGCAGGATCGTCTTTCCCTATCTGGTGTAGAGGTGATCGAAGCACGACTGACGCATCTGGCCTATTCAACTGAAATCGCCAGCACTATGCTCCAGCGTCAACAGGCATCTGCAATTTTGTCTGCGCGCCAGATTATTGTAGAAGGTGCTGTAGGCATGGTGGATATGGCGATCAAGAAGCTTAAAGAGGATGGTGTTGTGGAATTGGACGAAGAGCGCAAAGCCGCCATGATCAACAATCTAATGGTAGCCATCGTATCTGAACGTGGAGCGAGCCCGATTATTAACGCCGGCTCGTTGTACTAGGCGGTTCATCATGGCGGCCAAGAAGAGCTTTCCGCTGCGGATCGATCCCGAGCTTCATGAGGCGCTGGAGCGTTGGGCGGGAGAGGAATTTCGCAGCGTAAACGGACACATTGAATACTTGCTGCGTGAGTCTTTGAAGCGCGCGGGCCGCTTGCCTGTAAGAAAACGCCAGGAAGAGTAATCAGGATAGGCTTGACGGACGCAGAAGACAGAATTATAATTACACATAATTCACGTTAACAGCATCGACAAAGACATGAATCGACAGAAGGACCGCTCAGAGAGAGGAAACATAGGCTGTAATTTCCTCCGGTATCCCATTTCGATTTACCCCTTTGTAGCTGCGGTTATGAACTCCCTGAAGCTTCAAGCTTGACCAGGGACAGTAAGAACCGCCGGTTCATGGCCGTTATTCCCATGTAGACGAAGGATTCTGTCTGCTGCACCGCTGTACATGCGGGTAGAGAGGAATCGAATTTGGGTGGAACCACGGGTATAATCACTCGTCCCTTTGCGGGACGGGTGTTTTTTGTATGCGTGGATATTTCCGTTCCGCAAAACTTGAGCGGCTTAAGCCGAAGAAGTAATACAGCAGTTACAAACCAAGAGGAGGAATTATCATGGCAGTAAATATCAAGCTTCCGGACGGCTCCGTCCGGGAATACGCAGATGGAAGCAGTATTGATGATGTGGCAGCTTCAATCAGCAGCGGCCTTCGCAAGAATGCGGCCGCAGGCAAAATGAACGGAATCGTAGTGGATTTATCCACTCCGGTTGAAGAGGGCGCTCTGATTGAAATCGTAACTCTGGACTCCCCAGAAGGTCTTGAAGTGATGCGTCATAGTACAGCTCACCTTATGGCGCAAGCTGTAAGACGTTTGTTTGGAGCCAAGGAAGTTAATCTAGGCGTGGGACCGGTTATTGAGGACGGCTTCTACTATGATATGGATTTGGAGCATCCGCTTAACCCAGAGGACCTAGTCAAGATTGAGAAGGAAATGGAACGCATCATTAACGAGAACCTTCCCATCGTACGTAAAGAGGTTAGCCGTAAGGATGCTCTCGAAATCTTCGGTGAGCTGGGTGACCCTTACAAGCTGGAACTTATTGAGGCTTTGCCTGAAGACAGCGTGATCTCTATCTATGAGCAGGGTGAATTCTTCGACTTATGCCGGGGTCCGCATGTCCCTTCTACTTCCAAGATCAAAGTATTCAAGCTTATGAACGTAGCCGGCGCTTACTGGCGCGGAGACAGCAAGAATAAGATGCTGCAACGGGTCTATGGAACTGCTTGGATCAAAAAAGCGCAGCTGGATGAGCATCTCCGTCTGCTTGAAGAAGCGAAGAAGCGGGATCACCGTAAGCTTGGGAAAGAGTTGGAAATCTTCACTTTTAACAACCTCGTGGGCCAAGGCTTACCGATTTGGTTGCCAAGGGGTGCCAAGCTGCGCAGCATTTTGGAGCGCTATATCGTTGATTTGGAAGCGAGCTTAGGCTACCAGCATGTATATACTCCGGTGCTGGGTAACGTAGATTTATATAAAACTTCAGGGCACTGGGAGCATTATCAAGATGACATGTTCCCTAAGATGACAATTGATACAGAAGAATTCGTTCTTCGTCCAATGAACTGTCCGCACCATATGATGATTTATAAGAGCTCCATGCACAGCTACCGTGATCTTCCGATCCGGATTGCTGAACTTGGTATTCAGCACCGTTATGAAATGTCTGGCGCATTGACTGGTCTGCACCGTGTGCGTTCGATGACACTGAACGATGCACATATCTTCTGTCGTCTGGATCAGATCAAGGGTGAATTCACTCGTGTAATTGAGCTGATTAAGGAGGTATACAGCGATTTCGGTATTAAGGATTACCGTTTCCGCCTCTCCTACCGTGATCCTCAAGATACTGAAAAGTATTTCCAAAATGATGAGATGTGGGAGACTGCACAGCGCATGCTGCGTGAGGTTGTAGAGGAAGCAGGATTGCCATTCTACGAAGCAGAGGGTGAAGCGGCGTTCTACGGACCTAAGCTGGATGTACAGATTAAAACAGTCTTGGGTAAAGAAGAGACTTTATCTACTGCACAGATCGACTTCCTGCTGCCTGAGCGTTTTGAGTTGGAATATGTAGGTGATGATGGACAAAAGCATCGTCCAGTCGTTTTGCACCGCGGTATTCTGGGAACTATGGAACGTTTTGTTGCTTTCCTTCTGGAGAACTTTGCGGGTTCGCTGCCACTTTGGCTTTCACCACAGCAGGTTAAGGTTATTCCGGTCTCCACTGCCTTTGATGATTACGCGAAGGAAGTTACGGATAAGCTGCGCCGCCGTGGGGTTTCAGCGGATGCCGATCTGCGAAATGAGAAGCTGGGTTACAAAATACGTGAAGCTCAATTGGAAAAAATGCCTTACATGTTCGTAGTCGGTGAGAATGAGATGAATGCTGGAACCGTGTCTATTCGTAAACGCGGAGAAGGAGACATTGGAGCGAAGCCTCTGCAAGAGGTTATTGAGTCCTTGGTTGAGGAAATTTCAACACGTGTCATCTCTTAATTAAAAACCCGATTTATAGCCTCTGTCATCTGCCCGTGGAGCACATAATTTTGAGCTTCATGTATATAATTTTGGGAATTGGGAAACCTTCGCTAATAAGGGGAGGTTTGTCACATGAACAAAATGGGCATATGGCAGAGGCTTTGGTGTGTAATGGTAACCATTAGTCTGCTTATGGCTGTATCCGGTGTTTACGCTAAATCCGAAGGACGAGAGACTAAAGTGTTTGCCTCAGGCCAAGGTTCTCGTAATCAAAGTAGTACAATAACAGAAACGTATACGCCGCAATATAAAACTTTAACAACAATGGCCGGTTCATCCGGAAATAGTAATACCACGCAGAGGCTTGCGAGTTCGCTTAAACCAAAGGCGACTCCAACAACCTACAATGGTAGTGTAAGCAAAACGCCGTTATCTATCCCGGTAGCTGCACCTGAGCCAGAACAAATTATCAGAACCATGAAGGTGACTGCGACAGGCTATACCGCCGGTTATGAATCCACAGGCAAAAACCCAAATCATCCAGAGTACGGTATTACTTATTCGGGTGTTAAGGTTCGCAGGGATAAAAGTTCATTATCGACCATCGCCGCTGATCCAAAGGTTCTTCCTATGGGCAGTATCCTTTATATACCGGGTTACGGATATGGTGTCGTTGCAGATACAGGTTCGGCCATTAAAGGCCGCAAGATTGATTTGTATTTTGCTACTACGAAACAGGTGTATAAAGAATGGGGTAAAAAGACAGTCGATGTTCAGCTAATCAAACGCGGCAGCGGAAAATGTACAGAAGTTATGTTAAAAGATCTCAGCCAGGCTATTAAGACCTATAATTCTGTTCCGCAGTCTGTATTGGAAGAAATTATTTAGCGCTGGCTTGGAGATTTCAATAGTTGAGCTTATTTTGACCTGTCCATGCATAATAGTGTTTCCCTCATCCCATAATACGGACTGGGGCAGCAGTTACGCCTCTTCCGAAGATGGGGGGTGAATTCCGTGGCCAAGAAGTCAAAGGTTCAAGAAAACTATAAGACTCCAAATGAAAAATTCAATGCTGAGTTTGCTGTTGAGAATGATGGAACATCGAAGAAAGTTGGGAATACTACCGCTATGCCAAACCAAAAACCTCAACGATAATAATGTAGGATGAATACAAAAACGTCCCGCCTTTTATAAGGTGTGGGCGTTTTTGTGTTCCTCTTTTTCCCGAAACCTTCGTTCTCGGTCTAGGGACTGAGACTAGATTCCATCTCACGGCGCTGTTTATGATTCTTCTATTGCTGTACACTAAGGTCATAGGATTGCAGAAAGGCCGTATAACTCAACATTGAAGGAGAAATGCAGGATGAAAAGACGACTTACGAGCCAGATCATTGGTGGATTGGTTCTGATAGGAATCGGCGCAATATTTTTATTAAGACAACTGGGATACACTGATTTCAGTATCGGTTATGTCTTCTCTAACTTTTGGCCTGTTATCTTAATTGTAATGGGTGTACAGCGACTGCTGGGAACTGAGGACTACGGTTCAAAGGGATCTTCATTTATTAGCGGAGTCTTCTTTCTGGCGATAGGGATATTTTTTCTGGGACGCAATTTAGATTGGTTCGACATCACAACAAGTGACTTCTTCAAAATGTTCATTCCGGTTATGCTGATCGGTGGAGGGATTTATGTGATTTTTAAACCTCGCCATTTAGATCCGCCTATGCCGCCTGTACCTCCATCACCAAGTTATTTCCCTCCAGGCCAAGACCCGTTAGATGTAGAGCCTCCGAAGCCTTTGGAATCTACACTTGACGAGCAATTTGAGCAAAAGTTCGGGAAGCCGGCGGATATGTCTGATTCTCTTGGAAACGGACCAACCTCAGGTGGGAAGACTGATTGGGACAGTTATCTTAGCAAGGATCAACCCGCGGATAATCCATCCACTGGAGAAACTCGCTGGAAGGAGAAGCGGGAACGCCACGAGCGCAGGCATCAGGAACGGATGGATCGCCATGCCCGCAGGCATCACGATCACTGGAATGAAGAGTTTGACGGGAAGCATGACAGTAAAGATTCGACTAACCGCTCGGCTTTTATCGGGGATATACACATGGGTCGTGAACACTTTCAGTTGAAAAATACGAACCTATCACAGTTTATTGGTGATACGGTACTGGATTTGACTAATGCACAAATTCCTTATGGTGAAACAAAAATCAACATTTCGGCTTTTGTAGGCGATATCAAAGTATATATTCCAAACGATATGGACTTGGGCATTGCAGTGAACAGCAGCTCGTTTATTGGTGATATGCAGGTGCTGGAGCAGACGCGCAGCGGTTTTATGAGCAGTGCTCAATGCAGAACGCCTTACTACAAAGAAGCGGGTAAAAAAATCCGCATTAACGTGAGTGCTTTTATTGGTGACATAAAGGTTAAAACGGTGGGTTAAGCATGGGACCTCTCTTTAAAAACACCAAATGGGTGCTGTTAATCTACTTCCTCTTGAGTGGAGTTGTGTCTGCAGGACTGATTTATGCCGGAAGTTGTCTGGGATATATAAAGGTTCTCGATTACCGCATGTGGCTTTATTTAAGCGTTGGCATTGTACTTTTCACCATTGTTCTGGGGTATATGGCAGGCCAAAGGATCCAGCGGCGGATTGATCACATTGATCTGAACATGCTGCAGGTAGCCAAAGGCAATCTTTCTGTCCGTATGCCTGAGAGCGATGATCCTTCTTTTGCCAGAGTATATCACGAATTTAATGTCATGATGGATACGGTCGAGAACAAAATGAAGCTGCTTCAGCGTTTGGGGGAACAAGAGGTTATTGAGAAGGAAAAGGCTGCAGAGAGCGCTGTTCTGGAGGAACGCCGGCGGATGGCCCGGGACCTGCATGATACGGTTAGCCAGCAGCTTTTTGCCATTCATATGTCTGCTTCTTCATTGCCCAAAGTGTTGGAACGGAATGAAGCACAGGGGCAAACGGTTATGGATCAACTCATCACTATGTCGCAGATGGCTCAGAAGCAAATGAGAGCGCTGATTGCCCAACTGCGTCCGGTCGAGCTTGAAGGGAAAAATCTATTCGAGGCGCTGGAGAAATGGTTTCCTGATTATTGCCGTCAGAACGGTCTGAAGGGTATGAAGGAAATGGAGCTTCAAGGCGAACTCTCCGAGGCCATTGAGCACCAATTATTTCTTATTATTCAGGAAGCGATGGCGAACATTGTTAAACATGCGGGGGCGCGAATTGTGAGCCTTTCCCTGCGCGAAGGATCAAGGCAGGTTGTTCTGAGCATTAGTGATGATGGTCATGGCTTTGAGCTTATGTTGAATAAGCACGGATCGTACGGCTTAATAACTATGCGTGAACGTGCTGAAAAGCTGGGTGGCCAGGTAGAGATTATTAGTCGCAAGGGTGCTGGGACGACGATCCGCGTACATATACCAAAGTTTGTTCAGGAGCAAGAAAAAGCTCCCATTACCTCTGTAAATCCAGAGGACGACAGGGAAGAGGAGGCATAATTATGAGTGTCATTAAAATATTGCTCGTTGATGATCATGATATGGTTCGCATGGGTCTCAAAACCTACTTAATGCTTGAACCTTCGTTCGAAGTGATTGGCGAAGCCTCGAATGGATTAAAGGCTTTGGAAATGCTGAGAACGGGCTGGGAAGACGGATTGCCTGACCTTGTGCTAATGGATCTTATGATGCCGGTGATGAATGGTGCGGAGACAACCCGCGCGGTACTGAAAGAATTTCCTGATCTTAAAATAGTGATACTGACCAGCTTCCTTGAAGATGATTTAGTGGTTGATGCTATTGAAGCCGGAGCGGTTAGTTATGTTTTAAAAACAGTGTCGGCAGAGGAACTAATCTATGCGTTGCAAGGAGCATACCGCGGTATGCCGGTGATGACAGGTGATGTGTCGCAAGCGTTAACCCGCGGCATTCGTCAGCGTACCGTTCAAGGAGATTCTTCAGGGCTCACGGAGCGTGAGAAAGAAGTCTTGCTGCTTATAGCCGAGGGCAAGACCAATAAGGATATCGGTGAGGAGCTGCATATCAGCATCAAAACCGTAAAAACACATGTCAGCAACCTGCTAATGAAATGTGAGCTGGACGATCGGACTCAGCTGGCTATTTTCGCTCACCGCAAAGGCTGGGCGCAGAATTAATTCCTACAAAAAAATGCCTCTGAACTCAAGTGTTGCTTGAGAGTCAGAGGCTGATTCAGTTCCCCACCTTAGGATTTCCCCTTGGTGTTAGCAAGCTTTATGATCATAACGATAAGAACGAGCAATGCTATGAGCTGATCCGTACTCATCTGCGTCCGCCTCCATTCCAATAGAAGGATGGCTCTTCGGACGGCATTTCCTCTCCCAAGGTCTGCTTCGTTCCCCACTTTCAGATTATGAGGTGTTAACTCTGATTATTACTGATTGTATGTGTAACTATTGTTTAAGTTTTGAGTCCCTGGTTTGTAATCTGTGAGGTTTTTAGGTTTTGGCCCGGTGTGCGTAGTTCAGCACGCTCGGCTTTTTTTGTGCTTCCCTGTAAAGGGGAGGGGTATCGGAGCGGAAAGTTTACGTCCGCCTTTGAAATCGTGTTCCACCCGCAGGGTAAATTCAGGGAACACGATTTCAACAGCGGTGGAGTCCCGAGTACCACTCGCCGCCCAACAGCGGTGGAGTCCCGACTACCCCGAGCCGCCCGATTTTATCTAAGCTTAAATTGTTTTTAATGTGACCTTAAGGTTTAAAGTACAAAATGATAACAAGAGAACAAATCAATCCTTGTCAGGCAGACAGGGCACGGGAGGAAAGAAACATGGACGATAACAAAAACAGATACACTCGTGAAAATGAACCAGCACCGGATCGGGAATGGAACAGCAACACTAATAATGATAACAGTGGCAGCGGTCAGTCTTCCGAATCAGGATCATCATACTATTATTCTTATGGACCCTTTAAATCTATTAATCAGGACGAGACAGACGGCGTCGAACATTACAATCGGCTGGAGCCGGAGCGGGTGGAGATTACGCCCCCTCAAACCATTAAGCCCATTCCTTACAGCACCTCAATTCGTACTACTGGCTTCGACAGCAATGGAGGAGTGCGTAACGGTAACGGCGGCAATGGCTCTGATGGCGGCAACGGATGGCAATACAAACAGAAGCCAAAAAGCTCCTTTAAAAGCATTCTGATCTCTTTCTTGGCCGGAATGATTGTACTATCAGGTTCTATGTTCGCGGCAGATCGCGGAAATTGGTTCACATCAGATACGGAACAAGCTGCTATAACGGCAGGGGCTGAGGCTCCAAACGAGAGTGCGAACGTGAGTCCGGCAACGGCTACGACTTCCTTAAATGTCGGTTCAAATGATGTCACTAGCGTAGTAGACGGAGTAGGACCTGCCGTTGTGAAGATAGACACACTCGTTAATACTAGCTCACGCAGTGGAAGCCAAATCAATCCCAATATGAGTGATCCGTTCTCACAATTCTTTTTCGGCGACCAGTTCGGTGGCAGCGGATCTACGGAACAGACAGAGCCTGAATCCAATTCTGAGTCCAGTTCACAACTTGTACCTTATGGAATAGGAACTGGCTTTATCTACGATAAAGCAGGATATATTTTAACAAACCAACACGTAATTAATGGTGCAGATGTCATCCAGGTTACGATAGATGGTAACAAAAAGCCCTATGAAGCGAAGCTGCTTGGGTCCAGTAAGGATCTGGATCTAGCTGTTCTAAAAATAGAAGGGGATAACAACTTCCCAGTAGTGGCGCTGGGTGATTCGGATACTCTGAAGGTAGGATCGGAAGTTGTAGCTATAGGTAACCCTCAAGGTTTTGACCACACGGTAACTGCTGGTGTGCTGAGTGCTAAAGGACGCAGTATCGATATTAATGAAGAAGATGGCAGTGGAACACGTAATTATAAAAACCTTCTTCAGACAGATGCATCCATCAACCCGGGTAACTCCGGTGGTCCGCTGCTCAATATGAATGGTCAAGTCATTGGTATGAACGTAGCGGTAAGCACAGATTCCCAAGGTATTGGATTTGCTATTGCAGTCAACACCATTAAAGAGGTTGTTGAGAAGCTGGAAGCTAACCAGACTATTCCTAAAGAACCCGTACCCTTCATTGGTGCAACGCTCATGACGATTACAGATGAAGTTGCCAAGCAAATGGGCACCGATATTAAAGAAGGATCCGTTGTAGCAGAGATTATCTACAAATCTCCAGCTTATGTAGCTGATTTGCGCCCATACGATATTATTACTGGGGTGAACGGCAAAAATTATGCGACTAGTCAGGATTTGATTGACTTCATTCGAACCCTAAAAGTGGGTGACAAAGCCACATTGAACGTAATTCGTGACAGCAAGACACTTGAGCTTCCAATAACAATTGGCAATAAGAATGATTTCGATACTACCCAAACTCAGCAAGAGTAGCAATAACCAATCCGGTCAGCGAGTTGAAAACGGAAGGGCCAGCCCTTCCGTTTTTGCTTCTACTTGGATGCCAATCTATGAATTCATTGGTACAATATATATAAGAATGGAATAATGGGGGCTGCTTGATGCGACCGAATATATTAATTATTGATGACGATGAAAAAATCATTTCCATGCTGCGACGTGGTCTTGCTTTTGAAGGGTATGATGTAAAAACTGCGGTGAATGGGGCCGATGGGCTACGTGCAGTACTAAACAGTGATCCGGATGTAGTAATTCTGGACGTTATGATGCCGCAGGTGGATGGCTTTGAGGTATGCCGGCGATTGCGGGAAGGCGGAAGCTCTGTTCCTGTATTAATGCTTACCGCTAAAGATGAGATAGAACATCGCGTAAAAGGACTTGATTTGGGAGCGGATGACTATCTGGTTAAGCCCTTTGCGTTAGAAGAACTGCTGGCACGTGTGCGTGCACTGCTGCGGCGGAAGAGTGAGCAAAGTGGGAATGTCGATCAATCGGTTTCCTATGAAGATATAACTTTGGATGTTGACTCTCGAGAAGTTACACGTAACGGTAAACGTCTGGAGCTGACTGCCAAAGAGTTTGAGTTGCTGCACCTATTCATGCAGAACCCGAAGCGGGTATTGTCCCGTGATCTGATTATGGATAAAATTTGGGGTTATGATTACAGCGGGGAATCCAATGTTTTGGAAGTTTACATAGCCATGCTTCGTCAAAAAACGGAGGAACATGGAGGTAAACGTCTGATTCAAACGATCCGGGGAGCCGGATACATTCTAAGAGGTGACAATTAATATGTCAATTAGGCTGCGGCTGACTGCTTGGTACTCAGGAATTTTGGCTGTTATGCTGCTGGCCTTTTCAGCTGCAATTTATGGCTTTGTATACTTTAATACCTATGGTGATCTGAAGGACCGTGTGCAAAAACAAGTAGAACAGCTGCAGCTTCTCCCGCGCTGGGGATATGATGGGTCTTTGCTGAACGTTAACGTAAATCTAACCCAAGCGAACCGTTTGGAAGAAGCGAATATGCTGGTTCAAATCTATATTTATGACAGCAGAACGACCCAACAATCGGACAACATGAGTAATTTAGGAATGAAGTTTGATATTCCCGAGCGGGAGGACGTACAGGATGAAAAAGGCTTCAAGCAATTAAGTCTGGAAGGCTACCATTTCATTATGTATCAAATGCCTCTATTGAACCCTGATAATAAGCCTCTGGCAGTACTTCAGGTTGCCGCACCCACAAGCCAGGAAGATAAGCTAATGCTTAGGCTCAAAAACATACTGCTAGTCGGATCCTTTGCCACACTGATAGCAGCTTTCACCTTTGGCCTATTTCTGGCCCGGAAATCGATGAGTCCGATAGGAAAGGTAATTGATGCCGCCAATGGTATTCAGACGGGAACAGACCTTAGCTCGCGTATCGAATATGAAGGACCCCCCGATGAAATCGGCCAGCTTGTTCAGACCGTTAACAGCATGCTTGGGCGTATGGAAGGTTTTTATAAGGAGCTTGAGGATTCTTATGCCGCACAGCGTCGTTTTGTTTCGGATGCATCGCATGAGTTGCGCACTCCACTGACGACCATCCGAGGGAATATTGATTTGCTGCAAAAGGTGTGGGAACTTGAACCCGGACAGAATCCTTCACTCGATGAAGCTTCCATTCGTCAAATGTCTGTAGAGTCAGTACGTGACATTGCAGATGAAGCCAAACGGATGAGCCGGCTTGTAGCGGATATGCTTTCTTTGGCTCGGGCAGACACCGGGCGCACCTTTGATAAGGAGCCTGTAGCTCTAGAGCCTATGATGACAGAAGTTGCTCGCCGTGCAGCTTTCCTTCCTCATCAGGCGGAGTGGAGCGTGGGTGACATGACTCACTTGAATGGCAAATATATTGTTGGCAATAAGGATTATCTACAGCAAATGCTGTTTATCTTTATAGATAATGCCTTCAAATATACACCTGCTGGTGAAGTGTCGTTGAATGCAGTATTTTATCAGAGCCAAGTAGGCATTCGCATAACGGATACTGGCATTGGTATGGACAAGGACGAGGTACCTCATATCTTTGATCGTTTTTATCGTGCCGATGAGTCTCGCGGTATTACCGAGGGGATTGGTCTAGGCTTGTCTATTGCAAAATGGATTATAGATGAGCATGGAGGCTCTGTTGAGGTGGTCACACGGCAAGGCGAAGGTACAACATTTGTCATTTGGCTGCCGCTGCTCTTTGCTCCACCGCTGGAGTAGGGTATAATAGACGGGGTCTATTCTATTAGTTAACGACAGCAGAAAGCTGGTGAAGTCATGGAAGTAATCAAAATTTCTCCTCGGGGATATTGTTATGGTGTCGTTGATGCCATGGTAATGGCACGTCAGGCCGCTCAAAATCTTGATCTGCCCCGGCCGATTTATATATTGGGTATGATTGTTCATAACAGTCACGTCACCAACTCCTTTGAGGATGATGGTATTATAACGTTGGACGGACATAACAGACTTGATATTCTCGATAAAGTGGATAGCGGCACTGTTATTTTTACAGCTCATGGTGTCTCTCCAGAGGTGCGCAAGATGGCTAGAGCGAAGGGTCTAACTACTTTGGATGCCACTTGTCCCGATGTAACAAAAACCCACGATCTGATTAAGGAAAAGGTTGAAGAAGGCTACGAAGTCATTTATATCGGTAAAAAAGGTCATCCTGAACCGGAGGGTGCGGTCGGCATCGCGCCGGAGCATGTGCATCTGATTGAGACCGAAGCAGAGATAGAATCGCTATCTATTTCATCTTCTAAGATTGTGATCACGAACCAGACGACCATGAGCCAATGGGATATTAAGCATATTATGAAAAAACTGCTGGAAACCTTCCCAGGTTCAGAAGTGCATAACGAGATTTGCATGGCTACCCAGGTACGACAGGAAGCGGTGGCAGAACAGGCAGGTCAAACAGATTTAGTCATTGTAGTCGGTGATCCACGCAGTAACAACTCTAACCGTCTGGCACAAGTATCGGAAGAGATTGCAGGTGTGCCTGCTCATCGTATTTCAGACGTTTCCGAGATGAATATAGAATGGCTGAAAGGTGTCAATAAGGTAGGCGTTACTTCAGGGGCCTCTACTCCGACTCCGATTACTAAAGAAGTTATATCTTATTTGGAGCAATATGATCCTGCACTCCCAGAGACTTGGGAGATTAAACGTACGGTTAATATGGCAAAGCTTCTCCCACCAGTTAAGAATGCCAGCAAAACCGGAAGTCCATCATAAGCAGCTAATCTATGTTTTTATCATAAGAGTACCTCCGTTCCAATTTTGGGATGCAGGTGCTCTTTTTTTGCGTTGTACGAGAAAATTGAAAAAATATAATTACGAAAGGGGGTTTCGTTAAACGACAGATACGTGACAGGGCTTGACGAATAGCAAGATTTCGATTAAAATTACTTTAGCGATTAAAAGCGTAGAAGCTTAAAAGCGTTTTAGCGTGTAAGTGTTTTTTTCGTTCATAAATTATTAAAAATATAGAGTGGAGAAAGGAAGATTCATTATGATCGTTATTACATCCAACCAAACACCGGAAGAGCAAGTGCAAGATATTATCTCTGTGATTGAAAAGGAAGGTCTGCAAGTACATATCTCCCGTGGGGCTGATCGTACGGTTATTGGTTTAGTAGGAGGCGTAACTCCTAAGCTTGCAGAACATCTGCGCCAAATGAAAGGTGTGGAAAATGTAGTCAAAATCTCGAAATCCTACAAGCTGGCCAGCCGTGATTTTCATCCAGAGGATACGATCATTGATATTCGCGGGGTTAAGATCGGCGGAGAGAACCTTGTGATTATGGGTGGACCTTGCGCTGTAGAATCGCCGGAACAAATCGACGAAATCGCTCGACTGGTTAAAGCAGCAGGCGGCCAAGTACTACGCGGTGGAGCATTTAAGCCCCGCACTGGACCTTACAGCTTCCAAGGTGTTGGAGTTGAAGGTCTGACGATGATGGCTGAAGCAGGAAAGCGCCATGGCCTGTTAACAATCACGGAAGTAATGACCCCTGAATATGTAGATGTATGTGCGGAGCACGCGGATATTCTGCAAGTGGGAACAAGAAATATGCAAAACTTCGATTTGCTTCGTAAGCTTGGAACTTGCGGCCGTCCCGTATTATTAAAACGTGGCTTCAGTGCTACCTACGATGAGCTTCTGAATGCGGCTGAATACATTTTGGCAGGCGGTAACAGGGACGTGATGTTATGTGAGCGCGGAATTCGTACGTTTGAGACATACACTCGTAATACATTGGATCTTTCAGCAATTCCAGTGCTGCAAAGCCTAAGTCATCTTCCTGTTATTTCGGATCCGAGTCACGGAACAGGCCGTCGGGAGCTGGTTGAGCCTATGTCCAAGGCATCGGTTGCTGCAGGAGCGAACGGACTGATCATTGAGATGCATACGGATCCTGATAATTCCATGACGGGTGATGGCGTTCAATCCCTGTTCCCTGACCAATTCGCGAATTTGCTGAAGGACTTGGAGAAGCTTGCTCCGCTGGTTGGACGTAAATTTTCTCCTTCACCTAAACCTGCAGCACTAGTCTAAAAACTAATAATAATCAATATCCGCCCTCTTCGCACGTCTCAAGGACGCGTGAAGGGGACGTTTTTCAATAAAAAAGGAAGATAATGCAAGGAAAAGGTAGTCTATTCTAGAGGAATTCACTAAAGCGTCAGAATAACTCACATTGGAATAAGAAATACCTTACATAAGCATTGACGATGTTAGGTTTGAGATTTATAATGACGACAGCAAAAACATTAAAAACAAGAACATTCGCATACTGTGAACGGCTTAATGTTCGTAACTTGGGGAGGAAAAAATTCATGTCGGTTGAAAAAGTGTTGCAAACGATCAAAGAGAACAACATCGAGTGGGTAGATTTTCGGTTTGTAGATTTAGGTGGCCGTGCCCACCATATTTCGTTGCCTGCTACTGAAGTAGAAGAAGAAACTTTTGTAAATGGTGTAGCTTTTGATGGTTCTTCTATCAAAGGATTCCGTGGGATTGAAGAATCCGATATGGTAATGATGCCGGATCCAAGTACTACATACATCGATCCTTTTACCGCTCACCCGACTATTAACATCATGTGCGACATTTTCACTCCTGATGGCGAACGTTATGAGCGTGACCCGCGTGGTATCGCTGTAAAAGCCGAAGAGTTCCTGCAAGCAAGCGGAGTGGGAACAGCAGCATTCTTCGCACCGGAATCCGAGTTCTTCATCTTTGATGATGTGCGTTATGAGAGCGGAATGAACAGTTCTTCTTTCTTCGTAGATTCCGAAGAAGCAGCTTGGAACACTGGCCGCAAAGATGATGGCGGAAACCTTGCATTTAAAGTTGGCGTTAAAGGTGGTTATGTACCTGTAGCACCAGTGGACAGCCAACAAGATATCCGCAGTGAAATGTGTCGTTTGCTGGCGGAAGCAGGATTGCGCATTGAGCGTCATCACCATGAAGTAGCAACTGCAGGACAAGCGGAAATCAACTTCCGTTTTGATACCTTGTTGAAAACAGCTGATAATCTTCTTACTTACAAATACATTGTTCAAAATACCGCACGCCAATACGGCAAGGTAGCAACCTTCATGCCGAAACCACTATTCGGTGATAATGGTAGCGGAATGCACGTACACCAATCCATCTTCAACGGCGATACACCTTTGTTCTACGAAAAAGGCGCTTATGCCAACCTGAGCGAAATGGCTATGCACTACATCGGCGGTATCCTATACCATGCTCCTGCTCTGATCGCACTGACTAATCCTAGTACCAACTCTTTCAAACGTTTGGTACCTGGTTATGAAGCACCGGTTAACCTTGTATTCTCTAAAGGAAACCGTTCCGCTGCAGTTCGTATCCCAGTAGCAGCTGTTACTCCTAAAGGCTGTCGTATCGAATTCCGTACACCGGATTCCACAGCTAACCCATACTTGGCGTTCTCCGCAATGCTGATGGCAGGCCTGGACGGAATTAAGAAGAAAATCAACCCAGAAGAAATGGGTTATGGACCTCTTGATAAGAACATTTATGATCTGTCTGATGCAGACAAAGAGAAAATCCGCAGCGTTCCTGGTACATTGGACGAAGCGCTTGACGCTTTGGAAGCTGACTTCGAATTCCTTACAGAAGGCGGCGTATTCACTAAGGACTTCATCGATAATTATATCGGTCTGAAACGTGGAGAAGCACAAGCGGTTGCAGTTCGTGTACATCCGCATGAATACTCCCTGTACTTTGATTGTTAAGAATAAGTTAAATTAAGAATAGCAGGAGGTGTTTCAAAAGCCATGTGATGGCTGCTGAAACACCTCCTTTTTTTTAAAGTTTATATCCCAAATCCTGTGTCTGCACAGAGCAGCAGCGACTCTCCAATAACGGAGGAATCGCTGCTGCTCTGTCTTGTTTTGACGGATGCTGTCATATAAGGGTTCTAGAATGAGCTCTAATAGCTTTATAACGCTGCAGTGGTATAGCAAAGAAGTGGATTGGGGAAAGGGGCATCCTCGCAGCCTGAGGGCCTTAGAAAGCTCAGATACTCTTTTGTAGGAATTTAAAATGAAATTTAAGGATTTACGAAAATATTTTCGTTAATATCCTGCTTTGGTTCTTAACAGTTATACTAACAAGTAAGACGTGGAAAGGCTTGTAAACCAGGGTTTTATAAAGGTATTCATGGTTTTACAGCGCTGGAATTTACGAAATAATCGGTTTTCGAAAAACACTTTACAAAGAATTGTAGCGATGTGATAATAAAATTACCGAAACCGGTTTCTGAAATCGAACACATTATTAGGGTTTGTTTATGGAGAGGATGAATAAAGTGGAACAAAAAATTAATCAAGGTTGGACATTTACAGCAAACAACGGGGATTTCAGTCTTCAGAAGGCTGATCGCAGCAGTTATTTGTATTTTCCTCTCGTAAATGAAGGGGGCATGATGTCTTCGGTAAGTCCCAAGCTCCACGGTCAAACTACCTCAGGGCATAACACGTTTTTGACTCCGCCATTATCAGTAGAGGATTTGCATAATTCACGTGCATCTCGTAACTTCTGGGTTCATGTTCATGGGCAAGGGACTTGGTCCGCAAGCGGAAACTCTGCTAGACAGAATGCAGAATTCTACACCGAGAATGCTGATGAGGCTGAGCTGGAGGCAGGTTTCTTATGGCATCGGGTTAGCCGGAGTAACAAAGAACTGGGGGTTTCGTCTCAAATAACCAGCTTTGTGCCCTGCGGCAATGACAAAGTGGAGTTAATGAAGGTTGTTCTTACGAATAATGGGATTTCTAAGCTGACTCTGACACCGACAGCAGCTATTCCTTTATATGCTCGTTCAGCTGATGATTTGCGGGATCATCGCCACGTTACTTCATTGCTTCATCGAATATTCACCTCAGACTATGGAGTGGAGGTACAGCCTGCCCTTTCCTTTGATGAACGCGGCCATCGTATTAATCACACCTCTTACGGTGTTTTTGGAGTGGAAGGGCACGGAAATGCACCTGTTGGGTTTTTTCCGGTACAGGAGGAGTTTATTGGAGAAGGAGGCAGTCTGGATTGGCCTGAAGCGGTAGTGCTTAACCGAACCACGGATGGTATAGGAGGAGAAGGCGTACATAGGGAGGGTTATGAGGCTCTGGGAGGTATCCGGTTTGCCACAGTTACATTGGAACCGGGAGAAAGTACATCCTATGTAGTTGTGATGGCTATTGAGGATAAAAGAATAGATATCCCAGCCTTAATGAAACAATATGGGTCTTCGTTATCCTTTGATCAGCTGTTGGAGGAGAATAAAGCCTTTTGGAGTGAGAAAGTAAACTCGGTTCAATTCAATACGGCTGATTCTGATGCAGACCAATGGATGAAATGGGTGACACTTCAGCCGGTACTTAGAAGGTTATACGGAAACTCCTTCCTTCCCTATCATGATTACGGGCGTGGGGGCAGAGGATGGCGGGATTTATGGCAGGATTGCCTGGCGCTGCTAATTATGGAACCTGCAGAAGTGCGCAGTCTGCTGTTCGACAATTATGCGGGAGTTCGGATGGATGGCAGCAATGCCACAATTATTGGTCAGAATCCTGGGGAGTTCATTGCCGATCGCAACAATATTCCGCGCGTATGGATGGACCATGGGGCATGGCCTTTCCTAACAACGATGTTGTATTTGAACCAAAGCGGAGATCTAGAGTTTCTGAATCAGGAACAAAGTTATTTCCGGGATACTTTTATGAACCGCTGTCGGGAACGTGATCATTCCTTGGAATCTTCAGAGGGCAGCGAACTTAGAACTACTGCTGGTGACATATATAAAGGGACAATTTTGGAGCATATCCTTCTCCAAAATCTTGTGCCGTTCTTCAACGTAGGCGAACACAATAATATAAGGCTAGAAGGTGCTGATTGGAACGATGGGCTGGATATGGGAGCTGAGCGTGGTGAGAGTGTAACATTTACTGCCTTCTATGGCAGTAATCTTCTAGACATCTCGTTGCTGCTGCGTGATCTCAAGGAACGAACCGGTCAACTGACTATTAGTGTGGCAGAAGAGATTACAATTTTGATGGACAGTTTATCAGTGGAGGTTGATTATGAGTCGATAGCTGGCAAGCTTTCACTGCTGGATCGATTTTATGCAACGGCACCCAATAAGGTTAGCGGTGTTAAGGTATCCTTAGATATTGATCAGGTTGCAGATGATCTTGCTCAAAAAGCAGAGTGGATCTTCAGTCATCTGCGCCAAAATGAATGGGTGAAGAGCGGAGATTTTGGATGGTTCAACGGGTATTACAACAACGATGGTGAGAGAGTTGAAGGAGAGTCCGCGGAGGGTGTGCGAATGACACTTACAGGCCAAGTGTTTCCATTGTTGGGCCATGCCGCATCTGAAGATCAGGTTCCACAGATTATTGCTTCGGTAGAACGAAATTTGTTGGACGAAAAAATAGGCTACAGACTGAACTCTAACTTCGGCGGTATCCAGCAAAATTTAGGACGTGCGTTTGGTTTTGCTTTTGGTCATAAGGAAAACGGAGCTATGTTCAGCCATATGACGATCATGTATGGCAATGCACTCTATAAACGCGGGTATGTAGCAGAAGGCAGAAAAGTACTTGAATCCCTATATCAACTTAGTGCCAATTTCGAAGTGAGCCGTATGTATCCAGGAATACCTGAATATATCAATGAGTCGGGAAGAGGGATGTACACTTATTTAACAGGCTCGGCTAGCTGGCTGCTGTTAACCATGGTTACAGAGGTCTTTGGAATCAAAGGCAAGCTTGGTGATCTTTTGCTGGAACCAAAATTGGTTAAGGAACAGTTTGATGTGGAAGGGAAAGCCTCTATCCACACGATGTTCGCCGACCGTGAGTTAGAGGTGCTCTACAGGAACAGAGAGGGCCGAGAATACGGAGAGTACCAAATATCCTCCATTCTGATGAACGGCACTCATGTGACGCTTCAGCGCGTCTCAGAGGGTGTGCTGATTCCACGGGCGGAGTTGACCGCACTTGAACCCGGGAAGTGTCATTTCTTAGAGGTGGAATTGGTTTATTGTTGAAAGGATGCGGCAAATGGGCATAACACTCACAAACGGAATTATAACTGTTGAGATAGCTGATGTCGGAGCCTATAAGGGTTCCCGATTTGACTGGACAGGATTTATAACGCAAGTAACCCTGGAATCTGGAAAGCATACCTACTGCGTTCCTGAAAGTTTAATTCCTGGGGAAGGTACCCGTGGCAAAGGGTTGTGTAATGAGTTCGGCATTTCCCGGGCAATTGGATACGATAAAGCCCCTGTGGGAGGCTGGTTTCCTAAGCCAGGTGTAGGGTTGCTGCAGAAGCCGAATAATTCACCGTACCTTTTCAACTATGACTATCTTGTTAATCCATTCAAGGTAAGTGTGGAGGAGAATCATCAGGAGATTCAATATACAGTTCAACCTTTGGAGTGCCGTGGATATAGTATTCATATGGTGAAAACCATTTCACTCTGTCAGGATAAGTTGAGTATTACCTACGAGCTGCATAACAAGGGATCGCAGTTTTTTGAAACAGAAGAATATATGCATAATTTTATTGGCATTAATAATAATGAGGTTGACAGTGCTTATATCCTAACGCTTCCCGGAAGTATTAGAATAGAAAATCCAGAATCTTCTTATACATCTGAATTATTGCAGCTTTCGGAGGGAACAATAAGCTGGAATAAAACACCGGAAAGGCCCTTTTATTGTGAGTTGGCAGGTTGGGAGAATTTAGACACCAATTACACTTGGGAGTTGGTTCACAAACAAAGTGGAGTTGGAGTTCGGGAGAGTGGAGACTTTGCGGTATCCCGAATTGTGCTGTGGGGAGAGCGGCATGTAATTTCGCCGGAAGTTTTTGTAAATATAGAATTAGCACCAGGCCAAAGTCTGCGTTGGAGTAGAACCTATCAGTTTTTTAATGTATAAGTATGGCGAATCTGCCCCCTTATGTGAATAATTATACTTGATGGTGTGTAAGATTATTGCTATCATATCCATATCCATATTCATAGGAGAGAAAGGGTGGGGAGAGATTTTGAGCAAGAGAGCATACAATTTTAATGCCGGTCCGGCGGCGCTGCCATTGGAAGTATTGGAGCGTGCACAAGCAGAATTCGTGGATTTCCGTGAAAGCGGAATGTCCATTATGGAGATGTCGCATCGGGGGGCAATATACGAATCCGTGCATAATGAAGCTCAGGAACGTCTACTTTCGCTCTTTGGCAATCCAGAAGGCTACAAGGTATTATTCTTACAAGGCGGTGCAAGCACCCAGTTTGCTATGATCCCAATGAACTTTATCTCTGCGGGACAAGTAGGCAGTTATGTAATGTCAGGCAGTTGGGCTGACAAAGCTTTCAAAGAAGCCAAGTTAGCTGGAGGCGCTCATGTAGCTGCTTCTTCAGAGGATAAATCTTACCTCGCCATCCCAGATCTGCAATCCATTAAGGCTGCGGATAATGCCGCTTACCTGCATGTGACCTCCAATGAAACAATTGAAGGGACGCAATATGCTGAGTTTCCGGATTCCGGCTCCATTCCTTTGATTGGGGATATGTCCAGTGATATTTTGAGTCGTTCTTTTGATATTAACAAATTTGGTATGATCTATGCTGGAGCTCAAAAGAACCTCGGGCCGTCAGGTGTAACTGTAGTGATTGCTAAGGAAGAGATGATTGCTGAGTCCCCTTCCACTATCCCTACGATTATGCGTTACAGCACCCATTACAAGAATAATTCTCTTTACAATACTCCACCATCTTTCTCGATCTATATGGTAAACGAAGTGTTGAAATGGATCGGCGAGCAGGGTGGTTTGGCTGGCGTTGAATCCAAAAACCGTGATAAAGCGGGATTGTTGTACAACACTATCGACGGAAGTGATGGTTATTTCCGTGGGGTTGCTGAGCAAGGCAACCGCTCGATCATGAATGTAACTTTCCGTATGCAATCAGAGGAAGCTGAGAAGCAGTTCGTCAAAGCTTCAGAAAAAGAAGGTTTCGTTGGACTTAAGGGCCATCGTAGTGTTGGCGGTCTGCGTGCCTCTATTTATAACGCTGTTCCTTATGAAAGTGTAAAAGCGCTAGTCGATTTCATGAACCATTTCCGTCAGACTCAAGGTTAATTGAACTTTATCACTAACCTTCCGCCTTTATGGCGGGAGGTTTTCTTGTTTTAATGGAACCCTGTATCTGATACGATAGTTACACATACACACAGAGAGGAAGTACCCAACATGGCATTACATATTGTGCTGGTTGAACCGGAGATCCCGGCGAACACCGGTAATATTTCACGTACTTGTGCAGCAACCGGAGTCCATCTTCATCTGGTGCGGCCGCTTGGTTTTCGGACCGATGATGCTGCATTGAAAAGAGCGGGCCTGGATTATTGGCATGCTGTAAACCTAGAGTATCATGATTCTTTTGACGAGGTGCTCGAGAAATATAAGGACGGACGCTTTTTCTATGCTACAACGAAGGCTGAGAAAAGATATTGTGATTTCAAATATCAGGATGGAGACTTTTTTGTATTCGGGAAAGAAACGAAGGGGTTGTCTGCAGATATTTTGGAAGCGGGTAAAGAAACAAGGATTCGCATGCCCATGGGAGATGCTGTCAGATCGCTTAACTTATCGAATTCTGCGGCGATAATTGTCTATGAAGCCCTCCGTCAGTTAGATTTTCCGGAACTTGTCTAAAAGAAATCACAGATTATTATTTTTTTCAGCAGGATTCGACATTTTTATAACGAAATATTTCAATTGAGCCGAAATAAGTACTAGGTAATTATAATTAGTTGAACAGGAGAGGTGTAATTTACGATATGAAACCTGCTGGCGTTGTTAGAAAAGTGGATCAGCTTGGTAGAATTGTTCTACCTAAATCCCTGCGTAAAAGGTATCAAATGAATGAGGGTGACCCGGTTGAAATTTTGGTACAGGGTGACCATATCATTTTGGAGAGGTATCGCCCTAAATGTGTTTTCTGCGGATCCATGGAAGAAGTGAACGAGTACAAAGACCGTTATATTTGTGCTGTGTGCATGAGCGAAATGACTTCATTGCAAAGACACGCTTAAGAACTTAAGAAGAGATTGTTCTTCATTTTCAAAATGTACTAGAGTTATACAAAAGAAAGAGCGCCGCTTAATTGCGACGCTCTTTCTTTTAGGTTGGGAGAGCAGGCAAGTGTCTGCAAGAATCTCCTTTAACTTAGAGAAGTACCAGTGAGTTACAAGCCTTTTGTCTTGTCATCATTGTAGGATGAAGTGAGGATTCCGGCCAGAAATAATACAAAAACGAGGGTAACGATCCAAAAAGTCAATGAGAACGTCATGCTGGGCACCTCCAAAGAACTGGATTCATTAACTTTATTATAACCTGGCACTGCCAAAAAATAAATGCAATTGTGATATGTTGCATTGACAAACTATAATGATCATTCGAAAAACAGAAAGTTTGTGGGTACGGAGCGTAAAATACCATCGGATGGCTTGTTTACAACTTTTCCGTTAAAGATCAATGACGAGGAGCCGCCGCCATCCAAATTATAAGCATCTGTTACTCCCATACCGTAGAGCTTGTTTTGAATTTCCTCCAGTGTGGCTCCTGAGCTGCCATTTTCGTTGTAGCCATCGGCTACCATAACAAGCAGCTGGTCATCCTTGTATTTTCCCATCACGGTACGTGGTGCCCGTTTGGGGCTGGCCTTCCATTTCTCGGGTATCGGCACTTTATGGCTATTTTGAAGCAGTACGGGCACAAAAGTTGCGCCAAAAGCCGGGTCAAGCTTATCAAGCTGACTTTGGCTATAGAATTTCCCTCCAATCAGCTTCCCCGATTTGTTCAATCCAACAAAACTGAGATCTTTGTAGCTTGATTCGAAGCCTGTTAGATACTGGCCGCCTACTATAGTTGTGCTCAGAGGATAACGTTTGCCCCCTTTATCAGCAAATCCCCCGGCGTTAATTCCAGCGACTGCACCAAGACGGTTCACAGCCTGCATCGTGGTTTCTGATCCCCCGGGATTCCCTTGTCCGAGGCTCATTGTCATTGCTGAAGGGTCCTTCAGTTTGATTTTCATAGCGTAGCCTTTATAGTTACCTGGATTCATCCGGTACAACTCTATTGAAATGCGACTGCTGCTGATAACCTCTTTCGGAGAGCCGAGCTTCGCTGTTATCCGACGGTTATATATGAACTTGGGACGGGTAGCCTGGGCTTTTGCCGTATTTACCAGGGCATTCATCGTTGCAGTTGTCTGTTTGTACACTTTAGCACTGGCACTGACAGATTTAATGGTGTAATCGGCTGCTGCTTTGGCTTTCGTAAGGTCGCTTTTGAGTACAGCCGTCTCTTGAATAGGGCCTGAAATGGGTGTGTATTGTTCTACCTTCAAATCTAACTTAAGAGGAGGCTGATACAACCATAAGGACAAGAACAGCCCTAAAAACGGTGCAATAGTAAGCATAAAGAATCGGTTAACTCTTTTTACAGGTGTAATCATTTGAGCAGATCCATCTCTTTCTTCAGGGTATCCAACTGCTTACGAACCTCACTTAATTGGGTGTATAGCTTATTGCTATTGTCCGTCTTAGCACTTGCATTATCCTTCGTAAAGGTTAACAACTCATTAAAGGATTGTACGGTACTCTGCAGCTCCTGTACTTCTGAAGAGAGAACGGCAATCTTTTGCTCATAATCTGTTTTCAGAAGAGTAAGCTGTTGCTGACTTTGCTGACTGAGCTGGTTCAAAACCTGGTCCTTCAAATAATTGGTATAGCTGTAAACTGCATAGACACTTAGTCCGATTATCAGAATCCAGAAAAGTAAGAACCATTTGGCAGAAGGGCCGTTCCTCGTAGTAGCCGCACGGCGAGAGTGTAGTGGGGACGATTCCGTTGATGCCTGCATTTCATCACCTCAAGCTATATTTTTACAAGTAACCATTCTATCAGACTTCAACTTGTTTCGCAAAAATGTAAGAGAATAGAATATAGGTAAAAAGTAATTGCTCCTATTAAACTACTGGGATAGAATTACTATAGAATGGAATATCTGATGGACGTATACAAGGTAAAAAAGGGGAAATTTACATATCAGTCATCATGCTTCCTTGCTTGCGTTTAATGCGGAAACGCTGCGGCGCTATCCACTCTGGTTAAATACATATATAGCAGGAGGTCAAAGCATCAATGAAGAAGGTGTGGCAGGTGGTACTCGTGGGCTGTCATCCCACAAGTATGCTAGGAACAAAGCTGATTTTGGAGGAAGAGGGGGAGTTGGTTGTATTAGGGATGTGCTCCTCATGGAGCGAATGCTCTGCCATTATTTTGGATAAACATCCGGAGTTAATTTTAATGGATTACCGTATGCCAGAAGGTAAGGTTGAGAACGTACTCATGGGTATGAAAAGAAGTTCGCCGGCGTCACACTTTGTCGTAATGACAGACGATGATGCTATGCAGCTGCTTCAGCCGCTTATGGAGTTGGGGGCCAGCGGATTATTGTCAAAAGGGGCTTCACCGAGGCAACTGCTGCAATTAATCCGAGGTCTTAGGGAGGGCTTCCTCTCGATGCCTCTAGAATGGATGAATAAAGGCTTCCTTCCTATAGCATCCTCTCAAGTGTATGATGCTGTACTGCAGCTGACACCTACGGAAACTTTTATCATGGAACGGATTGTACAGGGAATTACCTATGATAAGATTGCCCTGGAAATTGAGGTAAGCAGGCGTTCTATCGATAATTATTTACGAAAGATTTACGTTAAGCTGAACGTGTCTACGAGAGCACAGGCTATAGAAAAATTCGCGCTTTTCTCTAGACAAAACAAGCAAATGTACGCATAGTCTGAGCAGGACGACATATTGCCGTTCCAGCCGGAATATTCTTTGTACCAAGGAAGGGGGACGCCTTATGAAATATGAGTTTTCAGCTCGCGCACATACACTGTTATCATCGCCGCTGTTAAGCATTCGCACCCAAATGAGAAGAGGCTCCTTAATATCACTGGCAGAGGAATTACCGGCAGAGGAATTATTTCCGTTATCCTTACTGGCAGAAGCAGCATCCAACGTTATTACGGCTAATGCTGAAGCGCTCCAGTATGGCGATCCGGCAGGTTATGGTCCGCTAAGGGATTGGCTGACAGGGGATTGGTTCAAATCCAAAGGGGTAACCGTTAACGAAGGCGGCGTTCTGCTCACAACGGGAAGTCAGCAGGCTGTTGATTTGTTATCTCGGGTATACTTGGATTCGGGAGATCGTGTTCTTGTCGAGCATCCGACTTCTCCGGGTTGTTTGCAAGCATTACGAATGCAGGGTGCCTTGATAATACCGGTTCGGGGAGACAAGGAAGGTTTGATGCCGGATCATTTACTATCACAGATTCAGAAGTATCGGCCAAAAATGCTGTTCGCTGCCCCAAGCTTTACGAATCCAAGCGGCAATTTGTGGAGTATGGAACGGCGCAAGGAGGTGCTGGAGCTCTGCGCAGCTCACAATGTGTTGATCGTGGAGGATGATTCCTATGGGGATCTGCATTTTGAGCGCTATGATCAGCATCCGTCCAAACGTTATCCGTCCCTGTATGCCCTAGAAAATGTCAGTGAAGGCGGTCACGTACTGTACATCGGATCCTTCAGTAAGACCGTTGCTCCTGCGCTGCGGACGGGCTGGGCAGCAGGCAGTCCTGAACTAATCCGTATGATGTCTGCGGCTAAAGGAATGGCAGACTGGCAATCAAGCCCGCTGAACCAACGGCTCCTATATCATCTTTTGGATGCTTCTACCTTCGATTTACGTGAACATATTGCACTGCTTAATCGTGAATATCACACACGGCTGAAGCTGATGGCAGAGCTGTTAAAGCGTCCTGCCTGGAAAGGCAGCTCCTATGACCTTCCAACCGGAGGCATGTTCCTATGGGTAGCTCTTCCAGAAGGTCTAGATGCTAACGCATTATTAAAATGTGCCTTGGCTAAGGGCGTTGCTTTTTTACCAGGTTCATTATGCTGTGTCGAAGGCGGGTCAGGACATATTCGCCTGAACTTCAGCCACCCTGGCCGGGATGAACTGCTGTTGGGGATGAATCTTATGAGTGAGGCTGTCACTGAGTTTACAGCCCGCAGCTAAAGCTGTATTAAATTTAGAGAGGGGATGTCCCAAAGACCATTGAAATGGCTTTTGGGACATCCCCTCTCTTTTTGAATAATTATGCAATTCCTTGTTACCTTGTTATGAGATAACTTCAGATGAGTTGCAGCCGCTCGTAATGGCAGAGTATTCGGTTAAAGCTGATACTCCGGCAGGGGTTAAGCTATACCGGCCGCGCATGATCCGAATGAACCATCCGTAATAGTTATTCTGCAGAATGGCTGCTGCCCCCGGAACGCCGCTGCGTTTTCGCAGCTCCGCTGGTGTTGTTCCGGTCGGCTTGAGAACAAGGCGAGATGGATCTGCCTCTATCTCTTGCAGAGCTACTGCAACACGAAGGGCTTTTTCACGGTAGGCAGTGACTAGCTTAACGCGTGTGCTTCCTCCGGTATTATAATCGCCGCTGCGCTCATGGAACTCATACAGCAATCGTTCTTGTCGCCGCCCACTGATCCGCCGGACTGGAGGTATTTCTCCAGGCTCGACTAATACCTCCACTAGAGGTGGCTTAGTCTTGTAGAAAATTACGGTCATCAACCCCAGGCCTAGCCGGCGGCAGAGCTCACTAAGCTCACCCCAGCGTTGGTTCACCGCCCCTTTTTTGTCCCGGCAGCGCTCTACTGCCAAGATGACATTTGGGCTGAGCTTCAACCGTTCAACTCCTTGAAGCAGTAGTGAGAGGTTAAAAGATTTTTTCATTTCCACGATTAACGGCTGATCATCATTCATACGAATCCCCACCATATCGCAAGTCCGCACTTCACCTTTGATTTCATACCCTTGTTTTTCAAAAAAAACCTTCAAAGGAGCATACAGCTCCGTTTCATGTCGCACTGCCATAGAATCTTCACTCCTGCGCCCTAATTTAACGTATTAATTATAAATTCACGGGTTCACGCTAAGCATTTAGTATACTCATCGCTTGATAAGTTTCACATTGAGGGGATTCTCTATTATAGCACAGCAAAAAAGAGGTCAACTATTGCGGGCTCGCCGCATAGTTATGTAATACACTTTTGAAAGCTACATCGGCAATTGGAGCGCAAGGTGAGGAGGCAGCGAACAATGGATATTTTTGAGCGTATAGCTTCGTATCGGGCCGAGAATGAGCGTATGGCGTGGAACGGAACCTTCAAGGAGTATATAGAACTGCTTAGAAAAGACCCTTCTCCCGCCAAGACCGCTCACGCCCGTGTATACGACATGATCAAGTCGCACGGTGTGGAGGAAATTAACGGACGCAAACGGTATAAATTTTTTGAACAGGAGATTTTTGGACTGGATCGTGCTGTCGAGAAGCTGGTAGAGGAATACTTCCATTCTGCTGCACGGAGACTGGATGTACGCAAGCGTATACTATTGCTGATGGGGCCGGTTAGTGGAGGAAAATCAACACTGGTCACGCTGCTGAAGCGTGGGCTAGAGCAATATTCCCGGACTGAACAAGGTGCTGTGTATGGGATTGAAGGCTGTCCAATGCATGAGGATCCGTTGCATCTGATTCCACTAGAACTGCGGCCACATATTGAGAAGGAGCTTGGTGTGCGAATTGAAGGCAATCTGTGCCCCTCCTGCCAAATGCGGCTCAAAAATGAGTATCACGGTACGATTGAAAGTGTTCGAGTGGTTCGTGTACTTTTGTCAGAGGAAGAGCGTATCGGTATAGGAACCTTTAGTCCTTCCGATCCGAAGTCGCAGGATATCGCAGATCTGACGGGTAGCATCGATTTTTCCACCATTACTGAATATGGATCGGAGTCAGACCCGCGCGCTTACCGGTTTGATGGAGAGTTGAATAAAGCCAATCGTGGACTGATGGAATTTCAGGAAATGCTGAAGTGTGATGAAAAGTTTCTTTGGAACCTGTTGTCACTGACACAGGAGGGGAATTTCAAAGCCGGCAGATTTGCATTAATTAGTGCTGACGAATTAATCATCGCCCATACCAATGAATCCGAGTATAAAACCTTCATCTCGAATAAGAAAAACGAAGCGCTCCAATCCCGGATGATCGTGATGCCTGTCCCGTACAACCTCAAGGTATCCGAAGAGGAGAAAATTTACGCCAAGCTGATCGGTCAAAGCGACATGAAGCATGTTCATATAGCGCCTCATGCCCTGCGTGCCGCTGCAATCTTTTCTATACTTACCCGTCTGAAGGAGAGCAAGAAGCAGGGAATGGATCTCGTCAAAAAACTGCGGATGTACGACGGGGAAGAGGTTGAAGGCTACAAAGAGGCCGATCTGAAGGAGATGCAGACCGAGTTCCAAGATGAGGGGATGTCGGGCGTAGATCCGCGTTATGTCATTAACCGTATCTCTAGTGCGCTGATCAAGGGAGATCTGGAGTGCATGAACGCTCTAGATGTACTTCGGGCGATCAAGGACGGCCTAGATCAGCATCCTTCGATTACAAAGGAAGAGCGGGAGCGGTATTTGAACTTTATTTCCATTGCCCGCAAGGAATACGACATTCTGGCTAAAAGCGAAGTGCAGAAGGCGTTCGTATACTCGTTCGAGGAATCTGCCAAGACCCTCTTCGAGAATTACTTGGATAATATCGAGGCCTTCTGCAACTGGTCCAAGATCCGTGATCCGTTGACGGATGAGGAGATGGAGCCGGATGAGCGGCTGATGCGTTCCATTGAAGAGCAGATCGGTATCTCTGAGAATGCGAAAAAAGCCTTCCGTGAGGAAATCCTGATTCGGATCTCTTCTTACTCACGCAAAGGGAAGAAGTTCGAGTACAGCAACCATGACCGTCTTCGCGAGGCCATTGAGAAGAAGCTGTTTACGGACTTAAAGGATATTGTCAAAATCACTACCTCCTCCAAAACGCCGGATGAGAGCCAGCTGAAACGGATCAATGAGGTATGCGCAAGACTCATGGAAGGGCACGGTTACTGCCCAATCTGCGCGAACGAGCTGCTGCGGTATGTAGGAAGTTTGCTGAATAGGTAACTTGCGTTGAAGAAGACGGGCCGCGATTAGCGACTCGTCTTTTTTCTCGTTGATGCTGGAGGTAGGCTGATGTTAAGAAGAACCATTTTAGTTGTACTAAGTACAATGATATTTGTGCAGAAACGCCTACAGTTGAGTAAGTTGAGTAACATTTAAACAACAGAAGACCCGCAGAAAGCTCTGCGGGTCTTTGTCTTGCATTGCAATATTAGTCTAAAGCATCCGTCTATGGAGGCTCATAGAAACTTCCGTTGTACCTTCTTGCCATCATAGGAGAACAGCGCTTTTTTATCCTCCAGGACGGTTTGCAGATGAACGGTCCGTCCCCATAGGGTGTATATGTGTGGTAGAGTGCGTTCCAGATACTTTAAATCCAGCTCGATTCCCTCGTAGCGGTGGACGATAAACAGCTCTCCGTTACGCTCGTAGTCACCATCTTGAACGACCAGATAAGGAGATCCTCCGTTTACACGTGCCCGCACCAGCTGGTCTCTAACATTCTCCCAAGCTTTATCCGTAATTTTCCACTCGGGACCTTTTTTCTCGAATACATACAGATCAAGGTCGGTAACCAGTTCCTTAGACAAATAGTTGCTGATAAAAGAGGTGTCGGAATCCAGCTCCCGCACTTCAAATATTTTGTCCCGGTCCCAACGACGTTCGATGTCTTCAAAGATTTTCAGTCCCAAATAATAGGGATTCAAGCTTTGGCGGGAAGGCTGCACCACTGAGGAGTTCAGCTTAGCATACTCGATTGTTTCCTCCGGTGTTAGATCCAGCTCACGCATGATCCGTTGATGCCAATACGAAGCCCAGCCTTCGTTCATGATCTTCGTCTCCATCTGCGGCCAGAAGTAGAGCATTTCGTCATGGAGCATCGTCATGATGTCGCGTTGCCAATCTTCTAATACAGTGGAATATTGCTGAATGAACCAAACCATATCCTTCTCAGGATCTGGTGGGAAGGTGCGATTATCAGCAGTTTGTTTTTGATTAGCGTCAGCAGCAGCCGACTTGTCTAAATCCCAAAGCTCAGTATAAGGATTGCTTGGAGTTGCTCTATTACCCTTTAAGGTTTCCTTACGCTCCATCATTTTTAATTCCGACAGTTGGCTCTTGCCCAGCTTTTGCGGCTTGATCAGGCTGGGATCAATATGCTCCTGTATCGCAAGAACAGCGTCTATAAAGCTCTCCACAGTCTGTGTGCCGTAGGTTACAGAATAGTGGGCGATGCGCTCAGCCGTGGCTGACATACTCTCGACCATATCCCTGTTGGACATGGAGAAGCGGGCATTATTTTTGAAAAAATCGCAGTGAGCCAGCACGTGTGCCACAATCAGCTTGTTTTGGATAAGTGAATTTCCATCCAGAAGGAACGCATAACACGGGTTGGAGTTAATGACGAGCTCGTATATTTTACTTAGGCCAAAGTCGTATTGGGATTTCATTTTGTGAAAAGTTTTTCCGAAGCTCCAGTGCCCGAAGCGGGTCGGCATTCCATAGGCACCAAATGTATAAATAATATCAGCGGGACATATTTCATAACGCATCGGAAAAAAATCGAGGCCGAAGCCGGAAGCAATTTCCGTAATTTCAGCGATCGATCGCTCAAGCGCTTTTATTTCTTCACCGGGCATGAACCTATCACTCCTTTCTATTCACAGCACCACGTTCTGGCAGAGCAGTTCTTCTAATGTATATGGGTGAGGGAAGGGCATTATAACTCTGTGAATCCTTACCCCGCTCAACATAAGGGATGCACAATGGAGGATGTTATTGGTATACTTTAACAAATACTCTCTATTTTCTCATGTTCTTTCAGTGGGCTTCCAAGGAGGATGTATTAGGGATGAGATGGTTTATAAGACTGAACTTTACGAGTATTATTTTTGCCTTCCCGTTATTTATATCTCTTGAGCTCATGTTGAATGTTTACCGTATAGGCAGAGTAACAGGCTGGGATTTAGAAAAAGTAAAAAGGATTATCCATATCTATAATTTCGTAGGTTTTGTAATTTTAACGATCATTTTTCTGTATATCGTAAATAAGTGGATGGAAGGGCGTGCCGCTCGGTACTGGACCATACCTCTTTCGATTCTCTATTTATTTTTGTTTATATTTATTTTTAAATCATTGTTACCTATTACTTATCCTGGAGATGATCCAAATCCGGTTAGCGGATTGATTGTCATCGCGTTAATGATTCTGTATCCATTTTATTTATTTTTTATTAATTTGTTTGTGAACTCGAAGGCTGCATTAAGATGATAGGTTGCTAAAATAAGTGATTGGTTGGAGGAAAAAGCATGCAACGCATACTTCTGATTGAGGACGATGAAGCCATTAGTGAAATGGTTAGGTCCTATTTAATAAAAGAAAGCTTCGAGGTAGAAACGGCATTCGACGGGGAAGCCGCTGAGATGATTTTTCGCAGCAGTAGTGCTTTTGATCTTATTCTTCTTGACCTTATGCTGCCTAAACGGAGCGGGACAGAAATTCTACAGACTATTCGCGCCACCAGCCTCGTTCCTGTTCTAATTATGTCCGCCAAGGATAGCGATGTGGATAAGGCACTAGGGCTTGGCTTCGGAGCCGATGATTATATTACAAAGCCTTTCTCCATGATCGAGCTGGCAGCAAGGGTGAAGGCAGCAATCAGACGAGCTGGATACGCTTCTTTAAGTTCCAAGTCAAATGTACCCGCTCCTGATCAGCAAGAGCAAAGAGTTACTTTCCACGGACTGACGGTAGATCTGGATAATTTCTCAGCTCAAAAGAACGGCGAAGAAGTGAAATTGACAGCCAAGGAATTTCATATTCTCAAGCTGTTCATAACCCATCCGGGCAGAGTCTTCACTAAAGCGCAGATTTATGGAATGGTCTGGGCGGATGATTACTACGGGGATGAGAACGTCATTAATGTACATATGCGTAGATTACGGGAAAAAATAGAGGACGATCCATCGCGGCCTGAATTCATCAAAACGCTGTGGGGGATCGGATACAAGTTGGGAGAAGCGGTACAATGATCGCTGCTATGAGCACTGCCTCTATGAGCGGTATTCTTGTTCTTGTGGTTGTCTGTCTATTGCTTGTTATTCTTTGGCAGCACCAGCGCTACCGTCAATCTTCCCACCAACTCAAATACATACATCAGAAGCTGGAGAGCATCATAACTCAGGGCTCTCATGAGAGACTCCTCCTCTTTAGCAGTAATAAGGAGCTGCAAGTGTTGCTGAACGATCTCAACAGGATGCTTGATATCAACCATCTGGGGACCGCCCAGCGCGTCAAATTGGAGAAGTCTATGCGCAACATGCTGTCGAATATCTCACATGATTTGAAGACTCCGTTGACGGTTGTAGTCGGTTATATAGAAACGATATTACATGACAAGTCCATAACAGATTCCGAGCGTGAACGCATTTTACAAACGATTCATCAGAAGGCAAATCAAGTTATTACGCTGATGAATACTTTTTTTGATTTGGCCAAGCTGGAGTCGGGAGATCGGGACATTCCCCTTACACGAGTGGAACTGGGCGAAACATGCCGGCGCAATATTTTATCCTTTTATGATCTCTTAAGTGCTAAAGGCAGTGAGGTGCAGATTGATATTCCCGACGACTCTCTGTACATAATGGGAAATGAAGAGGCTTTGGACCGGATTTTATCCAATTTGCTCTCCAATGCGATTTCATACGGAGATGCTGGCGGGGTACTCGGTTTAAGGCTCTATTCTGATGAAAAGAACGTGTACATAGAAGTGTGGGACCGTGGAAAAGGCATAACAGAGTCGCATCAAGATAAGGTGTTCGAACGGTTGTATACCCTTGAGGATTCAAGAAATCGGGCTTACCAAGGCAGCGGACTGGGTCTGACCATTACGAAAAGGCTAACGGAGCAAATGAACGGCACGATTAAACTGACAAGCCAACCGTTTGTTAGAACGGGATTTACGGTATCTTTTCGACGACTCCGCTTCTAACTTCTATAACTTAAGATTTAAGTAAGAATTGAGTAATAAAAAAGAAAATTCCGCTGTGTACAATAAGAAATATAGAAAACAAGAACCAATCAAAGGAGACAACGGAAATGACAACCTTACTTCGAACACGGAATTTAACAAAAGTCTATCAAGGTAAAGAAGTCGTAAGCAACGTAAATATGAACATTAATCAAGGTGAGATTTACGGATTTCTAGGTCCGAACGGAGCAGGTAAAACAACGGTCATGAAGATGATTACTAATCTGGTTAAGCCAACGGACGGTGAGATTGAATTTTGTGGGGAAAAAATGATGGAGCGCTCCTACGAAATGCTAAAACGGATGGGATGCATTATAGAATACCCCGTATTCTACGACAAGCTGACCGCAAAAGAAAACTTGATCCTGCATGGAGAGTACATGGGTTATTATAATCCAAAAGCGATTGGAGAAGCGCTGGAGCTGGTGAAGCTGACCGGCATCCATAATAAACCCGTGAAGCAGTTTTCTCTTGGGATGAAGCAGCGTCTTGGCATTGCAAGAGCCATCATGACCAAACCGGAACTACTCATCTTGGATGAGCCCATCAATGGCTTGGATCCAATCGGAATCAAGGAGATGCGTGAGGTATTTCGAATGCTGAGTCAGGAATATGGGATGACCCTGCTGGTCTCCAGTCACATTTTGGCTGAAATTGAACAATTTGCGGATACGATCGGTGTGATTCGTGAAGGAATATTAGTAGAGGAAGTAGCGATGAAGTCCATACGCGGTCAGAATACGGAGTATATGGAACTGATTACGGATCAGACGAGTAAAGCGGTGTATGTGCTTGAGCATAAGCTTGGGTTATCGAATTTCAAAGTACTTGATCCACGAACCATTCGTATTTATGAGGGCATCTCTCAACGTGAGTTGAACAAAGCGCTTGTCATAGCAGATGTGGAGTTGGAGAGTCTAAGTAAAAAACATCACTCGCTTGAAGATTATTTTCTGAAATTGATCGGGGGTGAAGGCGTTGCTTAAGTTAATTTCGCTTGAAATTCATAAAAATAAATTGTCCAGTATGCTCAAAGGTTTCCTATATGCCAACTTAGGGCTGCTTGCGTTTCTGCTTCTTGTTATTTTTGTAGAGAAAGGGGAAAGCGTCCCTACCTTAGCTACCTATGCTGAACTGTTTGACGCCTTGTTCGTTTTTGTGAAAGCTGTATTTATTATTTTTGCATCGGTACTGCTATGTAAGCTGGTCATTGATGAGTATAAGAACAATACCGTTACATTGCTGTTTATGTATCCTATTCCGCGTAAAAAACTGATGGCCGCTAAATTAATCATTGTGTTCTTATTCACATTCGCTGCCATTCTGATTTCAGATGTAGTACTTGGAGCGATCCTCATCGGAATTAATTATTTCGCGAATATTATCCCGGGTGATTTGACAGCTTCTCTAGTCATTAATGAGTTATATACAATCGTAATGGGTGCCCTATACGCCGCTGGTATTGGATTAATTCCACTATACGTAGGTATGCGTAAAAAATCAGTCCCGGCTACAATAGTAACAGCGATCCTTGTTGTCAGTACTATTACTTCTGGCTTTGATCAATTCCGGCTCGGAAATTTGGCTGCAGTATCGATATCCCTCGGTTTGCTTGGCATAGGTATTGCCTATTTATCCATCCGAAAGATTGAAACGGAAGACATAGCTTAAAATGATAGTTCTAAACCTCTGTCAAGGATGTTGACAGGGGTTTATTTTTTATTTTTACGGATATGAATGTTTACAATTTTTGATATAATGAATTATAAACCAGTCTATATTTCTACAGGATAAGACTTATTTAGCAGGACTTAGAGTGATTTCTAGGGGGAACGCAGAGAGGATGTGGGCTGTGTATAAGGACAAGACTCTGATTTTAAAACAAATGATTTCGGCGGATGGCGCCTTTAAATCTTTATATATGAATCATCCGGATTCGATCTACATCATGGATTTGCAGGGTAATTTAGTGGATACGAACGATTCAACGCATCAGATTGCAGGCTACTCTTTTGAAGAGATGAACGACTCCTCTGCTAAGAATGCATACCCGCCCGAGAGCATTACTTTACAAAAGCTTAATTTTGCTCTGGCCGTAGAGGGACAATCTCCCCGGTTTGTAATAGATTTCTTACACAAAAATGGTGAAATGCATACAGCAGACATAACCTATGTCCCTATAAAATCAGGGAACGAAGTGGTCGGCGTTTACGGTATAGCCAAGGATATTACAGATCATGTGAAAGCACAGAAAAAAATGCTGGAAAATAAGGAACGTTATAAGTCACTTTTCCAGCATAATCCTGCGAGTGTATATTTACTTGATATGTCAGGGCGGTTCATTGACGTTAATACCCGATTGCAGCATCTCACAGGATTTACCAGAGAAGAATTACTCGGAATGTCCTTTAACGATTTGCTTCATCCAGATGAGAATTATCGAGTGATGTCTTCCTATAATTTGGACAATCAGTCTGAGCCCAAGCATCACGAAGTCAGACTAACCCATAAAGAGGGTACAAAACTTTTAATTCATGTAGTTAATGTACCTATACAAATAAACGGAAATCTGGAAGGTGTACACGGCGTTGCTATAGATATTACAGAAAATATGCACAACCTTAGCCAAATTAGAGAGCTTAGTAATCGCCATAGTCTAATTTTAGACTCGGTATCCGAGGGGATCTTTGGACTAGATACCAAGGGGCATACTATTTTTATCAATCCTGCAGCTATGGAGATGCTTGGTTACGCTCGAGATGAATTTATCGGGATACATAGCCTCTCACTCATTCATCATACTCGTTCTGACGGATCACACTATTCTGAAAAAGAGTTTCCGATCACTCTAACCATATTAGATGGAGTTACACGCAGTATGGATGAGGAGGTATTTTGGCGGAAGGATGGGACAAGCTTTTTGGTGAATTATCGGGTTTCTCCAATTATTAATAATGGAGTCATTCAAGGAGCGGTTGTTGCTTTTAATGATATCACTAATGAACGAGAAATCATTCGCGCCAAGGAATTTGCAGAGAAGGCAGCTCGGGCAAAGTCAGACTTCTTGGCTATGATGAGTCACGAAATACGCACACCTATGAATGGCATGATTGGGATGGCTGATCTTCTGCTCGAGACGGAGCTGGGAGAAGAGCAACGCACCTATGCTGAGATCTTGCGAAGCAGCAGCTATAGCTTATTGCATATCCTGAATGATATTCTTGACTTCAGTAAAATGGAAGCTGGTAAAATGCCTCTTCAGTCCGAGATGTTCGATCTCCGGGATATGATCTCGAGTATTGTGGATCTCTTTACACCCAAGGCGGAGGAGAAGAAGCTGGCCCTGCGCTGGTGGGCGGATACAAGTGTCCCTGAGATGATAAAAACGGATCCGAGCCGACTGCGGCAAATCATCGTTAACCTGGTTGGTAATGCACTGAAGTTCACAGAGAAAGGGAGCGTAACCCTATCGGTGAAAAATATCCCTCTGCCGGAAGCATCCGACTATTTGTTGGAGTTTTCTGTAAGAGATACGGGTGTGGGTATTGCTTCTAACAAGCTTAATCTACTATTTCAGTCATTCTCGCAAGTACATCCTTCCATTAACCGAAAATATGGTGGTACTGGGTTAGGGCTTGCGATTTCCAAGCAGCTTGTAGAATTAATGGGTGGCACCATATTTGTAGAGAGCGAGGAACACCGGGGTTCTACATTCCGCTTTATGCTGTCTTTTCCTAAGGAGGATAAAGAAGTAGGAATTAGTGCTTCATGGTAAGAGGATTACAATCTAATAAAACCTCCGGAACTTATGGCGTCTTGGTCATAAGTTCCGGAGGTTTTCTATTTAATCGTGATTTCAACCGTGACTCAAGCTTTGCGTAAGTACATGAGTCCTACCGTTTGCGGACCACAGTGACTGCCGATCACGCAGCCTGCATGAATAACTGCGATTTCATCTGCCCCTGTGGCTTCCTTCAGAGCGTTATGTAGGAACTGAGCATCTTCGTCAGCCAGCGTGTGGGCAACGATCAGTAATTCCTTATCCATCCGATCAACGTCCGAAAGAGCATTCTGGAGCATTTGCTCCACGGCTTTTTCCTTTTTTCCACGAATTTTATTCACAGGTACGATAGCACCATCAATCATTTTCAGCAGGGGCCGGATCTTGAGCAAGCTGCCAATAAAGTTCTGCATTCCGGAGCATCGTCCACCCATGTACAGATAATCCAGCGTATCCACAACAAATTGGGTTTCTGCCAAGTCGCGATACTGTTCCAGCAAGTCGGCAATTTCACCTGCGCTAAGCCCACTGCGAGCTGCACGAACTGCTTTCATAACTAATAAAGCAATCCCGCCACACAAAGTAAGTGAATCAATGACCTTTACCCGTCCCTCAGGATATTCCCCAGCAGCAAGAAGAGCGTTCTGGTAAGTGGAGGACAGAGAAGACGAAAGGCTTATATATACAATATCATGTCCAGCTTCCACAGCGGGAGTAAAGGCAGCCATGAAGTCAGCTGGGGAAGGGGCTGCAGTTTTTGGCAAAGTACCTGATGCTGCTACCCGGGAATACACATCCTCAGATGTAATATCCAACCCATCCCTGTAGGTTTGATCTTCAATAATCACATATAGCGGGATGACGCCAATGTCATAAGTATCTTTCCAGCCCTGAGGCAAATCGGAAGTGCTGTCTGCAAAAATTTTTACATTTGACATGAATTTCTCCTTCACCCATTCCATAGATGTATTACAGATATGAATCCGCAATAATTCTTCTATTATATCAAGATTTTGCTATTCGCAAAACATAAATACTATATATATTGAACTTAATATTTATTGAGTAAAGGGCCGGTCGCCACTGCGGTGAATGTTTGGACTTCCAGCCGCTGTTGTCTACAAATTTCTTGATTAATACCGCTCTTAGCGGTAGAAATTCGTAGACAAAGGCGGACGCTCTCGCTCTTCCAGTTCCAAAATCCCCCTCCGTCACTCCATTCCCTCTTCTTTTGATTTAAGTTTCATTTTATATAGTTAGATTGAGGTTAGCAGAAAAAACCCGTTCAATAGTGCATGAACGGGTGGCAGGGAAGATTAGATTAATTTTTCATAACAGGGATCCAAATTTCGCAACGGTAATCTTTTGCCCCAGGATCCCCAGGTGGATATAGCTCAAATTCGGGTCCGCCTGTATGCTCATAGCCTGTACCTGGAAACCATTCCTCAAAGATACGCTTCCAGACGTTCTGAATAGCATGCGGCATCGGTCCAATTGAAGTGAAAATAGCCCAAGTAGCAGCAGGAATAATCGTAGTTTCAAAACCCTGGGGATTACTTTCAGGGCCGCTTTCCACCGCGATCCAGTAGAAGAAATTCTCATTCGCAGGCTCCATTTGCTTACATATGCCGAGGATATCCTTATCGCCACCGATTTCAATCAGCTTGTCGGATGTGCCATCTTCATTTACTTCCTGCCAGAACTGAGGGATTCGGCGTAAGTTTTCACCATCTTTGCATGTAACCTTTAATGACTTGCCGATGACCGTAAAGCTGTCTCTTTCAATAATTTTGTAGTCCATTTCTTGATCTCCCTTCAAAGATAAGTGGAAGGAGAGACGGGGAAAGGCTTTTAGCTGTACACCTTGCCCGCGAGCAGCGGAAGGTGTAATTCCGTGGGCCTTGCGGAAGGCTTTGGCAAAGGACTCTGGAGAGTCATATCCATATTTAAGAGCAACATCTATCACCTTGGCGTTAGATATAGTTAACTCTTGGGCAGCCAATGTTAATCTGCGTTTACGGATATAATCGGCGATAGTAACTCCGGTTAACATATGGAACATACGCTGGAAATGAAAAGGTGAGGAGTAGGCTACCCTTGCGATCTCTTCAATATTTAACGTATCGTCCATGTTGCTCTCCATGTATTCCAATGCGTCCTTCATTCTAATGAGCCATTCCAAGTTCCCCATCTCCTTTGATACTTATTCTAGCATGAGAAATAGGATCATTACCTGTCATTTCATGCTTCTTGAAGACAGGGAGCAGCTACAATTTGTTTTATCAGAAAGAATAGACTCTAGCTTCATAAGGTCTGAGCGTTTCGCTATTAGATGATTCTTCGTAATTGCTAATAATGAGTTTGCTAACGGCTTTTAGCTCATCCTGTAAGTCAACCTTTTGGGGAACCTCACTAAAATTAAGTAATACCAGCCATTTCTCAGTTTCCAAAGTTCGAGTATAGGCGTACAAATATTCATGATCTGGTAATAACAATTCATAGTCACCATACACCATGATCGGATTCTCTTTACGCAGCGCAATCAACTTCTGGTAATAATAGAATATGGAATCCGGATCAGCTAATGCCTGGTCAACGTTAAGTTCACTATAGTTCGGATTAAGCTTCAACCAAGGAGTACCCACTGTAAAACCCGCATTTTTCGTGGCATCCCACTGCATAGGAGTTCTGGCGTTGTCACGGCCTTTGACATGTATGGCGTTCAAGATTGTCTCATGATCCGCTCCGCCTTCGGTTACTTTTTCACGATACATGTTGTGAGTCTCGATATCCTGATAATCTTCCAATGCCGAGAATTTCACATTTGTCATGCCTATTTCTTCGCCTTGATAGATATATGGAGTTCCTTTTAGCGTATGCAAAAGAGTTGCAAGCATTTTGGCTGATATTACACGATAAGGCCCGTCATTCCCGAAACGGGATACCATGCGTGGTTGGTCGTGATTGTTGAGATACAGGCTATTCCAGCCTTGCTCCGCAAGTCCAACCTGCCACTTATGAAGAATACTCCGCAGATTGATTAGCGTCCAAGGGACAACGTCCCATTTTCCCCCTGGCCCAGAGTCTACATCCATATGCTCGAATTGGAACACCATTTGCAGTTCCTTACGTTCCTCTGCTGTATACAAAATAGCATCTTCTACTGTGGCCCCCGGGGTCTCACCAACAGTCATAATGTCGTATTTAGAAAGTACCTTTTCATTCATTTCCTGCAGATATTCATGCACATTAGGACCATTCATGAAATATTCTCCGCCCCAGCCTAGTTCTTCATCTCCGGCTGAAGGAAGACCGGGGGTCTTAGAAATGAGATTTATAACGTCCATTCTCAAGCCATCCACACCCTTATCGAGCCAAAAACTTATCATTTTGTACAAGGCATCGCGTAAACGCGGATTCTCCCAGTTCAAATCTGGTTGTTTACGTGAGAAAAGGTGGAGGTAGTATTCACCAGTCGTCTCATCCAGCTCCCAGGCAGGACCACTAAAGATGGAACTCCAATTGTTGGGCAGCCTGCCGTCAGGTTGACCGGGACGCCAAATATAGTAATCACGGTAAGGATTATCTACTGAGGAGCGGGACTCTGCGAACCAAGCGTGTTCATCAGAGGAATGGTTAATCACCAAATCCATCATTAATTTGATCCCGCGTTCGTGCATGCCAGCGAGCAGTTCCTCCCAGTCCTTCAAGGTACCGAATTCATCCATGATCTCTTCATAATTGCTAATGTCATAACCATTATCATCATTAGGTGATTTGTAAACGGGAGATAGCCAGACCACATCTACACCAAGCTTCTGTAAATAATCAAGCCGGGAGATGATTCCACGCAAATCACCAATGCCATCACCGTTGCTATCCATGAAGCTGCGCGGGTAGATCTGATAGACTACTGCTTCTTTCCAAAAGGCTTTATTCAATTTCGTTCACTCCTCATTGTGTAGTAATAAAGAGACCCGAAAGCATGATGCCTCCGGGTCTAATAGCAGATATTACAGGGTAACAGAGGTGCCTTGGGCAGTAACACTGCTCAGTCCGTTGACTGTAAATTCCTTGTCGTAAATCGTGATGGAAGCCGGAACTTCAGTTTCATTGGTAACCGTGACATTCAGATCGGTAACACTAACTTTAAGGCGTGTGCCGCGGAACATAATTTTAAAGGAATATGATTTCCAATGACCTGGGTTGGAAGGCTTCAAAATCAATCTGCCATCATGAACCCGAAGTCCACCAAAGCCATGTACGATAGACATCCATGTGCCAGCCATACTTGTGGAGTGACAGCCGTCTTCCGTATCATTGTTATAATTATCGAGATCCAGTCTGGAGGTACGAAGATACATTTCGTAAGCCTTCTCCTTATAACCCAGCTCGCAGGCAAGAATCGCATGGATACAAGGGGAAAGGGAGGACTCATGAACCGTGATCGGCTCATAGAAATCAAAGTTCCGTTTTTTCGTGTCCAGATCATACCGGTCGCCTAGGAAGAATAAACCTTGCAGCACATCTGCCTGTTTAATAAAGCATGAGCGAAGAATTCGATCCCAGGACCATTTTTGATTCAGCGGCAAATTCTCTGGATTTAAATCCTTTACTTGAATGATTTCTTTGTCCAGGAAACCATCCTGCTGCAGGAATATACCTCGTTCCTCATCCGCTGGATAATACATTTTGGCAATGATTTCATTCCATTTAGCCGTTTCAGTATCTTGAAGCTCCAGCTTTTCTACTAGCTCAGCATACCGGGAGGCTTCATTTTCCTGTAGGTAGGCTAAAGATTCTAAGGTATATTCCATCGTCCAGGAAGCCATTTGGTTGGTATACCAATTATTATTAACGTTATTCTCATACTCGTTAGGCCCAGTTACACCGAGCATTACGTATTTGTCTTTATGAGGTACATAGTGAACACGTTCTTCCCAAAAACGGGAGATCTCTACAAGGACTTCCAGGCCATATTGGCCCAGATAAGCTTTGTCGCCGGTATAATTCACGTAGTTGAAAATGGCATAAGCGATGGCACCGTTCCGGTGAATCTCTTCAAAGGTAATTTCCCACTCGTTATGGCATTCTTCCCCGTTCATCGTAACCATTGGATACAAAGCACCTTTAGTGAAGCCAAGCTTGCGGGCATTCTCTTTGGCCTTTTCCAGATGTTTGTAACGGTATATCAACAAATTGCGGGAAATGGAAGAGTCTGCTGTACTGAGATAGAAGGGAACGCAATAAGCTTCCGTATCCCAATAGGTACTTCCGCCGTACTTTTCACCAGTGAAGCCTTTAGGCCCAATATTCAAACGGTCATCTTCGCCATTATAAGTCTGGTTCAACTGGAAAATATTAAAACGGATAGCTTGTTGTGCGGAAACATCACCCTCGATAATAATGTCGCTTTCTTTCCATTTATCTCTCCATGCTTCTGCTTGTTCAGTCAAAAGAGTGACGAATCCCGCTTCTTTTGCTTGATGAAGTACAGTTTTTGCTACTTCAATGAGTTGGCCAAGACCATGGTTTCGTGAGGTAACGTTGGCGGCATACTTATAGATAACGACCTGATCGCCCTCCTTCACGGATAGGTTCATTTTGTTCGCTACAAATTTCTCCTGCTCGATAACTTCAGCCTCTGGGACAATCTTCTCACCGTTGACCAAAATGTCATAAGTCATGGCTGAAGTGACATGAAAGTCGAGTTTTTTCGTCTTCAAGGTGAGGTACCCGCCGTCAGGTTCGGCTTTTTTCTCAACCTCATTCCAGAACTTCTCATCATAGTTGGAATCCTTGTTCTTAATGTCCCCGTCCAGGTAAGGCGTTATGGTAATTGTGCCTGCAAAATTCACTGGAACAATGGAGTAACGGATCGCACCGATTTCACGGCGAACCAAGCTGACAAAACGTATACTTTCCACTCTGACAGTCTTGCCATCTTCAAGAGCAGCCGTGAAGCTGCGGGATAGTGTTCCCTCTTTCATATTGAGCTGACGGCGGAATTCAGAAACAGTGCAGTTAGCCAAATCCAATGGAACACCGTCAATTTCAATGTTGATGCCGATCCAGTTGGTGCTGTTAAGTACTTTGGCAAAATATTCAGGGTAGCCGTTCTTCCACCAGCCGACACGGGTTTTATCAGGGTAATAGACTCCGGCCATATAACTGCCTTGAAGGCTGCGGCCACTATATTGCTCTTCGAAGTTGGCCCGTCCACCCATATAACCGTTTCCGATACTAAATACGCTTTCGGAAATCTCGTGAGTTTGTGCATCAAAGGACTCTTCAATAATGGACCATTCGTCAATCGTAAGATATTGCTTCACGTAAATCGCTCCTTTATATAAGTAGGGGTTATAATAAATAGAACTATGATTTCTAACTAAAAGCTACGTATGTTGCTCCGCTGGCAAAAAGTTGTTCCGATCGCTGTTGTCCCCAGATGCCTGAATGGAGTGGGTATAGGTAAGCATCTGGGGACAAAGGCGAACGCTAACGCTTCTACACAATCCTTTTGCCCGCTCCGCTTCTTCGTAGGGTTAGTGAGCTAAATAGTTCTTTTATAAACAGAGGGCAGCAGAAAACCTTAGATTTCTACTCATAGGTAATAATGTTCGTCAAACGCCTGCAAAAGATTCTCTTAAGCGTGCAACGTTCATTTGCTGGAGTGAAGGGACGACGATATTCGCCGAACTAAGTGTTTCTTGAGACCCGATTCCGACACTAACCATACCGGCACGGATAGCCGCTTCGATGCCCGCTTCAGCATCCTCGAAAACAACACAGTACTCAGGATTCATTTCCAAGGCTTTAGCACCTAGCAGGAATACTTCAGGATCGGGCTTAGCGACGGATGTATGTGTTCCATCTATAATGGCATCGAAGTACGGGGTAAGGCCAGTATTGTTCAGAATCATCATTGCATTTTTACTAGCTGAGCCAAGGGCAACCTTAATGCCTTGTGCACGGCATTCCTTCAGGAAGTCTAAAGCCCCGGGAAGAATCTCCGAACTGTCCATGGTCGTTATATATTCGACATAACGATTATTCTTCTTCTCGGCCAAGAGTTCTTTCTCAGCGTCGGTAAAGGTCAGGCCGCCAATTTCGAGGAGGATGTTGAGTGAAGCGACTCTGCTAACACCCTTCAGACGTTCATTGTCCTGTTCTGTAAATTGAAATCCGAGCCCATCTGCAAGCTCTTTCCAGGCAATATAGTGGTATTTGGCAGTGTCAACGAGCACACCGTCCAGATCGAACAAACAAGCTTTAATATCTGTCATAATCTTTAACCTCCCCTAAAGATCGCTTTCATGTATATGAACTTATGAATAGCGCAAACGTTTGTACAACTTGAGAAAAAATAAATGAAGCCTTATTGCTTCATTTATTAAATCGCATTAATCATTTCTTTCCAAGAGAATACATGGATGATTCACGGATAATCAGACGGTGTGGAATCACAAATCTGTTCGTGTAACCGGCTCCAATAGCTGCTTTCTGAATGCCTTGTATCAAAACTTGGGAAGCCGTGTAGCCTAGGTGATAAATTCCGATATCAATGCTGCTAATCGGGGGACTCGATAATTCCGAAAGTGGGATATTATTAAAGCTGACAATAGCCAGGTCTTCTGGAACACTATATTTCAGCTCACTTAACCCACGCAGTACCCCAAAAGCCACCATATCATCAACGACTACTAGTGCAGTTGGCCGATTCGGGAGATTCATGAAAAAAGACATGGCCCGGTATCCGCTATCCTGCAAAAACTCACCTTCTACTATCCATTCAGGCCGCATTTCAAGTTCGCTCTTTTGCATGGCCTTACGGTACCCTTCCAGACGATCGCGTGAAACAATAAGGTTTTGCGGACCACTGACAAAGCCAATTCGTTCGTGTCCCATAGATATCAGGTGGTTCGTAGCGTCATAAGCTGCCATCACATTATCATTATCGACAGATAGAATATTCTCATAACGGTCACTACGTCCTACAAGTACGAAAGGATAACCGTTGTTCTCCAAAAAATCAATTACAGCATCGTCTTTGCGTGAATACAGCAGAATAACGCCGTCAACACGGCGCCCTTTAAGAAGACGGGAGGCTGCCTCCAGTTCTTCCTTTTCGTTTGCTCCAGAGCTGATGAGAACATCATAGCCGGAACGGCTGGCTTGCGTGACAACACCTCGGATTAATTCCATGAAAAACAAATTTGAGAACAGTTCTTCAGCTGGTTTCGGAAGGATGATACAAATGCTATTCGTGGTCTTCGAGACCAGGCTCTTAGCCATCATGTTAGGGTGATAGCCCATTTCCTCCATAATAACTTTAACCTTACGAGAAGTTTCTAGGCTGATTCTGGGATGGCCCGACAAAACCCGAGACACCGTTGAAGGTGATACACCGGCTTTCTTGGCAACATCCTTGATGGTAACTGTCATAGAAACCTCCTTATGGAACCGTTTGCTTTACACAGTAATATTAATCGAAGTAAAGTTAATTGTAAATAGATAAACTCCTTCAGGATTATAATCAGAATCGCCATATACTCAATGATAAACGGATTAATTTTGAATGATCGGCCACTTCTAGTATCCCCAAAAGCCATCTTCATATCAAAAGATTGATGGCTTTTGAAGGTTTAAATGGGGCTTATTGAAAAAAAATGCTTCTATTATTAATAGACCGCCTTAAGGACTGCATAACCGTGAGCAGGAAGCTTAACAGATAGAGTGCCGCGTTCTGCCCGAAGCGAATCGTCAGTAAAGACATTTGTCCACTTGCGCTCTTCAACAGATAAGTGGAAGTGTTGGATCGTTTCATCTGTATTAACTAGCACAATTAGAACATCCTCACCCAGTCGACGCTCATAAGCTAATTTGGTTCCTTGGCGTCCAGCCTCAAGGAAGGTTAAGGTTCCAGTGCGAAGTGCAGGATGGCTGGCACGAATATCAATCAATCTGCGGTAAAAGGCTAACAAATTCCGATCCTGATTGTCTTCATTCCATTCCATGCATTTACGACAGTCAGGATCGGCACCGCCGTCCATTCCGATCTCGTCACCATAATAGATGCAAGGGGTACCCATGAAGGTGAATTGAAACAAAGCAGCCAACTTCTGTTTTTCCTTATCCCCTTTAGCAATGGTAAGCAAGCGTGGAGTATCATGGCTGTCGAGTAGGTTGAATGCAACCTCACTAGCCTGGAGGGGATAGCGGGATAATTGTTTGCCGATTGAATTTGCAAAACCTTCAGCATCAAGTTTACCGAGAACAAAGAAATCAATTACCGCATTGGTGAACGGATAATTCATTACAGCATCGAACTTGTCTCCCTCCAACCATGGGGCGGATTCATGCCATATTTCCCCTAGGATGTAGGCATCAGGATTGGCTCGTTTGACTACCTTGCGGAATTCGCGCCAGAACTCGTGGCTCACCTCGTTGGCTACATCCAAACGCCAGCCGTCAATACCTATCTCTTTAATCCAGTATTCAGCAACCTCCAGTAAATACTGTTTAACTTCAGGGTTCTCAGTGTTGAGCTTTGGCATTAAGGGTTCAAAGGCAAAGGTATCATATGATGGGATCTCATTTTGGATTTCAAGCGGAAATTGATTAACATGGAACCAATCCTTATAAGGTGATTCTGCTCCTTTTTCCAGCACATCTACAAAGGGGGCGAAGGTTTTTCCGGCATGATTGAAGACTGCATCCAGCAGAACGCGAATCCCACGCTCATGGCAGACATCGACCAGCTTTTTCAATGTTTTAGCATCCCCAAATTGTGGGTCAACCTGCATATAATCTTCCGTATCGTACTTGTGGTTCGTCGTCGCTGTGAAGATAGGGGTGAAATAAATTGCATTGATGCCCAGTTCACTTAAATAATCCAAGTGATCGATAACACCCTGCAGATCTCCTCCAAAGAAGCTGTCTCGCTCCGGTTTACCGCCCCAAGGTTGTACATTATCCGGATCCAGACTAGGATCACCATTCGCGAAGCGTTCAGGAAAGATTTGATAAAAGATGGCATCTTTGACCCAAGCCGGTGGTGTAAAAACATCGCTGCGATTTATGTAGGGAAATTCGAATAGTTTCTCGGGATTCTCTGGACGGGTGGTTTGAAACTCGCTTTCGGTCATCCACATGCGTTCATGATCCTTTTGCAGTAAAAATCCATATTTCAAGCGGCGATGAGGGGGAACCGTCTCGCATTCCCAGTAATCGAACATTTCATCAGAGGTGAAAAGACTCATAGGGATGAGCTCCTTGGTAGTGTCCCAAGTATATTTATCTCCTGTCCAAGCGTAAACCTGAGTTAGATCTCCTTTTTTGGCCCTTAGGCGCAAGTGAATGGTGTTCTGATCATAAGCATAAGACCAATTTAACCTAGGACGATGATATACAGCTTCCAATAACATAAGAAAATTCCTCCCAAGTAGTGGTGAGCGTAAGCCCCCTGAAATATAAAATAAAAAGCAAGATCAGTAACTGAAAATAAATTCAACCCTAATTCAGTCATAAAAAATAGGTACATCCCAAGCAAATTTGCTCCCGAGGATGTACCTGTCATAAGTAACATTGCCTTTTTATTGTGCAAGCCAGATAAACTTAATAGGGCGTTTCACTGATCGATTTGGATTATAGCATGAACAAAAAGGGTCTTCAATCTATTTTGTACAAACCATTGCACAAATATTCACACAGCATAGATTCTTTTTTTAGAGATAACAGGATATATATTCTAGATTAGTACTTAGTATGGCTGCTGTTTGAGAGGAGGAATACGAAATTCATGAACCAAAAGCTTGAAAAAAACACCCAAAACAGAGTTATCCTGCAAAAAGTGAAGAAAACAGACTATTATCTTAATGAATTCGCCTAAAATGCCCAGATTCAGTATGTGCAAACGTTTTTACAAACAAACATTACTGTTGTATGATGTATTCATGAATGAAGCGCTTTCTAAACTTGTTAATGATGAAGCAGGTAGGCTAAATGTTGGAATACACCTTTTTTTCGCCTTCTCTGAAATCGTTTGCGCAAGTTTTTGCAGCGTGTTGCTATGAATATTTTTGCTTTATAAAACGGGAGGGGTTAACGAAATGAAGTTGAAAAAACTCATGGTTCTAACTGCGGCTTGCTCAATGGTTCTGTCTATTACAGCATGCGGCAACAATGCAAACAATGGGGGAAATGCAGAAGCTACTAATGCACCTGCAGCAAATACTACAGAGAATAGCACAAACACCACTAACACAGCAGTTACAGATGAAGTTGTACCTGAAGAGGGTGCTACACTGACTGTATGGGAAAGTAAAGAAGAAAGACCTTTTGCAGAAGAAATCGCCAAACAGTTCACAGCAAAATATAATGTTCAAGTTAAAATTGAAGAAGTTGCACCACCCGATCAAGTAACTAAGCTTACACAAGATGGTCCATCCGGACTGGCTGCAGACGTTATTCTGATTCCTCACGATAACTTGGGTAAAGCTGCTAGCGCCAGCCTGTTGCTGCCTAACGACATTTTCGCTGAACAGACAAAATCCGCTAACACAGAAGCTTCCATTATTGGATCGACTTTTGACGGCGAATTGTATGGTTACCCAAGAGCGGCAGAAACTTATGCTTTGTTCTACAACAAATCATTAGTTAAAGAAGCTCCGAAGTCATTTGATGACGTTCTTGCCTTCAGCAAAACGTTCACAGATAAATCCAAGAACAGATACGGAATTATGTGGGAAGTTGGTAACCTGTACTTCAACTACATGTTCATCTCCTCCAATGGCGGATATCTCTTCGGCGATAACGGCACAAACAAAGACGATATTGGTCTTAACAGTGATGGAGCAATCACTGGCCTTAAAGCTTTTGTGAAAATGAAAGAAGCTTTGCCGATCAAGAGCGGTGATATCAATGCTGATATCAAACGCAGCTTGTTCAACACAGGTGATGTTGCTATGGATATTACAGGCCCTTGGGAACTTGCTGGTTACAAAACAGCCCTTGGCGATAACCTAGGAATCGCTCCAATCCCTACAATTGAAGGTAAAACAGCAATTACTTTCTCGGGTATCAAAATCTTTGCAGTTAATGCGTACTCGCAATATCCCAATGCTGCTAAATTGTATGCCAGCTTCGCTTCTAACAAAGAAGCTCAACTTCTCTTGAACAAGACAATCGGATCTGTACCTACAAACAATGAAGCTCTGGTTGATCCGCAAATCGCTGAAGATCCTTACGTATCCGCTTTTGCGGAGCAAGCTAAGAACTCCCAGCCTATGCCTTCCATTCCTGAAATGGGCAACGTATGGAGCCCTGTGAACGCTGCGCTTCCTGAGATTTGGGATAAAGACATCGATCCTAAAGTTGCCATGGACAAAGCGGTTCAACAAATTAAGGATTTGAACAACGGAGCAGCTAAATAAATCATAAGTTCACAATCAAAGAATTAGCAGCCTATAGTGGAATCAACTTGCCCGCCGCACAAGTTAGCGGCGGGCAAGTTACTGATTCTGCGCGGAGAGGAGAACGGAAGGGAAATGCAGCGACATCGAACGAGAGCCGCAATACTGTCGACCATATTCATGGGATTGGGACAAATATATAACCGCCAATTCATCAAAGGGTTAATCTTCCTTGCTGTAGAAGCTTTCAGTGTGTATTATTTTATCGGCAATCTTGGCCGGGCAATATGGGGCATTACCTCATTGGGGGATGCAGCCAGTCATTTTGAAAAGGTAAAGGGTATCAAGCAATTGATTCCCGGAGACCACTCGATTTATATCTTGATCCAAAGTTTAATTACCCTGATTATTTTTATCGTGATTCTAATCGCCTGGTATATGAATATTAAAGACGCTTATAAGACTGGAGTGGAACGTGAAGCCGGTCTTCAATCGAATTCGTTCAAACAAACGATTCGGTATATACTGGATTATAAATTTGCCCAAACGTTCCTGATCCTACCGACTATCGGTATTTTATTCTTTACCGTGATGCCGATTATCTTCATGATCATGTTGGCATTTACCAACTATGCTGCGCCGAATCATTTGCCTCCGGCCAAATTGGTAGACTGGGTCGGGTTTGAAACCTTCCGAAACTTGCTAGTCCTTAAGACTTGGAGTCATACTTTCTATGGAGTTTTAACTTGGACGATTATCTGGGCCGTACTCTCGACCGTTACTACATATTTTGGTGGTTTATTGGTCGCTCTGCTGGTCAGCCAACGCGGCATCCGCTTCAAAGGCATGTGGAGAGTTATTCTCATTGTGCCCTATGCGGTTCCGCAGCTAATCTCCTTGCTGCTGATGCGTAATTTGTTCAATGGTCAGTTTGGTCCAATTAACCAATATCTCGGATACTTCGGGATGGGTGGATTGCCTTGGCTAACGGATCCTTTCTGGGCGAAAGTTACAGTTATTGTCGTTAACATGTGGGTGGGTATTCCGGTATCCATGCTGCTTATCATGGGTGTGTTAACCACAATACCACGGGATATGTACGAAGCAGCTGAGGTGGATGGTGCATCGGCGTATCAGAAATTCCGTATTGTTACGCTGCCAATGATCCTTTTCTCAACAGCCCCTACATTGATTATGCAGTTTGCCGGCAATATCAATAACTTTAATGCGATCTTCCTGTTGACTGGCGGTAACCCGGTTAATGGTAATTATCAATACGCCGGTTCCACGGATTTGTTGGTAACATGGCTTTATAAGTTAACGCTCGATCAGAATAAAAACAACATGGCTTCTGCTATAGGGATCATTATCTTCGTGATTGTGGCATCGTTCTCCCTGTACAATTACCGCCGGACCAAATCATTTAAAGAGGAGGACATGATACAATGAGCGGACGTAAATTTGGCAACTTTGTACGTTTGACAGCCAGTTATATTGTCTTAATTGCGCTTTCTATTGCTGCACTATATCCGGCGTTGTGGATTCTTCTTGCGTCGTTCCGTCCCGGTAAATCTTTGTACAGCAAAACGTTAATTCCTGAGCAATTCACTTTATCACATTATACTGAACTCTTTACTTCGCCGGTCTACATGTTCGGAACGTGGTATATGAATACTTTTAAAATCGCCTTTTTCTCCATGTTAATTGGTGTGGTTCTTACTTTGCTCACTAGTTATGCTGTATCGAGATTCAGATTCAGAGCACGGAAAACAGCGTTGTCTGTCGTATTGATTCTGGGGATGTTCCCAGGCTTTATGAGCATGATTGCTATTTATCTGCTGCTTAAAGAGTTCCATTTGCTGGATACTCACATCGCGCTGATTCTGGTTTATGCTGCAGGTGCTCCACTCGGGGGCACATTTATCGCCAAGGGTTATCTGGATACTATTCCGCGATCTTTGGATGAAGCGGCTCGTATTGATGGTGCAAGCAATTTCGGCATATTTATGAGAGTTATTCTACCGCTGTCCCGTCCCATGATTACTTATATGGCGCTGACACAATTTGTTGGGCCTTGGGTGGATTTCATCTTTGCAAGACTTATACTGCGGACCAAGGAAAACTGGACCGTAGCCGTCGGTATGTGGGATATGGTAAATACGATGCAGAACAGTAACTTCACATTATTCGCGGCTGGTGCTGTGATGATTTCGATACCTATTATGATTCTGTTCGCATTCCTGCAGCGTCTGCTTGTAGACGGTTTGACTGCGGGGGCCAGCAAAGGGTAAGTGTAAAACTCCATTTTTCGTTAAGTATTAACAGGGTACAGCCTTTATGCAGCATTAGAGGTCTGTACCCTTATTTTGTCATGGGGAGAGAACGTTATGAAGGGATCACAAATATTCAATTTCAAATCGGTAGGAATTAAGTTGTTTGTTATTTTGTTCTGTACGATTGTTCTTCTATCTTCGGTACTGGGTCTGACCTCCTATTCTTTTGCCAAGGGGATTATTACAAATGAGGTTGCAGCAGCCTCCTCGCAGTCTATTGTACAAGCGGCGGACAAGCTGGATTTTCTTTTTGCTGAATATGAAGCTCTTTCCAGACAATTTGCTGTTGACCCTGTATTAAAGGCTGATATGGAGTTGATCAACAATCCCGCAGCAGGTACGGTAGAGAAGGTAGCTGCCGAGGACCGCATTCGCAGAAAGCTGGATTCCGTAAAAGGCTCCGATGAACGAATGTTCGGAATTAGACTGGTGGCCAAAAGCCTAGTAGATGTAGAGTCCTATAAATCAACCGGAACCAGCTCTATTCGCAGTGATGAAGGTGTTCTTGAGCGATTGAAGCAAATTGTGGACGCCAAGGGAAATCCCGTTTGGTTTCCGGTACGAGCCAAAGGGTTCTTTGATTCTTATAATGAGGCATCTCTTACGATGGGGAGATTACTCCGCAATATTCAGCATCCCGACGCAGAGTATTACATGCTCATTGAAATCAAAGGGAAGGCTCTAACCGAAGTGCTGTCCAATCTGCATATCGGTCAGGGAGGTGAGATTCGTATTGTGAATTCCGAAGGGATCATTGTGTATGGTTCGGATAACGCTTTACTCGGTCAGCCTTCTTATATCAAGATCTCGGAGGAGCAAGCTAAGCAGCAAGATCATTCCTATACAGCCGGAGATGAAGAGGGGAACTCCCAACTCGTTGTCTATCAACCACTGGCAACAGCCAAATGGACGATGATGGGTTATGCTCCTGTCAGTGATTTTACTCAATCGGCAAATAAGCTTTTATACATAACGTTGTTGGTAGTCCTGGCTGCGGCATTCATTGCTGTGCTAATTGGTTATTCTCTGGTACGCATGATCGGTCGGCCGCTTGGTAAGCTGGCAGGTTTGATGGAGGAAGGCGAAAAGGGCAACCTTCAGGTTCGTACAAACTTTAAAAGCCAAGATGAAATCGGAAGGCTAGGACATAGCTTTAATAAAATGATGGAGCAGATCTCCTTACTGGCTGGGCAGAGTGGATTGTCCGCCAATGAAGTATTGGCTACTTCAGAACAACTTGTTGCAGCATCGAGTACCACTTCGCTACATGCACGAGAGGTCGCAACGGCTACAGGAGACATTGCACTCGGCGCTGCTAGTCTGGCCGCAGAAGCAGAGAAAAGTAATCAAAATGTGGAAATCATGGGCCTCAAAATGAATCAAGTAGCCGGGATTAACACGGTTATGGATGCATCCGCGGGTAAGGTCATTGGGGTCAGTAATCAAGGATCTGAGCTAATGAAGCAGCTTGTGAACAAGAGCGAATCCTCGGTAGAAAAGATGAATTTGATTGTACAAAATACAGACAAGCTTAGACAAAGCACTCACCTGATACGCAGCATTCTTACACCCATGATCGAAGTGAATAAACAGACGAATATTTTGGCATTAAATGCTTCAATAGAAGCGGTACGAGCAGGTGCTGCTGGTAGAGGGTTCATCGTTATTGCGGATGAAATCCGACAATTGGCCAATCAGTCCAGTCAATCGATTCATTCTGTCTCGCGGATTGCGGATGAGATTGGAATGGATATTGAGAACACGGTTAAGGTTGTCAATGAAGCTGCCCCCTTATTTCATGAGCAGATCACAAGTGTACGACAGTCATCAAGTATATTTGAGAGTGTGAAACAGGAGATGGAGGATTTCATTGGGCACATTGGCCAATCCTCCTTGTCTATGGCCGAGCTGCTCCAGTTCCAAAGGCAGTTGGGAGAATCAATGGCGAGCGTTAGTGCTGTTGTTGAGGAGACAAACGCTGCGACACAAGAGGTAGCGTCTATGTCCTCGCAGCAGTTTATTGTGAGTGAAGAACTGGTGACCTTATCCGCGAAGCTGGAGGGACTCGCTGAATCATTAAGAGAGTCCTTGGTTTCATTTAACGTATAATTTGTGATTTAACTTGTTCAGCACTGAGCGAAAGAGGTACACTTGAGATTATTTCGAAAGGATTTCTAGTGAAAGGGTGTAATGTTTTGTCTGAGCTGAGTGGAAGCCTCTTTCAACAGGCCTTAATTGACGGAGATTACAGTCCCCGTTTTTTTGCCTATTACTATAAGCAGTGGAATAACTATAGAATGCCGTTTCACCATCATAACTCTACAGAAATTATGTATCTTATTTCCGGTAGTTGTACCGTCGATGTTAGGCAGCGGGAAGGGCATACGGAGAGCTTTCATCTAAAAAGGGGAGAGCTCATTATTCTGGATGCTCATATTCCCCATAGGCTGATTGTGGAGGAGGGTGCCTCTTGCCGGATGCTGAATGTAGAGTTTGGGTTTAAGGCGTATGAAGGAGTCGCACCCTCTATTGGACGGTTGGCCAGAGAAGAAAAGCATTTGGCCAGTTTACTTAAAGCCCCCTTCTCAAGCTTGGTGCTGCCGGACCCGGAGGAAGTATATTATGTGCTGAAAAGTCTTGTCCTAGAGCTGGATCAACGCGGCACCGAAGGGGGCAGCCTGAGTCATTTGCTCTTCTGTGAGATGCTGCTTCGTATAGCAAGGTTACAGGATGAGAAGCTTCGCAGCAGCTTGCAGCCAACCGAGTTTTATGTCCGGCGCAGCATCGAATTCTTGCACCAGAACTATGACAGAAGTATTCAGGTAAAAGATATTGCATCAGCAGTCAATCTTCATCCAGGTTACCTGCATCGCATATTCAAAACATATACAGGCCGTACCATTACCGATTATCTGAATGTGCTGCGCATGGAAAAAGCACGAATGCTGCTGGCACAAAGCGATATTCCTGTGGCTGAAATTGCCGATTACGTGGGTGTAAGCAGCAGGCAGTACTTCCATTTGCTCTTTAAAAAGTATAGCGGGTTAACGCCTGTGGAGTATCGCAACTCTATTGAACGTCATTCATGGATTTATGAAGAAGGTGACGCTGGATATTTAGGTGAGGATATTTGACACCTTATTGAGAAACTAGTCATGATATTGGTTACGCTTCCCTAAGGTCCCTTGCTACAATGGACAGGAACAACCAATACATGACAGGGGATGAATAGCATGTCTTTCAAAGTAACGTTTATCGGGGCAGGGAGTATCGGATTTACTCGAGGACTGCTGAGAGATCTATTGACAGTACAGGAATTCAAAGATATCGAAGTTTCATTTATGGATATTAACAGTCACAACCTTGAGATGGTTACTGAGCTGTGCCAGCGGGATATTAACGAGAACGGTCTTAAGATTAACATAAAGGCTACTACGGACCGCAGAGAAGCTCTGCAGAATGCCAAGTACGTATTTTGTACTATTCGTACAGGCGGGCTGGAGGCTTTTGCCACGGATGTGGATATTCCGCTTAAGTATGGTGTGGATCAATGTGTAGGAGATACTCTTTGCGCAGGTGGAATTATGTATGGGCAGCGTGGGATCGCTGAGATGCTGAACATTTGCCGGGATATTCGGGAAGTGGCTTCACCAGATGTATTGCTGCTCAACTATTCGAACCCGATGGTAATGTTAACTTGGGCTTGTAATAAATATGGCGGTGTGCGGACAATTGGACTCTGTCACGGAGTACAGCATGGGCATCAACAGATCGCCGATGTTTACGGCCTTCAGAAATCTGAGGTGGATATTATCTGTGCCGGAATCAATCATCAAACCTGGTATATTTCCGCAAGCCATGAAGGTAAGGATTTAACCGAAGGATTACTGGAGGCTTTTGAGAAGCACCCGGAATTCAGCCGTACCGAAAAAGTCCGTATTGATATGCTTCGCCGGTTCGGGTATTACAGTACGGAATCCAATGGCCATCTGAGTGAATATGTACCTTGGTATCGTAAACGTGCTGATGAAATCAAAGACTGGATTGATCTGGGAAGCTGGATTAATGGTGAGACCGGTGGATATTTACGTGTCTGCACTGAAGGCCGCAACTGGTTCGAGACGGATTTCCCTAACTGGATGAAGGACCCAGCGCTTGCGTATACCCAGGAGAAACGCGGTGAGGAGCACGGATCATATATCATTGAAGGCTTAGAAACAGGAAGAGTATATCGAGGTCATTTCAATGTAGTTAATAACGGAGTCATCGCTAACCTCCCTGATGATGCGATTATTGAAGCACCGGGATATGTGGACCGTAACGGTATTTCTATGCCAGTAGTCGGTGATTTACCGCTTGGGCTTGCTGCTGTGTGTAATGTAAGCATTTCGGTACAACGACTCGCGGTTGAGGCAGCGGTGCATGGAGATGATAAGCTCTTACGTCAGGCGTTCATGATGGACCCCCTAGTGGGCGCTGTTTGCAACCCTAAGGAAATATGGCAGATGGTTGATGAAATGCTGGTGGCCGGGGAGCAATGGCTGCCTCAGTATGGTAAGGCGATTGCCAAGGCCAAAGAGACACTTGCATCCGGTAATCTGATTCCCACAGCTGTTAATTACGAAGGTGCTGCCCGTTTGAAGGTTAAGTCTGTAGAAGAGATGCAGCAGGACCGTGATGCCGCGAATAAAAATGCCGGTGAATCCGACAAGGGTAAGGACCGCGAGAAAGTTCACTAAGATTAAATCTATACCAAAAGAACTTCCAAAACCGCTTTGTAGGCGGAGAAGGAAGTTCTTTTTTTAGCCTTGTCTATTGGCCCGTTTTCGAAAAAAAGTCTTCAAGGCTTGGTACACTTCCTTCTTATCCTTGATGACATAATGCATGAACTGCTCATTCTTGAGATGTCGGTAAGCGGACATTAGCGTGCTGCTGCGATTATATTGATTTACCTCACCATATCCAAACATATTGCTTCGTTTCAGCAGTTCTTCAATAAGTTTGACACAGCGATCATTATCAGAAGTAAGGTTATCCCCATCGGAGAAATGGAACGGATAGATGTTGTATTTTGCAGGGGGGTATCGACTATCAATAATCTCGATTGCTTTTTGATAGGCTGAGGAGCAAATGGTTCCCCCGCTTTCCCCACGTGTGAAGAAATCGTGCTCACTAACTTCCTTTGCTTCCGTATGGTGGGCCAGAAAAACAATCTCAACCTTCTCATATTGGCGGCGCAAGAAACGGGTCATCCAGAAGAAGAAGCTGCGGGCACAGTATTTCTCGAAGGTTCCCATGCTTCCTGAGGTGTCCATCATAGCAATGATGACGGCATTGGAGTGAGGAATCGTGATATCATCCCATGTTTTGTAACGCAGATCATCAGGGCTGATTCCATGAATCCCGGGGTTGCCAGCACTTGAATTACGCCGCAGATTTTCCAAAAGGGTACGCTTCTTATCGATATTGGACATCATTCCTTTTTTGCGGATATCGTTAAAGACAATCGATTTGACTTCGATTTGTTCTTTATCCTTCGGCTTCAAGTGCGGAAGTTCCATATCCTCGAACAGAATATCCTCTAAATCTTCCAGGTCAACCTCTGCTTCTACGGTATCCTGGCCGGGCTGGTCACCCGCCTTGTCACCTTTGCCTGAGCCTGATGGGGATGGCTCGCGGCCGAGCACGTCACCGACTTGACTATCTCCGTCTCCTTGGCCCACATGTTTTTGCTTCCGGTAATTGTAAATAATTCGGTACTCATCCAGGCTACGAATCGGCACCTTCACGATTTGCTTGCCATCAGACATTATAATATTCTCTTCTGTAACCAGATCCGGCAAATTATCTTTAATGGCATCTCTAACCTTTTGTTGATGACGTTCCTGATCCTGATGGCCTTTGCGGTGCAGGGACCAGTCTTCTTTCGATACGACGAATGTAAAGGGCTGGGGCTGTTGCGGCAAGGATGACCACCTCCCATGAAATATAAGACACGACGAGCTTTGGGTTGTAACTAAAGTATATTCAGGGTGACGGAGGATATGTGATTATTATAGATGGCTAATGTGTAACTAAGTACTAGACAGCAACCACTTTATGCAACCTTAAGAAAGATATTTCGTTTATAAGGGTAAGCTTTACGCAACACACTATGAATCCTTAGACCAGGAGGTAGTCAACTTGAAACAACATCACTCATTGCCAGCTATGGCCGCAGTCGCTGTATTAATGCTGGCTCTAACGGCTTGTGGCGGTAATACTCCTGCAACAGCACCCGGACAAAGTAACTCTCCTGCAGAAACGGCAACCACTACGCCATCGACTGAGCCGACTGAAACCGCTAATCCAACGGCGACTGCAAAGCCTGAAGATGAAGCATCACAAGTAATTAAAGGAACCGGCACCTATGTCGGGCAAATTGATAATCATTCGGTTGAGATTAACACGGAAGAAGGTGCTACTGCCTTTGAGTTGGGACCCGGGACAGAGAATGCGCCAGAGACCTTAAATATGGATGACCCTGTAATCTTCGAATATGTGGAAAAAGCGGTGCCCGGCGATGAGACGGTAAAACAGCGTGTGCTTTCGAAGCTCGCACTTGCATCCGCCGGCAGTGGTAGTGAACCTTCTACGGAGGGGGCTTTACCACAGAGTAAGGTATTTCAGTTGAATCTAGAGGGCAATACGGAGGAGAAAACAGCGCATTTAATAAAGGGTGATGGATATTCCCTGTATGTATTTGATATTTTCACCTTTGATTCTGGCAGTAATAAACTAGCTATGAAAATAGATAATCATTATTATGCTGAAATCGTTAAGCTTCCTTCTGATTTTAATTTGGATTATTTACTCTTGGAGGGGCAGGAGGAGTTAGCTAAAACGGGTACAGTGAAGAAGTTATTGGAATCTGAGAGATCTGGACAGATGTCTGATGCCAGGTTGTATCTGAGGGCAAGCGGAACCAATGTATCTAGAGAGTATATCGTAAAGGAAATAGCGGGTCAGGGTTATATTTTTAAACTTAATATTCCCCAGGGTGAGCCTTCGGAAGGCTTCGTGCCACATGTATTTGCGTCATTGAATTCAATTGTTAGCCAATAAAAAGAACAGGGCCGTCTCCTTGGTGTATAACATACATCTTGGAAACAGCCCTTTTTTTAAAATATCAGAAAGTATAATTTTTCGGTATACTTTGCTTATATTTCTACGAGAAACGGATACCGTCTTATTAAGACGGCAAAGCCGTTTCTTCTTGGTCTGGAGTTATTGAGCGCCGGCATTCACGAGGATTGTGGCAATCAACAGCATAAAGACTAGAATAATAATCCCATTGATGATTGTGCCGATAATTCCGAATATTTTGCGCCGGTTACGGAGTGAAATGCCTATGATCCCAAGCACAACCCCAATAACATTAAGCGCAGAAAGAATCAACACGGCCGTTCCCAGAAATAAAAAAGCTTGTGAGGAATCAGGAGTGATCTCCCCAAGTTCATTCAGGATAGAGGTAGCCATTGCGCCGGCGAATACAAATGAAACAATGTAACCCACAAGTGCAACGAGACTGATTACGAAAGAAGCGATGCCTGGACCAGAATGTTTGAGATCGTGTTGAATCTCGTGAGGGGGGTCCAACTTCGAAAAAGAGTTATTGTCCATATTCGGCACTCCTTTGGCTGATGAGAATAGCTTTGTATTCTTTCACTTTTTCACAAGATGGTTGTAAATGCAACCCCTCGTTTTAAAAGGTGATGTTGAAACTGGAATTGTAGTAATCTTATACGTTAATATAGAGGGAATACTTTAAGGAGTTGTCTAACTATGCAGCGTACATTTTTAGCCTGGGGTTCTGTGCTTGCCATGCTTTCCGTTGCCATTGGGGCATTCGGGGCCCATTTGCTTAAGCCCATAATCGACGCGGATTTACTGAAGGTTTATGAAACGGGCGTTCAATATCAAATGATGCATGCATTAGGTCTGATTCTGATTGCCATTATCATAGGCCAATGGGGAGAAAGCACCAGACTTCGCTGGGCCGGGATTCTACTCATTTCCGGCATTGTCTTATTTTCAGGGAGTTTATATGTCTTAAGTATCTCAGGCATCAAAGTTTTAGGAGCGATTACACCGCTTGGCGGCATCTGTTTCCTCGTTGGTTGGTTATGCTTGATTTTAGAAGTCCTCTCGAACAATAAAGGGAAGTAACGAAAACAAGCACCCCTCCTTTTTTGAAGGCAGGTGCTTGTTTTCGTTTACTGCGGTTTTTAGTGAAATTCGTCAATTTCATTTAGTTTGAAGGTGTACACTTGCTTCTCATCTACATGGTAAATGCTTATGGTTTTAACAGCCTCGTCAAAATTCAAAATTCGACAGGGCATTGATACTTGTTTGCCATGACGATTGGCTCTAATGCGAACCAATTGATTACTCTGGATGTATTGACGGATTTGGTTAAAGGGATCGGTATGTCCACTTGCTTGCGGTGCTGTTTTGGGCTGTGTTTGTTGTATAGGCTGATTAGTTGGTTCTGGTGTGGGTTTTACTGCTAATTTTGGAGGCAGATTCATTGGCATTGGGGGAGTACTTTCCTGCCTCAAGGCTACTTTTGCAGATCTGAGAAGGCTGTCAATGGTTCTTCCCAGTTCTACACCCGACTTAATGTTAAAATCAGTTACTTTATCATGGTTATTCAACAACTCAAGCAAATATTGCATAGCAAGTGGGTTGGTACGGGCATTTATCAAGATGTCGACGTTAAATAAATAATTTCCGTCCGTGTTTTGTAGTTTTTTGTCCATATATCCCCCAGCTTTTTTTCATTAGGATGCTGCTAATAAGTACTATAAACTATACCATTAAAAATGAAATAATAAAATAGTGTCCAAAAAACACTGGGACTTTTGTCACTTCTTGAAAATTGTATGTCTATAACACTGTCCACACGTTATTAGAGGAGGCTGCATACACATACAGAGTGTAATGTGAAAAAGGGAGGTGCCGTATTTTGGTTACATTGGAGCCTATGGTGGTGGGGGAACATATCTTTTTAGGCGTTGAAGTTAAGCTTCCCAAAACAACGCTACTAACGATCAGCACCAGCAAGGGGTACATTATGTGTGGCGCTTTAGATGTAGGACTTCTGAATGAACGCCTTGGAGACCGGCATATCATTGCCGCTCGGGCAGTTGGAGTGCGTACGTTGCTGGAATTACTGGCTGCACCTATGGAGTCTGTAACTACAGAAGCACAGAATCTTGGTATTCTTCCGGGGATGAAGGGTGCTGACGCTTTACTGAAAATGGTTTAACAACAAATTTCGACATTTAGCCAAAATTATCGGGGCCTGCAGGGGCCTCTTTTTATTTGGGATAGTGATGGGTTACATCTTTGTGCAGAGCATAAGGATTGTCCTCTAGGCTCATCCTATAATTGAAGACAAGCGTGTTCACTTTAGAATTGCCTCTTGGGTCTTCCTTGTTTCGGCTCATACTCAAGGGGGTAAAATTAGTATAGAATAACAGGGCAGAGGGCCGGAGAAGAAGCTGGCTACAATTATAATAAGGATGGGATAAAATCATGGCTAAAGCATCTAACAAAGTAAATACAACTTCATTGCAGCAAATCCTGAATCGTCAGGTTGCCAACCTGAACGTATTGTACGTTAAATTGCATAATTTTCATTGGTATGTAAAAGGAGAACAGTTTTTCACCCTCCATGTAAAATTTGAAGAACTGTACGATGATGTTACGCTCAAAATGGATGAAGTGGCCGAACGACTTCTAAGCATTAAAGGATCGCCTGTTGCTACTATGAAGGAATACCTGGAAATGGCAACCATTCAAGAAGCTACCGGCAAGGAAGATGCTCGGGGAATGGTTCAATCTCTTATTGAAGATTTCGCTACAGTATCCGAAGAGCTCGTTGAGGGCATTGAATTGGCAGAAGAGGGAAGCGACCAACCAACGGCTGATCTGTTCATCAAAATACGCAGTGACCTCGAGAAGCAACAATGGATGCTGCGTTCTTTCATTGGTTAAGGTTGAATCCTTACGTTCAGGGATTTTAGGTTCTAGGATTCGCAAAAGCCTCCGTCAGGGGGCTTTATTTTTGCATTTATAGTGAACTGGACTAGCTTTAAGCAGATAGTCATATAATTTATAGCCTCAGCATTCTTATGAATTGAAAGGGGATACTTAAGATGATAATCAATCCTGTAGCTTTGAAGGAATGGGATTCTACTATAAAGGCTCTTTCTGAGGGCCGACAAATCATTCTCTTGCGTAAAGGGGGGATCAAGGAGGAGACCCGACGATTTGAACTTAAAAGCGACTCCTTTTATTTATTTCCTACCTATGAACATCAGCGGATTGACCTAGTTAAAGAAAAAGATCGGCACTACGTTGAGCAATCCTTAAGTGGTTTCGAACCCAATGCCCCTACGGTCAAGCTTACCGCTTATGCGGTAGTAGCGGCGGATCTTGAAGTCCGTGATCTTGAAGAGCTTGAGAAGCTGTCTCCTTATCATATGTGGACGGAGGAATTGGCTGCTGAACGATTACGCTGGAAAGCCAAAGAGCCGCTTCATGTTTTGCTGCTGCGAGTATATACCTTAGAAGAGCCCTCTGAAATCCAGGTGCTTCCGGAATATTCCGGTTGTCGATCATGGATTGAACTAACTCCTCCTCCTCCTGTAAGTAGAGAAATGAAGCCTGTTCTTAGTGATGAAGAGTTCGAGCGTTTATCTAATGAGATAAAAAGTGTGATTTGATGACTCAAAATGTCATGAAAAATGAAAATACGTGTTTGTAAAAACAAAGTGTTTGTAATAAACTTAATGAGAATCATTGATAATCATTCGAATACACTTTATAATAATTATAATGTAATACAAAATCTAATTGTGCTGGCAATCAGGGTTTACCCTGTTACAATACAAAATTAAGCTTTTGAATCCGCAAATCGATCAATGGAGGGAATACTATTATGGCAGCAGATTTTGTCATTGAGGGACTGAAAGCGACTATTGAAGGTAAAGAGATTTTGAAGGGGATTAACCTTACAATGAAGGGTGGAGAAATCCATGCCATCATGGGACCTAACGGTACGGGTAAAAGTACTTTGGCATCTGCTCTGATGGGTCACCCTAAGTATGAAGTAACGGAAGGCACAGCTACTCTTGAAGGTGAAGATCTTCTGGAAATGGCTGTTGACGAGCGTGCTCGTGCCGGTCTATTCCTGGCCATGCAGTATCCAAGTGAAATTTCTGGTGTAACGAATTCCGATTTCCTTCGCAGTGCGATCAATTCGCGTCGAGAAGAAGGAAGCGAAATTTCATTGATCCGTTTTATCCGTCAAATGGAAGCAAAGATGAAGGAACTTGAGATGAATCCTGAGTTTCTACACCGTTATTTGAACGAGGGCTTCTCCGGCGGAGAGAAAAAGCGTAATGAAATTCTGCAAATGATGATGCTGGATCCCAAAATCGTTATTTTGGACGAGATTGACTCCGGCCTTGATATTGATGCCTTGAGAATTGTAGCTGACGGCGTGAATTCCATGCGCAGCGAAGATCGCGGCTTCCTTGTTATTACCCACTACCAGCGGTTGCTGAACTATATTAAACCTGACTTTGTACATGTTATGATGCAGGGCAGAATTGTGAAGTCTGGAGGCCCTGAGCTTGCTCAGCGTCTAGAAGCAGAAGGTTATGAATGGATCAAAGAGGAACTCGGAATCGAAGATGAAACTGTAGGACAGGACGCTTAATAGACGCCGGAAGGAGGAGACCACTTATGACGACACAAACCATTCTTCCAGTGGATGCCGAGCGCTTAAGCGAACTATCGCTTCGCTCCGGCGAACCAGACTGGCTGAAAGAAAGCCGCTTGAAAGCACTGGAGCTGGCAGCTGAATTAACACTGCCTAAATTAGAGAAGACTCGGATTGATCGCTGGAACGTGAACAATTACGGAATCTATAAAGAAAGTCAACCGTTAGCTGCGCTTGACGAAGCGCCCTCTTCCATAGCTGCATTGGTTAAGGATCAGGAAGCAGGAAGCCTCATCATTCAGCGCAACTCTGGTGTTGTGTATACACAACTGTCTCCTGAACTGGCAGAGCAAGGCGTTATATTTACGGATTTGCAGACGGCAGTTAGAGAACATGGAGATCTAGTGCAGCGTTATTTGCATAAAGCTGTTCTCCCTAATGAGCATTCCCTTGCTGCATTGCATGCAGCTTTATGGAATGGAGGAGTATTCCTTTATGTTCCTAAGAACGTAGTTGTCAATACACCGCTGCAGGCTGTGCTTTTGACTGATGATGCTGAAGCTGCTTTTGTTCCCCACATCCTAATCGTGGCTGATACTAACAGCTCTGTGACTTACGTCGACAACTATGTATCTGACAAAACGGAAGCTGGTCTGCACAATGGTGCGGTAGAGGTATTTGTAGGTGCAGGTGCCAAAGTTCGTTATGCTACGGTACACCAATTAGGCGTTGACACAACAGACGTGACTTACCGCCGTGCCGTTGTGGAGAATGATGGTTCTATTGATTGGATTGTCGGTGAGATGAACTACGGAGATACAGCAAGTGATACCAAGTCGATTCTCAAAGGCAACGGATCTACATCTAACGCTAAAGTGATCGCGGTTGGGTCTGGTTCACAGAAGCTCAATTACACTACACAAGCACAGCATTTTGGCAAAAACACACCAAGTAACATGATTACTCGTGCAGTTATGCGGGATGCGGCTACATCGATTATCAACGGGATTACGAAGATCGAGAAGGGTGCAACTAGAGCGGATGGACAGCAAACGGAAAAGGTACTCATGCTGAGTCCAAAAGCTCGTGGCGACGCCAACCCGATTCTGCTTATTGACGAAGATGATGTTACAGCAGGCCATGCCGCTTCCGTAGGACAGGTCAATTATGAGCAAGTTTATTACCTGATGTCCCGTGGAATTTCACGGCATGAAGCGGAAACATTAATCATTTACGGCTTCTTGGCTCCCGTTGTGTCGCAAATTCCACTGGAGGGGCTGCGTAATCAGCTTCAATCTCTGGTGGAAAGGAAGTTAGGCCAATGATTAGCAGCATCCGGGAACATTTTCCTATTTTAGACCAGAATATTAACGGTCATCCTTTGGTGTATCTAGACAGCGCGGCAACCTCACAGAAGCCTCGTCAGGTCATTGAGGCCGTTAAGAAATATTACGAGTGGGATAATGCCAACGTGCATCGGGGTGTCCACACACTGGGCAGCCGGGCTACGGACGCCTATGAGGGAGCCAGAGAGAAACTGGCCAAGTTTATTAATGCACGGAGTACAAAAGAAATTATTTTTACTCGCGGGACAACGACAGCACTAAATATAGTTGCCAGCTCGTATGGACCTTCAGTGTTGGGTGAAGGCGATGAAATCGTCATTACACAAATGGAGCATCACAGCAATCTTATTCCGTGGCAGCAGCTCGCAAAGAGAACAGGCGCCACCTTGAAATATATACCTCATCAAAAGGATGGAACCATCACACTTGAGGATGCCGAGAAGACAATAACGGATCATACCAAAATTGTTGCTATCGCGTATGTCTCTAACGTAATGGGCGTTACTCATCCGATCAAAGAGCTTGCTGCTATTGCACACCGTCACGGAGCTGTAATTGTAGTGGATGGGGCTCAGAGTACTCCGCATATGAAAGTGGATGTCCAGGATCTGAATGTTGATTTCTACGCATTGTCCGGACACAAGATGCTTGCACCTACTGGCATCGGTGCTCTGTACGGCAAGAGAGCTTTATTGGAAGCCATGGAACCTGTAGAGTTTGGTGGCGAGATGATTGATGACGTTGGTCTATATGAGTCCACCTGGAAAGAGCTCCCTTGGAAGTTCGAGGGGGGTACACCAATCATCGCTGGTGCCGTAGGATTAGGAGCAGCGATTGATTTCCTGCAGGAAGTTGGAATGGAGAATATTCATCGTCATGAGATGAAGCTTGCGGCTTATACGGAGCAGCGCCTATCGGAGATTGCAGGACTAACGATTTATGGTCCGCGGAACCGTGAAGTGGGCGTGGTAACCTTCAATTTGGGTGATGTTCATCCGCATGATGTGGCAACTGTATTGGATGCGGAAGGTATTGCTATTCGTGCCGGCCACCATTGCTGCCAGCCGCTGATGCGTTGGTTGGAAGTGAGCTCAACAGCACGGGCCAGCTTTTACCTGTACAACACAGAAGATGACGTAGATCGGCTGGTCCATGCTTTAATCAAGACAAAGGAGTATTTCGCCGATGAACTTGGATGATTTGTACAGACGCGTAATTATGGATCATTATAAAAATCCCCGGAATCGCGGCTCATTTGATGATGATGCCATGAAGATCGAACTCAATAATCCAACCTGTGGTGACCGAATTACACTTCAACTTAAGGTGGAGGACGGAATCGTCAAGGATGCTCGCTACAACGGTGAAGGCTGCTCGATCAGTATGTCCTCAGCTTCTATGATGACAGAGACGGTCAAAGGAAAAACCGTGGAGCAGGCGCTCGATATGGCCGAACGTTTCTCTTGCCTGATGAAGGGTGAAGAAGTGGATTTTGGAGATTACGAAGATATTGAAGCCCTTTCCGGTGTTAATAAATTTCCGGCGCGGATCAAATGTGCAACACTGGCATGGAACGCGCTTCGTAAAGGTATAGACGAGGAAGAGCAACCTAAATAAAGCAACACAAATAACAGTAGAAACAAGGAGGCTGACACCATGGCTAAGCAAATGCCTGAGATGGAGGAATACCAGTACGGATTCCGGGATGAGCACAAGTCGATATTCCAGTCTGGTAAAGGATTGACGGCCGAAATTGTAAAAGAAATATCTGCAATCAAAAATGAACCGGAATGGATGCTTGAATTCCGTTTGAAATCCCTGGAGCAATTCCGCAAGATGCCGATGCCTAAATGGGGCGGCAACATGGATGATCTGGATTTCGAGGACATTCAATATTATGTAAGACCTTCCGAGAAACAAGGAAAGACATGGGAGGAAGTTCCTTCTGAAATCAAAGAGACTTTTGATAAGCTCGGTATTCCAGAAGCGGAGCAGAAGTTCCTTGCCGGTGTCTCGGCTCAATACGAGTCCGAGGTTGTATACCACAGCATGCAGAAGAACCTTGAAGATCAAGGGGTCATCTTTACAGACACCGATAGTGCACTGCGCGATCATCCTGAACTTTTCAGAAAGTTTTTCGGAACGATTATCCCTCCGACAGACAATAAATTTGCCGCATTGAACAGCGCCGTTTGGTCAGGCGGAAGCTTCATCTATGTTCCTAAGGGTGTAAAATGCGAGGTGCCTCTCCAGGCTTACTTCCGTATTAACTCCGAGAACATGGGGCAATTTGAGCGTACTCTGATTCTGGCAGATGAGGACAGCTTCGTGCATTATGTAGAGGGCTGTACAGCACCAATCTACAGCACGAATTCCCTGCATAGCGCAGTAGTAGAAATCCTGTGTATGAAAAATGCACGTGTACGTTATACCACCATTCAGAACTGGGCGCCAAACATCTACAACCTCGTTACCAAACGTGCGGTTGCAGAAGAAAATGCGACAATGGAATGGGTTGACGGTAACATCGGCTCTAAGTTGACTATGAAATATCCTGCGGTTGTACTAAAAGGACGCGGAGCCAAAGGTTCTGTACTTTCCATTGCTGTAGCCGGTAAAGGGCAGCATCAGGATGCAGGCGCTAAGATGATTCACTTGGCTCCTGACACGACTTCAACCATTGTGTCTAAGTCGATCAGTAAGCATGGCGGCAAGGTAACTTACCGTGGTCTTGCTTCCTTCGGCCGTCAGGCAGATGGTGCTAAATCGAACATTAAATGCGATACTCTCATTATGGATAACCAATCCACTTCAGATACGATTCCTTATAATGAGATTATGAATGATAACATTACGCTGGAGCATGAAGCGACGGTATCCAAGGTTTCCGAGGAGCAACTGTTCTATCTCATGAGCCGCGGTCTTACAGAAGCAGAAGCAACGCAAATGATCGTTATGGGCTTCATTGAACCCTTCACCAAAGAACTGCCGATGGAATATGCGGTAGAGATGAACCGTCTTATCAAGTTCGAGATGGAAGGTTCGATTGGTTAATTGAAATTCCATATTTAAAGGAAAGGGAGGTATCCCCACGCCATACTCATGGCTAGGGGATACCTCCCTTTTGCATACTTTAAAGTTAAATATAAAACTCTATCCAGCCAGGTGGCAGCGGATCTGACTTCAATTCTTCCAGTGAATCGTTATTATTGAGGATTTTCAACGTTTTTGCATTATTCTCAAGCGTACTCTGAACTTTAGCCTGATCATCGTACACTCCTACCCCAGCCCCGTCTCGTCCAGCCAATCCACTTTTGCGCCCTTTACTAATCTTGACGATCTGCCCTGGTTTTAACTTATCTTTCTTCATGAGCTTTGCCATCTCCTATAACCGTAAGTTATTGAATTCTATATATTTATTTATGCACCAGCCTGGGTGTTGGTGAAGTAATTTTTTTTGGCACATAAAAGGAATTAATCCATTTTAAGGTTTTTTGTTCGATGAGGCATGTCCATCAGGATTAAGTTGGTTATTAATTCAACAGCATTTGCGAGGAATTGGAAGCATTTAAAGTTATGGGCATCCCTTTACCTTATGTAGATCGCCGATTTTTCGACTATAAAGGGGAAAATGGTCAATTCTCCACTTTGCCGCATTAAAATATGGATGATAAACTGCATAAAGTCACTAAAATGGAAGCGCTAAAAAAATGATTTAGATGTATAGGAGGAGAGAGATGGAAGTTCTCAGGCAACTGCGGGGCTTTTACCGGGAGAAGCTACATTTTTTGATTCTTTCGATATTGTGCTTGGCTGCCGCAACAGCAGTGGGATTAATCGTCCCCAATATACTTAGAAAGCTTATTGATGATGTGATCATCGCCCGCCAATTCAGCGATGCTCCGGTGTTGGCTCTTAGTGTGCTAGGAGTAATCTTTATTAAAGCTTGTTTACAGTTTACGCATGGATTTTTTGGGGGGAGGCTGGGAAATTTCCTTGCTTACCGGCTGCGTAATGCCTGCTATGAGAAGCTGCAGTTTCTGTCTTTCCGTTATTATGATACGGCCAAAACAGGAGATTTAATGTCCCGTTTGACCGGGGATTTGGAAGCTATCCGCCTGTTTATCGGGTTTGGGTTTGCTCAACTCCTGAACGTTCTATTCATGGTCCTTTTTGGATCAATCATGATGTTCACCCTCAATTGGCAGCTTACACTGGTCACTTTGATTACAATGCCTTTCCTAGCGGTTATTGCCTTACGGTTTGAGTCTAAGATTCACCCGGCTTTTCAGGAAATGCGGATGGCGATGAGTGCCCTGAATACAGCGGTCCAGGAAAATGTTACGGGTGTGAGAACCGTCAAATCATTTGCCCGTGAAGATTTTGAAGTAGAGAAGTTTTCAATCCGAAATGAACGCTATAAGAATAATCAGATTTTTGCAGCAGAGCTGTGGAGTAAGTTTTTTCCGGTGATGGAGCTTTTGGCTTCTGTGAGTTTAGCTATTTTGCTGGGAGTAGGCGGTACACTTGTTATTCGTGGGAAAATGTCCCTTGGGGAATTGGTAGCTTTTTTCAGCCTGATAGGGTATATCATTGGACCGGTATGGGGCCTCGGCTTCCATATAAATAACTACACGCAGTCCAAAGCATCCGGTGAAAGGGTACTTGAAGTGCTTAACCAGCAAATTGATGTGGTGGATAAGGAAAATGCTCGTGAGCTAGACTCCTCCACAGTGCAAGGGCATATTGTCTTTGATCACGTTACCTTTGCTTATGGCAACAAATTGCCTGCGGTTACAGATATACATTTTGAAGCTGCGCCTGGTTCAGTTATTGGCTTTCTTGGCGGTACAGGCTCGGGTAAGTCGACTGTTACACAGCTCATGATGCGTGCCTACGATGTAAACTCGGGTAGTATCAAGCTGGATGGTATCGATATTAAAGAATACAGCGTTCACAGTCTGCGCTCGCAAATTGCTACTGTGTTCCAAGAGACCTTCCTTTTCTCCTCATCAATCCGTAATAATATTTCCTATGGTCTTAAAAACGTGACGATGGAGGAAATTATCCGAGCGGCTGAGCTTGCAAAAGCGCATGAATTCATTATGGAGATGCCACATGGCTATGATACGGTTGTTGGAGAACGGGGAATGGGCTTGTCTGGTGGACAAAAGCAGCGTATAGCGATTGCTAGAGCACTTTTGAAGAATCCACGGATACTAATTCTAGACGATGCTACAAGTGCCGTAGATATGGAAACAGAGCATGAGATTCAAGCAGGCTTCCAGGAGGTCATGCGCGGACGTACAACCTTGATTATTGCTCACAGGATTTCTTCACTACGGCATGCAGACCAGATCATTGTGCTGGATGAAGGACGTGTTATACAACAAGGAACGCATAAAGAGCTTATCCGTGTACCAGGCCCTTATCAGGATGTCTACCGGATTCAGTACGCTGATTATCTGGCCAGAGATACTGGGACGGAAGGGGAGTGATACCGTATGAAACTTGAAGCCAATCCGGGCAACTTAACAAGTTCTAAAAAAGTTAAAGATAATAAGTCTATTGAAGATCGATTTGTGTATAAAGATGATGACCAAATTGATAAAGCCTTTGATTGGACGCAGTTCACCAGATTGTTTGGGTATATGAAGCCTTATGCGAGGCAGATGCTTCCACTGGTATCTGTGATGATGATATTGGGGACAATTACTAAGCTTACGGTTCCTTTCTTGACGAGTCTTGCCATAGACCGTGCCATTGCTCCGAAGGATGGGAATACAAGCTTGCCGCTCTTATATATACTCACAGGCTGTGTGATATTGCTGTATCTGGTTCAGTGGATTGCGGGTATCTATCGAATAAAATATACGAATGTAATTGGTCAAAGGGTTATCTATGATTTGCGTGGGGACTTATTCAAACATATTCAGAAGCTCTCATTCAATTTTTTTGATAAAAGGCCGGCTGGTTCCGTACTTGTCCGCGTAACAAATGATATTAACTCTCTACAGGATTTGTTCACTAACGGTGTTGTGAATTTGATGATCGACTGCGTTCAACTAGCGGGTATTATGATTATCCTGCTGCTAATTAATTGGAAGCTGGGTCTGGCTGTTATGGTTACCGTCCCTATCATGTTTCTCATATCCACCAAGCTGCGTCAAACAATTCGTATTGCCTGGCAGGATGTTCGTCTGAAGAATTCGCGGATTAACTCGCATTTAAATGAATCTATTCAGGGTATCCGGGTTACACAAGCCTATACGCAAGAGCAGGAAAACATGAATTATTTTGATGTAATGAATGCGGACAGCCGAAAGGCTTGGAATAAAGCATCGGCGATGAATCAGGGGTTTGGGCCGATTATAGAGATAACGGGTGGGTTCGGTACCCTAATTCTATTCTGGCTGGGTGCTCATTTAATTCAGTCGGGAGAGCTTACCATTGGTGCACTGGTTGCTTTCAGCACGTATGTGAGTAATTTCTGGGATCCAATTAACCGCCTCGGACAAATGTATAATCAGCTGTTGGTTGCGATGGCCTCTTCAGAGCGGATTTTTGAATATTTGGATGAGGAGCCTATGGTACAAGATAAACCGGATGCCAAACCGCTCCCAACGATTCGTGGAGATATCCAATTAAAGAAGGTTATATTTGAATATGAGCCCGGAAGAGCGGCCCTAAAAGGTATAGACTTAGATGTATTGGCTGGGCAGTCCATTGCACTTGTCGGGCATACGGGCTCGGGAAAAAGTACAATCATTAATCTCATCGGACGATTCTATGACATCACAAGCGGGCAAATCACCATTGATGGGAGAGATATTCGTGATGTTACGCTGCAAAGTCTTCGCGAGCAGATTGGTATTGTGTTGCAGGATACCTTCATCTTCTCAGGAACAATAAGAGATAATATACGCTTTGGACGGCTTAATGCCAGCGACGAAGAAGTTGAAGCTGCAGCGAAGTCGGTAGATGCTCACGAATTCATCATGAAGCTGCCACGCGGGTATGAGACAGAGGTTGAGGAACGAGGCAGTGCCCTCTCCATGGGACAGCGGCAGCTGTTATCCTTCGCAAGGGCGCTCTTGGCCAATCCGCGAATTCTTATACTGGACGAAGCTACGGCTAGCATTGATACGGAGACGGAGGTTAAGATACAGGATGCACTCAAAATCCTGCTGCGCGGTCGTACTTCATTCATTGTGGCCCACAGGCTTTCAACGATAAGGCATGCGGATAAAATTGTCGTACTGGATCATGGAGAAATTAAAGAAGAAGGAACGCATCATGAATTAACTTCACGTGATGGGGTGTATAACGGACTTATTGAAGCCCAGTTCCGGTTTTTGTAAAAAACTTCGGTTTATAGCTCAGAATGAACTTGTGAACGGACAGCAATATTTTGACTTCTGTCCGTTCCAAAAAAAAGCTTGAAATCGCTTTATTTTATGCTACAATAACATTAAATAAAGGATTGTGACCGGTAATGCGGGCAATGCCTGAGTTAATTAGAATATCATTTTCCGTAAATGATACTGTAATTAACTTGGGCTTTTTTTGTGCAAAATATATGGATGGAGGTGAGAATAGATGATTATTGAGAAAATTCTGAATAATAACGTACTGTTAACAAAGAATCATAAGGGAAAAGAAATTATTGTAATGGGAAGAGGGATATCTTACAAGAAATCTCCGGGTGATTACGTTGACGACTACAAGATTGATAAAATTTTCTTACTGAAGGAGAATGAGTTTACTAGCAGGCTAACCGAACTTTTAAACGATATTCCAGTGGCCCACTTTGAACTAACTAATGAAATTGTAAAGTATGCGAATAGTGTACTAAAGTCAGAACTAAACGATAAAATCTATCTGACTCTAGCGGATCATATTCATTTCGCAATTAATCGTTACGAGAAAGGCCTTGATCTTAAGAATGCCTTGTTGTTTGAAATCAAGCGCTTTTATAAAACAGAATTCGCTATTGGTCTTGAAGCTCTGAAGATGATTGAGCAGGCTACAAGTTTGACTCTTGGTGAAGATGAAGCAGGCTTTATCGCTATGCATCTGGTAAATGCTCGGATGGACGGGAATGAGATGATGTCTACGATGAAGATGACGAAGATTGTGCAGGATGTTCTGAGTATCGTCACTTACCATTATGGTCTTGTCTTAGATGAGTCGTCTCTGAATTACTCTCGTTTTTTAACCCACCTGCAATATTTCTCCATGAGAGTGCTCCGTAATGAGACCAATAACAGCGGGGAGGAGTTTTTATACAATCAGATTATGAAAACCTATACACAAGCCTCTTCTTGTGTGCAAAAAATTAATGATTATTTAGAGAGAACACATGGGCAGAGCCTGAGCAAAGATGAGCATGTCTACCTAACCATTCATATTCACCGTCTTACTGAACGTAATTGCTTAGAAAACTAAATACAACACATCCGATTTAGGGTTGTAACTGGTCAAGCAGGCAAAACCTAAACTGATGGTTAAATTGACGTTTATTTTGAACGTTTAATTTTCCCATGAGTTTAGGTTTTTCTTATATATGGAGGTTTAGAAGATGACAGCTGCTATTTTCTTAACTGACATATTCCTTCAATTACAATCCATCACTTTATTAAAAAGGAGTTTTTAATCATGTCTAATAAAGAGCTATCCCGGCAAATCATATCCCTGGTTGGCGGAGAATCCAATGTTAATTCTGTTTTCCACTGTGCCACGAGATTGAGATTTAAGCTAAAGGATCGCAGTAAAGCTGATAAAGCCGCTTTGGAAAAAACATTGGGTGTTATTACTGTTGTTGAAAGCGGAGGACAATTCCAGGTTGTTGTTGGAAATAATGTAGGGCAAGTTTATGAGCAAATAATTGCCGAGACTAAGCTGCAAGATTCGGATAACAATGGAAAAGACGAATCTTCCGAGAATGCTAATTTTATAGGTAAAGCTGTTGATGTGATCTCAAGCATTTTCTCACCCATGCTGGGCGCTCTCGCCGGTGCAGGTCTGCTTAAAGGGCTGCTCGCACTGTTTATTTCACTCCACTGGATTGATGCAGCTACCGGCACGTATATGGTCCTTAATGCGGCTGCAGACAGCGTGTTTTATTTCCTGCCTATATTCCTGGCTTTTACATCAGCACGTAAATTTGGAGCCAACCCGTTCGTAGCCGTCGCTATAGCAGGTGCCTTGGTTTATCCGGCTATGGTCGCTGCGGTAGGCAGCCCGGATCCGTTAACCTTCCTAGGAATCCCAATTGTTCTTATTAATTATTCCTCCAGTGTAATTCCGATTATCCTGGCTGTATGGGTTCAATCCTATGTAGAAAAAGGCTTCAAAAAAATCATCCATGAATCTGTCAGAAATATCGTGGTTCCTTTGCTAGTCTTGGTAATTGTTGTTCCTTTAACCTTTCTGGCCTTTGGTCCTGTAGGCGATATGGTCAGTCAAGGATTGGCGTCGGGATACACATTCATTTACAATTTAAGTCCACTACTCGCTGGTGTGGTTGCAGGCGCGTTCTGGCAGGTGTTTGTTATCTTCGGTGTCCATTGGGGCTTTGTTCCGATTATGTTAAGCAATCTGACAACTTTAGGATCTGACACAATGATTCCGATGCTGGCAGCGGCAGTTCTTTCTCAAGCAGGAGCTTCCTTCGGTGTATTTCTTAAGGCTAAAAACACTAAGTTAAAGGCGTTGGCGGGTTCAACTACACTGCCGGCGTTGTTCGGAATTACAGAACCAACCATTTACGGCGTTACCCTGAAACTGAAAAAGCCATTTATATATGCATGCATTGCCGGAGGTATCGGTGGTGGGATTATTGGTATGGGAGGAGCTGAAGCATTTGCTTTTGCCCTGCCCGGACTTTTGGCGCTGCCTACTTACTTTGGGCCTGCCTTTATATCCGTAGCTATAGGTATTACCGTAGCCTTCGTACTATCGGCGGGTCTTGTGTATGTATTAGGTTTTGAGGAGCCAGAAAACGAGAGTGCAAATAATAGCCAAGCAACAACTATGAATGTTGAAAGTGAAACGGTAATTGCAAAAGAAATTATCGAGAGCCCTTTGCAAGGCAAAATTATTCCACTCGAGACCGTTACAGATGAAGCATTTTCAACGGGGGCTATGGGTAAAGGGATTGCTATTGAGCCTTCTACAGGCAGATTGACCTCACCCGTGAAAGGAATTGTCACAACCGTGTTCCCTACAGGACATGCCATTGGGATTACATCTGACGAGGGGACGGAGCTTCTGATCCACGTAGGAGTTAATACGGTCCGTTTGAAGGGGCAATATTTTGTGAAACATGTAGTCGAGGGACAGAAGGTGGAAAAGGGCCAATTGTTGCTGGAGTTTAATATTGAATCCATAAAAGCGGCAGGATACATTATGACAACTCCGATCATCGTAACAAACTCGGCCGATTATTTGGATGTGTTGAAAACCACTGAAGCCGAAGTGCAGAATCAGGATTATTTGCTTACAGTAGTTATATAAATAAACTTGGAATGAGGTTGAAATATTATGGTGCAACATATAAAAGGATTTCCCGAAGAATTTTTATGGGGCGGCGCAACTGCAGCTAACCAGCTGGAGGGTGCTTACAATGAGGATGGCAAGGGGATGTCGGCAGCGGATGTTATCGCATGGATTCCTAAAGAGCAACGTACTGGAGATCATGTGATGGAGGTTTCATCCGAACGCCTTGAGGATATTTTGAATGGAAAGCTTCAGGCCCGGTTCCCGAAACGTGAAGGAGTTGATTTCTACCATCGGTATAAGGAGGATATCGCGTTATTTGCCGAAATGGGCTTTAAAGTATTCCGTTTGTCCATTCACTGGTCCCGAATTTTTCCGAACGGGGATGATGCGCAGCCTAATGAGGCTGGTCTACAGTTCTACGATGATGTATTTGATGAATTACGGAAGTACGGGATTGAGCCGCTAGTGACCTTATCGCATTATGAGACGCCTATGGGTCTAACTCAGAAATATAATGGTTGGGCAAGCCGTGAAGTTGTCGGATTTTTCACCAACTACGCCGAGACTGTATTCAGACGCTATAAAGATAAAGTGAAATATTGGATTTCTTTTAACGAAATAAATGTAATGACCCTGAGTCCGTTCACTGGCGGCGGAGTTGTGATTGACCGAGTATTCAATAAACTCCAGACCACTTATCAGGCATTGCATCATCAATTCGTGGCCAGTTCCATCGCTACCAAACTTCTGCATGAGATTATTCCGGGTGCCTTGATGGGATGTATGCTGGCCCGTATGGAAACCTACGCGAACACCTGTAATCCAGAGGATGTACTAAAAGCACAAAAAGAAAATCAGATGAATTTATTCTTTACAGATGTTCATGCTCGCGGGGAATATCCGAAATACATGGAGCGTTTCTTTGAAGAAAATGATGTGGTTATTCAAAGAGAGCCAGGCGACGATGAGATATTAAAAGAGTATACCGTAGACTATATTTCGTTTAGTTATTATATGAGCCTGACAGTTACCGCTAGTCCTGAAGGGGAGCGTGCTAAAGGTAATCTATTTGGGGGTGTCAAGAACCCTTACCTCAAAGCCTCAGATTGGGGCTGGCAGATTGACCCGATGGGTCTTCGTATTACACTGAACAACTTTTATGACCGATATCAAAAGCCTTTGTTTATCGTTGAAAATGGCCTGGGTGCCTATGATAAAGTGGAGGAAGACGGCTCCATCCACGACTCCTATCGCATTGATTATTTGAAACAACATATTGAGCAAATGAAAGAAGCTATTATGGATGGTGTGGATCTAATCGGCTACACCAGCTGGGGTCCAATTGATTTGGTCAGTATGTCGACTTCAGAAATGTCCAAGCGGTATGGTTTTATCTATGTAGATTTGGATGATGAAGGGAATGGAACCTTAAAGCGCTCCAAGAAAGATTCCTTCTACTGGTACAAAAAAGTTATCGCCAGCAACGGCGAGGATCTGTAAGGATTTCTCCGAGAAACGGCTGCGTCGTCCATGAAAGGACGGTGCAGCCGTTTCTTCATGTGTTTTTGTATTATAGCAGCGGATTCTTATCTGCGTTTAGCAAGTCTTCCTGTAAGACGAAGCTCATTCATCAAAGTGTTAATATCCTTTAACCACACGGGGTCATTTATCGTTGCTGCTAGTAAGGCTGCATTATTTAACCGCGCCATGTCCCAGCAGTATTTGGCATTTGCTTGTAAGCAGTGCTGCAGCTCAGTGTCTTCGCCAGGGGTAAGCGGACGTTTACAACTCATCGTGTAGAGTTCAGCAAGGCGTTCATGAATGGGAAGCATATTTGAAATCTCCTTTTGGAGTTAAATTAGATTACACTTCTTAAAAGTGTTGCCGGAACCAGTGAAATCGAAACCATGAGAGATTAATGTGTTGTGTTCATTAGGATCCTGTACTATAATCTAATCAAAAGTTAAAGCGCTTATACTTTTGGAATGGGGGAGTAATTAACTTGAAAGTGAATATTTTCGATGTGGCTAAGAAATCTGGACTCTCCGTGGTAACCGTATCCAGAGTGCTCAATCAATCCACAACGGTTCGTGCAAAAAATAGAGATAAAGTACTTCAAGCGATGAAAGATTTAAATTATCAGCCTAATGCAGCTGCACGAAGTCTTGCACTCGGACGAACAGGGATTATCGGGTTAACAGTAACCACACTAGACGACACTTTTCTAGATCTTGTCGTCAAGGAAATTAATGATCGGTTGACCGAACAGGGCTATTTCCTGGCTATTTCTGTCTATTCACCTGAGGAGGAGGCAACCCATAATCCTTTATTTCAAGAGGACAGAGTGGACGGTCTTCTATTACTCTCCCCCATTCATGAAGAAGTGTACGTTCGGGAATTGGAATTGAAGAATATCCCATATATTATGCTGGATAATCAGCTGGTGAATCCCTCTGTTCCTTCGGTTACCGTAAACAACAGGAAAGGGGGATATGATGCAACTAGGCATCTGATTGATCTCGGGCATCGACAAATTGCCCATATAAGCGGTCCCGATCTGTTTCTAAGCAGCAGGGAGAGAGAACTAGGGTATCGGATGGCACTTGAAGAATTTGGTTTAGAACCCTTTTGCGTTGAACAGGGAGATTTTACGGTTGCTTCGGGTTATGCCATTGCATCCGAATGGTTGCGGTCAGGCCATCTTCCAACAGCAGTTTTTGCAGCGGATGATCATATTGCACTTGGTGTAATAAATGCCTTGCACTACGGTGGGGTTCGGGTGCCGCAAGACATCTCTGTAATTGGCTTTGACGATCAGCTTATTGCTTCACAGTTACACCCAAGGCTGACGACAATTCGACAGCCAGCGGAGAAGATAGGGCGTCTAGGTGTAGAACTGCTGTTGAATTGGATACTCGAATCCACCAGGCCGGAAACAGCACCGCCGCATCAATTTGATCCGGAATTAATTATCCGTGAATCGACGGCTAGATTAAATGGACAAGACCAATTGCTTGGAGCGGAGTGATACCTATGAATTATTATTTGGGCGTTGATGCCGGCGGAAGCAAAACATACGCATTGGTCACGGACGAGAACGGCATAGTTGTAGGAAAAGGAAGAGCCGGCAACGGAAATCATCAAACCGGATATGATCAAGCCAAACAGAATATAGCAAAAGCGGTAGCCGAGTCATTAGATCAGGCTGGACTCGAGCCTCATGAAATCGAATTTGCTGTATTTGGATTGGCTGGAGCCGATAGAGAGACAGACTTTAACATTTTACGCCCGATGATTAGTGAGCTTGGAGTCCCCCGTCATGAAGTTGTTTGCGATACGATGATAGCCTTGAGAGCAGGAACTTCAAGACCCTATGGGGTGGTGTTGATCTGTGGCAGCGGGACAAATAGTGCAGGGAAAAATCCACAGGGTGAATTTTACCAATGCGGAGGATTTTCATATCTATATGGGGATTTTGGCGGCGGAGGTTCTTTATCTGTAGAAGCCTTCAGGTCTGTTATTCGGGCTTGGGATGGAAGAGAGCGTTCTACACTCCTCACTGGGCTTTTACTCTCTTATTTGAAATATGACAGTGTGAGCGATATGTTCAATGATTATCTGGATCATAATAAAATGCCTCCTATTGATTCTGCCCAGTTGGTATTTCAGGCCGCTACACAGGGCGATGCTGTGGCCCAAGATATTTTAAGACATCAGGGAGAAGAACTTGGCAAATCGGCTCGTGCCGTTATTCAAAGGCTGGGGATGCAAAAGGAAACCTTTGATGTGGTTCTGGCAGGCAGCATTGTGACACGCGGCGAAAGTAAACTTATTCATACCCAGATAGAAAGTGCCGTGCAAATGGTTGCCCCGGAAGCAAATATATTGAAGCTGAGCATTGAGCCTGTGATTGGTGCTGTGTGGATGGCCATGGAAGCATCGGGTCACCGGGTATCACAAAATGCCTACGATAGGCTGAAGAGCATGAAGGAATTTAAGGCAATCAATCTGGAGAAAAGAGTGTGAGATACATGAAGGATGGCTTAAAGGTAGCGGTTATCGGCGGCGGTTCCTCTTATACACCGGAGATTGTGGAAGGGTTCCTGTTGAGATATGACCGGCTGCCCATCAAGGAACTGTGGTTAGTGGATATCGAAGAAGGAAGGCATAAGCTCGAAATTGTGGGAAATTTAGCCAAACGGATGATTGAGAAATCGGGTCTGCCGATAGAAGTACATTTGACACTCGATCGCAAGAAGGCGATTGAAGGAGCTCATTTTATATCTACACAAATGCGTGTCGGGTTGCTTGAAGCGAGGAAATGGGATGAACATATCCCGAATCAGTATGGCGTTATCGGACAGGAAACAACGGGCCCGGGAGGAATGATGAAGGCACTGCGTACTATTCCCGCGCTGCTTGAGATCTGCAGAGATATTGAAGCGCTTAGCCCGGATGCCTGGCTGCTCAATTTTACTAATCCCGCAGGAATGGTTACGGAAGCCATTCAAAATTATTCCAAGGTTAGAAGTATAGGGCTATGTAACGCTCCTATTGGGCTGCAGAAATGGCTGACTCAGAAATATGACACACCTGCCGAACAGATCTATACCGAGTTTGTCGGTTTAAACCATCTCCACTGGGTTACTCAGGTTCTTGTAAACGGTCAGAATAAATTACCGGAGCTATTGGACCAGCGTGAGGAGTACGCTGCCAAGAATGTTCCGGCAAGTGAATGGGATCCGGAGTTCCTTCAATCTCTTGGTGCTTTGCCTTCCTATTATTTGAAATATTTCTATATGACCGATGTCATGCTCCAGGAACAGCTGGAAGCCGTTAAGTCAGGAGGTACCCGTGCAGAGGTTGTAAAGCGTGTGGAGAACGAGTTATTTGAGCTATATAAAGATCCCATGCTTCAGGAAAAACCAAAGCAACTGGAGTTGCGCGGAGGAGCTTATTATTCAGAGGCAGCCGTTAATGTAATGGATTCGTTATACAACGATAAACGTGATGTGCAAACATTAAATGTCAGAAACGGTCATATACTCGACTTTCTCCCGCAAAACGCCTGTATTGAAGTAAATTGTCTGGTTACAGGGAATGGACCTATTCCTCTCCCAGTTAGCAGGGTACCTGAACATGTTAAGGGGTTAATTCACGCAGTTAAAACGTATGAACGGTTGACGATTGACGCAGCTGTACAGGGGGACAGAGGATTGGTATTGCAAGCACTTGTTCATCATCCGCTTGTGCCTTCAGTCGGCGTGGCTAAGAAATTAATGACTGAAATGCTGGAAAGAAACAAAGTATATCTACCGGCATTCTATAAATAGTGCATGAGTCTGAGAACATACAAAAACCCCCCGGCGAATTCCATGCTCCGAGGGGTAATGTGTAATGATTATTTATTCCATATAAATCTCTACAATTGCTATGTGGCGTTCCCGAGAAAGATCACAAAATTTGTTCTCAATTTGAACCAAAGGGCGGAATACGTCCGTTGGATTATTCATGATAATAACTCCCATATCGCCTGTGCTGAGCAATACGCGTTTACCAATAAAGTTAGGCATTAGATGTTGGATAAAGGCATGTACTGATTTAGCATTCAGCTTACCGAAGCTAAGGTTATGTATTTCACGCAAGACAGTTATCAACTCTTGCTTGGACTGATAAATTCGTGGTGTTGTCATTGCACTGTATACGTCCGCAATAGCTGCAATCTGTGCATAGGGGTGAATTTCTGTTTTTGTCAGATTATCGGGATAACCTGATCCATCCTCACGTTCATGGTGCTGTAGAGCGACCAAAGCTGTATTGCGGTCGTCCATAGAACTGCGGATGATCTCGTAACCGTATGTAGTGTGACGCTTAACTTCATTAAATTCAGCGGCAGTCAGCTTACCTGGCTTATTCAACAACTCAGGGGAAACTTGGCATTTGCCAATATCAATCAGATATCCGGCACGGCTGATGTCATAGCACTCCTTTTTGGTATAACCCAGCCATGAAGCAATATAATAAGAAAGCATGCCTACTTGTAAAGAGTGATTATAAGTATAATTATCTTCACGGTCTAACAGGAGCAGTAATGTTACTACATCCTTTTGCTTGTCTAAAGATCCTAGTAAAGGCTGCAGAACATCATCCACCATGGTTTGATTGAAGCGACCCTTAGTTAATGCTTCTAAATAAAGAGATTCAAACCCTTCAATCATATGATCAAAGTTTGTAGTTAGATTTTGAATAGTTAAAGGTTTACTAGGTGTTATTACAAGTTCTTCTCGGGCTTCGATATCGACATAGTCAACACCAAACTGTACCAGTTTGAATATTTCCTCACCACGAAGCTTTGTACCCTTTGATAATACGTGAATTCCTCTGGAGCTAAAAGTATCTTCTCTCAGATAATCACCATTTTTAAGATCAGTGACATGCACTCTCAAGGCCTAGGCCACCTTCTGCATCAATTTTTTTTAGCATATCAACAAAAAATAATATTATCAATGATAAAGAAGTCACGGTTACACACTGGAGGAATCTGCAGATTTCCCTTCTGATCCTTTCCATATTTGGCCGTTTTCATTGATATCCTGCTTCCAAATAGGCACCATTTGCTTGAGTTTCTCGATCGCAAATCGGCTTGCTTCATAACAAGTATCTCGGTGCGGGGAAGATACCGCGATAATAACACTGGACTCTTTCAGACCGACAAGACCTAGTCGATGCGCAATTGCGCATTTGGCCTTCCAACGTTCTTGAACCTCATTGCCAATTTCCTGGAGTTTTGCAATTGCCATCGGTAAATAAGCTTCATAATAGAGGGCGGTTGTTTGCTGATCACCAGTCATTTCACGGGTCGTACCGACGAATAGAAGTGAAGCACCATGATTAGCATCTAATACTTTGTTAAGTATATCTTCGGCTACAAGTGCCTGATTTGTTAATATATATAAGTTATCAGACGAACTTTCGCATATAGATGAAGCTTCTCCACCAGAAACGGGGGGGATAAGAGCTATTTCAGCCATTACCGGAATAATGAAATCTTCAGGAGCATATTCTCGGTCAACAGCAACCAAAGAAACAGCAATTTGGGAAGCTGCCTCCGGATAGGCGGCGGATAGAAGTTCTTTTAGTCTTCCTGCGGTTATGGACGTTTCGGAGGTATCAAAGGAAAGGGAAGAGGTACCCATAATCTCAGCTAAACCGGCAAAAAGTCGGATCGTAATTTGCATATTAATTCACCTCTGAAATGTTATATTTTGAGAGCGTGGAGCTTTTTTATAATGACTCTAATATACCATATTGAGCTTGGAAATGTTATGCTAGGCTGTAGAAGAGATTAGTACTTGCTGCCGCGTTATGGTGTGGCTTAACAGGTGGGAGGAGTGTTACGGATGGGGGCCGCGCCGAAAAGGCTGACGATACTGCATACCAATGATATACATAGTCATTTTGAAATGTTAAGTCCTATAGCTGCTGTAATTGAACAAGAAAAAGCTACCCACTCAGGTCCAGTCCTTCTAGTTGATATAGGCGATCACATGGATCGGGCCGCAGTGGAGACGGAAGGTACCCTAGGTCAAGCTAATATTGATGTTATTAACTTGACAGAATACGATGCTGTTACCCTCGGAAATAACGAAGGTCTGACCTTTTCTTCGGATATGCTGGAGGCTGTATACTCGGGTCTGCAATGTCCTGCAGTATGCTGTAATTTTGTAGACATTTCTACCGGTAAGCCTCCTTACTGGATTCAAAACCATGCAATTGTGGAGAAGGATGGACTCAGAATAGGCATTACAGGGGCAACTGTAGCTTTTTCCTCATTCTATTCATTATTAGGCTGGGAAGTCATGGACCCTGAAGATGCTCTCCGCGAGCAGTGTGCTATTCTAGCTCCACAAGTAGATATCCTGATTATTCTTTCTCACCTGGGGCTTCCCGCAGATAAAAAGCTCGCTGAGAAAATAGAAGGTGTTCATGCCATCCTTGGGGGTCACACTCATCATTTGCTTGAGCAGCCATTAATAATTAATGGTACAGCTGTGTGTGGAGCCGGTAAATTCGGGCGTTATGTGGGTAAGCTGTTGTTCGAACGTAAGGACGAACACAGTGATTTCAAGCTGATCACAGGAGAATGTATTGCTGTAGACCCTTCATTAACTGAGGACCGAATTAGACCTGCGATAGCATTACATTTGGAACGTGGTCGGGAAGCATTACAGGAAACAGTAGTGATTACGGATAGGGAACTTCCTTTGAATCTGACTGGCGAATCGCCTTTTGGTAATCTTCTGGCACAAGCGGTGCGGCAATTTACAGGGAGTCAGCTTTCCCTAGTGAACACGGGCCAACTCATGGGGTCCTTACCTCAGGGTGAGATTACTACGGGGCTTCTTCATGCACTCTGCCCTTCACCCATTAATGCCTGTTCGATGATGTTGTCGGGGAGAAATATTCGCATTGCCTTGGAACAGAGTCTTGCAGAGAGCTTTCAAAATAAAGTTATTTATGGCTATGGTTTTCGGGGCGAAAGGCTGGGAAGTTTAGCTGTAGATGGATTAAAAATCTTGTCTAATCCTCAGGGCATGCCTTATGATAACGGTATTGCAATTTTTGTCGAAGGAGAGCCGCTAGAGGATGAACGTGATTATAGTGTTGGAACACTTGACATGTTCACTTTCCAAATGGGCTATGAAAGTATCGCAAAAGGCAAGGATACGACATTCATGCTCCCTTATTTCTTAAGAGATCTGCTCCGAATAGAGCTTGGACGGCCAGGAAGTATGGAAGAGTCCGGGGTATTTCGCTGGGACCCGCAGTTGTTTAAGTAAATGTTAATTTAGGAACCTATATCTTAGGAGGATTTTATGGATACAATTACTGCCATTATTTTAGCTATTGTCGAAGGTATTACCGAATTCATACCCGTGTCCTCCACTGGACACATGATTCTTACGGCTAAACTGTTAGGCTTCGCTGAACAAGAACCCATTATGAAAACTTTTGAAATCGTAATCCAATTAGGTGCTATTCTAGCTATCGCTTTGGTCTATCGGCATCGTGTGCTGAATTTATTCGGGATCGGCCGTCTTCCTTCAGATAGAGGCGGGGTAATGCCTAAAGGTCGTTTGAACCTGTTCCACGTTTTTCTGGGAATTGCTCCAGCACTTGGGGTGGCATTTTTCGCCCGTGATTTTATCAAGGGACTCTTTGGAGCTTCAACTGTGTTATGGGCGCTAGTTGCCGGTGGTATCCTTATGATCGTTGCGGAATGGGTTAATAAACGTAAAATCCGTATCACTGCTCATGAACTTGACGATTTGAGCTATGGGCAGGCACTCGCCATTGGACTCTATCAGATTATTTCTGTATTATGGCCGGGGTTCTCCCGTTCAGGTTCTACCATTTCAGGAGGTATGTTGAGCGGAGTTAGTTACAGGGCATCAGCAGACTTTTCCTTCTTAATTGCGATTCCTATTATGTGCGCCGCTTCAGGTTATGAACTATTAGATTCATACAGCTATTTTACGAGTGAGACTATCGGATATTTTGTGATTGGTTTCCTGATCTCTTTCGTAGTAGCCTATCTTGTGGTTATATTATTTATGAGATGGATTCAAAAGATAAGATTGACTCATTTCGCCATTTATAGATTTATATTAGCAGCCATTTTCTGGTTGTTTATCATGCGCTAATCCCATCCTGATCATACATCTCGGATAAGGCATTTTCTTCGACACAAGTGCGTGTTCTTTTAGAAGTAACGGTATAAATAAATGGGCAGATAGAGATTAAATACAGATTATAAATTTAACCGTTAAAGGCAGGAGTGAGGGCTAAGGTGCGTTTAGTATCCGTGAATCAGCTGCAGGCTGGTATGAGGCTTGGCAAAAAAATTTATAATGATGAAGGGCTGATTCTGCTAGCGGACGGAGCCGAGCTTACGACTCCAATCATCAATCGGCTTTCTAAAATGGACATAGGCTATATATATATAGAGGATGCTTTTACAGATGACATTATTATTTCAGGGATGCTGCAGGATGAGACACGTAATCAGGCCCTTAAGGTAATCCGAAATCAATTCCAGGATATGACTGGTGCATCGACCATCACGAAGGGCTTCTATCATCTAGACAAAAAATTCTCCAAACTAATGGATTATATTCTAGACGATATGTCTTCACAGGTAGACCCAATGATTATGCTTCTCGACATGCACACAGCGGATAACTATTTATATGTACATTCACTAAATGTGTGTCTTTATACTTTGGTACTTGGAATTGCCCATGGTTACAGTAAAAACGATCTTAAGGTAATTGGCTTAGGTTCTCTTTTGCACGATATTGGGAAGACACAAATTCCTACTAAAATTGTTCAAAAACCCGGTATGTTAAGCGACGAAGAATTCCGCCATATGCAGGCCCATACGGAAATTGGTTACCGAATTTTAAAAGAAGAACCCAACATTCCTTTATTGGCAGCACATTGCGCATTACAGCATCACGAACGCATTGATGGGTCCGGATATCCCCGAGGGCTGACAGGTCCACAAATACATGAATATGCCAAATGGCTAGGCGTGGCTGATTCTTATGACGCTATGACCTCCAATCGAATTTATAAAAAAGCGATGCTGCCGCATCAGGCGGTGGAAGCCCTATACGTAGGTTCTGGTACGTTGTATGAGCAGAAGCAGCTAGAGCTGTTCAGGGATCGAGTGGCGATTTACCCGCTCGGGCTTACCGTTACGCTCAGTACTGGAGAAAGTGGTGTTGTGGTAAAGATTGATCCGAGTACCCCTCACAGGCCTGTCGTACGTGTACTTACTGGTCCCGAAGGGGAAACTATAACTCCATTTGAGCGTGATCTCAGTAAAGCGCTCTCTGTTGTCATCTATAGTGTTTCCGACTAAAATGGATCCTTTACCCAAATAGGATAATTATTTTGTAGATCTTTATTGGATCTTCATTTCAATGCAGCGAGGAGACTAGAGTCGGGAATCTGGTATGGTGCCGGAAGCCCTGACTGGTTCCCGCTGCATTCTGTTTTAACGACCTGTATGCAGTTTTTTTCATCTTCGTGGTATGATATAGGGTAAGACAATGTTGTTCCGGAACTATTTTCGGTTAATTAAAGATAAGCGTATAAGCTTTTGAAGGAGTTTTGTAAATGAATGGAATAATACCTTCATCGTTATCATTGAAAGAGCTGTCGCCAAGCTTTGATCCGTGGGACCCGATTACATCGTTGCGGAGTCATGGACGGCATGTACTAACAAGTGTAGAGATGACGGTTACAAATTTATGCAATATGAGGTGTGAGCATTGTGCTGTCGGAGATAGCCTTACACTTAAAGAAGGAGAAATGCTGCCGCTGAAGGAAATGTTGACCCGATTGGAGGAAGTAGAGCATCTTCAGACTATTAGCATTACAGGTGGAGAGCCGATGTTTCGTGCAGCCACAGTAGACAATATCATTGTCCCACTGTTGAAATATGCCAAGGAGCGTGGGGTGCGTTCACAGATTAACTCGAACTTAACGATGCCCTTATCCCGCTACGAAAAGCTGCTGCCTTATTTGGATGTTATGCATATTTCTTTTAACTATGTAAATGGTGATGATTTTCACGAGGTGGGCTTTGCGAATAGTGGGCATACCGTTGCCAAAGAAGCTGCTTATCGACTGTATGACACGATGATCGAGAATTCTCGCCGGCTTAGTGAAGATGGAATGCTTATCTCTGCCGAATCAATGATCAACTATCGAACACATACTAAGCTGCCGGAGATTCACAGACTTATCCGGGATATGGGAGCTAGAAGACATGAGGTGCATCCCATGTATGCTACCAGCTTTGCTTCTAAGCTGCCTGTGCTATCCCTGAAGGAAATGGCTGATGCTATTAATCAGCTTCTAGATCAACGTGATCCAGACCTTTGGATGCTGTTTGGGACGTTACCTTTCTTTGCATGCAGCTTCCTTGAGGAAGATCAACAGCTGTTACGCAGATTACGCTCCGAGAATAATGTCACATTGCGGAATGATCCGGATGGCCGGAACCGTGTGAATGTAAATATGTTTACTGGAGATGTTTTTGTTACAGATTTCGCTGATATTGCGGCTTTTGGCAACATCGCAAACCGTAAGCTGGACGATATATTTGCAGAGTGGCAGACACAGAACCCGCTGAATCAGAAGGTCAATTGTCATTGTGACGCAGTTGGCTGCTGCGGTCCTAATCTTCTGGTGGCGGATATGTATTATCCGAATGTAGATTTCAAAACAAGAAAAGCGATCAATCTGTAGAAATGGGGCGTTGTTATAGTGCATACGGAATTCGAAGTGGGGAGATTGATGCTTAATCTTTTGCTGGTTCTGGTGCTCGTGTTATTAAATGGAGTATTCGTAGCAGCAGAATTCTCACTGGTTAAAGTTAGGCAATCACGTCTGACACAGCTGGTTAGTGAAGGCAATAGAATGGCAGGTTACGCGCTGAAAGTCAATAAGAGACTAGATTCTTACTTATCAGCCACGCAGTTCGGGATTACCTTAGCTTCTCTTGGACTAGGATGGGTAGGTGAACCGGCCATCTCGGAGCTGCTCGTTGAGCCGCTAATGTTCAAAATGGGTGTTACGGATCATACGTTAATTGCTACAGTGTCCGTTATTATCGGATTCTCGATTATTACTTTTTTACATATTGTGTTGGGTGAGCTGGCACCAAAGTCCTTAGCTATTCAGAGAACAGAAGGTTCTGCATTGCTGCTGTCTGCACCTTTAATGTTCTTCTATAATCTGTTCTTGCCCGTGATCTGGGTGCTTAACGCATCGGCTAATTTTCTGCTTCGGCTAGTAGGTGTGGAGCCTGTAAGTGAAGCAGAGGCTGCTCACTCGGAAGAAGAAATTCGAATATTGATGAACCAAAGTGCAAAGAGTGGAGTCATTGATAAAGACGAGATGAAGCTAATGGATAATATTTTTGAATTTTCCGATTTGCTGGCTCGTGAAGTGATGCTCCCGCGAACGGATATGGATGTGTTGTACAGTAACTTTTCACTCGAAGACAATATGCGCATCATTACTGAGACTAAGCATTCTCGTTACCCTGTTGCCCTGGAAGATAAGGATCGGATTATAGGCTTTATCCATATCACCGACCTGTTATTTGCCCCGCCTGAGCAGCAAAATGATCTCACTACTCTGGTTCGTCCGATTTTGAATGTGCCTGAATCTATGGAAATTAGTCATGTATTGAAGCTGATGCAAAAAAACAAGTCTCAGCTTACCCTGGTTGTGGATGAATATGGCGGAACAGCAGGATTACTGACCGTTGAAGAGATTCTTGAAGAAATAGTCGGTGATTTGCATGATGAATTCGAGGATGAACGGCCTAGTGTAGAGCGAAATGGGGAGTACATCTCTGTTGAAGGTCGAATGCTGATTGAAGATGTCAACGATCTAACGGGTGTTGTCATTGAAGATGAAGAAGTCGATTCTATCGGTGGTTGGCTGTTTAAGGAATTGGAGGGTAATCCCTCCAAAGGCAAGCGTGTCGTGGTGGAGGGTGTAATCTTTGAAGTCGAGGAATCTACACGACTGCGGATTACCAGAATTAATATTCATCGTGAGCGTTCTGCTAAAGAAGAGGATGACAATAAGGATACTGACGAGGCAAACGAATAGACTGAGATGTACATGAAAATATAATTGATCAAAATAAACCTTACCACACTGAGTGTTTTTGCTCCTTGGGGTAAGGTTTTTTTGTTATGTAATGGTGAAGGAATAGGGGGTATCGGCTGTTTGACAGGTGGGTAGTGCGTAAAGGTTGTCTAAGAGCCAACTGGAGTTTTTTTTACGTTATCCGTCTTATTCCTCTCGCTTCCGTCATAAATTAGTTACGAAGGTAAGCGTTCATCATAACTGCTGCCTAAGCAGTGAAATGAGCAAAGGAGGATGTAAACATTGGATTCCCAGGAACGAGTGTACACACCGTATAGGGGGCCGTTTGATCCCTGCCCGCCGAGGCCGTTCAAGACGTATGTCGTGCCGCCTAATCAGTATATTGGTTTTCAACCACCAGATCTTCCGCAGTTTAGTTTACCAGAGGCTTTAAAAGCGGGCACCCTTTGGCCGGCGTTGTTCAGTCCGTATGATCCTGAATGCAGAGGAGGGAACTAGGCCATGGAGGCAAATCCTTGCGAACCCCGCTATTATGAAATGCTGGAGCAATTACAAATTCTCGATTTTGCATTAGTAGAGCTAAACTTATACCTTGATACTCATCCCGGTGATTTAAGAAGCATTCAGCAATTTAACCAATTAACTCAGGAGCGTACCCGGTTGGCAAAGCAATTTCAGGAGCTGTATGGCCCTCTTCAGAATTTTGGCCGTGCTTATTCGAAATGCCCGTGGGAATGGAGCCAAAGCCCTTGGCCTTGGCAGGTTTAAGTGCTGGTGTAACTGATTTAATGGGTATGAGCAACTTTGATCTCTTTGTGAGTGGTTAACAAGTTACTAAGGAGGGGAAGCTTCCGCATGTGGATATATGAGAAGAAGCTGCAATACCCGGTACGTGTCAGTAAATGTGATGTCCGGATGGCCCGTTATTTGACGGAGCAATATGGAGGTGCCGACGGTGAGCTGGCAGCGGCGCTGAGATATATGAACCAAAGATATACAATTCCTGATAAAGTTATTGGGGTTCTTAACGATATTTCCACAGAAGAGTTCGCTCATCTGGAAATGATCGCAACAATGATTTATAAGTTAACAAAGGACGCGACCATTGAGCAGCTTGAGGCCGCTGGTCTTGGCCCGAACTATGCACAGCGTGATCACGCCCTGTTCTATCAGAACTCGGCAGGTGTACCTTGGACCGCAGCGTACATTCAGGCCAAGGGAGATCCATTGGCTGATCTATATGAAGATATTGCTGCTGAGGAAAAAGCCCGGGCTACATACCAGTGGCTGATCGACATGACAGATGACGTGGATCTCCAAGATAGCTTGAAATTCTTGCGGGAACGGGAAATTGTACATGCGCTCCGTTTCAAGGAAGCTGTGGAGATCGTTAAAGAGGATATGGAGTATAAGCGTGTGTATTAAGGGATAAGGGAATCTAACCGAATGGAGTTAAATCTCGAATATGACTTTTAACTAATTACGACAAAATCTCCCCACAGCCTCTGTGGGGAGATTTCTTGAGTGCTCTTTTGAGAAAAGAATCAATTGTTACGGTCATTCGTTAGAATAGTTGTAAGTACTAAGGATAGAAGGATGATAAACCCTAAGCTTATCATTTGTACTATATTAGTAAAAATGCCGCTAAAATCAATGTTTCCAAAGATTAAATCCTTAAGAATGAAGAATAAAATTCTGAATATGCTTAAGAAGACAAGAATAGATACTATCCACTTTTTTATGGTAGTAATTTTAATAAGATCACCCCATCTACATATTATACACAAACCGTTCTCAGTTCAATCTGAGGGCGGTTTTCTATTATTGTGCTCATACGTATAATCATAAAAGAGAGATAGAGTTGGGTGGAAAAGGATGTTATTGTAATTATAAACAATTGATAGAAGGTGAGGCTCTAGAATGAGGAGTAAGCGAAGTCTTATAACAGTCCTGTTTTTAACTCTGATGGTTATATTTTCGGCCTGTGACAATAGAGTTGGTAAGAGTAGCGATGATATATTGACACTTTCTGAGTTACGCATTTTAACCCAAAAAGGTGAAGAGTTAACGTGGAAGGATTTCAACGCGTATCCCTTTGAAGACATTGGTTCAGGATTATACATCCGTAAATATGAAGTTGACGGTGATTATCATTTATTAATTAGTGGAAGAAGCATTAGCAAAGCTCCTGATACGATCTATCTTGTTAAAACAAACGGAGAGCAGATCGATATTCGGTATGGTGATATAGATAATTTTTAGGAAGGTAAGGTGTGAATATGACGAGCATTACAAAAAACAGAATATCCAACGTGGAGATTACTAATATGATTCAAAAGGCTTTTGTTACCCAGACAGCAGTAAGTATTACGGAATTAACGGAAGGCTTCTTCAATGTGGCCTATTTGATCGAACTGGCCAATGGAAACGAAGTGATTTTAAAGATAGCTCCTCCTAAAGAGGCAATTATTATGAGTCATGAAAAAAATATAATGTTGAGTGAAATACAAGCGATGCGGCTTGTTGCTGAACAAACCGATGTTCCTGTAGCATCCGTTCTCTTCTACGACAATAGTCATGATGTGTGCGAAGTGGATTACTTTTTTATGGATAAATTGCCTGGTAGGACCTATAACTCGCTAATGAATGAACTGAACGATACGTCTAAACAAAACATCGATGTTCAAATTGGTCATATAAATTCGCAAATCAACAAGATTTCAGGGAATAAATTCGGTTATTTTGGCCAACTGGATAAACAGGGTGCTGTGTGGTTTGAGGTTTTTAGAGGGATCTTAGAAGATGCAATCCAGGATGCAAATAGGCTGGGTATTGATCTGCATCTTGAAGCACAGTACTTGATAGAGCAGTTGGATAGGGATAAGCCACATTTCGATGAAGTCACTGAACCGTGCTTGGTACACTGGGATTTATGGGCAGGCAATATTTTTATCGAGCAAGAAAGGGTAGCCGGAATTATTGACTTCGAAAGATGCTTATGGGCGGATAAGTTAATGGAGGTCGGGTTCAGAACCTTTGCCAATAAGGATCATTTTCTCAAGGGATATGGAATTCGTGAATTGTCTGACTCTCAAAACAAACGTGCAGAGTGGTATGATATGTATTTGTTTTTGATCTCGGCCTTGGAATGCGATTATAGAAAATATGAGGACAGAGGCGTATATAACTGGGCCATAGATATGATTAAAGAAAGTTTTAAGTCCTTAAGCCAAGATTTCAATTAAAAGGGGAAGGATGAGTGAATTGAAAACTTTGGTTATTGTGGATGATGAACCTTCTGTCGTGAATGGACTTCGTACTTATGTGAACTGGGAAGCGCAGGGGATCGAGGTGATCGGGACTGCTGATGATGGTGACACGGGGCTTGCTCTTATAAAAGATTTGAAACCGGATATCGTGTTAACGGATGTGCAGATGCCTTCTATGGATGGGATTAGGATGGCTGCTGAAGTTCGAACTTTACTGCCTGCTACTAAAATAGTGTTCATCAGCGGACACAATGATGCGGAGTATCTCAAATCGGCGCTTCAGATCCATGCGGTGGATTATATTTTCAAGCCCATTAGTAGAAAAGAACTGACGATTGTGATGGAACAGGTGTCTGCGGCTATAGATGCAGAGAAGCGGGAACGAGAAATGGTCAATGAAATGCAGGTCAAACTAGCTCAGAGTATGCCCCTGCTGAGAGAGAAATTTCTCCTCTCTCTGGTCAGCGATAATATCAATACCATTCACATTCATAAGAAACTCGAATTTCTAGGGTTGTCCTTTCTCTCAGCTAGCGTATATATCACTTTAGTGATTGTAATAGATGATGTAACTCAAATTATGGATACCCGAACCGAGAGGGATAAGCAGCTTTTGTCTTATACCATTCTAAATATTATTCAGGAGTTAATTGATAAGCAAATGAGGGGTGTGACTTTTGAGAGGGTGCCTGGCGAGTATGTAGGAATTCTATTGGCAACGCCATTTTACCCCGATCAATCTCCGGAGGATGAGTTGCTGATGCTCGCCGAGTCCATTCGTGATAATATGCGAAAATGGCTGAAACTTAGTGTGACTATTGGTGTGGGGGAGCAAGCGGGTAGTCTGTCCGAGGTGTCGACATCTTATAAGCGGGCTAAGGATGCTGTCGATCAGAAATGGTACCTTGGAAAAAATCAGATTTTAACCATGGACAACATAGAGTCTGGGGAGAATTTACTTTACCGTTTTGAATCGGAACTAGGTGGACGGGTAATAACCGCTTTGAAATCCGGCGATCAGAATCGCTTACGTACGGAACTAGGTGATATTTTTCGACAGTTGGAACTTAACCGGGGCTATGGCTCTCGTTATGCTCAAAATATTAGCCTCCACCTAATTCTTCAATCCGGTCAAGTCCTGCTTGAATTGAATGGGATGTCACAGGATTGGGAGAACAGAGAGATGGAGGCCTGGCAATTGGTGATGAGGCAGGAAACCATGCAGGATTTATTGTTGTTTACAGAGTCCTATTTACTGAAGGTATGCGCCTTCGTTCAAGATAAACGGAGTGGAAAGGTTAGTGAGGTCATAGAGAGGATTCGTTGTTTAATTGAGGAGAAATATTCAATGAATTTGACGGTAGCAGAGATCGCAGAGGGTGTGTATCTCAGCCCCACTTATGTCAGATTACTGTTCAAGCAGGAAACGGGAGAAACCTTATTTGAATATTTGACGAAGGTAAGAATTGAAAAGGCAAAGCAAATGCTTAGAGATCCGCAGCATAAATTTTATGAGGTGTGTTATGCAGTTGGATATTCCGATCCTAGCCACTTCAGCAAGCTCTTTAAGAAAATGACAGGGTACACTCCAAGCGCGTACAGGGAACTTTAATCATAAATTTACTTTTTCTATATAAATTGAACTTTAAAACTAAGAAAGAGGAACGGAGTGACGGAGGGGGATTTTGGAACTGGAGGAGCGAAAGCGATCGCCTTTGTCTACGGATTTCTACCGCGAAGAGCGGTATCATTCAAAGAAATCTGTAGACAACAGCGGCCGGAAGTCCAAACATTCACCGCAGTGCGACTGATCCCTTATTCTGAAAATCTTAAGTTCAATCTAAATAGGTGTTCGGAATGTCGCGAAAAAAGGTTGAGGAGGATTAAATGTTAAAGAGAATTCAATCGGGGTGGACCTATCTGACTGAACTCGGACAAGGGCTGCTGGCCGCAAGAAAATGGCTGCTTGCCTATGTCGTATTGATTCTGTTGCCTGTCTCCATAATGCTGGCTTCCTTTTATCAACGATCGAACGAAATCCTTGAAAAAGAAGTGACGCGTTCAATGCAGCTAACCCTGAAGCAGGCGGGGATGAATCTTACTTATAAGCTTAATCATATAAGGGATAGTAACAACTCTATCTTTATGAATCAGATTTTATACGATAATCTAACCCCAAAGACGAGGTTCACGGATCAGCTTAATCAGATCAAAGAGCTTCGTAATTTAGCCGGAACCGCTCAGGAGAATGAAGATGTTTTTCGAGTGCGGTTCTTTGTTGATTCATCCAGAATGTATGGCGGAGATCGGATTAATATATATCCATTGACGGATATGAGTAAATATCCCTGGTATCCCTCTGTAATAAAAGCCGGGGGTGGAATGGTGTGGACCCAGATTTATCAAGAAAACTACAATGACAGCGGGGAAAAAAATATTTTTTCTGTGTCCCGGCTTTTGCGTAATCCTCAGCATTATGAAGAGATCGTAGGGGTTCTCGTCATGGACATTTCGGAACAGCTTATCGAAGAGATTACATCGGAGCTTCATTTTTCTGCCAATTATGTTCCGTATTTAGTAGATCCAGAAGGATTACTCATCTCTAGTTCAGCTAACCCAGATCTGAATTCGGGGAAAGGAGCACCTATTCTTCCTAACGAAATTCTGAGCACAATAGAACAAACGGACGAGGGCATTTTAAAAAGAATGGATGGCGACAACGAGGTTCACGTGATTTATACAACGATTGAGACGACGGGCTGGAAGCTGATCGCGCAGGTTTCGAAGTCTGAGATTTCACACCGTGCCACCGCCCTGAATCAGTTTACTAGCATTGCCACATTGGCGGGGATTACAGTCATGTTCTTGGTGCTTGTCTTTGTTCTATTTATGTTCATGGTACAGGGGATGCAGCGAAGAGTGCAAATGATCATTCGAATGATCCGTAAGGAAGGTATTGGCTGGCTGGAAGATCGCCGATCCAATCCTGATGGGGATTTCCGGTTATTGGAGCGCAGCGTGGACCAGCTTATACATAGGGTCAATAACCTGATGGAAGAGTCTTATCAGGCTAAGATACAAGAGCGGGAGGCACAGTTAAGGACACTCCAAGCGCAAATTAACCCTCACTTTCTATATAATGCATTGGATATGATCAATTGGTCGGCGATCGCCCACAATGCGGAGGATACCAGTCAAATGATTGAGGCACTCGCCCGATATTTTCGACTCAGTCTGAATATAGGAAGGGATAATGTCAGCATTGAGGACGAGCTTAATTTAGCTGCGGTCTTTCTGGAAATCCAGCAAAACCGTTTTCCGTCAACGTTTACTTTTACTATCGCAACAGAGCCAGGGCTGGAGCAGTATATCATTCCCAAGCTAACCCTTCAGCCTCTAGTGGAAAATGCACTTCTTCATGGCATCCGCAAGAGTAAGGAGAAAAAAGGGACCATTCATATTTCTGCGCGTTTTGAGCAAGGGGATATAGTACTCGCCGTTTCTGATGATGGTATTGGAATGAGCCAGGAACAAGCCAACCGACTGCTGCTTGAACCTTCCTCCGAACTTAGGAGTAACAACTCTGACGGTTCGTATGGTCTCTATAATGTCAATGAAAGAATCCGTTACTTTGCTGGGAATCGGTATGGATTAACTATTGAGACGGGAATCGGGGAAGGAACAACAATAACGATCAAGATGAAGGCAATTGCCGCAGAATAAACGGCTTAATTATATACAGTCGTCAGAGACCAGAAATGATCAGTTTACCACCTACAACCTATGCTCGGTTTGTCAGTATAATCAACTCACAAACACATGGAGGTGAGTGAACTTGAGTATTAAAGCCACGAACTTGAACCCATTGAACAGAATGAACTCACCAAAGATAAGGTCTTCAAGCAAGTGGAGATTGGCTTGGAATAACAGGGATTATTATGTCTTGCTGATTCCTGGATTATTGTTTCTGCTCCTTTTCAAATACACACCTTTGTACGGCGTACTGATTGCATTTCAGGATTTCAATATTTTTGATGGCGTCATGGGTAGTAAATGGGTTGGATTGGAGCAATTTCAAAGGCTTTTACAATCCGAGGAATTCGGGCAGGTATTCATCAACACATTATTAATCAGTGTTTATAAGATCGTGCTGCTTTTTCCGATTCCCATATTTATTGCATTGGTGTTGAATGAGGTTCGGATTATGTTTTTCAAACGAACGATTCAGACGATTATCTACCTTCCGCACTTTCTATCATGGGTTATCATTTCGGGTCTATTCGTGACCATACTGTCCACATCAGGTGGGCTGGTTAACAATATCATTCAGTGGTTTGGCGGAGAACCGATCAGCTTCTTTGTAAGCAATCAGTATTTCCGCAGTTTGGTGGTATTTACGGCAGGCTGGAAAGAGGTGGGCTGGAATGCGATCATCTTCATTGCCGCTATCGCTGGAATTGATCAGGAGCAGTATGAAGCGGCTTCTATTGACGGAGCGGGTAGAATTCGCAGAATGCTGCATATTTCAATTCCAGGTATTCTGCCTACGGTGGTCCTGATGTTTATTCTCCGGCTTGGCTCGGTGCTGGATGCCGGAACTGAGCAAATTCTTACGATGTACAATCCGGTTGTGTATGAAACGGCAGACGTTATCGGAACATTCGTATATCGGATCGGTCTCGGCAAGATGGATTACAGCTTCAGTACGGCTGTCGGACTGTTCAACTCGGTAGTGGGCTTTATCTTAGTTGTATCCGGTAATTATATCAGTCGTAAACTGCTTAATCGCGGAATTTGGTAATAAGGGAGAACTGACCACAATGACTAAACGGACCAAAGGTGATGTATTGCTGGATATCTCCGTTTATCTCTTTCTAATCTGTTTAGGATTAATCATGCTTCTGCCACTGGCTAGTGTATTCTCTAAGTCTGTCAGTGAAGAGTGGGCGATCACCTCCGGCAAAGTGGGCATTCTGCCTGTAGGCTTCCAGCTCGATACCTTACAGCAGGTGATTTCCTCCACGATGTTCATCCGGGCTTTCTGTATTTCCGTCGGTATCACCGTAGTAGGAACTTTAATCTCGATCATCATGACCGCTCTTACCGCTTATCCGTTATCCAAACGGAATCTGCCCGGCATTTCTTTTTTCATGGTGCTGTTCATATTTACTATGCTATTCAGCGGCGGCTTGATTCCCAATTATCTGCTGATGCGTGAGCTGCACTTAATCAACAATCTCTGGGTTCTGATTCTGCCGGGGATGATCAGTGTTTTTAATATGCTGGTGATTAAGAGCTATTACGAAAGTCTCCCCGAAGCGCTGGAGGAATCTGCACGGATTGATGGAGCCAAGACCTATACCATATTGTTCCGAATTATTCTGCCCCTCAGCATGCCGGTACTAGCAACCATCGCCTTGTTTTATGCTGTGGGTTACTGGAACGATTACTTTGGCCCGATGATCTACATTAATGATACATCACTTAAGACCCTGCAATTATACCTTCAGGATGTTGTAATGGATGCGAGTGCCGCGAATATTACGAATAAAAGTGTAGATGATCTCATGAACATGTCTCCGGAAGGAATTCGCGCAGCGACAGTGGTCGCTTCCACCGTTCCGATACTGCTCGTATATCCGTTTATGCAGAAGTATTTTATCAAAGGGGTATTGATTGGTTCTGTGAAGGGCTGAAGCATGTCTCCGATAATCCAAGAGGAGGGTTATAAGTATGAAAAATAGAAAATGGCTGACACTCATGGTGTGTGCGGGTCTAGTAACTGCGGTAACCGCCTGCGGTTCATCAAATAGTAATGGTAATGATAAAGAGGCTGCCGTACCAGATAAAACAGCTGCACCAACTACTGCAGTGGTTGAATCCGATTCCAAACCTGAATTGAAGACGCTCAATCTTTGGTCGAAGGACGACTACAATACGTACACGCTGGCAAAAGTTGTTGAAGAGAGAACCGGCTATAAGGTGAAGTACGAAATGCTTCCCGCGGATAAAGCCATGGATAAACTCAACCTGCTCATCTCATCCGCCGAGCCTTACGATGCCATCACCATCACCGGAGAAAAAGCCGTGTATACTGATTACGCTAAGATGGGAGCGCTGGTCGACTTGACGCCGCTCATTGAAAAGTACGGCGAGAATATTAAAGCCTCTATATCTCAGGAGTCCTTTGATGCCATGAAGGTAGATGGGAAAATATACGCCATTCCGAATCGCGCCTCACAATTTGCTGGAAGCAGTCTGATGATCCGTACGGATTGGCTCGACAAGCTGGGTCTCAAGATGCCTACAACTATCGATGAATTAACCGAGGTACTGAAGGCTTTTAAAGAGAAGGACCCGGGTGGAAATGGAGCCAGCGGTGCTCCCCTTTCGATTGATGGTGCGTTAGCGACAATGGTTAATGTTACGGGCGCTTTTGGAATAGCCACAAGCTGGAATGAACAGGAAGGTAAACTGGTTCCAACGCCGTTGCATCCGGGCTTCAAGGATTATCTGACCTACATGTCAGATCTATACAAACAGGGGTTGTTAGACAAGGAATTTGCTGTTAATAAGGATGCTACGCTCAAGGAAAAGTTCACCAGCGGCCGGGTGGGTGTGATTCCGCTTCCGTGGTATGACATTCCGGGCATTGCGGATGCTCTGGTTAAAAACTTCCCGGATGCCAAATATGCCTATGTCCCTGCGCTTAAGGGAGCCAATGGGCAAGCGGGTCTAGGGATGAACGGAGGGTTTGATCGGATTACTTTTATTCCTAAATCTGCTGAACACCCAGAGGATGCGATTAAATGGATCAACGCCAAGCTGGAAAAAGAAACCTTCAAGTTAATTTCTATTGGAGAAGAAGGTAAGCATTTTACATTTAAAGACGGCGTGTATAGCCCTATTCTGCCATTGTTCACAGATGAACGAGGTTTGGCCAGCAACTATTTGACCGGGATAGATGAGAAGCTGTATCCAATATATTGGCAGGCTCGCGTTCAGAAGGATTTGCGTCTGTTCGAAGGCTTCACCTTTCTGAATAAAGAGATTCCTGCGGAAGATAGAGTTCCAGATCCACTAGCCATGGCGCCTTCTCTGCCTGAATATTCAAAAAACAATGCTTCACTTAATCAAATGATTAATGATTTTGCAGTAAAGGTTATTGTAGGTGAGGAATCCGTTAATAAAGTGGCTGCATTTGCCGAGAAATATAATGCTGCTGGAGGGGAATCAAGCATCAAGGAAGTCAACGATTGGTATGCTTCAGTGAAGAAATAGGAGGAACAAGAATGAACAGCTACAGGATGCGGAACAACGAGATTCCTATGGACGACTCTTGGGATGTAATCGTTGTAGGTGGAGGTCCAGCGGGCTGCACAGCTGCAGCGGCAGCAGCCCGCGAAGGAGCTAAGACACTCCTAGTGGAAGCGACAGGAAGTTTGGGGGGGATGGGTACATCGGGATTAGTCCCTGCATGGTGCCCTTTCTCCGACCATGAGGAAATCATTTATAGAGGGTTGGCCATGAAAGTATTCCAATCCCTGAAGGAACAAATGCCTCATGTCAGCAAAGACGCAATGGATTGGGTGCCTATAGAACCGGAGAAACTGAAATGCATATATGACAATCTGGTCCTGGAAGCAGGAGCAACCGTTTTGTTCCAGACACAGCTTGGTTCCGTGGAGGCAGATGAGGAAGGAAATGTTCTAGCTCTTATCACAGCTAGTAAAAATGGTCTTCAAGCGCTGCGTGCCAAAGTGTATGTGGATTGTACGGGGGATGGGGACGTTGCGGCTTGGAGTGGAGCTGAATATCTCAAGGGAGATATCGCGACGGGGGCGTTGATGCCCGCTACCCATTGCTTCACCTTGGGAAATGTTGATGAGTACGCCTACCTGAATGGCCCCCTTCTTCATAACAATAATAAAAACAGCCCGATCTTTGATATTCTTGCTTCTGGTAAGTATCCGTTGATACCGGATTCACACATCTGCAACAACATGATCGCACCCAGAACGGTAGGATTTAACGCCGGCCATTTATGGGATGTGGATAATACGAACTCTTTCTCCATATCGGCAGCACTCATTCAGGGAAGAAAACTTGCTGCGGTCTACCGGGATGCTTTGGCGGAATTTCTGCCTGCTTCCTTTGGCAGCTCCTATGTTGCTAATACGGGTGCATTAATGGGTGTGCGGGAAACAAGAAGAATTATAGGAGATTATGTCTTGACGGTGGAAGATTACGTTAATCGCAGGAGCTTCGAGGATGAAATATGCCGCAATAGCTATTTTATTGACATTCATGGGACAGAAGAAGAGGAGAAAAAGAGCGGAGGAAAGGCGGAGGTCATTAAAAGATACGGACCTGGGGAGTCTCATGGTATACCCTATAGGTGTCTAACCCCACGTTCACTAAAAAATGTTCTAGTGGCCGGAAGATCAATATCTTGTGTGCGTGAGGTTCAGGGCAGCGTTAGAGTAATGCCGGTGTGCTTGGCTATGGGAGAAGCAGCCGGAATTGCCGCAGCTTTGGCGGTAAACCTTCCCGGCTATGATGTGCATGCCGTTGAAGTCTCTACCCTTCGCAGACGTTTAAAAGAAGAAGGAGCCTATCTGCCGGAAGTAATCAGTAAGGTATAAGCACTAGACTATAAAATATAAATCCCCTTTCTGAGAGCAGGATGTCCTGCTTCAGAAAGGGGATTTGTTTTTTTTATTTTACGTCCATTTTGCTGCCCACAGCTTCATTTCCTTCAAAATCTGGTGTAAATCTACACCCTTAGGGGTCAACGTATATTCTACCGTGACGGGCACCGTCGGAAAAGCATGACGCTCAAGCACACCTTGATCCTCCAAATGACGGAGTGTATTCGTAAGTGCGCGAGGGCTGATACAGGTGATGTTGCGTTGCAGCTCACCAAAACGTTTGGTTCCATCGAACAGTTCACGCAGAACTAAGAAAGCCCATTTTCCACCGAGAACATCAAGTGTTTTTTCTACATTACAATCAATAATAACGGGATTTTTCGGGACATAGTTTCTTGATGCATTAGCTGCTTCCACGTGATCTCCTCCTGCTCTATTCCACTATACTCTAGTATAGTAAGTATATTTTATATAATATAATGAACATTTTTTCACTTCTTTAAATTATATACAAACTACTCTAGAATGAAAAGGGATCACGGTAAGAGGATAGAGCAGCTATCTATGAGGAGGAGAAAAAAGAATGAAATTTAGAAGATTAGGTCAAAGTGGAGTTAAGGTAAGTGAGATTAGTCTGGGCAGCTGGTTAACATACGGTGGATATGTAGAAAATGAAAATGCAGTTAAAGCAATTGAAACCGCTTACGATTTAGGCGTCAATTTCTTCGACACAGCAAATGTGTATGAAAAGGGCGCAGCGGAAAAGGTTTTGGGTGAAACGATGAAAGCATACTCCCGTGAATCTTATGTACTCGCGACTAAAGTGTTTGGGGTTATGGGTGAAGGACCCAATGACCGCGGACTTTCCCGCAAGCATATCACTGAGCAGTGCCATGCCAGCTTGAAGCGTCTAGGTACAGAGTATGTAGATATTTTATACTGCCACCGTTTTGATCCAGAGACTCCATTAGAAGAAACCTTGCGAGCACTTGATGACTTAGTTCGGCAAGGTAAGGTGTTCTACATTGGTGTTAGTGAATGGACAGCCGCGCAAATGACTGAGGCGTTGTCTATTGCAGACCGTCATCTGCTCGATAAAATTGTAGTTAACCAGCCTATCTATAATATGTTCGAACGTTATATTGAGAAGGAAGTGATTCCTTTAGGTGAGCGGAAAGGTATTGGTCAGGTTGTGTTTTCTCCTCTGGCTCAAGGCTTATTGACCGGGAAATATTCTTCGGTTACCGATGTTCCGGCGGAGAGCCGCGCAGCTAAGCTGGATTGGGTGCGTAATGGAATTACAGAAGAAAAGATAGCGAAAGTACAACAGCTTGGGAAGGTCGCTTCTGAGCTCGACCTGACAGTGGGTCAACTGGCATTAGCCTGGATTCTTAGACAACCTAATGTGTCCAGTGCGCTTATTGGAGCAAGTCGTCCGTCGCAGGTAGAAGAGAATGTTAAGGCCTCTGGGATTGAGCTTTCGGAAGAGGTACTCAAGCAGGTAGAAGAGATTTTAGTATAAGGGCTAAGTGATTGATTAGATAAATGTGCCTTACAAATGGAGGTTTTTTAGCATGGCAAAGGTTGTGATTACCGGGGGCAGCGGGATGCTCGGTAAATGGGTGGTTCGTCATTTTATAGAGCAAGGGTATGAGGTTGTTAACGTTGATACTCATAAGCCTGCCGACTCAATAGGCCATACTCTAATCGCAGATTTGAATAACTTAGGTGAAGTTTATGGCGTACTGGCAGGTGCTGATGCGGTCGTACATTTGGCCGCCATTCCGGCTGCTCATATTAAGACTAATGAAGTCACTTTTCAAAATAATGTAATGTCTACCTACAACATTCTGGAGGCTGCAGCCGGATTGGGTATTCGTAAAGCGGTTATCGCCTCTAGTGAATCTTCCTATGGAATTGTTTTTGCAGTTAACCGTTTTGGTCCTGAGTATGTTCCGGTTGATGAAGAACATCCCCAACTGCCTCAGGACAGCTATGGTTTGTCCAAAGTAGTTAATGAACTGACAGCGGATATGTTCCATCGGAGAACTGGGATGCAAATAGTTTCCCTTCGGATCGGCAATGTAATAGACCCTTCGGCGTATGAGAAATTTCCATCCTTCATCCATGATCCCGCGCAGCGTGACCGGATTTTATGGAGTTATATTGATACGAGGGACGTGGCGGAAGCTTGCAGGCTGGCGATTGAAGCCGAAGATCTGGGTGCTGTGCAACTGAACATTGCCGCAGATGATACTAGTATGGCTGTTTCAAGCCGCGCGTTGTTGGAGGCCCGGTTTCCAGAAGTCACTGAATTCCGCCAACCGCTAACCGGTCATGAGACGCTCCTCAGTAATGAGAAAGCTAAAAGACTGCTGAATTGGCAGCCGAAGCATGCTTGGCGTGATTATGTTAAAGGTGAATAACATTACCATAAAGGGGTAGTCCAGGATGAAAGTATTATTCATAGGTGGAACAGGACTAATCAGCCAAGCTGTATCTAAGCTGGCCGTTGAACGTGGTGTGGAATTATTTTTGTTCAACAGAGGACAGCGGGATGAATTCGTACCGGAAGGAGCGAAAGTGATCCTTGGAGATATCCGTAACCAGACGGAGGCTGCTGCAGCGCTTAAGGATTATGAATTTGATGTTGTAGTGGATTGGATTGCTTTTACTACGGACCATGTACAGACGGATATTGATTTATTCTCCGGAAAAACCAAGCAATACATCTTTATAAGCTCGGCGTCTGCATATCAGAAACCGCTCCAGCACTACCTAGTAACGGAAGAGACTCCACTGGAGAATCCCTACTGGCAGTATTCACGTGATAAGATTGCTTGCGAACAGCTATTACTTGCGGCTAACCGCAACACCGGGTTTCCGGTGACTATCGTCCGGCCTTCACATACCTATGGAGATACCGCCATTCCGGCAGCTTTGAGCAGTTGGCAGCATCCATGGTCGTTAATAGACCGAATCCGCAAGGGACTCCCCATTGTTATCCACGGGGACGGAACTTCGCTCTGGACGCTGACGCATAATTCGGATTTTGCCAAAGCCTTTGTAGGATTAATGGGCCACCCAGAATCTATTGGGGAAGCCATTCATATCACATCTGATGAGGTATTAAGCTGGAACCAAATTTATAGTAAAATTGGAGCGGCCGCAGGTGTCGATCCCTTGGTTGTGCACATTTCGACAGATTTCATCGCAGCTAATTCACCATCAGGGACAGCAGACGGTCTGATTGGCGACCAAGCTGTGAGTATCGTTTTCGACAATGGGAAAATCAAACGTTTTGTGCCAGACTATCAGGCAACGGTTCCTTTCTCCGAAGGGATTAAGCAGACGTTGGCTTGGTTTGAATCACATCCGGAACAATGCACGATTGACCCAGAGTGGTCGACATTATTGGACCATCTTATTAAGACTCATGGTACAGAGGCAAAGCCGCTTTCGACATTTGTGTAAAATATTACTGCATAGCTACAGGGTAGGCAGGCGAATGAATTCATTCGGCCTGCCTTTTTCCTACGCTGTATGTGAGGAATGAAACAGGGAATTTTGAATATACTCTCACTACCGAATTCCCCGTAAAGGAGCCCTGGCCATGCCGACACATCCTTATGTATCCCGTTTTTTTGTGAATGCCGATGCAAGGCGAGAAAAGTTGATTTATCATTTGCCGGAATCCTGGTGGAGCAGACCCTATGAGTATGAGTGGTGTATGAATTTCATTTCGCCCCATGATACTGTTCTCGATGCTGCCTGTGGCATTTCACATCCCTTGAAGTTCCATCTTGCAGAGATCTGTGAGGAAACCTACGCCTGTGATGTGGATGATCGGATATTATCTGAAAAGGCAATCATGAATGAGATTATTCAGGATATAGGGGTAGAGGCAGCGAAGGAAGTCTTACATATTAGGACGGATAGGCTTCATCTGGTGCATGCTAGTCTGACAGACCTCCCGTATGAGGACGAAAGCTTTGATACAATATTTTGCATCTCCGTGCTTCAGCACTTAACTTCCCAAGATACGACATACGCTTTACGTGAATTTCACAGAACATTGAATGGAGAGGGGCTGCTCGTTCTGACCTTTGAATCCCCTTCCGTAAACCTTCCCATGATGAATGAGCTTTTTATACAAACTGGATTTGTGTATTGGGGGGAGACGGATTTCGATCTTCCATCTGATGCGGTAAGCACCAACTTGTGGGATGGGCTCCATTGCTTCAGGGCAGTCCTGAAAAAGGTGACTACATGAGCCGATTCGGCTCATGTGGTGGATTTAGAGGAAATTAGTTGTATTTATACACTTGGTTTGTGCATGTGATCGACTTGGATTTGGCTCAACCAGCCGTTTCCGAGTCGAACAGATGTATTTAAATCTATCTAATTTGGAGTCTTGATTTCAATAGAGTAGAATGGGAGGAATATGATATACAAAAGGGGTAGATAGATTGCGGCGATTAATAGTTTGTGCACTTATTCTTATTTGGATATTTCCTGCTCTTACTACTGCAAGTGCGGAGGAGTCAATTGTAGACCCCATTCATCTTGTCTTTGCCGGTGACATTTTATTAGACGGGTATGTAGGCGATCAGATTGATCAATTCGGGGTCAATTATCCCTTTGTAAAAGTTGCTCCCATGCTAAAAAAGGCAGATATGTCCTTTGCGAATTTGGAGACGCCAGTGTCCATTCGTGGGAATCCGGCCGACAAAATGTTTGCATTTCGTTCGGAGCCTAAGACACTGAAAGGGTTAGTGTACGCCGGAATTGACGGTGTAAGTCTAGCGAATAATCATGTGCTTGATTATGGTAAAGTGGCGATGCTGGATACCCTGATCCATTTGGATAGGAACAAAATAGGCCACACTGGAGCAGGAAAAAACAGTATAGAAGCATTCACACCGTATGTGAAAACCATTCAAGGTAAAAAAATCGCTGTCCTTGGGGTCAGCCGTGTGCTCTCGGATTCCTCTTGGTATGCAGGCAGTACTCATGCCGGTGCAGCCTCAGCTTATACTTTGCAACCGATGTTAAGTGAAATCAAGAAATCCTCCCTAGCAAATGACTTCACGGTTGTATATATCCACTGGAACGAGGAATTTAAGGACTATCCGGAGCCCTATGCAAGAACATTGGCAAAACAAATCATAGATAGCGGCGCTGACATGATTATAGGAGCGCATAGCCACTGCCTTATGGGAGTGGAGTATTACAAGCATAAGCCGATCTACTATTCGTTAGGTAACTTTGTGTTTAACCGATCCACTCGCGGTGGCGACAAAACATTGCAATCCATGATGGTCAACATTGAAATTAAGGGTTCAGCAGTCACAGGCCAAATTACTCCGGTCAAAATTATAAGAGGGCAGCCTCAGCTTATGGATGACAAATATAATCAAGAGACCATTAAGATTATGAATAAGCTATCCTATAATGCGAAAATAAATTCTAAAGGCGTTGTGAGCGAGGAATAATATAACGAATATAAAGAAGCTTTTTTCACTGCCGTACCGTAGAGGTCTTCCTTAGAATAAAAGGATAACTTAGTTAGGGAGGCCAATCAGATGACGCAAGTGACATGTTCTCCGTCCAGATATATTCAGGGCGCAGGTGAAATACGAAAGCTGGGGGATTATTGTGTACAGCTTGGTGTGAAGGGTGCTTTGGCAATAGTGGATCCTTTTATTCTCGAGCGTTACAAGGAGGATATCACGCATAGCTTCGCCATTCACTCGATTCCACTAGAGTTGTCAGAATTTCAGGGAGAATGCAGCCGAAATCAGGTTGAGCTTATCATTGAAGGCTTCGATCCGCAAACGGTAGATGTTATTCTTGGAATTGGAGGCGGCAAAACCATGGATACGGCTAAAGCGGTGGGTCATTTTGCCTCGCTTCCCGTAATCATCGTACCCACTGTGGCTTCAACGGATGCCCCCTGCAGTGCCTTGGCGGTGCTGTATACCGATGATGGTGATTTCGACAGCTATCTTCCACTATTAAGGAATCCTGATATGGTCATTGCGGATGTGGAGTTAATTGCTAAAGCACCCGCCAGATTACTCGCTGCCGGGATGGGTGACGCATTATCAACCTACTACGAAGCACGGGCCTGCCGTGCATCCGGCGCACAGACTTATGCAGGAGGAACAGGATCCATCGCCGCAATGTCGTTAGCGAAGGCTTGTCTCGAGACTATTCTGGCCTATGGTGAGGAGGCTATACGCGATGTCAGACTGGGGGATTGTACTCCAGCAGTTGAACATATTGTTGAGGCGAATATCTATCTGAGCGGCATCGGTTTTGAAAGTGGAGGATTAGCCGCGGCACACGCTATTCACAATGGATTGTCGCAGCTTGAGGAATGTAGGGGCATGCTGCACGGTGAGAAGGTAGCGTTCGCAACCCTTGCGCAGCTTATGCTAGAACAGGTAGCTGATCACGAGATTGAACCTGTGATCAGCTTCTGCCGAAAGGTTGGCCTTCCCGTAACGCTGAAGGAACTTGGGCTCTCCGGAATCGAAAGAAACCGGCTGATCCTTGCGGCTGAAGCCAGTTGCAGCGAAGACAGCCCCATGCAGAATATGCCGTTCCCGGTAAATCCAGCTGAGGTTCTTAAGGCTATTCTGGCAGCCGACAGACGGGGAACTCTGTATACTGTCCATTAGAATTTAATTGTTTCTTCATAATCAAAGAGGGTATCCCAGCAGCCAAATGGCTCGCGGGATACCCTCTTATTATTTGTACACCCAAATCCAAATTACACTCTCTATATTTACATGATTTACATGACTTACATGACTTACATGACTTACATGTGCTGCAAACACATCAGCCCTTCACAGCGCCGGCAACGACACCTTTAACAATATATTTCTGCAGGAAGATAAACACTACGATGGATGGCAGCACCGCCATTACCATAGCCGTCATGGCATATTGCCAATCCGAGGTGTATTGCCCAACAAAGGTATAGGCAGCCAAGGTGAGTGTCTTCGTATCTGGTGATCCGTTGACCATAAGCAGTGGCAGCAGGAAGTCGTTCCAGATCCACATCACATCGATGATGACGATGGTTGTTGTCACTGATTTCAACAGCGGGAAGATTACACTGAAGAATAAGCGGAAGCCTGATGCGCCGTCTATAGTTGCGCTCTCGTCAATTTCCATAGGAATTCCCTTAACAAACCCATGATAGATAAACACAGCCAGTGGAGCCCCGAAACCCCAATACAAGACACCTAGTCCCCAGGTACTTTCGGATAATCCAATATTTTTAGCAATTTGCAGCACGGTTAACATGATTGATTGGAATGGAATGAGCATCGGCATGATGCACAAGAAATATAGAATTCCACTCAGCTTGGATTTCGTCCGTGCCAGCTTATAAGCGGCAATAGAAGAGACGAAGACAATCCCGAGCAATCCAATGGTGGTGATCATCATGTTATTCATGAAGAGCTTAGGATAATTAATAAACTGCCATACATAAGAATAGTTGCTGAATACCAACTGCTTAGGCAGCGCGATTACGTCAGTCATGACCTCTCCAAAGCTTTTGAAGGAGTTAATAATCGTCAGGAACAGCGGATACAGGAAGAGCAGGGAGAGGATAACCATAACTACTTCTATGATGATGCGACTTGCTTTGCCTTTGGTTTTCATTATGCCTCAACCTCTCTTCTTTTGAAGATGGACAACTGTATGATGGTGACCACTAGAACTGCAAGGAACAATATAAGTGCTTTAGCCGTACCGTAACCGTACAGGTTATTTTGGAAGGTATCCCGGTAAATATCATAGGCAACACTGTATGTCGTACCGCCAGGTCCACCGCCAGTAAGCGATAGAATAACATCAAATACCTTGATGGAGTTGGTTAACGCCATGAACACGGAAATAGTGATCGATGGAGCGAGCAGCGGCAGCGTGATACTGAAGAATTTTCGCAAAGGACCTGCACCATCAACGGTAGCAGCTTCCTTAAGATCCTCGGGTATCGATTGCAATCCTGCGATATAAATAACCAGATAAAACCCGATGGATTGCCATATGGAAACGGCAAGAATGGAGATGAAGGCAAGTCCTGGTGTCCCGAGCCAACTGAGATCGAACATTCCCCAGCCTGTACTTTCGCTTAATGAACTGAACCCTTGCATAAAGATGAACTTCCAGATGAAGCCGACAATTACAAGGCTAAGAATATAAGGGACAAAGAAAGCCGCTCTAAGCCACGAGGTTGTTCTCAGCTTCATATCCAGGACAATTGCCAGCAGTATGGCCAGCACGTTGACGAGAATAATGTAGAGAATCGCATACTTAATGGTAAACCAAGCTGAATCGGCAAAGTTGGTATCACCCGTAAAAATTTGTTTGAAATTATCCAGTCCGACAAATACCGGGTTTTTGGATATTCCGTTCCACTTGGTCATGGAGTATTGAATAGTCATGGCAAAGGGGATGTAGAAGGCTACGGCTATACAGATGAGAACCGGCAGAGTGAAAATGCCGAACTCCATCTTTTCACGCCATTTTCTGCCCAGAGTTTTTAACATGGTTGCACCTCTTCTTGTATTAGGGTAGGAGTTTGAGTACGCTTGTCACACATAATCTTTCGGGTTAGTCTATATTGAGTATTATAGAGTAGTCTATTACACTCAAAAATGGATTTAAGAGTACAGATAGGGGTAAAAAGGTGAACTGAATCTGAAGCCGGGAGATGACGGATATTTTAAGAAAAAGGATATTTAGACCGTTCCAAAACCTGTTGGAGTCTGTATCGCGAAGGCTCGTGAACAAGCTTATTTTGTTATTCACCCTGATTATAATTCTTGTTGTGACCTCCCTGACGTTCATTTCTTATGGGATGCTGCAGAAGGAATCTGTGAACAATAGTATTTCAAGTACAAGCAACAATTTATTATTAGTAGGACGTAATCTGGAGAGCTACCTGGAGGGGATTGAACAATTATCTCTGCCGCAAATTTCATATGACGAAATCATTTACGCCATTTTACATGAATCCACGGACTATGCTTCGAAAATGTATGTAGAGAACTATCTGAAGAATTTATACTTCTCGCGGAATGACCTTGAGGCCATCTATCTGTATGTTATCAAGGAAAATAAGTACTACTCCCTGACCAAAGAAAATTACAATATTGCAGTTCGGATTGTAGACCATCCACCTATAGAGAACCTGTCCTGGTATAAAAGTGCGTTGGAAAGTCCCTTTAATCGCTCCTATCAATCCTTTGTTAAGGAACAACCTCAGCAGATGAATGGCACCGACTATCCCATTAATAAGGATAAGAGTTTTATGGGTTATCATAGGCTGTTTCGTTCCATTATGACGAGGGAGCCGCAGGCTGTGTTGTCCCTATATTTTAACTCCTCCGTTAAAGATGAGATTATGAAAGACATTCCGTTTAGCAGCGGGCAGCATCTGATGTACGTCAGTCCGGATAACCAGCCTTTTTATGTAGATGATCCAAAGTTTTATGAAAAAAGTGAACAAGCCGGGTTATTAAAGAAACTAACCGCAGTCAGCGGTCGGTTCACATGGTCGGACGACGAGCAGAAGTATTTGGTGATTTATAACAGCAGTAACGAAGAAGGATGGAAGCTGATCAAGCCGATACCCTATAAAGAGATCTATGAAGCGGCGATCAAGACACGGAATTTGAATTATCTGATCGGACTTGTTTTTTTGATTGTCTCCGTAATTCTGGTCAGCTTCACCTCCAATAAGATCACCAAACCTCTGAAAAACCTGTCGCTGCAAATGAAACGATTCAGTACAGGGAGCTTTGACGCATCAGCGGAGGTTGAGGGTAAAGATGAAATCGCGTATTTATCACGTCACTTTAACAAGATGGTAGAGAATACCAATGAACTCATTAATGAGCGCTATAAAATGAAAATTGTAGAGAAAAATGCAGTACTAAAGGCGCTGGAAGCGGAGATCAACCCCCATTTCCTGTATAATGCGCTCCAGGCTATTTCCACAAAAGCTTTGAAGAACAACAATGACGACATTGTAGATATGGTCGATAATTTGGCCCTAACTCTAAGATATTGTATCAGCGGAAAAGATGTTGTCCATGCCCGAGAAGAGCTGAAGCATATAGAGCGTTATTTGGCTTTGCAGAAAGCCCGTTTCGGGGGCAGAATGCAAATTGTATACGACTGGGATGAGAATTTAATGGAGCTGAAAATTCCAAAGCTCTCCATTCAAACATTAGTGGAAAATTGTATTAAGCACGCACTTGAAAAGGTATCCAGCACAATTACCATTACTATCAAAGCACATGCGGCTCCAAGTTTCTTCGTTATTTCTGTAATCGACAATGGTCCTGGGATTAGTGAAGGTAGATTGGAACAGGTATTGAATACGCTGCAAATGCATTGGGAGGAACGCGAAGAGCTGGCTGAGGGAGATAATGAGAGCATTGGCTTGAAAAACCTGCATGCTCGCCTAAAGCTTCTATACGGAGACGAAGCGGGATTAGTGATAAGAAGTGATGAGAACGGTACAGAGATGGACATGCTGTTACCGCGGGGAGGCATGAACCATGTATAAAGTTTTGATTATTGATGATGAAGAACCTTTACGCGAAGCGATTACAATTTTGGGAGATTGGCAGGGGCTGGGGGTAGACCAAATTTTGGAGGCTACCAACGGAAATTTTGGCTTAGAAATGCTGCGTCAGCACAAAATTGATCTTGCCATAGTGGATATGAAGATGCCTGAACTAAGCGGAACAGAATTCCTGCAAATTGTGGAACAGGATTATCCCGACCTTTTGACGATCGTAATCAGTGGTTATAATGACTTCGAATATACACGTCAGGCGATCCGCTCTAAGGTTGTGGATTATTTGTTAAAGCCAGTCAATCGTTTAGATTTAAATGCTGCGCTGCGTAAAGCGATCGATGTGTTGGAGGCTAAACGCAAGAAGGAAAGTGAATTCATAAATAAAAATATAACTCTGAATATGTCACTCCCGAAGCTGAAGGAAAAAATGTACATTTCCATCATTGAACGAAGCTTTAAGAATCAATCCAATGAGGCATTTTTGCCGTTAATAGGTGCTGATGCTGCTGGTAACCATTTCGTTACAGGCCTTCTGCGGGTACTTAATTTGGAACAAGTCAGGCAAAACCGATTCCATGAAGATAGAGATTTGCTCCATTTTGCAGTGACCAATGTAATTAATGAGATCAGTGACAACCAGTTCCAAGCGTTCAGCTTCCTAAGCCCCAAGGGGGAGCGTGAATATATCGCCATATTTACCATGTTGGGAGGGTATCGGGAGGATGCCTCTTTCCGTGCCCAATATCATATGAAGAAGGTGGCTTCCTCTCTCAAAGAGCTGTTCGGTATTATAGTAGCTGCAGGTCTGGGCCAGCCTTATAACGATATTCTAGATATAGCTAAATCTTATGATACGGCTAAGACAGCGCTGGATAGTGTTGATCTTCTTAAATTAAAGGGAACCTTAGTCGTAAATCCTGCAGATCAATCACTTTCCAAAGATAATCCGTCACTGACAAGCCGTATGCCTTTAATTCGAAATGCATTAGAGAGCGGAAATATGACCTACGCCAAAAGTATACTAAGTGAGTTTACGAAAAAGTGGAGGGATTCGGAAGGTTTTAGTCTCAGGGAGGCGGACCGCACCATTCATGAATTCATTATTTTACTGAACGATGTAGCCTCAGAACTGAATGTACCCTTGGAACTTCTGCGAAGCAAGGAAGAAAAGGGCCTGCGGGGATTAGGAATACAAAGTGATTTTGCCTCTTTTGACCAGTTTGAGGGTCTTCTATTTGAGATCCTGAATCGTTACAGCGCTGAAATCAGTAAGGTTCTAGGTGGAGATCGCACAAGCGTGCTAGGAAATATAAAAGCTTACATTGATAACCATTATTTCGAGAATATAAAAATATCTATGTTTACGGATAAGTATTTCCTAAGCAGAGAGTACTTGATGAAGCTCTTCAAAGGGGAATATGGGTATGGCATTCACGAGTATGTGCAGAAGGTAAGAATGGATAAAGCGAAGGACTTACTGAGTGATCCAAGCCTTAAAATCCAGGATATTTCCGAGATGCTGGGCTACAAGGACAAGAACTACTTCAGCAAAGCATTCCGTAATTATTACGAGTGCTCTCCTACAGAATATAGAATCGTTCTTGGAGAGGTAGAAAAGTGAAACGGTTTCATAAGCACACTTTTTTACCCTTATAAGTTCACTTATCTACATTCTTATCCTTTTTCTTTTTCATTAGAATTGCAACAAGACCACAAGATGCATAAGAAAAAGGGGGCAACATCATGTTCAAGAAGTTATGGACGGTATCTGCAAGTTTGCTGCTCGTAGGCGGATTGCTCGCTGGCTGCGGTGGAAATAATGCCGCTAATAATACGGCTGGCAATACGGGAGCCGGCAACGGCAACACAAAAGCAGACTCAGCTAAAGAAGTTAAGATTAACATGTTTACGGCTTCTCCTGAATACACCGAGGCTTTTAACGCTTATATTGCCGAGTACAAAAAGGTAAAACCTAATGTTACGATTAACCTCGAAATCATGCAAGCCGACTACAACACCGTTTTGAAATCCAAAATAGCCGCAGGAAGTACTCCTGATGTATTCCAAACTACGGCTGGTGGAGATATTGATACTTTTGCTGAATATAGTGCTGACCTTACCAATGAGCCGCTTGCTGCTGCAATGACTGATGCTGTTCGCTCCAACATGAGCTCAAAAGACGGTAAAGTACTGGGTCTTCCAGTAAAAGGGAACCTGTTCGTAATGATGTACAATAAAAAGCTCCTTGCTGATGCAGGTATTACTGAAGTTCCTAAAACTACTGCACAAATGGACGAGGCGATTACTAAGCTCGAAGCTAAAGGAATTACACCGTTTGCCAATGCGTATAAAGAGTGGTGGGTTTGGAAGCACATTTTCCAACACTTTGTGGATACAGCTGCTCTAGATGCAGGTACAGATGCGAAGACTCTCGTTGCTGATTTCATTGCTGGAAAAACAACCTTTAAGGATCACCCGGTATTGAACGATAACTTCTTCAGTTTCATTGATACAACCGTTAAACACGGAACGGACAAGCCTCTTGAACGAGACAGCAATGCTGAAGTCAGCGATTTTGCACTTGGCAAAGCAGCGTTCATGACAGGTAAAGGCGCGTGGGACGAAGAAGCTATCAAGAAGATTACTCCTGACTTCCAGCTTGGTATTATGGGCTACCCTGTCAGTGACAAGGCTGAACAGTCTACTATTATTACAGGTGCCGATCAGGCGCTGAGAATTAACAAGGATTCTCCAGTTGCTGCAGAAACTATTGAGTTCTTCAACTGGCTGTACACTTCCGAGTACGGAAAGAACTGGTTCTCAACTGTAGCTAAGGTTATTCCACCGATCAAGGATGCTCCGCTTCCTGCTCTGGATATGCCTAAGCAAATGGAAGAAATTCTTAAAACCGAAAAATCCGGTGACCTCTCTGTCAACTATTCACTCGATACGTTCCACCAAAAATTCGGTGAATTGATGCAAGCCTACATCGGCGGCAGCAAGACTAAAGAGCAAGCTACCGACGAAATTCAAAAGGCTTGGATTCAATTTGGATCTGCTGCACAGTAAGCGATTATAAGTCTAGGGGGTATCTCTACAGTAAGAATTCATTTACTGGAGAGATACCCCTTTCTTGTTTATAATTAGGTGGGAAATATAGCATTTTTCGAGAGTATACAGGAGGCTGGATAGTTCATGGGAAAAATAATTAATGTGGCTGAAAATGGACTTTATCTTGTATTAGAAATCACAGAAGAGAAAGACGTACGTCTTCTTCATTTCGGCGCAGAGCCGCTTAGTGAGGAAATCTCCGAGAAGCAAAAGCCAGGCTTCCGATTAATGGAGCTGCAATTGTCGGGTGAGGATCGGGCAGAATATCACGGTCGAACGCATCGTGCTTCCTATCCAGGACTGCGCATGACCTTTGACAATTATACGGATTCTTCGAATGAACTAGGTAGAAAACTTGAAATAAGTCTCGTGGACGAGGTAACAGGCCTGAGTGCAGTTCAGCATTTTCAGTTCTATAAAGGGATAGGAACCCTGCGCAGCTGGACGGTACTTCATAACGCTGGTGATACAGAAACATCTGTAGAATATGTCTCTTCTTTTTCCCTAACAGGTGTAGGCAAGGAAGGATTTAGTGATCGCAGCGATAAAATTGAGGTGTCTTTGGCGCATAGCGGTTGGCAAAGTGAGATTCAATGGCGTACTTATAGTTTGCCGGAACTGGGGATGTCCCATTTATCGGATCGCGGTTCTAAGCGGATAGCTTGCAGTAATACAGGCTCCTGGTCGGCAGCTGAACTCATACCCATGGCTGTACTGCACAACAAGGAAAGCGGGACAAGCCTCTTTTGGCAGATTGAACATAATGGATCATGGCACTGGGAATTTACGGATCAGAATGATCAATTAACTCTACTCATAAGCGGACCTACGGAAAGTGATAATCATTGGTGGAAAAAATTGCAACCAGGAGAGACATTCACGTCTATACCGGTTGCTGTAGGCTCCGTACGGGGTGGATTCGAGGCCGCTATAGAGCAGCTCACAACTTATCGGAGAACCATTCGCCGTCCTAATGAGGATAATGAGTTGCTTCGGATTATTTTTAATGATTATATGAATTGTCTATGGGGCAGCCCTACTACGGAGAAATTACTCCCCCTAATTGATGCTGCTGCTGATGTGGGCTGCGAATATTTCTGTATTGATGCAGGCTGGTATGCACCTGGTGAGTGGTGGGATGGAGTTGGAGAATGGCTGCCTTCAGAGGAGCGTTTCCCAGAGGGTATTAAGTATGTACTAGACTATATTCGCGGTAAAGGGCTTATTCCAGGGTTGTGGTTGGAGCTGGAGGTTATGGGGATCAACAGTCCAAAGCTTGCAGAAACAGACGACAGCTGGTTCTTTATGCGGCATGGAAAAAGGGTTAAGGATCGAAGCCGATATCAACTGGATTACCGTAATCCGAAAGTAATAGCACATGCTGACGGAGTCATTACACGCTTGGTTGAAGAATACGGTGTTGGTTATATCAAAATGGACTATAACATTAATGCGGGTATCGGTACGGAGACGGATGCGGATAGTTTTGGGGATGGATTGCTAGAGCATAACCGGGCATATCTGGCCTGGCTGGACAGTATATTCGTTCGATATCCTAACCTTGTCATTGAAAACTGCTCCAGCGGAGGCATGCGTATGGATTATGCGATGCTCAGCCGCCACAGTATTCAGTCCACCAGTGATCAGGAGGATTATGTACGGTATGCTGCGATTGCTGCAGCTTCACCAGCAGCGCTTACACCCGAGCAGTCTGCGGTATGGTCATACCCGCTGCGGGAGGGAGATGACGAGGAGGTCATCTTCAACATGATCAATGCGCTATTGTTGCGTGTTCATCAGAGTGGACATTTGGCGGAGCTTAGTCCTCGGCGCAGGGAATTAGTGAAGGAGGCTTTGGATTACTACAAAGTAATTCGAGGCGACATCCCACATTCGGCGCCCTTCTGGCCACTGGGTCTCCCAGATTCACAAGGAGAGTGGGTTAGCTTCGGACTGAAGCGCGGTGACCGCCGGTACCTGGCTGTATGGCGGATTGCGGGTGAGGCTGTGTCGATCAGCCTGCCTCTAGATAGTCTGAAAGGCCAAGACCTAATCATTAACTGTGCCTACCCGCAGCAGCATGATTCGGTCTGGCAATGGAACAAGGAAGAAGGGGAGCTTATGATATTCCTTCCTCCCGGCAAGATTGCCCGGCTGTTTGAGATTCGTTCATAAATCGGATGGTAGATTTATGAAGCGAGTTGCCCCCAGATGGTGGATTTGGCCAAATGTGGTGTAAAAGTGTAATTGAATGGCCCTCGCCCGGTAAATGCGCGAGGGTCTTTTTTTGGATACATAAGATGATCGGAAAATAAGTGCATTAGAGGAGCAGTTACTAATCGAGTGAAAATATTATAAAAACTGTATTTTTTGTCGAAATACCTCTAAACTTTATTGAATATTTTGTCGATATATATCATAAGTTGTAGAAATAAAATTGACAGGAAAGAAATAGCACTTTACAATGCAAGTATGGCGTAATCATTACTACTACATAGAAGCTTTGATAGCTTTTAACATGAATGATTATATATTTGTTATTTCAAGGGAGGATGTTTAATGTGAAAGCAACAGGTATTGTAAGAAAAGTTGATGAATTGGGCCGTATCGTTATTCCGATAGAATTACGCAGAACCATGGGAATTGACATAAAAGATCCACTCGAAATTTTTGTAGATGGGGAAAAAATCATTCTCAGAAAATATGAGCCTACTTGTATTTTTTCCGGAAGTGCAGAGAACTTGATTAATTTCAAGGGTAAAATGATCAGCAAAGATATTCTTGGAGAACTGACTGCAAGCTTTGATAGACTATAATTTTAAAGTAAAAGGACTATTCCTCTGGCAGAGTGATCTGCTGTAAGGAATAGTCCTTTTTTTTGATGAGATTGAGTTTGATGAGAAGGAGTTAATCAGTGGACTTAAGAACACTTTGAATCTTTTGAATGAAAGCCTCGCATTGTACTATCCCCAGCTCCATGCACAGTTTCTGATAGGGCGTCATAGTGGGATCCAATTGTTCCAGCTTCTGATTTAAATCCTCGTACATATGTTGTTTTTCCTCTAAAGTTCGCCTTAGTAAGGCTTCCATAGCACCTTCGTCTGCCATATCACCGAAATATAAATGCATGAAAAAGTCAGATCTTAGAACCTCCTTATCGGCAGGAGAGTGTAAATAGAAACGGAATTTTTCTGAACCAGCAGAGGTGATGGTGTATACATTTTTATCAGGCTTGCCCTCCTGCTTGATCGATTCTTTTGTGATGAGCTTTAGTCCTTCCATCTTGCTTAGGGTAGGATAGATTGTGCCAAAGCTGGCATCAAAAAAGAAAGAAAAATATTCCTCGAAGTGCCGTTTAATCTCGTAACCGGAGTAAGGCTGTTTACTTAGCAAACCCAGAATGACATCTTGAATGTTCATGAATTGAAGGCGCTCCTTTCTGTCACTCCTACCATATCACAACTCGGTATCGTCCTCAATTTGATTTGATGAATGATTTGTATTGGCTAATGGTTCCAATATGGACATCGTGCAGCGCTTTCTATATCATAGGGCACATACGATTCAGGAAAGGAATGATTAAAGATGAGTAATGAAGGCCAACTGGCTAAACCGGAAGCGATAATTTTTGATATGGATGGTACATTGTTTAAGACCGAGAGCTTATTGATACCTGCCTATCACAAAATGTTCGATATTCTGCGGGAGGAAGGATTATACTCTGGGCCTACACCGCCGGAAGAAAGAATTCTTGGAAGTCTGGGTATGCTTCTGGATCAGATTTGGAAGAATGTAATGCCTGAGGCAGATGAAGCTGTGCACCGTCGTGCGGATGAATTGCTGCTGCAGCTCGAAATCGAGGGACTAGAGGCAGGCGGTACGATGCTCTATCCGAAGGTAGTTGAAACTTTGACAGCACTCAAGGAGCGGGGTTTACGTTTGTTCGTGGCCAGCAACGGCTTGAAGGATTACATTCACAGTATCGTTGTTGTACATAAGATGGAGGATGTGTTCGATGGTTTATACAGCGCAGGTGGGCAAGGTACGGCTACAAAGGTAGAACTGGTGCGTTTATTGCTGAATGACCATGGAATCAGCAAAGCTTGGATGGTGGGCGATCGTTCGTCTGATGTAGAGGCAGGGAAAGGTAATGGACAAACTGTAATAGGTTGTGCCTATGCAGGCTTTGGTCGACAGGACGAATTAAAAGGCTCGGATGTTATTATTTCATCCTTCGATGAACTGCTGGATTTATACGACAAGGCTAAGTAATCTAGTTAAATTATGAATCTCGGACATACGAAGAGCCTCATTCATCTTTACGGTGAAGGGAGGCTCTTTGCCTTATTTTTAAGTTAATGAGGGGTGATTTACTATTCTTAAGTCCGATGATACGATAGGGTGAAGTTTAGACAAATGGGGGTCTAATAATTCATGATGCGTATCACCCGAGTCTATCACAATTGGAGTGTGACCTCTAAATTTGTTGGCGTTTATATTTTAATTTTAATAGTCTCTTCTACAATTACAGGAGTTATCCTTTACTTACAGGCCTATAATTCAGCCATTTCTCAAGCGCGGAGTGTGATGGAACAGAACATACTTCAAACGAAAAGCAGCATAGATGAGAAAGTGAGTATGATCGAGAATATTTCACAGATTATTGCCTTTGATTCTAGAATTCAGACGCTTCTGGGCAGTGCGTTTATTAACGAGAGCTTTCAACTTCAGGACTACCGTTACAATGTAGCTCCAATCGTAGACAATATTATGCGGCAAAATAATTACATCCACTCAATACATGTGTACATGAGTAATCCCACCATACCTGAACTGTTCGAGCTGTACGACGGTTTTTATAGTATGAACCGTATTCAGGGTGATGAAGGGTATCTAAGCTTTATGAATGATCCCCGGAAGCAAATGGACTGGCGAGGTTTACATTTAGAGAAACTGTTGACTGTGAGACCTGACGTCCAAGCCAAAGCGGATGTGTTCTCCTATAATCGAAAGATTTTCTCTGGACGCAAGGACGAAATCAACGGTTTGGTGGAAATTGAAGTGACACAAAGCGTGCTGTTCCAATCTCTTACGGATTCAAATTCAGATGTGGGAAGTATTCTCGTTCTAGATAGCAATAATAAGATTGCATTCGATAACAGGTCTGAATTAACTGATAAAGCTACTGAAGATCTCGTTCATGTGTTGCCTGGGGATAATAGCAAGGTTAACAACATTGCAAAGATAGGTGGGGTCAGATCGATTGTGATCTCAATGCCGCTAGAGGGTCCAGATCTTCGTCTTGTGGGTATCTTTCCGGTCAGTCACTTCGTGGATAAAGTGATCCATTCGATTCGGAGCATTCTCATTGTGTTAATTGCTGCACTTATTGTACTAAGTTTGCTGGTTTATTATTTGACGGTCAAGCTGTTGTCCCGAATGAAGGTGCTCTTGAAAGCTATGAAACAGGTGCGGGAAGGTTCCATTGACGTATCCGTTCCAGTGGTTTGGAATGACGAATTCACCCAAATGGCGCTCAGTTTCAACCATATGACTCACAGAATGCACGACTTAGTCGAAACCGTTTACAAATCAGAGTTGCTTGAAAAAGACGCCCAATTGAAGGCTTTGGAATCCCAGATCAATCCTCACTTTCTATACAACACTCTAGCGACCATATCCTGGGTTGCCCGCAAGGCCAAAGCACCGGATATTGTAAGCCTTTCGGGCTCACTTGCAAAGTTTTACAGGCTAGTACTTAACAAGGGTAACTCGGAGACATTGGTTGAAAATGAACTGGATATGGTGAGGGCTTATCTTGCGATTCAAAAATTCCGTTTTGAAGACCGATTTGATGCCATTTTTGAAGTTGATGACCGGGTCAGAAGCTGTTATACCCTGAAAAATATTTTGCAGCCATTAGTAGAAAACTCACTTATTCACGGCATCGAACCCAAACGTTCTTATGGGACAATCATTATCAAAGCGGTACTGGAGGATGACCAGGTTGTACTCCGGATAATCGACGATGGTGTCGGAATGGCAGCTGACAAAATAAAAGACGTGATTGAAGGAAGGAACCTTAATACAGAAGGAAGCGGATTTGCTATTGCCAACATAACCAGACGGCTTCAAGCATTTTATGGGGAATCTCAACACATGGAACTTTACAGCAGACAGGGGATTGGGACGGTGATTACCCTATCTTTTGCAGCAAGGGGGTTAGACGATGTATAAGATGCTAATTGTTGAGGACGAACGTTGGGAACGGGAAGGGCTTGTCGATTTTCTCGATTGGGAATCTATGGGCATCTCCACAGTAGAAACGGCTTCTGATGGCATTGAGGGATTGGAAAGGGCATTTTCCATTAAGCCTGATATAGTAATCACGGATATACAAATGCCAGGCCGAAATGGTATCGAAATGGCAAAGCTCATTCTGGAACGACTTCCTGAGGTGAGGATCGTTGTGCTGACTGGTTATGACGATTTCGAATATGCCCGTGAAGCTTTGAGGTTTGGTGCGGTGGATTATGTGCTTAAGCCAGTGGAAGAAGAAGAAATGCTGGGTACAATGCTTAAGGTGGTTCAAGGCTGTGAGGAAAAAGCGGCTGTTCGTCATGTCTCGTTACGGCAGAGTTGTATGGACCTGCTTCTTAACCGCATTGAGCATGAAACGAAGATGGATACCATTAGCGAGTTGCTGCAAAATGGCTATCTGGAAGCAAACGCATTCTCCGTATGGGTGTTTTCATTATCGATAATATCGCCTCCATTCGATACGTCACAATTGGAACAAGCAGCTGTGAAGGCTCTTCAACGGCGGGTACTTGTACATTCTGTCGGAGAGGGGGGACGTTCAAAGTTCGCCGTACTTATTCCTCTGCAAAAAGAAGAAGTCGGACAGCAGAAGCAGATTGCCGGTGAACTCCTAAAAGAACTGGAGACGTTGGTGGTGAGAGGGAATACAATCCAACAGGAACAGAGTGAGTTCGTCAGATGGACCTTCGGCATAGGTTCTCCGAAAGATCGTATAGATTTGATCAGTGAATCCTTTCGAGAGTCACTAAACACATTAAACTACGCAGTCTTTAATGATCTGTTCGGATTAACTGAAGCGGTCGATGAACATCTCGCCAGAAAACAATTCACTCTGCGGTCTGAAGAGTTTACTCATCATTTTCGGGAGATTACTAAGCGCATTAAGCATGACCTAGGGAGTGGAAATCAAACGGAACTGGTTCTAGATGAGCTGTTCAACTTTCTTGCTGTTCATCCCGGTGCCGGAAAATCTTATATTGCTGCACTTCTCGGAGGATTAATCGAGAGTTTTTCATCCCTTGCAATGCCTACCGGCAAAGCGGCAACGTCTGTGGCTACTGGCCATATGGAGGCTTTACTGGCATGCGAACGGTTGCAGGAGATGAGAGACTATGTGGCAGCCAGTTTGGAAGAAATTGAACGGCTTTTGGAAGAGAAGCGGAATCATAAAGACGACTTTCTTATAAGTCGTGTTATCCAGTTAATTGAGGAACATTACGGGAATCAGGATTTGAGTCTTGCCTATTTAGCTGGGGAGGTCTTTGTCTCACCCAACCACCTGGGGATGATATTTAAGAAGATAACAGGGAAGACGCCAAGCGAATATATCCAAGAATTTAGGCTTGAGCGTGCCGAAGAGCTGCTGCGGACAACCAAACAGCGTGTCGCTTTAGTTGCCGAACAGATCGGTATTCCGAATGCTTCGTATTTCGGCCTGTTGTATAAACAGGTCTATGGAATGACACCGGGAGAATACAGGGAATTCGTTCAGCGCTAATACATTGCCTCAATTGCAGATCATGCACTTGAGGCTTTTTTGTTTTTTTGCTTATTTGCTGCTCTCAAAAAGGTAGCGCTTTCAAACATCGTGTTATTCTGATACCCGCGTTCATTTTTGATATATCATCGAGGATTGCTGACTTTTATAATAACAATATGAATAACAAGAGCATACAGAAAGGATGGAGATCATGAGCAGTTTGCCTGTGAGGCGCAAATTATCGAAGCAGTTTTGGCTACAGCGGTATCTCATGTTGTTGACATTGCCTACTGTACTATGGATGATCATTTTTAATTATATTCCGATGTACGGTGTTATTATTTCCTTTCAGGAATATACGCCTTATCAAGGATTTCTTCACAGTCCTTGGGTGGGGCTTGCGAATTTCAAAGAACTGTTTAATGATCCGACTTTTATAGAATCATTGATCAATACGTTCAAGATTAGTATAGCCAAGCTGGTATTTGGTTTTCCTGCTCCGATTATTCTGTCGCTCCTGCTGAACGAGCTTGTGTTCAAAAGGTTCAAGCGAATTGTTCAATCACTCACTTATTTACCGTATTTTGTATCCTGGGTGCTCGTAGTCGGATTAATGTATACCCTGCTTGATCCGCAGACCGGTGTAGTCAGCAAAATGCTAATGAGTACGGGTCTAATTGGAAGCGATACCATTTTGATGGGTGACCCAGAATCATTTTTGACACTCGTTGTATTTACTGAAGTTTGGAAAAACATAGGTTGGAATTCGATTATTTACTTAGCAGCAATTGCAGGAATTGATCCTCAGCTTTACGAAGCGGCCGTCGTTGATGGAGCGAATCGTTTTCAGCGGATATGGCATATTACATTGCCTTCTCTAAAACCGACCATCATTATCCTGTTGATACTTTCGGTAGGGGGTCTCATCAACTCGAATTTTGATCAAATGTATCTAATGCAGAACTCGATGACTCAGGATGCTGCTAATGTGTTGTCAGTCTATTCGTACAAAACGGGCCTTGTAACTGGAAGATTCTCATATGGTACTGCAATTGGGCTGTTCCAATCCATCGTAGCTTTTGTGCTTATGTATACAGCGAACTATTCTTCCCGAAAAATAACTAAAGAGAGCTTGTTCTAGGAGGTGGGACATCATGTTAACCCATACAAAAAGCTGGTCAGGACGAACCTTTGACATTCTAAATGTAGTGCTGCTGCTTTCACTCTGCATTCTAACTTTATATCCATTTTATAATATCGTAATAACCTCCCTAAATGATCCTACGGATGCCGCACGCGGTGGAATTGCTCTTTGGCCGCGAGTTTTCTCTATTGAGAATTACAAAGTTGTGTTTCAGGACGAGCGTATGTCACAAGCATTTTTAGTTACCATCTCCAGAACAATTATCGGAACCGCGACAGCCGTACTGTTCACAGCAGCATTTGCTTATGGTGTATCCAAAAATGAGCTTATGGGGCGCCGTTTGTTTCTAATGTTGGCCATTATTACAATGTATTTCAGTGGCGGAATTATCCCCTATTACCTTGTCGTAGCTAAATATCTACATCTTAAGGGAAGTTTTCTAGTCTATATTATTCCGAACCTTTTTAATGTCTTTAATGCAATTATTATGCTGACCTTTTTCAAAAACCTGCCTAAAGAAATAGAAGAGTCGGCGAAAATTGATGGGGCCAATGATTTACGGATTTTTTGGCAGCTGGTACTGCCGGTATCTAAGCCTGTACTTGCGACCATTGCACTCTATAATGCGGTATTCCATTGGAACTCCTGGTATGACGCCATGTTATTCGGTAATGACAGTTTGTTAACGCTTCAGCAAATTCTAATGCAAATCATTAGTTCCAACAGCAATGTCAGCTTGATGGCCAGCAATCTGGGTTTAGGGTCGGTTTCCGCGCAATCTCTTAAACTGGCCACAATGGTAATTACCACGCTGCCGATTGTATTTACTTATCCATTCGTACAGAAATATTTTGTTCAAGGCGTAATGATCGGATCGGTCAAAGGTTAGAATACGGCTTTTACGGCTTCGACCGTTTAAAGTATATAGACTACATCTTATAGGAGGTCAATGTATGAGAAAACAAGGCATAAAAGGGATGGCTGCAGTTTTACTCGTCTTTACCATGCTGGCAGGCTGCAGTTCTAATAATAGCGGCAACAATGCAAATGGAGCTGCAAAAGATAATACAGCTGCGAATAACACTGTTGCTAATACTACCAATACGGGAACTGAGGTTGGAGACGCAAAAGAATCCTGGAAGAAAGATACGTCGGCTTTTACTTTCAGTCAATATTTCTACGGAAATTGGGCATCTGCTTACCTGTGGAAGGATCAGTATGCAATGAAGTTGGCGACAGAAAAAACAGGCGTGACCATAGACCGTAAGTTGGCAACAGGAAACGATGACGATTACCTGAACACCATGATTGCCTCTGGAGATCTGCCGGATACCATCATGCTGGACTGGAACAACCCTGCTGTAATGAAGCTGATCAAAAACGGGATGGTATATTCCATAGATGAGCTTATGGACAAATATGCTCCCGAACTTAAATCTATGCTCGATCCTGATATGGTGAAATACCACTCTATAGATGGAAAGCTGTGGTATTTGCCGAACTTGTTTGAGACTAAAGATAGACTGACAAGCGGTGTGCCGATTACACCGATTCGTCCTTGGTTTTTCCGTTCTGATATTTACAAGGCAATTGGCAGCCCGAAGCTTGAATCGACAGACGATTTATTAAATGCACTCAAGCTGGCAAAGGAAAAGTATCCGGACGTAAGCCCGGTCGGTGTGGAATCATTCGATGTGGCCAAAAACGGTTTTGAGGGCAGTTTATCCATGAATTTCCTAGTTGATTCGTTCTCTCCGTATTTGATGGAGGAAAGGATTAAGGATGATCAGCAGATTGTCGAATATCCAATGCGCAATGCCGGATTTATTGATGCTTTCCGTTACATGAACAAGCTGTATCTCAACGATCTGTTCGATCCTCAGCTGCTCATTTACAAGCAAGAGCAATATGAAGAGAAGCTGTATGGGGCTCAATATGCATCTGCTTCCCAATTTATGAATAACATGTATACCCAGTACAACCCTAAAATTGAAAGCACACTTGGCGCGGAGCAGAAATATACGGTTATCGGCGGATTGAAAGCAAATGGTCAAGATCCGCGATATCCCGCTTCGCGCTTGATGGGATGGCAAGGATTCTTCATCACAAAGTCAGCCAAGGATCCTGAACGTATCATCCGGTTTGCTGAATACGCGTGGTCAGACGAAGGACAAATGGACATGCGATATGGCAAAGAAGGCGAAACTTATGATATGGTCGATGGGCTGCCGAAATATAAGCAGGACATCTTGGACATGTCCTTAAAGGATAATAACGCATTTAACTCTAAATATGGCTTCAACGATTCGACACTCCTTTGGCGCGCAGGAGAAGTATGGGACAATGCATCCGCACGTGATTTCAAGGAGCAGCAACCTGAACAGTTTGAGGCCGCTAAATTGTTGGAGAAATACAACTTCGACAGTTATTTACTTGGAATGGATAACTTGGAGCCTGATGGATCATCACCCGAAGGTGTCATTAATGGAAAAGTCAAGGATCTATGGAATAAAACCATTCCGAAGCTGATTCTTTCTAAGTCAGATGCAGAATTCGATAGTGCCTACAATGATTTCGTCGGGCAGATGAATAAGGTGGGTGCCGAGAAGGTAGAGAAAGTTATGTACCAGCGTCATCTAGAAGATGTTAAGAAAAAAAGAGCCGAATAATCGAGTGCTGAAAAGGGGAGCCGTATTTTACGAGGCTCCCCTTTTTTTCGTTCATTGGCCCATTGAATTACTCAGATCGTAAGTTTATTCTTCAGTCGCCTTCACCGAATTCGAGGTGCCCTTATTCTTATACACCCAAAGAGCATATTCGAGCGGTCTAAGCAATGCTTTACGATAGGTTTCGCTATCCCCTGACCGGGCAAATACCTCACGTGCCGGTTTCGGATTCACCTCCAGCACGTAAATGCGTCCCTCCCGGTCAATTGCGAGGTCTAAAGCCAGTTCGCAGAGATCGCTGAAGCTGTTTTCGAGAAAGGCTGCAGCCTCAAGACCCAGCTTCTCTGAAGACTTCATAGCTTTATCAGCTTTTTCAACACTGCCAAGCCATTCCCGCAGCAATATTTCTGCCTTTACAGCATGGCCGCCTCCATGGAGATTGGAGGTTACACTTCGGGCGGCTCCAACGCGGCCTGCCATTCCGGTCATTTCCCAGCTTCCTTGGCCATTTTTCTGTACTAACATGCGGTAATCATGGAAGCGCCCTCCGGGTAACCTTAAGGGAATGCCCTGCTGAACGAGAAACCGCCCGCCTATGCACCATTGGCGGACAATTGAAGTCAGCCGGGTAAGAGAAACCTTGCGGGGTGTAATAATCCGTCGGTCCTGACGTCGACCCTGAATATCGAACATCCCTTGAGCATTTTTAAGTTTTTCGATTCGCAATATACCCCGTCCACCTGTTCCGTTAGCTGGTTTTACATAGATAACTGGGCTATGCTTCAACATCCGGAGCAAATCGGCTGAGGATTGGTAAAGCACGGTTTCAGGCATGTGAGGGCGGAACCGGCTTTTTTGTGAAAAGGTTTGATGTATGGTCCATTTATTTCGCAGTGGACGGTTCAAAAATGTCAAATGGTTATAACGTGAACGGAAGCGCAGAAGCTGCTGGAATCGCTCACTGCGCTGTATTCGGCACCGGTCATAGATCATTTTAGGTATAGGTCGCCATTTTCTTGACCATTTCCCAGTTTGGGGATCGAAGACAAGCGCATGAATGAGCTCTTTGCTGCTGTGAACATCCATAGGAGTAAACACAAAGACATCAAGCCCAATCCGTTTCCCTTGGGTGATCATTTTTTGGTATACACTTTTTTCTTCCAACTGCTTGGCCTCGTTCAAATACAAAGTAAGAATGCCTAAGACGGGTTGCGACACAGGAGTTCACCTTCTTGTGAAGTAATGGGTTGATCACTCTGAGCTACGTCATCTACTGGCAGCAGGTTATTACTGCCAGCGTTTTGTGGTGAACGGAGCAGCAGTGTTGGCTTGCCAGTAGGTCCGTTCTTCAGTGCTACGGCGATAAGTCCCGCATTGAAACACATCTTAAGACTGGCTAAGTTGTCGCTTGCAACAGAACATTCCAAATTCCCCAGGCGAAATATCTGGGCGGTAAGCAACGCTGTGCCTGTATGTTTATTGCGATGGTACGGATGAACGGCAACAAGGCATGACTCCATGCCATACCCCGACACGAAGCTGATACCTGATAGTTGGCGACCGTTTTGTCCGCGCACAGTCGCAATAAGCAGAGACACTCCCGGCTGGCATAAATGCTCTGGAGTTAATCTAGATAGTCTCCTGCAGCTATCGCTTGTGATTTGCCGCTCGCCATACTGTCGAACAAATTGCACCAGACTTGCCAGCTGTCGGTTCCACGGACCAGTCTCCGTATCATAGAGGGAGGAGATTTGCATGGCGTTGACACTTCCTTGTGCAGTTTTTCTAATTCAGCTGTTGGGCTAAATACTGGCTGTATTGAAAGATTCGTTCCAGAGAAAGCTTGCGGATCGCTGGTTCGTCAAATTTCATTGGTCGGGAGTTAGCCTCGAAAAACCATAATCCCCCAGACTCATCTACACCGAGATCCATTGACATTTCTCCGAGTGTTCTTTCACAAGCCCGTTCAATTTGGCGAGCGATTAATAAAGCAGTTGTTGGGACGCTTCTGAGTATGGCGGCAGCCCGTTCATTTCCGAATGTTCCCTCCAGCATACTGGCGGGTTCTTCTATACTGCCACCGCGCGGTACATGGGTGGTGATGCTCCGAGCACCGGCCAGACGTGCTCCAATTCCGGTCACACCCCAGCTTCCTCGGCCATTCTTTTGCAGCAGTACGCGTAAATCAAAGGGACGACCTCGGTGAGTAGTCAGCTCAATCGCTTGCTGCACGATGTACATCTCCGTTCCCTTCTCTTTCCCGATACGTGTCCATAGCCGCTCCAGTGAGGCTGCTTTATAGGTCAAATTTCTTTTCCCGCCTTGGATTTGCAGACGATAGGGAAGAATGGCATCACTCCGATACATGAGCCTCATTATCCCCTTGCCCGCCTTGCCATTTTCGGGTTTAAGGTAAAGACTGTTGTGATACTTCAGCATGGAGCTGAGGGTTCGTGAGCTTCGCAGCCGTTTTGTTTGCGGTACATGCTTTGAGGTTGCACGAGAACCCTTGAGCCATTCGAATAAATGCCATTTATTAAAAAAGAACGGATTGTACAGCACAATGTCTGGACGTTCCAGACATTGTGCAATTTTACGTGCGATCAAGGGCTTTTCTTCAAGTTCGCGTGTGGGAATCCGGTTATAAATGATCTGCGGTAAAGGAACGGGGATACTGGACCAAAGTTTGCCACCAGGGATAGGAACAAAGCCTGTGATCACCCGTGAATCCAGTTTCAGATCGCGGACGGTAACTACATAAACAAAATACCCCAGATCCCTGCCTACCTTAATAATGTCACGGAAGTTATTGCGGTTTCCGCAAAACTTCCGTTCTTTGTCACTTGTTGTCAGAATAGCAATAACCGGTTTGTTCTCGCCAGGGACTCGGGTGTTCACGTCTCATCCCTCCTCCGGAATTTGCTGAGATATAGGCAGTGTTCGAGAATATGCTCTACAGAAGCCTTGCCCTCAGCTCGCAGCGAAGGGTGACGGAAGATAGATCTTCCCGGTTTGGCGTTGGCCTCGAACATCCAAATATCTTCGTCCTGATCGATCCCTAGATCAAAGCCGATTTCACCGAGCAAATGTCTGTGTTGGATCTCCAGAGATTCCGCCAGCTTCACAGCAGTTCCTTTGGCCCGAAGCAGGACTTCATCGGCTTTGGAGCCGAATACACGGCCTAGCGCTTGCTGTGGTGTTAGCAGCGAACCCCCGTTTTTAAGATGTGTCGTCACACTGCCGCGCCCGGCTTTTTTGGCCCCGATTCCAACCACAACCCACTGATTATTGCCGTTCTTATGCATATGGAAGCGGAAGTCAATGGGGCAGCTGTCTATTTCAATCAGGCGAATACCCTGTTGCACGATGTAATTGCTCAGGCTTCGGCCATGTCGGGACTGCAGCATGCGCATCAGACTGTCAAAATTTGAAAAACGCAACAGAACATTTTTTCCACTCCGGCGATAACGTGCGAAATAGCCGCGTTTCGGTAAATAGGTTAGTCTATAAATACCGTGTCCTAGACTACCTGCTGAGGGTTTGTAATAAACGAAATGATGCCGGTCCAGCATATCTCTCATTTGATCAGACGTTGGATTACTATGCGTTTCTGGAACATAACGGTTAGCGCCGATATCATTCTCCAACAGCTTGTAGATATCCGACTTATTGAAGAAGCTCCAGTTAAAGAAAGGGATCTTCTTACGGGTAAATCGCTCACGCAGTTGGCTTATATACGTGGAAGTTTCGGCCCGCCGGCTGGGCAGACGGTTATACACAACATCAGGCAGCGGAACCATTTTACGTTCGAAGTTTCCACCTGCCGTCAGGAAATATCCATAAACCTGCTCCTGCTGCCAGTTGATATCGCGTGGCATAAATGCGAAAATATAGCACCTGTTACTGCCTTCACGCAGCAGTTGCTTAATAAACCCCGTACGGGAACCAAATGGCTGAGTGGAGGACGCGGCAGATCCGTCGGACAGTACACCAACAAGCGGCCCAAGCTGTACTTCATCATTCTGTTGATTCCGTAAATAAATACCCCCTGTTTTGGGTACTTTTATAGCCGTTTTGACACCAGAGGCAAGAAACATGTGCTTTCCAGAACGTTTAATCGGCTTGATCAGTGCGGGAATGGTATCCCTCCCGAGACGCAGCCTAATGTTTTTTTTCCCGGTCAGCTTCAGGCTTTTCATCAGAGCACCCGAAACATATACAACTCTTTGGGGCTGCTTAGTGAAATGCAAATTGCAAAAAGTGAGACTCATTTATGAATCCTCCTTAAGAACCATTGATATCATTCTCCCGGGTGTATTGGAGCTGTCTCCAGTCATTGCTGGAACACGTCGGTTAGTTAGCAGTAAATGGCGTGCATAGCGAAGCGGATTCTCAAGTGCGAGTCGTTCTGCCTTGTGATCGCCGGTAAGATGGAAGACTGTGCGTCCTGGCTTGGAATTAGCCTCCAATAGCGTAATTCTGCCCCCGCCATCAATACCGAAGTCTAGACCTATTTCGCCTAGCCTTCCGCAAGTTGCTTCTAATAGGGGAGGAAGGATCATTGCTTCATCTGTAAGCTGTTCTCTGATGCACTCACCTGATGTGCCAAATTCCTCTTGCAGAAAGGGGAGAACTGGAACTGCCGTTCCTCCGCCGTGGAGATTAGAGGTGAGAGAACCGCGGGCGCCCAGACGAACAGCCATCCCAGTAAGTTCCCAAAGACCTCGGCCGTTTTTTTGCATCAGTACACGAACATCAAATGGCTTGCCGCTCCGGGTTGTAAGCTGAAGGTACGGTTGCATGATATAGCGGCGCGAGCCAATGAAGCGCTCAATCCAGTCGAAGCCATCCTCCTGATACAGAAAGTCATAGGAAAACACCCTATTATTTCTATCCCTTCCTCTAACGTGGAGCCCTCCTTTTCCTTGTTTTATGGCGTGCAGGGTCCGTTTGCCATGAGTTCCAACCAAGGGTTTCAAGAAGACACCGTACTCTCTTTCAGCGAGCATGTTGCTAAGTCGGCGTGTGCCAGAGTACAGCAGGGTTTCAGGTAGTAACTTTGCTGCTCTACGATTGCGTTTCAATATCTCATATACACCCCATTTGTCAGGGAGTCCACGTGACCATGGAAGGGATCGCGAGAGGGCAGCCAGCGCTGAGGCAGCTTCTTTCCTTTCTTTTTGACTTCCGTAAAAGCATCGATTATAGACAATATCCGGGAGGCAGGTTTGTAAGGGTACCCACTGCTCATTTTTCCAGCTCAAGCCCGTTACTGTTTTACGATCTGCATTTACTCCATCCGGTTGAAAAAGAATAACCTTTAGCTCATAAAGCGGAGCTACACGGCATAATTGATTGTAAAAACTTGATTCTGCGGTAGAGGGAGAACCACTTCTTCGGCACGTCATGATGCCTAGCAATCCCAGTGCGGCTTTAGTCATGATGTCCTCCTTATAAACCGGCCAGATAACGGCAATACAGAACCATTTGTTTAACGGACGGTCTTATTTTTTGATCATTAAGCGGAGTGTTATCGTTCTTAGATGGCTTCGAGTTAACTTCTAACAGCCAGATCCGGCCAGATTGATCCAATGCAAGATCAATACCAAGTTCACCAAAATGGGCGGGAATATTTGTCTCGATACCGCGAGCGATGGCAAGAGCTGCCCGTGGAAGCCCCAGATGCACGCTTTCCTTCACGTTAGACGGAAGGCTGCTCTTGCCTACAGCTTCACGAACTGTACTGAGACTGCCGCCCCGGGCCAGATTTGAGACGAAATGATTAGTTCCTGCAGTACGGGCGACGATAGAGGTTACCCCCCATTTACCGCTGTTATTTTTTTGTACAAGTGCCCGAAAATCTACCGGACGCTTCCCTAATTCCATAAGGGGCAGGCCTTGCTGGATTTGGTAGCGTGTGCTCTTCATTTTTGTTGCGATGGACTGAAACAGCTTAGTCAGATTAGGATAGCTTTGCTTACGTGTACCAAGAGGAGTTGTGGATAAAAGTCGATAGCCACCGCCTTCCTCACGGGAAATACGCAAGATTCCTTTACCAAGACTGCCGCGTATTGGCTTCAGGAACACGACTGGATGCTGGCTGCACATCCGTTTAAGCACTGCATACCCGCTGAGAAGATGAGATTCAGGCAAATATCGCTGTAGAGCGGCATCCTGTCTTAGTGCCTCGAATACCTCCGTTTTATCCAGAAACTTCTCATTGAAGAAATGAGTGCCATACCGTGATTTTACTTCGGCCAAAAAATGCTGTACGCTAGGTTTGTTCTCTACTTTTCGTGAGGTCAGCCGATTATTAATCACATCGGGAATCGGAAGGTTGAGCTTCCGCCAGCCCTCGTCGTAGACCCAGCCTTGGATGGAGGAACTGCGAGATTCCAGAGCTTCTGGCGTAAAAAAATATACATATGCGCCCTGTGTGCGGCAGGCATTAGTTAATTCCCGGCAAAACATAGTGATGGGCCCGAACACTCTTTCTGGTGTGTCCGAATGATCTCGGCTGACGAGAACTCCGATCAGCGGCCCAAGCCGAAGCGTACGACTTCCGGAACTGTATGAGACATTCAGCGTGAGGCGGGATTTCAATCCCATCCGTCGCGCCAACCCTTCGCTGACACGAAGGCTTTCGGATTTGGGAACCGGAATGACAGTAACTTCTTGCCGGAAAGAACCGAAAGCTAGCTGAATCGGTACGTGTGCCGGAATTTTGAGCCTTTTCATGGACCGGTCGCCAAGCATTACTACATTTTCCTGCAGGATGCCCGATTGAACCGCTTGGACCGGGATCTTAAGCTTAGACATCGTGGATCTCCTTCCGGTAGGCAGCATGATGCCGGCAATTTGATAAACTTAAGGGTTACATATCATTTATCATATGGAGACATCTGACCCTTGGTGATTGACCCAGTTTCTAAAAGGGCGCTGTGGATGCTTGAATTTTACGCCCAGAATAAGCTCTTCACACCAGACGCTTGGCCTTGAATGAAGGAGTACTTGAACAAACAACTTTTAGGAGGAATCATTATGAATGTATATGACAAGGCACATGAATTGGCGAAAGCCATCAAAGACAGCAGTGAGGTTGCAGATATAACCGGTGCGATGAAATTGGTAGAATCCGATCCGCAAAGTAAGGAAATGCTCGAAAATTTCCGCAAAAGTCAAATGGAGCTGCAGCAGCGGATGATGAGTGGTGAGATGCCTCCTCAAGAGGAGATGGAAAAGATGGAGAAGCTGTTCGAGGTGCTGAATCTAAATTTAGGCATCCGCCGCTTGTTCGAAGCTGAGCGCCGTCTAAGCGTTGTTATTGAGGACGTGAATAAAATAATTTCTGAAAGTCTCCAGCACCTGTATGGTACTGATGCTCAATAAATGAAAGGGAGTGTCCCATTAGTCTTATAAAGACTGATGAGGCACTCCCATTTTTTAAGTGTAAAAATACAACTAATTTCCTCGAAATCGGCCTCATGAGCCAAACCAAGTGTATAAATACAACTGATTTCCTCGAAATCGGTCTCAAGAGCCAAACCAAGTGTAAAAATACATCAGATATCCTCGAAGTCGGCCTTACGAGCCAAACCAAGTGTAAAAATACATCAGATATCCTCCAAGTCGGCCTTACGAGCCAAACCAAGTGTATAAATACAACTTCCAGAGGATCTAGCGGCAGACTTAAGGTGTGTTATTGAAAAATATAACTTATGTACTCTGTAGGTTAGAGGGGGCGACGAGCGTCCTTTCACAAACACCTTCACATATACAAATTAAATAGAGTGTCCACAACCGTTAATGGTTAGGGGCACCCTATTTTCATAGTCTTATTCATAGAACAATTGGCTCACTACTTCTTATGAATCCTGTTTGCCTTCAACTGCGCAGAGAAGGATGCCGGCAGCAAGCCCCAAACGGCGATCAAATTGGAGAGTCGGATCACTGGAGAAGTCAACGTTGATTTTGGTTACGAACGGATTGAAATTTTGTTTGAAGGTGGTTCTCGTTTGTCCTCCTAGACTAGCATTGTAGCTTTGTGGGATCACGTTAATAACGCGCCGAAGCAGTGCCATTAGGGTGCTGTCTTCTTTAATGGTCCCGATCTCAGCATCATGGCTGTCCAGAATAACCCATTCATCCTTCAGTATGGATTTGAGGCCTTTGCGGCGAAGGGCACCGACATGCTCACCTGTGACCGAATCTTTGACATCATAGGTTGCAGAGAAGTCGATTGCACTGCGGGCCTGTATTCGCAAAAGCTCCCTATCCATATCTTCATCCGTATAAAGCGAAATGTCCTCTTTTAGTTTGAATGCTTTCATTTGAGAGAACAGGACTAAATTTTCAGCATTATCATAAATATGCAGCTTAGCGCCCATGATGGAAAATACTTTTTTTCGAATAGTATAGTGGGTGTGATTAAATGCTTGAGTCACTTCAAAATCGCCTCCCTAGAATGATGCCATCATCTCACATAAAAGTTTTATTTACCATATAAAGCTATACATCTCCGAGGGACTATATTCCCCTAACGCAACTGATTTTTATGACGACTTGTCTCATATTTGCTGCGCTCCGCTCATAGAGTAGAAATATAGATTCTGCTTACAAAAGGAGCTGTTCATTTAATGAGAAAAAGAAACAAGTTCAAACACGTAGCTTATCTGTTACTGGCGCTTGCCATGCTGCTCTATGCTTTACCTCAGCTGTCACCGGGAACGGGATCGGGTTTTGTATTCGCATTTGGCATCGCATGGTGTGCTTTTGCTTTTCTGGTTATAGCGGCGCATCTGCATTTTATTCTGGGTGTTGATGAGGAAAAAGCCAAACGGTTGGAGGCGGTCCGCAAGGCCAAATTGAATAACTGGCAGGCAAAATGGAGTGAAGAAGGACAAGCCTCACAACAATCCTAAATTCTCTGCCCCCACTGTATAATCGAACGATTGCGAATACCCCCAAAAGCAGTTAATATAAGTACAGTATAGTACAGATCGGGGTATGGGGGTGTAACAGTTGGAGGGTCAAGGCGATGCAATAACTAAACACGAGCAACTGCTGCAGCATATAGAAAGTTTGAAGGTTGGAACCAAGATATCCGTCCGTAAGCTGGCTAAGGAAATGTATGTTAGTGAAGGTACAGCTTATCGGGCTGTTAAGGAAGCGGAGAATCTGGGAATTGTCATTACGAAGGAGCGGATCGGCACGGTCCGTGTGGAGAAGAAGCCACGAAATATTTCGGAACAGCTTACTTTTGGAGATGTCTTGGATATCGTTGAAGGACATGTATTGGGCGGTGTAAATGGTCTGGGTAAGCATCTCCATAAATATGTTATAGGAGCCATGAAGGTCGATGCTATGATTCGATATATTGATGCCGACAGCCTGTTAATTGTAGGTAACCGTGATGATGTGCACTCGCTTGCATTGGAGCAGGGGGCGGGTGTGCTTGTTACTGGCGGTTTTGGGACAAGCCGTGAAGTTAAGGCGCTAGCTGATGAACTGGACCTGCCTGTGATCTCATCGCGTCATGATACCTTTACAGTCGCTTCTATGATTAACCGGGCGATATTTGATCGTCTGATTAAGAAAAAAATCATGCTGGTTGAGGATATTGTAGAGAGCAAACCACGCCTGCATACGCTGAAAATATCCAGTACCGTGCAGGAGCTTCGGCAGCTCTCTCTGGATAGCGGGGATTTGCGATTTCCTGTTACAGATGAATGGAACCGTGTAATCGGCATTATTGGCCGTCGTGATGTGGAACTCATGTCAGAGGGACAAAGTATAGAGAAGGCCATGATCCGTAATCCGATTACTGCTGGACTGCAAACCTCCTTAGCTTCGGCTGCACAAATAATGATGTGGGAGGGAATAGACTTCCTGCCTATCGTTGACCGCAATCGTAAATTGGTAGGATCTCTTACCCGTAAGGAAGTCCTCCAAAGCTTGCGTGATGTTCGTAATCAGCCTCAATTGGGTGAAACGTTTGACCATCTGATGTGGAACGGTTTTGCGGAGGAGCGGGATGACGATGGACGTTTGTTCTTTCATGGTTTCATTACTCCGCAAATGGCGACTGACCTTGGAACGATTTCGGAGGGGGTGCTGTCCACCTTAATGACTCACGCCGCTTTCAAAGCAGCCAAGGACTTTACAGGCAACGATTATGTTTTGGATAATATGTCTACCTATTTCGTGCGTCCCGTACAAATCGAGGACCCTGTCATCGTGATGCCGAAGCTGCTGGAGAGCAGCCGCCGGACGTGCAAGCTTGAAATCGAGATTACCTATCTGGATTCCTTGGTCGCCAAGTCCGTAATGATGCTGCAATCTATTGATCATCCATAGGATCAGGAATAAGGTTACACAACGAGAATAGAGCAGTATTTCATAGAAAACAGGCCACCCTCAAACTATTGATGAGGCTGGCCTGTTTTTACATATAAGAAATTCCACTGCACTCTGCTTAAATTTCTTGTTATTTATTCTGCTGTAAGCCGGATTTTAACCGACTGTAGTAGCTGTAGCTTCGCATCCCTGAGAAAATATTGAACAAGCCAATCACAAGGAAAGCAGCTTCTACAATGATGCCCAGTGTAGAACCGTTGAAAAGAAACATCACCATTAGAGCCAGATCCACCAGCATCGCACCCATCATTACATTCATGATCGAACGCTTCTGCCCTTTATCCAAGGGATCGGCTGTACGGCGGGAGGCGGTGCTGAAGAAAGCTGCGCTGAGAACAAAAACCACAAGCAGAATAAACAATAGATATTTAATAATCATAATCATGGAGGGGCCGCTCCTTATAAAATGTAATGTGAATTTAAATAACTAATCTGTCCACATTGTAACATGATTGCTATCAGTTGCGTCGGTGAGGATTAATTTCGACCCAAATTTGCAGAACGCCCTCCATGACCAACATGGTCCGTATCGTAATCGCATATTCCTTTTCGCGCACAATGTATATTTTACCGTCTAAGAGAAGGCGGGCCATTTTACTATCTGTATCGATTTCGAATACGCTGCGGCCGCGCATCGGTTCTAGATCGGAGCTTATTTCCCTAATAATTTCTTTAATCGTTACAGGGTCAAGTGAAACTGCACCTTCCCTCACTTTGCCTTCTTCAGAACGAATTTTGATCTGGCGAATCACGGTGGAGGTATTATTGTATTTTTTCAGCGTCAAAATATCTTTCTCATATTCCTCAATCTGCACTCGTAATGCCTGATTGCTCAGCCATAGCACATTATATCCCATATGGTAGATAGCGTTGTAGACGATGCTTCCCACAACCATTCCGAGTACGAATACCGCTGAAATTTGGGAAAAGCGGCGAAAGCTTTGAAAGGGCGGCATCCTCATTTTTTTACCCCCTGTTGCATACCCATTTGACGAGCTCACTGCCCATATGTGCGCCTAGAAAGGCGAATACGAGATACATAATTTGTTTGATTGCGGGCGATAGATTTCCACCTAACATGTTGCTCTCAATGACTCGCATAGGATCAATTGTTCCACCAACAGCAGCAGCTAATGCCCAAATTTTGATACGGTCAGACACGTCCAGCATGGTTTGGGTGGGGGGTTGTAAAGAGACTACTGCGCCGATACCTCCGAGCATGGCTCCACCAAGGACGATACCGAAGGCTATAAAGAAATCCAGAACGGCTTTGCTCAAAAATAGATTCATAAAAATATTGCTCCTTTCCGGACATGGCTGAAGCTAAAAGTCTGCCTGTCCCTATGCTCTCTCTCCATTCTATGGGCGCTTCCCCCCCTAATATGATAAAATAGTTTCAACTAATGTTTGAGGTTTTGAAGGAAAGGAAGTGGGATTATGAGCCCTTTTGTGCATCTGCATGTGCATAGCGAATACAGTTTACTAGATGGGGCAGCTCGGATCACTGATCTGGTACGCCGTGCGGGCGAATATGGCATGAAATCGCTGGCATTAACGGATCATGGGGTTATGTACGGGGCGATCCCTTTTTATAAAGCATGTAAAGAAAAAGGCATTAAGCCTATTATTGGATGTGAAGCCTATCTAACTGCAGGTTCGCGCCGTGAGCGAGGGAGCCGTAAGGATCAACCGATCTATCACCTGATTCTCCTCGTCAAGAATGAGACGGGCTACAAGAATCTGATGAAGCTGATCTCCATCGGTCACCTGGAAGGACAGCACTATAAGCCCCGCATTGATATGGAGGTCCTGGCGACCCATTCGGAGGGCATTATTTGTCTCAGCGCCTGCTTGGGCGGGGAAGTACCACAGCATTTGCTGCACGGACGGGATGAGGAAGCTAAGAAATCAGCGTTGAGATACAAGGGAATTTTTGGAGATGACTTTTATCTGGAACTGCAGGATCACGGAATACCGGAGCAAAAGAGAGTGAATCCGAAGCTGATTGCCTTGTCAGCAGAATGTGGAATCCCCCTTGTTGCCACCAATGATGTCCATTATTTGGCTAGGGAAGATGCTGAAGTACAGGATGTACTGATCTGTATCGGAACCGGTAAGACAGTGGATGATGAGGAGCGCTTCAAGATAGGGACAGATCAGCTGTTTATGAAAAGTGCACAGGAAATGGCAGCCCTGTTTCCGCATGTTCCTCAAGCACTTGAAAACACCCTGAAGATCGCAGAAAAGTGCAATTTGGAGCTGGAGTTTGGTAAACATATTCTGCCTGCTTATGCTCCGTTGCCGGAGGGCATGGATTCCACTGCATATCTGAGGGAACTATGCCAGCGTGGGCTGGAGGAACGATACCGTGAAACGCCGCGCTGGGCATCCCCGGAGTTGAAGGAAGATGCCGAGAAACGACTGGCCTACGAGCTCGGTGTGATCGAAAAAATGGGCTTTAGCGATTATTTTCTTATTGTCTGGGATTTCATTGCCTTCTGTCATCGTCAGGGTATCGCTACGGGTCCGGGCAGGGGTTCCTCTGCAGGAAGCCTTACCGCCTATTCACTTCGTATTACGGATGTAGATCCGCTAAAATATAATCTATTGTTTGAACGTTTCCTCAATCCTGAGCGTATCAGCATGCCGGATATCGATATCGATTTCAGTGACGAGCGTCGTGAAGAAGTAATTACGTATGTTGTTGAAAAGTACGGTGATGAGCATGTCGCACAGATCATAACATTTGGGACTATGGCGGCACGGGCCGCCGTACGTGATGTTGGACGGGCTATGAACCTGCCTTATGGAGAGGTAGATAAAGCCGCCAAGCTTATCCCAGGACAACTGGGCATCAGTATAACCCGAGCTTTGGAGAGCAGTCCGGAGCTGAAGGCTTTATATGATGGCCATCCCAAGACGAGAGCACTACTCGACATGGCGATGAAAGTAGAAGGAATGCCGCGACACGCTTCGACACATGCCGCGGGGGTAGTGATTTCGAAGGGACCCCTAACCGATGCCGTGCCCCTGCAAGAAGGAAATGAGAGTACGGCGCTAACCCAATATTCGATGGAGCATTTGGAAAGTGTTGGATTGCTCAAGATGGATTTCTTGGGTTTGCGAACGTTGTCAATTATTGAGAGATGTATGAATTGGATTCGGGAGATGACAGGTGAAACACCTGATTTTCGGATCATTCCCGACAATGATATCCAAACCTATGACATGCTTGGGGCCGGGGAAACAACGGGTGTATTCCAATTAGAATCCGCAGGGGTAAGGCGTGTTCTGAAGGACATGAAGCCTAACGTTTTTGAAGATATCATATCTGTGCTTGCTTTGTACCGCCCCGGTCCGATGGAGTTCATTCCTAAATATATACAAGGAAAACATGGTCAGGTAGAAGTAGAATATCCGCATCCTGATCTGGCACCGATCTTATCAGACACCTACGGAATTATCGTGTATCAGGAGCAAATTATGCAAATTGCCTCCTTAATGGCAGGCTTTTCCTTGGGTGAGGCAGATTTGCTGCGCAGAGCGGTGTCCAAGAAGAAACGGGAGACCCTGGACAAGGAACGGAGCCATTTTGTCGAAGGAAGCTTGAATCAAGGCTATAGTGAAGGAGAGGCCAATGTCGTTTACGACATGATTGTGCGCTTCGCTGACTATGGTTTTCCACGTGCTCATGCGGCAGCTTACGGTGTTCTATCTTTCCAAACGGCTTATCTGAAAGCTCATTATCCAGTGCAGTTTATGTCGTCTATGCTTACGGCTGTAATGGGAACCCACCGGAAGGTGGCTGAATATGTACTCGAGTGCAGGCGAATGGGCATTCGTGTACTTCCACCAGATGTTAATGAAAGTCGCGTACTGTTCACTCCGGTTACTGGAGAAGAAGCTGGGCATATTCGTTTTGGTCTGGCTGCAGTTAAGAATGTAGGTACATTGGCAGTTGAAAATATTATGAAAGTGCGTCAGGAGCGTCCTTTTGATAGTCTTTTGGATTTCTGCCGCCGGGTGGATTTGCGGGTGTGCAACAAGCGAGTCATAGAATCGCTGCTACAGGCTGGAGCCTTCGATTATTTGCCTGGGCACAGAGCGCAGCTTCTGGCTATGCTGGATGAGACCGTAGATGCAGCTGTGAAATGGCGTAAGGAGCGGGACGAACTGCAAATCCAGCTGTTCGACGATTTGGTTGAGACACCTAACTGGGAAATACGCTACCCGGATATCCCTAAATTCACGATAGGGCAGCAGCTTGAAATGGAGCGAGAACTCCTTGGGCTGTATTTGTCGGGACACCCGCTGGATGATACTGCTGGCCTGCTGGAGGAAAGCGGACTACAGCGGCTGATGGATCTTGGCGAGGTCCCCGATGAGAGTCAAACTGTAACTGCGGGCATGGTAGTATCCATTAAGGAAATTACGACAAAACAAGGCAAAGCCATGGCTTTTGTCGAATGGGAGGACCAGATTGAGCGCTGCGAGGTGGTACTGTTTCCTGAGGTTTGGAAACGCAGCCGCGGCCTGATAGAGAAAGGTGCGCTGCTGGCCCTGCGCGCGAAGGTGCAGCAAGGGGATGAGGGGTTTAAGCTGCTGGCTGAGGAGGTAGCTCCGATCACCCCAGATGCGCTCCGGGGCCTGCTTCAGAGGCGCAGCGCAGCAGCCTCCCGTTCAATCGGGGGAAGCCGCAGAACAGGTATAGGTGCTGACGGTGCTGCTCGTGCCGCCGTGGGGGAACCCGTGACGCAGACAGTTGCAGCAGCAACTCCTATGGGGCAAGAGATTCGGGCCCCAAAGGCACAGGTAAGTAGTGAGTCTGCCCAACGCATCTTCATCAAGATCACACCGCAATCTGAGAATGCGGCTCTTCTATCCCGTCTCAAAAAACTGCTGCAGACCCATCCCGGGCCTGTATCAACCCTGCTTTTTTATGAGCGTGAGCAAAAGCTGCTTGCGCTCAGTGACAGCTACCGGATCGAGCCCTCTCCAGCATTATTTGCTCAAATCGAGGAGATGCTCGGAACAGGCTCAGTGAGAATAAAATAAGAACATTTCAACTTCTTTCCGCATACATTAGGAAACCACGGGCAGCAAGTAGCGGAAAGGAGAGTTATATGTCATATCAAATGGCAATAGATTTACTGGAACGCAGGGGAGTATCGATTTCATCCATCGCTGAGATCGTGTATATTTTGCAATCACCCTACTATCCAAATTTAAAAGATGAGGAATGCGTTAACAGTGTGATTGCGGTTCTGGGCAAGAGAGAGGTGCAGTATACGCTAATAACGGGTATCGCGTTGGATGAGCTGGCAGAGAAAGGATTGCTGCCGGAACCCCTGCAGGCCATCATGGAAGCCGATGAATCCCTATATGGAGTTGACGAGACTTTGGCGTTAGGTATCACTAATGTATATGGGATGATAGGGCTTACAGGTTTTGGATATTTGGATAAACTTAAACTTGGCATAATTGGTGAATTGAACGACGATAAAAACAGTATTCACGTATTCTTAGATGATATCGTTGCCGGGGTCGCCGCCGCTGCTTCAGCCCGGATAGCGCACCGGCATAAAGGAGCAAAGGTATATCCTCATTCTTGAGAAAAAGAGGGAACTGGACAATGCGGCTTCTAAGAAGCAGAGGCTAGCCCCGGTCTTTAACTGCCGATCTCTCCTGTTGCGGGAAAAAAGAAAACTGTGTTATCATGATTCCATTATACGGGATACGGCTGGTAATAAGATTGGGGAGGCCTTGCAGGGCATGTGGACGGTAATATATATTGCGCCGACCGCCAGAGTGGCGGATATGATTGAGAGCAAGTTGACAGAAGAAGGATTCATGGTGAAGTGCCGTCCGGTAAATATGTCCAAGCAGCAATTTGAAATTCTAGTGCCTTCTGGAGAGCTTGAGGAAGTGCAGGAAGTCCTTAATCTAATTCTGCATCCCTGATTTATAACATCATGAAGAGCAGTCATGACAGCAGTAAGCTGCATAACGCAAATAAACGGCTGAAGAGGTGCGCCCCGTGTTCAAAGATTTATTTCAGAAAAAACGAAAGTACGCGACTATTCCTTCAGAGCGAGTGGATCGGAACGGTGGACAGACCGAGGGTGAACGACCTAAAAGGGAGATCCCTGAAGGCTTAATGAGTAAATGCAGCAAATGTAGTACGATCCAGTACAGCAAAGAGCTGGAAAAAAACTTAAAGGTATGTCCATCCTGCGGCCATCACATGCGCCTTAACGCTTCGGAGCGTATAGCAATAACATTAGACACTGAGGAATTTATCGAATTCGATAGTGAGATGTCCTCGGTTGACCCGCTTCAATTTCCAGGATACGCCTCCAAGCTGGAGCAGCAGGTGATTAAATCTGGTCAGACGGATGCTGTGATCACCGGTCAGGGAAGTATCGGCGGCTATCAAGTTATTGTAGCGGTTATGAATTTTGAATTTTTCTCGGGCAGTATGGGCTCAGTGGTCGGAGAGAAGATTACCCGCGCAGTTGAGGAAGCCACAGAAAGAGGGCTGCCGCTGCTTATTTTCTCCACTTCTGGTGGAGCCAGAATGCAGGAGAGTATTTTAAGCCTTATGCAGATGGCAAAGACAAGCGCAGCACTGGCTAGATTTAATGAAGCAGGCGGATTGTTTATTTCTGTGATTACAGATCCGACTACAGGCGGCGTTTCCGCCAGCTTTGCTAGTCTCGGAGATATTATTATTGCAGAACCAGGAGCAGTATTTGGGTTTGCAGGACGGATTGTCATTGAACAGACCATTCGCCAAAAGCTGCCGGATGACTTCCAAACGGCCGAGTTCAACTTGCAGCATGGGCTGCTTGATCTCGTAGTGCACCGTAAGGAAATGCGAATGACATTAACCAAAATTTTGGAAATGCATGACGTGAAAGGGGGATTTTAGCTTGGCGGGAGAGTTGCCTTTTGAAATGCCTCTGGTAGAAATGCGTAAAAAAATAGCCGAGCTGAAGCAGTTCGGACAAGAAAAAGAAATTGATTTCAGTGATGAGGTTGCCCGGCTGGAAGAGCGTTATAGTGCCTTGGAAGAGGAAGTTTATTCAAATATTTCTGCCTCACAAAAAATGCACCTCGCTCGTCACCAGGGCCGTCCGACTTCTTTGGATTTGATCGGGATGATTTTTACTGATTTTATAGAACTCCACGGGGATCGTATGTTTGGCGACGATCTTGCCATTGTAGGAGGTATCGGTAAGCTGAACGGGATGCCGGTTACTATTATCGGCCAGCAGCGAGGCAAGGATACAAAAGAAAATATTTTGCGTTTCTTTGGCAGTGCTCACCCTGAGGGCTTCCGTAAGGCGCTTCGTTTGATGCATCAGGCGGACAAGTTCAAGCGGCCGATTATTACACTCGTTGATACGAAAGGCGCTTATCCCGGCAATACAGCCGAGGAGAGAGGCCAGTCCGAAGCGATAGCTCGTAATCTACGGGAGATGTCGCAGCTCGGTGTTCCTGTTATTTGTGTAGTTATCGGAGAAGGCGGTAGCGGTGGAGCATTAGCATTGGCTGTGGGAAATCGTGTACTGATGCTGGAGCATGCCATTTATTCGGTAATATCCCCTAATGGTGCCGCATCCATCCTGTGGAAGGATGCTAGTAAGGCAGATCAGGCGGCAGAGGCGATGAAGATCACAGCGGCTGATTTGCTCGAAATGGAAGTCATTGAGGAGATCGTCCCAGAGCCTCGGGGCGGAGCGCATCGTGATTATGAAGCGACAGCGGCAGCGATTAAGGATGCAGTGTGGCGTCATCTACAGGATCTTTCTGGTCTGGATTCCGATGCTCTAAAAGAGGACAGGTACCTCAAATTCCGTAAAATCGGAACCTTTTCAGAAGGTCAGCAAGAGGTAATTACCTCAGAATTAGCGATGCTGGTCGAGGAATAAAATAGTCCAATTCATTTGCACTTTAGAACATAAATCTACACTTGTCCAACCTGTTTTTAGGGTATTGGCCTTGTTGTCACTTTTTTGTGCAAATAACCCCGGATGTTCGTCGGGGTTATTTTTATTTTTTTTTGAAAATACAGAAAATTCGAGCTTTATTCACATCAAAAGGTCGCTAGTACATTGATTTTGTGTCCCAGTTGCAGTAATATTCATAAGGGCGCAGTCAATGTCGAATGTGACAAAGTTCCTATGATAACGCTTAATGTTATAGTAGATTTTGTAGTTGGAAAAAGTGAGACAGAGAGAACGAAAAAACGGAGGAAAACTTAATGCGTAAAAGTAAAATTGTATGTACGATTGGTCCTGCAAGTGAATCGTTGGAAAACACAAAAAAATTGATTTTGGCTGGTATGAATGTAGCTCGTCTGAACTTCTCTCATGGTGATTTCGAGGAGCATGGTGCCCGGATTACTACGATCCGTCAAGCTTGCAAAGAGCTTAACAAAACAGTTGCTATCCTGCTCGATACCAAAGGACCTGAGATTCGTACAGGTAAGCTTGCAGTAGAACCTATTGAATTAGTACAGGATGAGTACCTGACACTTACTACTGAAGAAATTCTTGGTGATCAGAACCGTATCTCCATTACGTACAGCGACCTTCCTAATGACGTTCAAGTAGGCTCCACCATCCTGATTGATGACGGCCTTATTGGTTTGACTGTAGTTGACGTTCAAGGCACAGAAATCAAAACCCGTATTGTTAACGGCGGTACAATTAAGAGCAAAAAAGGTGTTAACGTACCAGGAGTAAACATCTCCTTGCCGGGTATTACGGAAAAAGACACCAACGACATTCTTTTCGGGATCGAACAGGACATCGATTTTATCGCCGCTTCCTTCGTTCGTAAAGCTAGCGACGTTCTCGAAATTCGTGCGTTGCTGGAGAAAAACAATGCTGGACACATTCAAATTATTTCCAAAATCGAAAACCAACAAGGTGTTGATAACCTTGATGAAATATTAGCGGTTTCCGATGGCCTGATGGTTGCACGTGGTGACCTCGGTGTGGAAATTCCAGCTGAAGATGTACCTTTGGCTCAAAAATTGATGATTCAAAAATGTAACGTTGCAGGAAAACCAGTTATCACAGCAACTCAAATGTTGGATTCCATGCAACGTAACCCGCGTCCTACCCGCGCTGAAGCGAGTGACGTAGCCAATGCAATTTTTGACGGAACAGATGCAATCATGCTTTCCGGCGAAACAGCTGCTGGTAAATATCCAGTTGAATCGGTACTTACAATGTCCCGTATTGCTGAAAAAGCTGAGTCTGCTCTGAACCACCGTGAAATTTTCATGAAGCAACAAATCGCACAAGAAACTACAGTTACTGAAGCGATCAGCCAATCCGTTGCTATTTCTGCTTTGGATCTGAACGCTAAAGCTATTATTTCTTCGACTGTAACAGGTCACACAGCTCGCGTAGTTTCTAAATACCGTCCTAAATCACCAATCATCGCTGTAACAACCCAAGAAAGAACTATGCGCCAACTAGCTTTGGTATGGGGCATTACTCCGGTATTTGGTCTTGAGGCTTCTTCCACGGACGAGCTTCTGGAAACAGCAGTTAAGGGTGGCTTGGATTCTGGGTTGGTTAAAAGTGGAGATCTTGTCGTTATTACTGCAGGTATCCCACTGGGACGTTCCGGTTCCACTAACTTGGTTAAAGTTACTACAGTTTAATATTTACGGGGAGCTACTCCCTGTATATGTTCTTTCAAGAACGGATACCACCCTCAATGGGACGGTATCCGTTTCTTTTTTTTGATGATTGAACGTTTCTTACGATCGGGTTATGCTATTCTAGTCATTGTATTTATTTTTCGTTATTAAGGGATGGAGAGGACATATAGCATAAATGAAAAAATTACTAAAACTGCGCGGGTTTTATCTGTTTTTAGGGTTAGCCGGCGGTTCGTTCGGTCCTTATCTGACATCACTACTTGTTCATAATGGATTAGACAGCGGTCAGATCGGAATGCTAATGGCGACTGGTACACTTATTGCCATTCTTATTCAACCCATGTGGGGCATCATATCCGACAGGTATAATCAGACACGGCTGGTGCTCATCCTAAGTGTGGCTGTTCCGGCGCTGCTTGCTGTTTTTTATCGTTCAGAATATTTCATTGTACTCATGCTGGTGTTTACCTTGTCGACGATCTTCTCGTCCACTCAGGCACCTATTGCCGATTCTTACGCGATTGCTGCGGCCAAGAAGGCTGGTTCCACGTATGGGAGTATTCGGCTTATGCTAAGTTTCGGAGCGGCTGTAGGGAGCCTTATAGGGGCTAAATATGTATCTTCTTTCTCAGTGTCGACTATATGGATACCTTTTTTATTTTTTAATAGCTTAGCAGTCCTTATTGCACTGACCTTGCCCAGACAGGCGGAAGAAAATCACATGATGAATCAGTCGTTCTCGCAAGGAGTTCGGAAGCTAATCGGAAATCGTGTGTTTTTGGCCTTCCTCGGAGGCAGCTTGCTTGTGAACCAAACCATGACTGCGTTTGGCACGTATTTTGTAGTGGCATTTCAGTCTGTTGGAGGTTCCATGCAATATGCGGGAATTGCCCTCTTCATTGCATCCGTGACTAACGTTCCTTCCATGCTGCTAGCTTCGAAAATCATTAAAAGACTGGGAAGAGAGCGCACAATATTGCTCGGAGCTTCAATCTACGTTCTTCGGTGGGCGATCCAGGTTGCGTTCCCATATCCTTCAGTGATGATTGGAGTACAGGTACTGCATGGTTTATCCTTTGGGCTTTTCTATATCTCTGCTGTAGAGTATGTCTCCCAAATTACCTCATCTGACATGCAAGCTACAGGCCAGAGTATTTTCAATATGGTGTTTTCCGGGTTTGCGGGAATTCTCGGTAATGTACTTAACGGATTCTTGCTTAATCAAGGGGGTGTAGCTGCAATGAATCTCTCCTGCGTACTTAGTTCTGCCGCGGGTGCTGTTCTGCTGATCTATGTGGCGCGTAACACTACCCGTAAGCTGCCTGTTATATCCAACGAAGTTGGCGTCTAGACACCCTTGCCAGCTTTGATTTTCTAAAAAAAGGGGTATTGTCCTATGAGTTCACGTCATTCGAATCTCACCAGCAGCTGGCATCCCACGTCCTTTCGAGTCCGTTATCAGGAAACGGACCAGATGGGCGTTGTGTATCATGCAAATTATTTGAATTGGTTCGAAATCGGACGCACCGAAATGCTGCGCGAGTTGGGGTTTACATATCGAGAACTTGAGCACAGTGGAGTTTTTCTTCCGGTTACCTCAGCAGATTTGCAATATAAAAGTCCGGCACGATATGATGATCTTGTCGTAGTCTTTGCGCGTCTTACCACTTTTGCCGCCGTAAGAGTTGTTTTTGAATACGAGATCCGGCGGCTTTCGCAGGAAGTAAGCGGTAATCCGGAAGAATTGTCCGGTAATCTAGAGCAGACTATGCCTCTTGATCCGTACAATAACCCCGGCGAATTGTTAGTTACCGGTTCTACTAGCCATGTATGGCTGAATAAGAATTGGAAGCCTACGCGGCTGGATAGAGCTCTTCCGGAGCTGTTTCAGGGTATAACAGGGGCGTTGAGGGAAGAAGGAGGAGCATTATGATAAGAAGCAAATGGCTGTGGGCGGCTTTATTTATAGTCCCGGCTATGGAATTATTCGGTTTTATCCTTGTTTCAAGTTACCTCGGAGCACCCAAGACATTACTGATTCTGATGTCCACTTCCATAATCGGGCTTCTAATGATGCGATTTGAAGGAAAGAAAGTATTGCAGGACAGCAAGGAGCAAATGCAAGAGGGTCGGGTTCCAGGTCGCACTATGCTGGATGGTTTATGTATTTTTTTCGGGGGTCTATTGCTAATCCTTCCCGGATTCATTACCGATATTGTTGGTTTTACTTTAGTTTTTCCGCTGACTCGGCCTCTTTACCGAGGATTTTTACTGAAGTGGATTGAGAAAAAAATGAAAAATGGCACGTTTACGTTTTACCGGCGTTAAGAAGCGGAATAATGCTAAATTATGATTCAATGAGTTGAATCCAGCTGGTATGCGATGCGAGGGACAAAAAAAGGGCGTGATCTGTCAGAGGACAGGATCCGCTCTTTTTTTGTGAGTCTGAATGAATCAGAATGAGTTAACTCTTCGTACTCAGTGTAATCTTCCACTGACAATGTAGTTGCGCAGACCCCGAAAGACTCCTGCCCGATTGAAGGCGTCAAGTATGACTAAAATAACTGGGCCTATGATAATCCCCAGTACCCCGAATATTTGGAGTCCGGCAAACATACCGATTAGCATGGCAAGTGGATCAAGCCCAATACTGCTGGCGAGTACTTTGGGCTCGAGAACTTGCCGAACGATAAGAATGATCGCGTATAGAATGGACAACCCTACCCCCAGCGCTAAATTTCCTGTCACGTAAGAGTAAATAGCCCATGGAATCATTGCGATGCCTACCCCCAGGTAAGGCAGTAAATCGACAAAACCGATCATCAGGCCGATGGATAATGCAGAATTCACACCTAACAGCAGCAGTCCGATAATTACAATCAAGGCTGTAATCGAGATGAGAATAAGTTGTGCACGCAGATATCCCACAAGTGCTTTACGCAGGTCCTGCCAAATGCCGGTAAGAGGCCTTTTTATAGCTTCGGGCAGCAAACCATTCAGTTTGTTGTTATGTCTATCCCAGCTCATGCTGATGAAAAAAGCGGCAAGTACAACTACAATCAATATGGTGCCCATGCTTGGAAGTGAAGAAATCAGTTTAAGTAGAAAATTAAAAAATCCGGTTACTAGCTGTGTGGCGGCATATCCAACGGTTTCTGTCGTTCGACTGATATTGCTGTCAATAGTGGCATGATAATCCGGATTGTCACGGTAGAACTGGTTGATTTGATTTAATATATTTTGAATGCTAGCATTTCGGCTCCAAGATATAAGCAATTCCCTCCATTCAGCAGTATGGAGATGAAGAGTCTGTGTCAGCACAACTAGTTCTTTCACAAGTCGGGTAATCAGGGCAGTAAGTACTAGAGCCGTTCCCCCAATGTAAAATAGCAGTGAGAGGATCACTGCCAACCAGCCAGGAAGCTTAAGCTGCTTCAAAATCTGGATCAGCGGGTGCATGACATAGGCAAGAAGCCAAGCGAGGAGTAACGGATAAAGTAAGGGCAGAAAAAAATAGAGGAGCAGGAGAAAAGTTAAAGCAGCCAGAACAACCCAAAGGCCGCGCAGCAGTCTTTTCAGCATCAGGGAATCCATGCCGTGTTCTCCTTTCATATACAATCTGGAGCTTGAATTTCAGGGATTTGGACTAGGTATGCTCGTCTTATGTATATTCACCTTGGGGATATTAAGACTATTGATTTCCAGTAAAGGGAGAGTAACTTGCAGCGCCTATACACTGAAAGCGCAATCATGAAACAGGTATCTTAGAAGTTTTTTTCTATCTCTCCGATAAAATCATTTGATGCGTGATAAAGCTTCCACGTTGTTCACATAAACGTCAAAATCCGTTATGATGATTAAAGATTCAAGACGCAAGTATGGTTGTTCTCCGTGAGTTACAGCAAAATTCCTCTAATTTTAAAACTTGTAATACTTCAAATTGTAAATGTTTTCATTGAGTAATTGATTGGCTTCTATTATCCCTGTAGGCAAAGGAGAGATACACTATGACAGTTACTAAAGGCCTGGAAGGCATTGTTGCAACAACTTCCTCCATCAGCTCGATAGTTGATGGCGTACTGACTTACCGTGGTTATGATATTGATGATCTTGCGGAGAATGCGAGCTTTGAGGAGACCGCTTATTTGTTGTGGTTTGGCAGTCTGCCGACTTCTGCTGAGCTTGCGGCTCTGCGTCGCGATCTCAGTTCATACGCTCCAATTCCGGAGCAGGTTATCGAACAAATGAAGCTCTACCCAAAAGACACCAACACAATGGCTGCATTAAGAACTGCTGTATCAAGTTTAGCTTTGTATGATGAGGCTTCTGACGATATGAGCCGTGAGGCCAATGAAATCAAATCCGTGAAGCTGCAGGCACAACTGCCGACAGTGGTAGCCGCGCTGGCACGTATCCGCAAGGGATTAGAACCAGTGGCACCTAAAGAAGGCGCATCTATCGCTGAGAATTTCTTGTATATGTTGTGGGGAGAGCAGCCTGATATCGTATCCGTAAAAGCTTTGGATGCAGCACTAGTTCTTCACGCGGATCATGAATTAAATGCTTCCACGTTTGCTGGACGGGTAACTGTTGCAACGCTGTCTGATATTTATTCTGGCGTTACCTCAGCTATTGGTGCACTGAAAGGTCCTCTGCACGGCGGTGCGAATGAAGCCGTTATGAAGATGCTGGAGGAGATTGGAAGTCTTGATGCCGTTGAGACTTATGTCCGTGGCAAGCTGGAGCGCCGCGAGAAAATTATGGGCTTTGGACACCGTGTATATAAGAATGGTGATCCACGTGCGAAGCACTTGATGAAGATGTCTCTGGAACTTGGTACAATGAAAGGTGACACTACTCTGTATGATATGTCTATTAAGATTGAAGAACTGATCACCGGACAGAAGGGCCTTAAGCCTAATGTAGATTTCTACTCGGCATCTGTGTATACACAGCTGGGTATTGAACGTGAACTGTTCACACCGATCTTTGCCATTAGCCGGGTTTCTGGGTGGACTGCGCATATTCTAGAGCAATATGGAGACAATCGGATTATTCGTCCACGTGCAGAATATACCGGTCTTGTGGAACAGAAATACGTAGCGATTGAGCAAAGGTAGTTTCTTGCAGCATTTCACTCAGGTAGCTATAGTCTAATTAAGTGTTATTAAATTTGAAGGAGGAACACAAACAAATGTTGAAATTGGAAAAATACGATCTGCCAACAGAAGGCGAACAAATTACGATCGAGGACGGTAAGCTTCAGGTTCCTAATCATCCGATTATTCCTTTTATCGAGGGTGACGGCACGGGCCGTGACATTTGGAAAGCCTCCAAACGGGTGCTGGATGCGGCGGTTGCCAAAGCATATGGCGGTACAAAACAAATTGCCTGGTATGAAGTGTTTGCCGGTGAGAAAGCCTTCAATACATATGGTGAATGGCTGCCAAATGATACTTTGGAGGCAATTCGTGAGTATTTTGTAGCTATTAAAGGACCCTTGACTACACCAATCGGTGGCGGTATTCGCTCCCTGAATGTGGCGCTGCGCCAAGAGCTGGATTTGTATGTTTGTCTGCGTCCGGTACGTTATTTCGATGGAGTTCCTTCCCCGGTAAAACACCCGGAGCTGGTGGACATGGTTATTTTCCGTGAAAATACGGAGGATATCTATGCTGGTATCGAATATCAAGAAGGCACAGCTGAAGTGAAGAAGGTTATTGAGTTCCTGCAGAAGGAAATGGGCGTGAATAAAATCCGTTTCCCAGAAACTTCAGGTATTGGCATCAAGCCGGTTTCTGCTGAAGGTTCGAAGCGACTTGTTCGCTCTGCTGTAGAATATGCAATCAAACACGGACGCAAGAGCGTTACGATTGTTCATAAAGGCAACATCATGAAGTTCACTGAAGGAGCTTTCAAAAATTGGGGCTATGAAGTGGCTGAGCAGGAGTTCGGTGATAAAGTATTCACTTGGAATCAGTATGATGTTATTAAGGAAAAAGAAGGTGAAGCAGCAGCGAACGCAGCACAGAAGGAAGCTCTTGACTCCGGTAAAATCCTCATCAAGGATGCGATTGCTGATATAGCTCTGCAACAAGTATTGACTCGTCCAACTGATTTTGATGTGATCGCCACCTTGAACCTTAACGGTGACTACCTGTCTGATGCGCTTGCAGCCCAAATCGGCGGCATTGGTATTGCTCCTGGAGCGAACATCAACTATGTAACTGGTCATGCTATTTTTGAAGCGACTCATGGTACAGCTCCAAAATATGCGGATAAGGATGTTGTGAACCCGGGATCGGTAATCTTGTCCGGTGTTATGCTGCTTGAACATTTGGGTTGGCAGGAAGCGGCTGATCTTATCTATAAAGGCATGAGTACAGCTATTAATAATAAGACAGTAACTTATGACTTCGCCCGACAAATGGAAGGCGCGACAGAATTGAAATGTTCTGCTTTTGCAGACGAGGTAATCAATCATTTGTAGTAACATTTAGGAGGAAGACTTGTGGCAATCAAACGTAATAAAATCACAGTCGTGGGTGCCGGTTTTACCGGTGCTACCACGGCATTGATGCTGGCTCAGAAGGAGCTTGGCAACATAGTACTGATTGATATTCCCCAATTGGAGAATCCAACCAAGGGTAAAGCATTGGATATGATGGAAGCCAGTCCCGTGCAAAAGTTCGACAGCACAATTACCGGAACCTCGAACTACGATGATGCTGCAGACTCTGACATCGTAATCATCACCGCTGGTGTAGCCCGCAAGCCGGGTATGAGCCGCGATGATTTGGTGAACACGAATGCTGGAATTGTAAAGTCTGTATGTGAGAATGTTAAGCGCGTGGCTCCAGAATCTATTGTGATTATTTTAAGCAATCCAGTAGATGCCATGACTTACGTTGCTTATAATACACTGGGCTTTCCTAAAAATCGTGTAATCGGACAATCAGGTGTGCTGGATACAGCTCGTTATTGTACCTTTATTGCTCAGGAGCTTAATGTGTCTGTAGAGGATATTCGTGGCTTTGTACTAGGTGGCCATGGCGACGATATGGTTCCATTGGTTCGCTATTCCAGCGTAGGCGGTATTCCAATCGATACTTTGATCTCAGCTGAACGGATTGCAGAGATTGTGCAGCGTACACGTGTTGGCGGGGGAGAAATCGTGAATCTGTTAGGTAACGGCAGTGCTTATTATGCACCAGCAGCTTCCTTAGTACAAATGACAGAAGCGATTTTGAAAGACAAGAAACGGATTATCCCGGTAATTGCCCTCTTGGAAGGCGAATACGGTTACGATGGTTTGTTCATGGGGGTTCCAACTCTTCTAGGATCCAATGGTATTGAGAAGATTTTCGAACTCGAACTGACAGCTGATGAGAAAGCGGCTTTAGATAAATCCGCGGATTCTGTACGTGCCGTTACTTCCGTAGTAACTTTGTAGAAACAACTAATAAAAACAATATAAACATAGTGAAATCCCCATCTTGATTAACTTAAAGTGGGGATTTCTTTTCTTCTCACGACTTTATGGGTATAATTAAATGTAGTTGTAATTTATATCACAGTTAAATTTGAGGAGGTATGTTATGGGTCATGTTTTGTTCTTCTTACATATGATTGGGATGCTGGCATTAGGATTTTATTTGGTGCTGCCTTTCATTCTGGGAAGTCTCGGGAAACTGTCTGCTCCAGCTAAGGAAGGTACTTTGAGTGCAATTGGCGGCTTAAATCGCTTTGCTCAGTATGGTCTAGTTATCCAGTTGCTCACAGGTGGATACCTAATGTCTCAGGGCGAGTATTCAGTAGCGTGGATGATTATCGTTGTCGTATTGTTGCTGGCTTTATTCGCCATTGGCGGGATTATGAGTAAACCGTTACGTCTTGCGGTCACAGGAATCCGCGAGAACAGGGATGTATCTGCTGAAACCGGCAAGCTTCGGACCATGAGTGCTCTGTTGTCTGTTACCCTTCTGCTTATGGTATTTTTCATGGTATATAACCAAGTTATCTAACTTCTTATCATGTGCCCGCCTCCTTTACAAGGAGTGCGGGCTTTTTTTGAAAATATCCATAACAGATTATGATTACAGCAAGTCTTCCAGATCAAACACCTTATTTTTTTCGAAATCACTAATGATCTGCGGGAGTAGAAGTTCTCTTAGTTGATCTTTAGTGCACCACTGATAATCTATGTGCTCTTTGGAAAGCTGTACCGTGTTCTGCATCGTTCTGCATAAGTATGTAAGAATAACAACCTGTCTGGAGGAACTCGTCATAAATGTAGTGGCATATAAGATAACCCCCACGGAGACAGTCAATCCTGTCTCTTCTTTGATTTCTCTGGCCAGCGCATCCTCCAATCCTTCTCCGAATTCTATTTTACCTCCGGCGCACTCCCAAGTTCTTGCTCCAATATGATCGTCAGCAGCACGCTGTACCAGGAGTATTTTACCTTCGTGCAGGATTATTCCTTTTACAGCCACAACTAGACTACGGCTATTTGCTAACATGAGCTTTTCCCTCCAATTACGAATATCGAATCTTTAATGTGGTTTATCTAATTATAATAGATATTTGGAGCGAGTAAGCATTCTCTTTTTGTTTAATTTCTGCTCAGCGTGGTAATAAACATATCGTAAAGAAACGTATAAATCGAGACTCTAAAGCCATTCTAAGACAAATAGTGTCTAGTCAATTGCACAGCGAGAGGAGATCGAGATCATGAGTAGTAACCAAACCAAAAAAACTTTACCCCCGCAGGAACAGGACCAGCAACCCGGAATAGAAAGCGAAATGAAGCCTAGACCTAAATATGAACCTGCCAATTATAAGGCCGCAGGAAAGTTATTAGGTAAAGTAGCGCTTATAACTGGTGGAGATAGTGGAATCGGCCGTGCGGTAGCCGTTCTTTTTGCCAAAGAAGGAGCAGATGTGGTAGTTTCCTACCTTAATGAACATAGTGATGCAGAGGAGACCAAACGCCAGGTCGAGCAGGAGGGGCGCAAATGTGTGCTGATCTCCGGTGATATCGGGGTTGAAGCGTTCTGTCAGGATCTTATTAACAAAACAGTTGAAGGCCTAGGTAAGCTGGATATTCTTATCAATAACGCTGCCGAACAGCATCCGCAAAAAAACATTGAAGATATCACATCCGAGCAATTAGAGCGAACGTTCCGTACGAATATTTTTGCGATGTTCTATTTAACTAAGGCTGCAATGCCGCATTTAAAAGAAGGCTCTACCATCATAAACACCACTTCAATTACAGCCTATAGAGGTAGTCCATCCTTATTGGATTATTCCTCCACTAAAGGAGCTATTCTCAGCTTTACCCGCTCACTGTCTACGAACCTAGCGGACAAAGGGATTCGGGTGAATGCGGTCGCTCCAGGACCGATCTGGACACCGCTAATTCCTTCTACCTTTGATGCAAAGCAGGTTAGTGAATTTGGCTCTACACAGCCGATGAAGCGTCCGGGTCAACCGGAAGAGCTGGCTCCTGCCTATGTATATCTGGCGTCAGATGACTCCACCTATGTGACTGGACAGGTCATTCACGTGAATGGCGGCGAGGTTGTTAACGGGTAAAGAGTTTTACTGATAGTAGTAGATGTTTAAATCTAATGCGAGAAGCCTTGGTCTGTTAAACGGATCAGGGTTTTTCTCTGTGTTGCGGACTGTATGAGCCCTATTTTAGTCTTAGTCAACCCTTAATTTTGTAATGGAGCCTATTCTATATAGGTATATTATGTTAATATAAAACTCGTTAGTAATTATATATTGTATTGACACTAGGGGTGCCGCAAGGCTGAGACGGACGTTATTCATGTTCGGACCCTTTGAACCTGATCTGGTTTATACCAGCGTAGGGAAGTGGAGAACGAATAACTGTAGCAGGCTTCTCTAAGCCGTATTTCTATACAGATTCCGACTGCCTTCCTTATGGGATGCAGTTTTTTTGCGTTCCTGAACCAAAAAGCGTCAGGTGATCCATTCAAGAACGGAGGTTAAGGATGTCACGAGCTGAAATACATCTACTTTCCGATGGTAAGCTCTCTATATCACAATTTATTGAAAAGGCAGGAGCAGCCCATCCACTGCTGGATTATATTCATCTGCGTGAGAAGCAGCGTTCTGCACGTGAACTCATGGATGCGGCAGAGGCATTATTTAAAGCAGGTGTTCCTGCGTCCAAGTTAATCATTAATGACCGGATTGATGTGGCCTTAGCTGCAGGGGCCGGGGGGGTGCAATTGGCTTGGCATAGTCTTGCTCCCAACGAAGCACGGATACTGGCTCCGTATCTTCGTCTGGGTAGGTCAATCCATTCGCCGGAAGAAGCGGATGAAGCATCGGCTCAGGGAGCCAGTTTTTGTTTGTTTGGACACGTATTCCCCTCGGCCAGCAAGCTGGGACAGCTCGAGCAAGGATTGTCCCAGCTTGCACTCACGGTGCAGCGCAGCCGTATACCGGTGATTGCTATAGGCGGGATCAGACCTGAACATGCATCCGATATTATGAAGCAGGGGGCGGCAGGCATAGCCGTGATGTCTGGAATTTGCGGTTCGACCGACCCCTTATCAGCCGTAAAGGCTTATCGCACATCACTTCAAGATGCAGAACAATCCAGACAAGTTGAGGAGGTGAGTATGAATGAAACTGCTCATTAATGGAACCGTCAGGGAATATTCAGATAACTGCAGAACCGTGGCGGATTTGGTGACCCATCCCGATTGGTCTGGACGTCTGATTATTGTGGAGCTTAACGGTGAAATTGTCACCAAGGAGAGTTATGAGAGTACTCTTATTTCCGAGAGAGACCGTATTGAAGTGGTGCAATTCGTTGGCGGGGGCTGATACTCCGTTACTCTGATATTCCGATAAACTTGTCCATTGTAATCATACTAAAACTTATAACCAAGGAGGTTATTGTTATGCATGACCCTTTAGTAATTGGTGGTACCGCATTATCCAGCCGCCTATTCATAGGAACCGGTAAATATAGCCGAAATGCGCTTATCCCTGAGGTGATCTCTCGCTCTGGCTCTGAGGTTATTACGGTCGCAGTACGTCGAGTTGATCCATCAGGTGGAGAAGAAAATATTATGAACCATATTCCTTCACATATGATGCTGTTGCCCAATACCTCTGGTGCACGTACGGCAGAAGAAGCTGTTCGTATTGCCAGACTCGCTAGAGCGGCTGGGTTAGGTAATTGGGTGAAGATCGAAGTCATTAACGACCAAAAATATCTACTCCCAGATAATATGGAGACGATCCGTGCTACGGAAATATTGGCGGCTGAGGGTTTTGTGGTGCTTCCGTATATGAGTCCGGATCTGTCCGCAGCCTTGCGCTTAAGAGATGCCGGCGCTGCGGCTGTGATGCCGCTCGGTGCTCCTATAGGCACCAACCGCGGCCTTAGAACTAAAGAATTGATTCGCATCCTTATCGAAGAAGTGGAGCTTCCCATTATCGTGGATGCTGGAATTGGCAGGCCTTCTGAAGCCGCAGAAGCGATGGAAATGGGCGCTGCGGCGGTGCTGTTGAATACGGCTATTGCTACAGCCCGTGACCCGCTAGGAATGGCCGAAGCCTTCCGTGATGCAATTTCAGCAGGTCGTAAAGCCTATCTGTCCGGACTTGGCCCTGTTGAAGAAGCAGCAATAGCCTCCTCACCATTAACAGGCTTTCTTAATTAAAAGGATTAAATTTGGAATAAGAAATGGGGGATGGGCGTGAGCTTTTACGAAACACTCGGACGATTGGAACAATATCCATACGATCAGCTATGGAAGAAGTATACTGCGGATGATGTTCGACGGGCATTAAGTAAGGATCGACTGGATGAAGCGGATCTATTGGCACTCCTCTCACCTGCAGCTGGGCCGTTTCTGGAGAATATGGCTCAACAGGCGCAGCAGCTTACCCGTGCTCATTTTGGCCATACGATGCAGCTGTTCACACCTATGTATCTGGCTGATTTTTGTGTGAACCACTGTACTTATTGCAGTTTCAGCTCAATTTACGATTTCCCACGTAAGAAGTTGTCGCTTGATGAGGTGAGACGGGAGGCGGAGAACATCGCTGCCACGGGTCTGCGTCATATCCTGATTTTGACGGGCGAATCCCGTAAAGATAATCCTGTATCCTATATCAAGGAATGTGTGGAGGTCCTGCGTGAATACTTTACATCGATCAGTATTGAGATCAACCCTCTGGCTACCGCTGAATACCAGGAGCTGCTGAAAGCGGGTGTGGACGGCTTAACACTTTATCAGGAAGTCTATCATCAGGAAACCTATCAACAACTGCATGTGAAAGGTCCCAAAAGAATTTATCGTAACCGGCTAGATGCCCCTGAACGCGGATGCCAGGCTGGATTTCGTTCCGTAAATATAGGAGCCCTGCTAGGTATGCATGACTGGAGACAGGAAGCGTTCCTGAGCGCGATGCATGCCCGATATTTGCAGGACCGTTATCCGGATTGTGAGATCAGCCTTTCCACTCCAAGATTCCGGCCTTACCTAGGGGAGTTTAACCCGGAGTGCGATGTGTCGGATCGTTCGTTGGTACAGATTATTTTGGCCTACCGATTGTTTCTGCCACGCTCGGGCATTACCCTGTCCACCCGGGAGCCAGCCGCTCTACGCGATCACTTAATTCATCTAGGCATTACCAAAATGTCAGCTGGGGTATCCACAGAAGTAGGCGGACATACGCTTGAAGGCGGAACCCCGCAATTTGAAATTTCAGACAGCCGGAGTGTACAGGAAATTACTGAGATGTTGTATAAGAACAACTTTCAGCCCGTATTTAAAGACTGGGATATCCTAGCGGAGACAGCCGTACCATCCATCTTATAGAAATTTCACGCACCCCGAGACATCGTACAGCTGCGGCTGTAGGGTGTTTTTCTTTTTTTTGAGAAATTTAATTTCCGGCTGAAAGCTCATCCAGCGACATTTCAAAGCCCGGAGCCATGTGGGTTAGAAAATAATCGACCTCTGGAAGCGCCAATCCTCTCAGTTTGGCCTCCGTCTGAGCCTTGGCGATGGCAAATTCACGATTTCCTGCAGCGACCTCCCATACGCATTTTAAATAGGCATCCAAACTATCCGCGGCTTTAACATAGGAGTGCAGAACATTATCGGCCGGGTCAGAGTGACTGCTGTCTGCGCTCATTAGTGGTGTGTAGATGGACTGAAGCTCGGAGGGAATCATGGAAGTTAATCGTTCTGCGGCGATGGCTTCCATCTCTCGGAAGCTGGACAGCAGGCGTTGATTGTTATGCTTAACGGGTGTGGGAATATCGCCTGTGAAAACTTCGGCTGCATCATGGAAAAGAGCTATGGCGGCAGCGCGGTCCGCGTTCAAGGCATGCCCGTAATGAACATTACCGATACTGCAAAGCATATGAGCCAATAAGGCAACGTGAAAAGAGTGCTGTGCCACATTGTCAGGGGCCGTGCTACGCATCAAGCTCCAGCGCTGAATATATTGAAGCCGATAAAGATATGCGGAAAAGTGGTAATTCATTTTTTAAGTAACCCCTTTCAGGAATGGTTCAGTATGATATTATAATAACTACATGCAGGGCATGGAGACAACCTGGGACGAAGAGGAGCTGAATTATAAGATGCAGCATTTTGAAGACAGCATTTATAACCTGATCGTGGAGACCTCTACGAATTTACCTGGTGATGTACGCCGAGCAGTAGCTAAGGGGCGCGCGTTGGAAGATATAGCTACCCGCTCTGGACTGGCTTTAACTACCATTGCACAAAATATTGGTATGGCCGAGCTTCAAGTATCGCCGATCTGTCAGGATACGGGTATGCCCACATTTATCATTCACACTCCTGTTGGAGTCAACCAGATTGAGATGAAGAAGGATATATACAGTGCGATTACCCGTGCGACCCAAAATGGCAAGCTGCGTCCCAATTCTGTGGATTCACTAACAGGCGAGAACAGCGGTAATAATCTGGGTGCAGGGACACCTGTTATTCATTTTGAACAGTGGGAAGAAGATGGGATAGATGTTCGTCTTATTCTTAAGGGTGGCGGCTGTGAAAATAAAAATATTCAGTATAGTCTTCCAGCTGAGTTGGAAGGACTAGGTAAAGCGGGCCGTGATTTGGATGGCATCCGCAAGTGTATCCTGCATTCTGTGTATCAGGCTCAGGGCCAGGGTTGCAGTGCAGGCTTTATCGGTGTTGGGATTGGCGGAGATCGAACAACTGGCTATGAATTAGCGAAGAAGCAGCTGTTCCGCAAGGTAGATGATGTCAATCCAATAGAGGACCTTCACAAATTAGAAGATTACGTTATGGATAATGCTAACAAGCTTGGTATCGGTACCATGGGCTTTGGTGGTGAAGTTACACTGCTGGGCTGCAAAATTGGTGTCATGAATCGGCTTCCGGCCAGCTTTTTCGTATCCGTAGCTTATAATTGCTGGGCTTTCCGACGCCAGGGTGTATTAATTGATCCTACCACTGGTGCTATTAAGGATTGGCTGTATGAGAGCGGAACAGGTATTTCCGTAGAGGGTGGGGCAGTACCAGCAACAACAGGCGATACTCCCGCAACTAGCGAATCCCGTGAGGTCCGACTTAATACGCCTATCAGCGAAGAGGATATTCGCAGCTTGAGAGTCGGAGATGTCGTTATTTTGTCAGGTGAGATGCATACTGGCCGTGATGCGCTGCATAAGTATTTGATGGACCACGATTCGCCAGTCGATCTGAATGGCGCCGTAATCTATCACTGCGGACCTGTTATGCTAAAGGATGAAGAGGGCTGGCATGTGAAGGCGGCCGGACCTACAACGAGTATCCGGGAAGAACCTTACCAAGGAGATATTCTTAAGAAATTTGGCATTCGTGCCGTGATTGGAAAAGGCGGGATGGGGCTCAAGACGCTCAAAGCCCTTCAGGAGCACGGGGGTGTGTATCTTAACGCTATTGGTGGTGCAGCGCAGTATTATGCCGAATGCATCAAGAAAGTGAATGCTGTTGATTTCATGGAGTTTGGTATACCTGAAGCGATGTGGCATTTGGAGGTTGATGGATTTGCTGCTATTGTAACTATGGATGCCCATGGTAACAGCTTACACGCAGATGTAGAGAAGGACTCCGCAGCCAAGCTGACTATGTTCAAGGAACCCGTATTTAAGTAAGTATTATATAAAGGTAAAATCTAGGGGGGTGATAGAGTGGCGCCACATCACGTTCGGAATGGGTATCATACAGTCACACCCTATTTTATTGTTCATAAGGCTGATCAGTTAATAGACTTTGTAGTGAATTGCTTTGATGCCAGAATTATTGATATTGCTCGAAAAGAGGACGGCCGGGTTAAGCATGCCGAAATCCGGATTGGAGATTCTATTATCGAGATGTCAGAAGCTAATGAGAAATATCCTCCCGTACAGTTCGCAATACATCTATATATTAATAATGTGGATGAGGTGTACAGAAAATGCCTGGAAGCCGGGGCAGTGAGTATAGAAGAACCTCAAGACCACTCTTACGGAGAACGGGGAGCGGGGGTTCGGGATTCCCACGGGAATCAATGGTTTATTGCGACCCGAACTGAGGAGTGAACATATGGGGGAGACATCTTCTCCGCGAAGAGGAAGGGAGCCAGTCCACATGAACCAAGAGGTTACGGTTTTTATTGAGGATTTAAAAGAGATTTGGCAAGTTGATCTCAGTAACAAGCTGCGCTATATTGTCCATCAAGCGATTCCAGATGTTCAAGAGCGGATTCAATATAAGAAGCCTCATTTTTTGAAAAATGGCAAATATGCAGCTGTGATTTCAACGTCTAAGGATGCGGTAAGCTTTACAATCTTCAATGCCACCGAGCTTGAATTACCCGAGGGGTTATTCGAGGGTCCTCCCGAAAGAAAGACGATAAAGATTCGTCAAAGCCAAGAGGTTGATTTTGATCATTTATTTTCATACCTACAGCAAGCTTCAGCGTCTATCTAAAACAAACCATTAAGGTCCGATGGCTTCTTTAATGAGCCATAGTCGGGCCTTTTGTTATAACTATTTGACAGTGTGGTCCTGCACAATTAGACACGTTTGGATAATAGGTGCAAGAAATGGCCTCTCCTTTTTGTACTGGTATTTTGATCGTAATGGAGTTAGGATAATGACAAGAAAATACGAATACCTTCGAAATAATGAAAACAGGAAGAGGCAGAAGTCTAATGAGACCGTTTCGAGTTCGTCTTACCTTAATATTAATGTTCCTGATTGGTATATCTATGATTGGTGCCGGCTTTACAATGGCCCATTTATTCAAGGATTCTCATATTACTGCACTCGAAGAGAACATGTCCCGGGAAATAAGCCTGCTGGAAGCGACGCTCGATTTTCATGATATGAATGCCCCTGATGCTTACACATATTATACTGAGCAATCCCGAAATCTTGCAAAGCTAACCAATTCACGGGTGACTTTTATTACGAAAAGTGGTCGGGTTATCGGGGATTCAGAGAAGGACCCGTTGCTCATGGATAACCATTCGACCCGTGAAGAAGAGGTGATTGCGGCTAAAGAAGGGGTAGGCAGAGCAATTCGCTATAGTGACACATTGGATCGTAAAATGCTGTATGTTGCTGCTACTGTCACCTCGGGTCAGGCCTTTGATGGATATATCCGGTTATCCATGGGGATTGATACCGTGGACGAAGGCTTGACTCGTGCATGGATGATTATGGCTGGAGGATTGGTACTGCTGTTCGTAGCGGCCACTCTTGTGAGTTATAAGGTAGCTTCAAGTATGACCTCCCCTTTAGAGCAAATTACTCGGGTCGCCCGCCGGATTACGGATCTTGACTATGATGCGCGAGTACGTATGAAGCGTAAAGATGAGATTGGCCAGCTAGCTACGGCAATTAATGTGATGGCGGATAGCCTGCAAGCGCAATTAAAGACGATTCGAGATAATGAGGATCTTTTACAGAGTGTGCTTGATAATATGACTGGCGGGATTTTCATGGTCAATGCTGAAGGTGAGGTAGCTCTTTTGAACCGTGCAGCCGAAAAAATGCTGGATGTGGACAATAGTGAGATGGCCGGCCGTTCGTATCTTGAACTTAAACATCACTATGAGCTTACCCGTTTGGTAGAGGAAGGGCTGTCCCGTAAAGAGGCCATCCACGAGGAACGAAGTATCTATAATCCCTCTGAACGCATCTTAAGGCTAGATGGTGTTCCGATGACACAAGATGGTTCCTATCGCGGTATGCTGTTTCTGCTGCAAGAGGTAACGGATATCCGCCGTCTCGAAAAAATGCGCAGTGAATTCGTCGCCAACGTCTCCCATGAACTAAAAACTCCGGTGGCTGCCGTCAAGGGTTTTGCTGAAACATTACTGGGTGGGGGAGTTACCGATGAGAAGACGGCCAACTCTTTTCTGCAGATTATTTACGATGAGAATGAGCGCTTAAACCGTCTGATTGGAGATATTCTAGAGTTGTCGAAAATAGAATCCAAACGTGCACCTCTGGATTGTTCGCCTGTTCATCTGTCTACGTTCTTTGACTCTGTATTGGAGACGATGAGCAAGGTCGCCGAGAAAAAGAAGATCAGCCTTAGTGCTGAGATACCACAGGAGTTATTTATAGAGGGTGACGAGGACAAGCTGCGGCAAATCTTTATGAATTTACTCTCCAATGCAATTAATTATACGCATGATGGCGGCAATGTTAGAGTTTCAGCTGTAAATATACAAAAGGAAGATGGATCCGAAAGCATCGTTTTCAGAGTAACGGACACGGGAATGGGGATACCTCGCAAAGACTTGCCGCGTATTTTTGAACGCTTTTATCGGGTGGACAAGGCACGTTCAAGAGGCTCCGGCGGAACTGGGCTTGGGCTATCTATCGTGAAGCATTTGGTAGAACTCCATCGGGGTGCGATTTCGGTTGAGAGTAATCTAGGGATCGGAACCACTTTTATTCTGGAGCTGCCACTTCTGCAGGAAGATGAAATGTGAAAAAAAGGGTGAGGAATCTTTTGTTTTTTACACCAAGTTAACAATCCGATGATATGATAGGCTTATTGCTATTAAGAATGATTATAAACTATTAAAACATTAGATGACGGGGGAACTTATGGCACAACGATTGCTTGTCATTGAAGACGAACCGACGCTGGCCCGACTGCTGTCCTATAATTTAACGCAGGAAGGTTATGAGGTCACGGTAGAAGATCATGGAACGGCAGGATATGACCGCGCTACAAGAGAACCTTTTGATTTAATCGTGCTAGATCTAATGCTTCCGGGCATGAATGGTATTGATATTCTTGATAAACTGCGTGGACAAGGCATCCGCACGCCTGTTATTGTGCTAACTGCCAAAAATGCGGAGGAGGATGTAGTTCGAGGGCTGAAGTCTGGCGCTGATGATTACATCACCAAGCCTTTTGGTGTTTCTGAGCTGCTTGCCCGTGTGAGTGCTGTACTCCGTCGTATCTCGGGTCTGGCTGAAGAGGCGCCTGCGGATCATGCGGTATCGGCTACCACGATTATTTTAGGGCAGCTGGAAATTTATCCAGAACGTTATGAGGTCTCATTGGGAGGTCAAAGCATTAATCTTCGCCCCAAGGAGTTCGAGGTTCTGCTCTATTTGGCCCGTAAGCCGGGAGTCGTATTGACGCGTGATGATCTAATGAATGCCGTGTGGGGATTTGACTATATCGGTGGACAACGAACGGTGGATGTTCATGTCAGCTCACTCCGCAAGAAACTGGAGCTTGATCCTGAGTATGTTCATATTGATTCCATTCGAGGTGTAGGCTATAAACTAGTTGTTAACAAAAAAAGAGCTCCAGTCATGTAAACGACTGGAGTTTTTTGTTTGAATAATAGGAAGTATAATACGGCGTCCTTCTTGTAAGGATTGTGAATGATTTTACAATGCGTTAACATTTCTCGCCAACTGTATTTACACTGAAAGTTTATCATTGGGAACGAAGATGATGAGAAGGAGACGGGAAACATAAATGAAATCCATCATTGACATAGAGAAACTTGATCTCTACTATGAGTCATTCCACGCACTGAAGAGCGTTGATCTACGAGTTCCTGAGAAGGCGGTTACCGCTTTTATCGGACCGTCTGGTTGTGGGAAGTCCACCTTGCTGCGCACATTAAATCGGATGAACGACATGATTCCGGGCACGCGTATTGAAGGTACAGTCAACATTAGCGGTAAAAATATTTACAGTGATGAGGTAGAGGTGGAAAGCCTGCGTAAGCAGGTGGGCATGGTTTTTCAACAGCCGAATCCTTTTCCCAAATCAATCTATGACAATGTGGCCTATGGTCCGCGTCTGCATGGTGTTCGTTCCAAACGTGAGCTTGATGTTTTGGTGGAGCAAAGTTTACGGCAGGCAGCCCTGTGGGAGGAAGTCAAGGACTTCCTGAAAAAGTCTGCACTTAGCCTGTCCGGTGGGCAGCAGCAGCGTTTATGCATAGCCAGAGCGCTAGCTGTACAACCTGACATTTTGCTCATGGACGAAGCTACCTCTGCGCTTGATCCGGTATCAACACTTAAAATTGAAGAATTGGTTCAGGAGTTGAAAAGTAAATATACTATCGTTATGGTTACCCATAACATGCATCAGGCCGCACGTATATCTGGACGTACTGTGTTTTTCCTGAATGGAGTGATTGTGGAAGCAGCAGATACAGAAGTGTTGTTCTCGACTCCAAAAGATTCGCGTACCGAGGATTACATTTCAGGACGTTTTGGATAACATGAGACTAACCAAACGATTTGAGGAGGAACGCTCAATTTATGATTCGCAGAAAAGAATTCGATAAAGATCTCGATGAGCTGCGCTCACTTTTGGAGCAGATGGGTGAACATGTTACAGACGCTCTTGAAGGTGCCGTATTGTCCCTTCAAAATCTTGACACTACACGTGCCCAAGAAATTGTTAAAGCAGACATCCGGTTAAATGCTATGGAAGAAAGAATTATGGAGATTGGCTCACGTTTGATCGTTACTCAGCAGCCCGTTGCGAAAGATTTGCGCCGGATTCTGGTAGCTTTCAAAATATCTAGTGATCTGGAACGTATGGGTGATTTGGCTCTAGATGTAGCTAAAGTAACGATGCGTATCCAAGGCCAAGAGCTGATCAAACCGCTCGTTGATATCCCTCGTATGGCTGAAATCGTAAAAGGGATGACTATAGAAGCGATTCAATCCTATTTGGATGAGAATACAGATTTGGCCTATAAAATGGCTCAGGACGACGATCAGGTGGACCACTTGTACAGTGCAATGATCAACGAATTGTATACCTACATGGTGGCGAAGCCGGAAGCCGTTTCTCAAGCCATGTTGCTTACACTAGTTGGACGTTATATTGAGCGGATTGCCGATCATGCGACTAATATTGGCGAGAGTGTAGTTTATCTCGTAACTGGGAAACGTCCAGATCTAAACCAATAAAAAGCTAAATAGAGCAATTACAATGGACGCCGAGCGATACGCCGGCGTTTTTTGGTGTGAAAATGGGGGATTTTCAACCGAATGGCGGAACTCCTGGCTCGCAGGTTCTTTTTTGACGGGGGCATATGGTAAGATGTAGGGAGTAAGCAAGATAAAGGCGAGGTGCTAATATGGACAAGTTGATTCTTATAGATGGCAACAATATTATTTACAGGGCGTTCTTCGCAATGCCTCCGTTAACCAATACAGCAGGGAAGCCGACAAACGCGGTATATGGATTTACAACGATGATGCTGCGTTTGATTGATGAACATAAACCGACCCATATGATCGTGGCTTTTGACGCGGGCAAGGTGACTTTCCGCCATGAAGGGTATCAGGATTATAAAGGCGGCAGAGAAAAAACTCCACCGGAGCTATCAGAACAATTCCCGATGTTGAAGGAGCTGTTGCGTGACCTGGGTGTACCGCAATTCGAGATTGGAAGCTACGAGGCCGATGATATTATCGGCACTATCTCCCGTGAAGCCGATGAGCAGGGCCGCCAGGTTTTGATCGTATCCGGAGACAAGGACATGCTGCAGCTTGCCTCGGACCACACAACCATAGCTTTAATCCGCAAGGGTGTAACCGAAGTAGAGCTCTATGGACCTGAGCAAATTCGCGAGAAGTATAACCTGACGCCGGAACAAATTATTGATCTTAAGGGACTTATGGGAGATGCAAGCGATAATATTCCCGGAGTCCCAGGTGTGGGGGAGAAGACAGCTCTGAAGCTGCTTCACCAGTTCGGCTCTGTAGAGGGAGTGCTCGCTGGAACGGGTGAGCTTAAAGGCAAGATGAAGGAGAAGCTGGAGGCCCATGCGGAAGACGCCGTGATGAGTAAGAAGCTGGCAACCATCCACCGCGAAGTTCCGCTGGAACACACGTGGGAAGATATGGTCTTTACGGGCTTGAACAAGGATACAGCCGGTCCTGCACTGGCAAAGCTTGAGTTCAAATCCCTGCTGGAACGGTTATCCTTAAGTGCGAATGGACCTGCTGGAACCGGTTCGGAAGGTGACTCCACACCAGAAGCTGAACTAGATATTACAATTGTAGATGAAGGGAACCTGGCTGAGCTTCTGACCAAGCTGTCAGGTATTTCTGCGCTGCATGTAGAGACGAACGGAGAGAACCCACATCGCTCTGAAGTGATTGGACTGGCCCTGTCCTCTGAGGAACGGCATTACTTTGTGCCGATACTATTGCTTAAGAGCCCAGCAGCGGATGAATTACGGGCTTGGCTGAGTGATGAGACCACACCAAAGAGCGGCTATGATCTGCATCGTGCGGATCTGGCCCTGCATTGGGAGGGCATTCCTTTTGCCGGAGCTGCACATGATGTGCAATTGGCTGCTTATCTGCTGGATCCTACAGAGGCTAATCAGAATCTGAACAACCTCACAGCAAAATACGGATTACCACATTTGTCGGCGGATGAGGATGTTTTTGGCAAAGGTGCCAAGTATAAAATCCCTGAATTAGAGGTGCTCGGTACTCATGTGGCCCGTAAGAGTGCCACCGTTCTGGGAATTGTTTTGAAGCAGCAACAGGAGCTTGTAGATACAGATATGAAAGGTTTATTCGAGGATTTAGAAATGCCTTTATCACGTATACTTGCAGATATGGAGAAGCAAGGCATCGCTGTGAACAAAGAAGATTTGAAAGAGCTCGGTAAAGAGTTTGAATGGCAAATTTCTAAGTTGGTCACGGAAATATATGAAATATGCGGTACAGAGTTTAATTTGAACTCACCGAAGCAGCTTGGAGAAATTCTATTTGTGAAGCTGGGCTTGCCTGTCGTCAAAAAAACAAAAACAGGATACTCAACCGATGCAGAGGTACTTGAGAAGCTGGCGCCTTACCACGATGTGGTACGCTTGATTTTGCAATATCGTACCCTTGCCAAGCTTCAGTCCACATATGTCGAAGGGTTACTTAAGGAAATTTCACCTGTGACTGGAAAAGTACACACCTTTTATCGGCAAACGATTGCAGCCACGGGACGGCTTAGCAGCCAATTCCCTAACCTGCAGAACATCCCGATTCGACTGGAGGAAGGCCGCAAAATCCGTAAGGTATTTGTTCCTTCCGAGCCTGGTTGGACGATTCTGGCCGCGGATTATTCACAAATCGAGTTGCGTGTTCTGGCCCATATTTCAGATGATGAGCGGTTGAAAGAAGCTTTCCTACAGGATATGGATATTCACACGAAAACAGCGATGGATGTTTTTGGTGTTACCGCAGAACAAGTAGATAGTAATATGCGCCGTTCCGCTAAGGCCGTTAACTTTGGTATTGTCTACGGAATTAGTGACTACGGCTTGTCGCAGAATTTAAATATTACGCGGAAGGAAGCTTCCCATTTTATAGAACAGTATTTTGAAGTGTTCCAGGGTGTGCGCCGTTATATGGATGATATCGTCGTTGAGGCGAAGAAGAAGGGGTATGTAACTACACTGCTGGAGCGCCGCCGTTATCTGCCTGAGATTAACGCCAGTAATTTCAATCTGCGCTCGTTCGCAGAACGTACAGCGATGAACACACCTATTCAAGGTACGGCTGCAGATATTATTAAGCTGGCTATGGTGCATATGGATAAAGCCCTGTTCGAACGTCAACTTAAGTCGCGGATGCTGCTTCAGGTTCACGATGAGTTGGTCTTCGAAGTTCCGGAGGATGAACTGGAGCTTATGAAAACTCTTTTACCAGAAGTTATGGAGGGTGCACTGAAGTTGTCCGTTCCACTCAAGGCTGAGGTAAGTTATGGAAGCAACTGGTATGAGGCGAAATAGGCTCCCGCATACTATCTATATCCGTTATAATGGAGTAGAGGTGAAGACATCATGCCGGAATTGCCGGAAGTAGAGACCGTAAGAAGAACCTTGAATGCACTCGTTAAAGGCAAGCAAATTGAGCATGTAACCGTCCGTTTGGCTCGGATTATTCAGCGACCGGACGATATTCAGGCCTTTGCCCATCTGTTGGCAGGTCATAGCATTATAGATGTACAGCGGAGAGGTAAGTTTTTGCGCATTATGCTGGACGGGCTGGTAATTGTTTCTCATCTACGGATGGAGGGGCGTTACGGCCTGTATAGCAGCAAGGACCCTTTGGACAAGCATACGCATGTCATTTTTCATTTTACGGACGGTAGTGAACTGCGTTACAACGATGTGCGTCAGTTTGGTACGATGCACTTGTTCCAGGAGGGTGAAGATTTATTGCTCCCGCCTCTAAATAAGCTTGGGTCTGAACCTCTAGATCCTTCCTTTACATTGGAGAGATTTAAGGCGATTATATCGGGGAAAAGCACCAAAATTAAGTCGCTGCTGCTCAATCAGGAATATGTGGTTGGCATCGGTAATATCTATGTAGATGAGTCGCTGCACCGGGCAGGCATCCATCCGGAAGACAGCGCCAAGTCTTTACACAATGATCAATTGGATAAGCTGTATGAAGCTATTGTGTCCATATTGACAGAAGCTGTGAATGCCGGAGGCTCATCTGTTAAATCCTACGTGAATGGACAAGGGGAGAGCGGAACGTTCCAGCAGCAATTGCTGATCTATGGGCGCAAAGACCAACCCTGTACTTCCTGCAGTACCATGATCGAAAAGACGGTTGTCGGTGGACGAGGCACGCATTTTTGTCCAAACTGTCAGGTGCCTAGCATATCTTCAATGCAATAAGAAGCAATTCCTTGAGAATCATGCGGCTGTAAAAGGGAAGCACCCTCTGCCTGTACCGCCCATATACTGGGTGAAGAATGCTGAATACAGCGAACGGTTGTTGCCGGAGTGATCCGCCAGTTGCCGGTTCTTCACGGGAGGGATTGCGGGTGCTCAGCCCATTTTTTTCACTATTGCTGTTAGCTTTTGCTTTGAGTCTAGATGGTTTTGGTGTCGGGATTACATATGGTTTACGTAAAATGAAGATCCCGCTGCTCTCGATTCTCATTATCTCGCTCTGTTCGGGCGTGGTTATTTGTGTCTCTATGCAGGTTGGAGTGCTCTTAGCCCGGGTTGTTTCTCCACATGTCGCTTCGGTGGTCGGAGCTGTCATTCTTGTCTTAATGGGTGGTTGGTCACTGGTACAAATGCTCATGCAAAAGGAACAAGATCATGAAGATATGGATACACTGCCATTGAAGTTGTTAGAACCATTAGATAAACCCGCTGTATTTTCACTTGAACTTCGCCACTTGGGGATTGTAATTCAAATTCTGCGTACTCCATCTTCAGCAGATATGGACGATTCTGGCAGTATTTCTTCAGCTGAAGCGATGGTTCTAGGTATTGCGCTCTCACTGGATGCCTTTGGAGCGGGCCTTGGTGCAGCGCTGCTTGGGTTTCATCCGGTATGGACATCACTGTTCATTGCCATGTTCAGTGGAACCTTTCTGGTGATAGGTATGAAGACGGGGCTTCGATTTGCCGGTAGCTATTGGATGAAGCGTGCGGCGGTATTGCCTGCTTTAATGTTAATTTTTATGGGAATAATGAAGCTGTTATGAGGTGAATAGCATGATTATGGGCTTAACCGGAGGCATTGCATCCGGAAAAAGCACGGTGTCCGCATTATTTGTGAACAAGGGGGCAAAGCTGGTTGACGCAGATGTCATTGCCAGAGAGGTTATGCTCCCCGGACATCAAGTGCTGGCTGCCACTGTGCGCCATTTCGGACAGGGTATCCTATCCCCGGATGGAACCCTGGATCGAGCCAAGCTGGGTGAAATCGTATTTCGTGACCCAGAGGCCAGACAAACCTTAAATGATTTGACGCATCCAGCGATTCGTCAGGAGATACGAAGCCGTATGCAGGAGCTGGATCAACAAGAGCCGGAGAAGTTAATTATTGTGGATATCCCGCTGCTGTATGAGTCCAATCTGCAGGGGATGTTCGAGGAGATTGTAGTTGTGTATGTGCCGCGGGAGGTGCAGCTTACGCGATTAATGCAGCGTAATAACTGGTCAAGGGAGAAGGCGGAAGATCTGTTGAACGCCCAGATGGATATTGAACTAAAACGCAGTAAAGCTAGCTATGTCATCGACAATAGCGGGGATCTGGCGCATACTGAAATGCAGGTTGCAGCAATGTGGGACAGGCTGGGATTGGTATGAGGTGGCTGCGTAAAAAAAGAGTACTGCTGTTATTATTCACTGGATTTACCGCTATTTTATTTCTGAGTACGAACTGGATGTCTTGGTTTTATCCGATTCATTATAAAGCCGAAATTCGCAAACACAGTCTAACCTACAATATAGATCCGTTTCTTGTGGCTGCGATCATTCGTGTAGAGACCAATTATAAAACCGGTCGTGAGTCTAAGAAGGGTGCACTGGGTCTCATGCAGCTCATGCCTGATACGGCAACCTGGGCTCTTGAAAAGGCCAAGCTCCCAGATGTGTCTCTGGATCGTTTAAATCACGAATCTTCTGTAAATATTGAGCTTGGGACATGGTATTTGCGCTCTCTTACCCGACAGTTTGAAGGGAATCGTATAGCCGTAATTGCTGCCTATAATGCCGGACCCGGAAATGTACAGCATTGGCTCGAAGAGGGGACTTGGGACGGGACCGAGGAATCAATTAAGAATATTCCCATAGGTGAAACACGTCATTACGTCCAGCGGGTAATTTATTATTATGATCAATACACGGATATTTACAGTGAGTTTTAAGCCTATCTTTAGGAAAAAGAAGCATTGAACAGCCCGAAAGCCGTTCAATACTTCTTTTAGGAAAGCTTATCGTGACAGGATTATTGGAATTGTCCTGCCAGTTGTTGTTCAGCCAGGGTTACAAGACGTTTAGTGATGTAACCACCGATCGAACCGTTTTCATAAGAAGTTTTATTGCCTTGGTAACCATCAGGGGAAAGAGTGATTCCTAGTTCTTGGGCAACTTCAAATTTCAGTTGTTCCAAGGCTGCGCTTGATCTTGGCGCTACCAGGTTATTGGAGCTTCTGTTTTGGCTCATTGCTGTTCACCTCCTATCGGTTTGTAACTGTATTATGTGCTGGACTTGTTATATTCATAACTATAAATAAACGGTGTTTTATGGAAAAAAGAATTAACGAGTCTAAAGCCTGATTCTGCTGGGGTGAACAGCTAACTATTTTGTAAAAGGGAAGTGATAAAACTTATGAAATGCCCATACTGTGATCATACAAACACTAAGGTGCTGGACTCGCGTCCTGCGAACGAGAATAAGTCTATTCGCCGCAGGCGTGAATGCGAGGGCTGCAGCAAGCGTTTTACAACGTTTGAGATGATTGAAGAGACTCCTCTGATCGTCATTAAGAAGGATGGGAGCCGAGAGGAATTCAGCCGTGATAAAATACTCCGTGGTCTCATTCGCGCTTGTGAGAAACGTCCTGTATCTGTAGAGCAGCTGGAGATGATCGTATCTGAGGTTGAGAAATCCCTGCGTGGTATCGCTGTAGCAGAAGTGGACAGCCAGCAGATCGGTGAATTGGTGATGGAACAGCTCTATCCGGTGGATGAAGTCGCTTATGTTCGCTTCGCGTCGGTGTACCGCCAATTTAAAGACATAAACATGTTTATGAAAGAACTTAAGGGACTGCTCTCGAAGAGTACATCCGAATTTGGCGGATTGTAAAATGCGGCGATTTCTTAATATATAAGAAGAAACGGCTGAGCCGTCCTTTTATGGACGGCACCCGGTTCTCGCAGAAATAAAAGGATAAATTATATTGTGAAACATATAAATTCTTATATTTTAAAAAAAGTGTTGACATTGAGATCGTTTTTTTATATTATATAGAAGTCGCCTACGGAGCTTAAGCTTAGCGAAGTGGCTGGTTTATCGCTCAAACGGAGCATTTTAATTCGCACTTGGGGCCTTAGCTCAGCTGGGAGAGCGCATCGCTGGCAGCGATGAGGTCAGGGGTTCGATCCCCCTAGGCTCCACCAAATTTCATATTATGGACTCTTAGCTCAGTTGGTAGAGCAGTAGACTCTTAATCTATTTGTCCAGGGTTCGAGCCCCTGAGAGTCCATCCTAGAAGAAACGGCAGAAATGCCGTTTTTTTTGTGTTGTTTTGTGGTATAAAATTTGAAGTTAACCTGATAATGAAATAATGGATTTAAAATAATTATTGGCTCAACACCAAAATCAGTGCTTGACAGATGATGGGAAGGACAGAAGGCCGTTACGCCTCAATAGAGGGAATTTCTCCCTCTATTTCTGCACCCGGCACCCCTTTTGGGCAATTAGAGGGAATTTTGCCCGCTAATTTTGAGAATATACCACTTTATGGCGGTATGGGTAAGATTAGAGGGATATTTTCCCCTTGATCTCAAAATAAAGGTGTTTTCGTCGGTATTAGCGGGCATTTTTCCCTCTAATTCTCCAAAGAATTGGTCCGCAACCCCGAATCGGCCACGCACTCATTTCGAGAAAGAGCCATTTGTTGGCGGTGAAATTTCATTAATCTAAAAATAGAGTGATATTGAAAATAGTAGGATGAAACGCTTAACGTCCTCGCGTTTTCGACTCAATATCTGTCTTAGTAGTTCTTTTCTCGGTGAAAAAATAAACTAAAGCTAAGAACGGCAAGATGGTTCCAATGAGAGATGTGAGCTTCCAGCCCCCCTGAGTATAAGACCAAGCGCCTAAGGATGATCCGATGGCTCCACCTAAAAAGAACATAGACATAAATAGTCCGTTTAGACGTCCTCTCGCTTCATTTCCTATCGAATAAATCGCACGTTGACTAATAACAAGATTAACCGACACGGCCATATCGAGTGTAAATGCGGATACAAAGAGAAGAATCAGAGCAGGGGTCGAATAGCTTTGGAACAAATGAATGAGCAAAAATGACAAGATGGCAACCGTGATGGCTAGCCCCGTTAATAATTTCCCCCAGCCTTTATCGGCTAATCTTCCGGCAATGGGTGCAGCAATTGCGCCACCTACACCCACTAACGCAAACCATGCTATACCTCCCTGGGACATTCCAAAATGATCAGCCAAATGTAAAGGAACAACCGTCCAAAATAGACTGAAGGCTCCAAATAAACAAGCTTGATATAGTGCGCGACGTCGTAATATAGGTGTTTGTCGTAATATGGCGCCTAAAGAAATAATTAGTTTACCGTAGCTTACCTTAGGAGACGGCTTTCGCTCCGGAAGAACGTACGCTAGGAGAGTAGTCAATAGAGAAATAACAATTGCAGATATAACAAATATGGCTCTCCAGCCCCAAAGACTGGTTATAAGGCTAGCCAATGGTCGTGCAAGCATAATTCCTAGTAAGAGGCCGCTCATCACATTACCGACCACGCGGCCGCGTTGATCTTCAGACGCTAAATAGGCGGCGAATGGCACCAAAATTTGAGCTACTACAGATCCAATTCCAATAAATAGAGATGCGATTATAAATAACGGCCCATTAGGCGCGAATGCGGCAGTTATCAGTGCGCCAATTGCAAGAATAAGCATAAAAACCGAGAGACGCCGATTTTCAATGACGTCGCTTAGCGGTACGATGAACAGCAGCCCGACAACATAACCGACTTGAGTCACGGTAACAATTAATCCTGCCGTTGTAAGTGTAAGGCCCATTGCATCGCGGATAGGTCCAACTAGAGTTTGAGCGTAATAGAGATTGGCGACGATAAGGCCGCACGCGGCTGCCAACAGAACCATCATCCAACTTGATATACGACTGTCTTGATTAGCTTGTTCTTTTCGCATTATAACCCTCCTATAAATACTAAACGTTTAGTTTTTAATATATCTAAAATAATATACAGAACGTACCGTTTTGTAAATAGGCTTTTTTTAGGATTTATTATTTTGTATACTGAACGTATAGATTATTTATAGATGCCTACTGAATACACAAAAAGAGGAGAATTCATGTGCAAGGGAAAAGAGGGCGTCCGCGCAACATTGAAACGCAAAACACAATCCTTTCTGCTTCCTATGATTTATTGTTGGAAGTTGGCTTTGGAGCGGTTACGGTAGAAAAAATTGCTGAACTTGCCAAGGTCAGTAAAGCTACGATCTATAAATGGTGGCCGAACAAGGCCGCAGTGGTGATGGACGGTTTTCTATCCGCTGCCTCGGCAAGACTACCTGTGCCGGATACAGGTTCGGTATTCCAAAATACTCTGGAACATGCCACGAATTTGGGTCGGTTTATGACTACCCGTGAGGGATCCATTTTTCTTGAGATCATAGGGGAAGGGCAGGGTGATCCCGCATTGGCGGAGGCATTTCGGACTCGATATATACAGCCTCGTCGGCTGGAGGTTCATGGCATTTTGAGTCAAGGGATTATGCGCGGAGAGCTGAAGGATAATCTCGATATCGCATTATGTACAGATCTCATATACGGGCCGATTTTCTACCGATTGTTAGTTACGGGGGATACGCTTGACGATAACTATGTAAGTCAGTTGGTAACACAGGTCTTCGAAGGAGTTCGTTCGACTTGAAGTCGAATAACTAACGAATTGAAAAATGTAGAATTTAAGTAGTGTAACCGAAAATGACGGAAGAGCGCATAGCTGGCAGCGATGCTATAAGGTCAGGGGTTGTGAGCAATGTCGAATACTAAGAGAGTCGAGGTGTTTGATGAGCCTACTGCGTCCAGTGATCCATTAACTGAAGCAGAAGTATTTAAAACATTTTTAAATGCTACTAATAAGTGCACAAGCATTTTAGTAACTCACCGCATTGGTCCAGCTAAATTAGCTGATCGAATTATTGTGATGAAAGATGGGGAAATCATTGAAGAAGGGACCCATGAATTATTGATTTAAAATAATGGAGAATATTTGCAAATGTATAAGACGCAAGCACAATGGTACAAGCCATGAAAATAGTTATATAAATAGAAAGGTTGATAAAAAACATGATTATTTCAAATGATACTATTTATTTAGGAGGCAGCGAAGGAGTAGAATCGGGAAAACAGTTTGCACTAAATGACATTGGAATAGAAGTTATTAGGAAAATTGATGGTGAAAGAACAGTTAGTGATATTATCGAGTACGTTCAAACTTATTATTTACCGTAATATTAATGACACTTGATGACAAGGTTCATTTTGGCGGGGGTGCCCATGACCGTGTTGTAGGCAACATTACTTGTAAGCGTGTAAAGACCGCCTTATGATGGATAGCTAGCAATCCATCATAAGGCGGTCTTTGTGCTGTCTTTAGATAGATATATTCGGACTACAATCAGCGTTTCATCAAGCAACATTACAACGCTTGGTTTGAAAAAGCCCTTCATCATTCAAAAGTTGGAAGCTACCGCCTTCAAATTAGCCGCTATGATTTGGAAACAATGAGTCGACAACCAAAGACAACGTCTGCTTGTATACGGCATAGGCTGCTTGTACATCTCCCAAGTGTCCTCCCATGTAAAGATGAATGACGCCGTGGAGTGAAGCCCAGAATACACGGACAACGGATTCGGTGTCGTATTGACCGGGAATTAGTCCTTGCTCTAGCGCGTTGCTGATTACGGTCAATAATTGACTCATGGCCGTTGCAGTACCGCGCATGCTTTCCTCGTCCGGTTTGAAATCTGTGAAAGCGCCTCCGAACATCAGTTTATAATAGCTGGGGTAGTGCTGTCCGAATTGCCAAAAGGTTTCGCCAAAATTCAGCAAATGCTGTGCCGGATCAGCAGCTTGCGGCGTCATCTCGAATTCGTTAGCGAGGAGCTTGCAACCGTCCAGATACAACTGCTGAGCCAAGCCTTCTTTATTAACAAACAAGCTGTAAATGATTTTTGTCGAGCAATTCATTTTTTGGGATACTTTGCGGACCGTAACGGCTTCCGGGCCCTCTTCCTGTAAGAGCGTTGCCGCAGCATCAACAACGAGCTTGCGGAGATTTTCTGTATTTTGCATGCGAGCTTCTTGGTAGGTTTTCAACTTTCGTGTGTTTGTATTGGAGGAGGCATCTTGGTCGCTCATAATCATCCACCTTCGGTTATCGTGTTTTCATTAGGAAACAAGGTTTCCAACTCTCTAGCAGGAATTGTATACAGTTGTCCTTCACTTGTCAATAAAACGATGGAGTCTCAAAGATATATTGACTTTCTAAAATTTAGTGGATACAATGATACCCATAGGAAACACTGTTACCGTAAATGCAATAGTTCTTAACTTTCATAAGAAAAGAGAATTTCTTCTGAGTAATGGTAACGGTGTTTCTATAATATAACATAGTATCTAAAAGGAGAGTAGCAATATGAAAAATAAGGGGAAATGGGCGCTCGTCACGGGAGCTTCTTCCGGTATTGGAGAGCAATTCGCGAGACAACTAGCCAAACAAGGCAGCCATTTGGTACTCGTCGCCCGATCGGAGAGCAAGCTTGAGAGCCTGGCATCAGAGCTCAGAAAGATGCATGGAATCAAAGCTGAGGTTATCGCTATGGATCTTTCGAAAGAGGGCGCGTCCAGCGAGTTATATCAGAAATGTCGACTTTTGAAAGTGGATATTGAGCTGTTGGTCAACAATGCAGGCTTTGCTACACATGGTTTGTTTGAAGAAGTGTCAGGTGAGCGTCAACATGAAGAGGTTATGCTCAATGTCGCCGCTGTTGTAGATATGACCCACTTGTTCTTGCCGGACATGTTACGCAGAAGCTCAGGTGCAGTTATTAATGTTGCCTCAACCGCCGGATTTCAGCCGCTTCCCTATATGGCTGTATATGGGGCAACGAAAGCTTTCGTCCTGTCGTTTACTCAAGCGTTATGGTTCGAAAACCGCAACCGCGGTATAAAATTCTTTGCACTTTGTCCCGGTTCGACGGACACCAGTTTCTTTAATGTCGTAGGAGCGGAAGAAGCCTCCGTTGGAAAGAAAGACACACCAGAAAGAGTCGTAGAGGTTGCACTTCGCGCGTTGAAGGAAGGGAAAGTGTATGTCGTTCCGGGTATACAGAATTATCTAGGGGCGCAGTTATCTCGTTTCATTACACGAAAGCAAAGTCTTCGGCTTGTTGGAAGCATGCTTCGTCCGCGTGAAGGATACAGCAGCAATAATAAGAATCCAGGTAATCAATCTGACCTTGCAGGGAGGACAATACGATGAAAGCTATACAACTGACAAACGGCTTCGGCTTTGAGGAATTAACCATGACGGAACTCGACAAACCAACGCCAGGCCCTAAGGAGGTGCTGATCCGCATGAGGGCAGCTTCTCTCAATTATCGGGATCTAGTGGTCCTCAGCGGATTAATGCCGATCGAAGTCAAATTCCCCTTCATTCCATTATCAGACGGAGCGGGAGAAATTGTAGCCATTGGCCAAGGAGTAACTAGGTTTCAGATCGGACAACGAGTAGCGGGTAATTTACAACAGCGCTTCATTGGCGGCGACCCAAGACCAGGGGTGTTAGAAGAAAGTCTGGGAGGTCCGTTGAACGGAGTAGCGGCCGAGTATGTCGTTCTACATGAAGACGGAGTCGTCCCTATTCCCGATCACCTCACTTATGAGGAGGCCTCCACCCTGCCGATCGCGGCATTAACTGCATGGAGCATGCTAATCGAATACGGTGGTTTACAAGCGGGTGATACCGTGCTGCTGCAAGGAACAGGCGGTGTCTCCATCTTCGGGCTTCAATTCTCGCTTATGGCCGGAGCGCGAGTCATCATCACGTCGAGCAGCAACGACAAGCTGGAACGAGCAAAAGCTCTTGGCGCATGGCAAACGATCAACTATTCGGAGGTTCCTGATTGGGATAAGGCAGCGTTAGAGCTGACTGGCGGCGTCGACCATGTTCTGGATGTTGGAGGAGCGGCAACGATGGGGAAATCCATAAATGCACTTCGCATTGGAGGGACTGTGAGTATGGTCGGGTTCTTATCGGGCTTGACCATTCCAGACTACGATGTCTCCAGCATCTTGCAGAAAGCCGCAACAGTTCGCGGCAGTCAAGTCGGCAACCGGGATCACTTTGAAAAGATGAATCGAGCGATTACCCATCATCGTTTACATCCCGTCATCGACCGATTATTCCCTCTAGATCGAATTGGAGAAGCATTCGCGCTCTTGGCTGAAGGGAAGCAATATTTTGGTAAGATCGTAGTCCAAATCTAATATCTCTCAAAAATGACATAGGAGGCGCTCAAATGCCCAATAAACCAGTTAGCTCCGTTAAATCTACTGAAGGCGTGAATCGTCCTAAACGCTCACTGCGTACTAGGATATGCAGATGGGGTCTATCACTGCTCGCGGTGCTCGTTCTAGGATTACTCGTATTCTTGCTTTGGCCTTCACCGATCAAACCGGCAAAATGGTCCGCACCGACAGCTCCCTCTTTTGAGGAAGAGGGTCCATGGAAACAGAACAACAAACTAAGCACGGCTCAGCTTGTTACAGATGCTCCTCAATTCCCGGAATTCATTACATTCGATAAAGAAGGCCAGCTATATACTGGAGATTCAGACGGGAAAATTTACAAGGTTCCTTTTGATGCAGAGGGCAATCCGCAAAAAGCCCAACTGTTTGCAGACACCAAAGGAACACCTAATGGGCTTATATTTGATGCCAAAGGCGATTTGATCGTTACGGATGTCAAGAGGGGACTGCTGTCTATAAACCCATCCGGGAGCATAGAGGTATTGGCCGATCAAGTAGACGGCAAGCCGATCTATTTAGCTAATGAGCTTGATATTGCTAAGGACGGCTCCATTTATTTCTCCGATACTTCGAATTATGGTAGAGTGACCTTCAAAGAAATGGCCGAGAACAAGCCGCATGGACGTTTGCTGAAGTACGATCCATTGACCAAGAAGACGACCGTCCTGTTAGAAGGCCTCTATTTTGCAAACGGGGTTGCCTTGTCCGCGGATGAAGATTTTGTGCTTGTGGCGGAATCGTATCATTATCAGTTGACCAGATACTGGCTCAAAGGACCAAAGAAGGGTACATCTGATATTTTCGCAGACAATCTCGCAGGCTTTCCAGACAACATTACGCGTGATGACCAAGGTCATTTCTGGGTCGGTATCTTCACGACTCGCCTTTCTTTTGTAGATCAGATGCATAGCAACCCTTGGTTGGCCAGTACCATGGCAAAAGTACCGCAGTCGCTGCTTAACGGCGCAAGCGCACCGGCGAAGCATGGGCTTGCTGCGGAGTTCAGTCCGCAGGGAGAGCTTATCGGAAGCTGGCATGATCCGGAAGGCAAACTATATGGCGTAACTACGGCTGCAAGCCATAACGGATATTTATATATAGGAACGGCACCTGGAGGCAGCAAGGGCGTTCATCGCGTGCATTTAACAAAATAAGGTTGGAATCTGGGAGGGTGCGAAATGAATCTGGAACATTTGGAGCTATCTTGGAATGAGAAGGAGAGTCTGAGCGGCAAAGTGGCCTTGGTGACAGGCGCTAGCAGCGGAATCGGGGCATCGATCGCCAGGAAACTGGTAAAGCGCGGCGCCCATGTGACTGTAGTGGCACGTCGGCGGGATCGATTGGAAGAGCTGGTTCAGGAATTGCATAAAGAGGGATTGTACGAGGTTATGGCGGTACTTGCTGATATTCAAAAGGCTGATGAAGTACAGCATGTGGTCAATGAAACGATTAACCGCTGGGGCCGTCTTGATATTATAGTTGCCAATGCCGGATTCGGGTATCGAAGTCCTTTGGTAGAAGTGGATCTGGAAAGATGGGAGGAGCTGTACAGGACGAATGTACACGGTCTAATGTTGACGCTGCACTACGGGCTTCCACCAATGCTGGGTCAGGGCAAGGGAGATGTCATCATCATCTCCTCCATTGCCGGCAAGGAAGTGATTGCCGGAGGAGGTCCATACAGCGCTACCAAATACGGCGTTAACGCCATAGCGTCTGCATTACGTTTGGAGACAATCGAGCAGGGGATTCGCGTTACGACGATTCAGCCCGGGGCGGTGGCAACGGAATTCTCTCAGGTGGCCGGGTATTCCGAGGATGAAATTCGCGCGTTTGCTTCGAAAGTCCTGCCGTTACATCCCGATGATGTTGCAGAGGCGGCACTCTATGCATTGGAGCAGCCTGAGCATGTCAGCATTCCGGAACTAACTATCATGCCTTCAAGGCAAGCCCAGCGGTTCAAATAAAACACGTCCAAATAGAAATAAAAGATCCTTTCCAGATTTGGGAACGGATCTTTTGTTTTTCCTAGGGCAAGAGCGAACCCGTTTAGGGGTGCGGTACGCACGCACGTAGCAATTTATATGGGGGATTGTGTTACGTTCAATCTCGTGTAATGAATGAGTCTTGTTAAGGGTTCTTCGTTAAGGGAATTTTTTCTGTTACTACTCCGTTCTCCACCGTTTCATGTGCAGCTTCAGCTTCCTATAGAGGGAAGATCAGCCGAAAGTTCGGTCCTAATTATCCGGTGCAAAGCACGAGAGGCCTGAAATACTATGGTGAAATTTGCGGAGAACATGAGCGAAGAAGGACTTAGCTCAGCTGATAGAGGAGTTGACTCTTAATCAATGGGTCCAGGGTTCGAGCCCCTGAGAGTTCATCCTAGAAGAAACGGCAGAAATGCCGTTTTTTTGCTGTTGAATACTGGAAACGAATATGACCTGTAATTATTGCACCTGGACTTGCCATTAATCCACTATTAATAGTGTTGAGCAACTTGTTATTATGTAAGCGCAATCATATATTCGATGGGAGGAATATGGAATGAGAAAGATGGGTGCAAGTTTTATATTTTTATTTGTAGTGTGCGCAGCATTATCCACATCTGTGTTCGCAAAGCAGCCTTATTCATCCTTTTGGTTTCCAGAGCAATTAATTCAATGGAATCCAGCATCCGACCCGGATGCGGTATTTAACCGTAGCACAGTGCCGCTACAGGACCGCTTTGTGGGAGAAGGCGTCAATCCGCATGCGACTAAGGGACCGAAAGTTATGGCTTTATCCGCGCTGAATTCGGGAACAAGTGGAGTTCCATCGCAGGGCTCGGGCAAATTTGGAGCCAACACGTTCACCTATTGGCAGTATGTTGATAAGCTGGTATATTGGGGCGGCTCAGCCGGGGAAGGCATCATCGTACCTCCAAGCGCTGATACAATCGATGCGGCACACAAGAATGGAGTGCCGATCATCGGAACTGTGTTCTTCCCGCCAACTGTTTATGGTGGGAAATATGAATGGGTGAAGCAGATGCTTCAGCAAAACAGCGATGGCTCCTTTCCCGCCGCTGATAAGCTGATCCAAGTTGCGAACTATTATGGATTTGACGGGTGGTTCATTAATCAGGAGACTGAAGGAGGAACACCTGCTGACGCACAGCAAATGAAAGCCTTCCTAAGTTATCTCGAATTGCATAAGTCTTCCTCCATGCACATCGTATGGTATGATTCCATGACCAAGGAAGGCAGTATTAGTTGGCAGAATGCACTAAATGACAAGAATGCGATGTTCCTACAGGATAATGGGAAGCAAATAACAGGTAGCATGTTCCTGAACTTCTGGTGGAAGGATCTGAAAAGCTCGGCGGAGAAAGCTAAAAGCATGGACCGAAGCCCATTTGACCTGTACGCGGGCATTGATGTCGAGGCTAAGGGCTATGATACGAAGGTGAAGTGGAATCTCCTGTTCCCGAATGGAGAAGATGCGGTCACTTCCCTGGGTATTTACCGCCCAGATTGGGCGTTCAACAGCGCGGAGAGCATGGAGGATTTCTTTATCCGCGAGAACAAATTCTGGGTGGGGCCAAACGGAAATCCGAGCAACACCGAGAGTGGTCTAGACTGGAAAGGAATCGCAAACGATGTGGTCGAATCGTCCCCGATAAATGACTTGCCTTTCATCACTAACTTCAACACAGGAAGTGGTCAGAAATATTATGTTCAAGGGAAGCAGGTGCGCGATAAGGGATGGAACAATCGGAGTCTGCAGGATATTCTGCCGACTTGGCGCTGGATCGCAGAGAGCAAGGGAATACCGCTTACGCCGGTACTCGATTGGTCCGATGCCTACTACGGCGGTAGTTCTCTAAAGGTTTCAGGCGCGCTGAGCCATGACAATGCAACACATTTGAAGCTCTACAAGACAGACCTTAAGATTGAAGCAAGTACGAAGCTGTCAGTTACGTTCAAAACACAGAGCAAGCCGAACCTGAAGGTTGGACTTGCTTTTGCAGACCGTCCAGACCAATTTGTCTTTCTTGACATTAAGAATAAGTCTTCACAAGGATGGACTACAGAGACCTTGAATTTGACTCCTTACAAAGGGAAACGGATCGTGGCCTTATCATTATATTTTGACACCAAGGATACGATCAGTGATTATGCCATTCAAATTGGCCAGCTTTCCATTCAGAATTCAAATGAACCAACTAAACCTCTGCCGGCGGTTCGCGAGCTTAGATCCACTCAATCCGAATTCCGCGATGGCATCTATGGAGATGCCAGATTGCAATGGGTACAGCTTGATCAGCAGACTAAGCAGTACGAGATTTATCGTGTGCTACCGGATGGCAGTGAGGTGCTTATTGGCGCAACTCCAAATCATGTGTTCTACGTCTCTGAGATGAGAAGAATAGAGAAGGAAGCAGACACGGTATTGAAGGTCGTTCCGGTCAATGGAAGTTATGAGCAAGGTCAGGTCTCCAGCGTGACGATCAAATGGCCGGCTTATCCGAAGCCAGTTGCGGGGTTCAAGGCTGATCGGACGTTGGTAGCTCCAGGTGAGAGTGTAACCTTCACCGATCTATCAACCGAAGTGACGGAAGAGTGGTCATGGGCCTTCGAAGGCGGCAGTCCGGATTCCAGCACATCGAAGAACCCGGTTGTGACCTTCAACCAGGAAGGTACGTATAGTGTGACTCTGACTGCAACCAACAGCTCGGGTCAAGACATGATAACGAAGAAGGGTCTTATCACCGTGAGCAAGCAAGCGGGAGCGGTAAAGAATCTAGCGCTTGGCAAATCAGCAACAGCTGACCATGCATGCGGGGTAGCGGAGGGTGCACCTTATGCCGTAGACGGCAAAGTAACGGATAATAGCAAATGGTGCGCGCTTGGCAATGTACCGCATTGGCTCCAAATCGATCTGGGCGACGAACATCAAATCAGCGCCTTTGTTATCAAGCATGCTGAGAGTGGAGGAGAATGGTCTGGGTTTAATACCAGTGATTATACTATTACGGTGAGTAGTGACGGTAAGACCTGGATCGATGTTGTCAGTGTCCAAGGAAACTCGGCAGCCGAGACGACAGACGCGGTTGCGCTGGTGAAAGCCCGCTATGTAAAACTAATGATTACTAAACCCACTCAGGGAGCTGATACTGCAGCGCGAATCTATGAGTTTGAAGTCAAAGGGTTGTAATATAACATAAATATATCATTTTAATAATAAAGCAAATAAACCGTAGCCCCTTGATAAGGAGTTCGGTTTATTTGCTTTAACTATCCGTGTTGTACGAACGAAAAAGCATATGGTTGACGATCTTGGAAAACGTTATTGAAGATTAGAGCCGCAGATCGATTTCAAAGGTTTTGATCTCATAGGGGTCAAGGACGAAGGAGATCGCGGTGTCTTTAATGAGTTCACCTTCCGGTTTCTCCATCAAATTTGTTTCTCTCCATCCATGAATCTGTAGGCCACTCGTCAGTTCCAGTGTATTTGAGCTACCGGAATAATCGTGAATACGCACAATTACGCAGTCCGAATCCTCCGCTTTTTTGACAGCCGAGATCATGGCTGTATCGCCTGATAAGGCGAACATGGACCGGCTTGGCTGGTCTGCTTGCCCCTTCGTATAGCGAATCGGGGTATTCAGAAACCAGGCTTGCTTGACGGTCTGCCCGGCCAGCCAATCGCCTTGATGCGGCAGCAGGGCATACGTAAAGCGGTGAAGTCCCTGATCGGCATGCGGATCAGGATGTGTAGCACTTTTGATCAGCGTCAGTCGCAGGACATTGCTTTTAATGTCATAGCCGTATTTAGAGTCATTCAACAGACTAACGCCGTAGCCCTTATCGGACAGATCTGCCCATTGATGCCCTACAGATTCGAAGCGCGCCCAATCCCAGCTCGTATTCCAATGCGTCGGCCGTTTCACGTTGCCGAATTGAATGTCATAGGTTGCCTCTGTAGTTCGAATACCGACCGGAAAAGCTACCTTGAGCAATTGCTGCTTCTCGTGCCAGTCCACTTCGGTTACATAATCGATCCGTCGATTCGCGGAATAGACAATCAGGTTTTGCGTAATTGTAGAATTGTGGTACTGCCAATTGAACCGTATCACGGCTCGAATCGGTCCGGATTCTACTACTTCAATTGCTGAGCAATGGTGTATCTCACGCATATTTTCCTGATAAAAGATATCAATATCCCAAGCTTCATGCGCCAGCGGCTTATCCTCAAACACCTGTAATATATTGCCGTGTGCACCCTTGGCCAATACTTCACGCTGTGCTTCTTTATCGTAAATGCGGGTTAACTGCCCGGCTTCGTTCCATTTCAGCTGATAATACGGAGTTTCGATCCCATTCTCCGTGTGGTTGAACGAAGACTTCCCAGAACTGATATATTCCTCATTACCTTGGAAGTGAATGGTAGTATAACCGAGCGAAGGAATATCTCTTACTTCAATGGACCAAATGCCTGTATCAAGCTGTGCATTTAAACGTACGCCTGAATCGTTCAACCAGCATCCCTTTTCCATCCCGCTAGAAGCTGGAATGGCGACAAGCTCCGTGATTGTCCAGGGTGAGGAATTCCAAATCGAAAAGCTACCTGCCGATTCTTCTGCTGCGATTGCTGCCCGTGCTTGTGTGTCAACTTGGTTGCCTACCTGCTCTGCTTCCTCATACTCAACTGCACTGTCTTCGTACACCTCGCGAATAGAAGAGCCTGGAATGATGTCATGGAACTGATTGCGCAGAATAATTTTCCATCCAGCCGTCAGCGGTTTAGCTTGATATAAACTCCAATCTTCCTGCAAAATGCTTTGCAACGCATTCAGCCACTCTGCTTCACGGTAGGCCAGTTCGAGCTTCCGGTTCATCCGTTTGTTGTACGCTTGGCTGGTATAAGTCCCGCGGTGATATTCGAGATAAAGTTCGCCGTCCCAAGTATGGATGTAAGAATCAGTGTTCGACACTGTCTGCTGCAACTTTTCAAAATAATCATCCGCGCGTCCGGTAGTCACCTTCGGAAGCCCGGGCAACATATCCAGCCGCCGCCGCATCTCGAGCATTTCGCGGTTTACGCCGCCACCGCCGTCACCATAGCCGTACGACAGTAGCAGATCCTGATTCATTTCTTTGTCTCGGTAGGCATCCCATATTCCTTTGACCGACTTAGGTATGATCTTGCCGTTATAAGTGTAGAACCATGAACCAGGCTCGGACCAAGGCTCTGGTGTTGTAATGAAATGGGTCAGCACCTCGGAGCCGTCAATGCCGCGCCAATGGAACGTATCGAATGGCATCCGATTATATTGGTTCCAACTGATTTTGGTGGTCATGAAAGTGTGGATGCCGGATTTCTTCAAAATCTGCGGCAGGGACCAACTGTAGCCGAACACATCCGGCAGCCACAAATACCGACATTCCGACCCGAACTCCTCGTTCAGGAAGCGTGTGCCGATCAGCAATTGCCGAACTAGCGATTCGCCCGAGGTCAGGTTGCAGTCCGCTTCAAGCCACATGCCGCCGCCGGCTTCCCAGCGGCCTTCTGCTATCCGTTCCCTAATGGATTCATAGAGCTCCGGATAGTCTTCTTTTACATATTCATAAAGTTGGGGTTGTGTCTGAAGGAATACGTACTCCGGGAACATCTCCATCAGCCGCATGACGGTTGAGAAGGAACGCGCGCATTTCTCGCGAGTATGCTTAAGGCGCCACAGCCAGGCAACGTCAATGTGGGTATGGCCGATACAAGTGACGGTTACATCGGATAGTTTGTCCATGGTTTCCAGGCGAGCGCTAAGATCGTCCCTGGCTTCGTGGACGGAGACGAAAAAGTCTTCCGATTGCGGATCCGCCCAATCGATCAGCCGGAAGGATTGCTGTAGTGCATGCAGCAGTTTCGTCCGCTCCGGCGCATTTGGATCCAGGATTTTTACGGTTTCGAGAATTGCCGACCCGGTAAAGACAAGATCGTCTATTTTCTCATCCAGCCAGCATAGCTCCGCCTGTTTGAAGGTATGGGTCTGATCGCGGGGTTGTCCGCCCCCTTCAAGACCGGACCATAATCGGAAGATCAGTTCACTGCGGTTGCCTGCCGCCGATGCTGGAAGGAATACTTCCTTATGATTGGAGTCGACGCCTTGAAAGGGCTTGCCTTCCCAATAGAAAAGGGACTCGAATCCGGAATTGTTGCCGCCTCCAGTATCGCCGAAATCAAACAAGCCGACGATTCGCTTGCTGTCCCATGTTGAAGGGATTTCGGCTTCTGTACGCAGCCACAAATAGAGATCCCGGCCTGACCAGGACTCGTTCACATACATAGGTTTCCAATTAGCGTCGGCACCTGGCAAAGTCGGATTAATGTCTTCACGGCGATCTTCGCAGGCAAAAAATACGCTCAGGGACTGCCGATCCCGGTAACGAAGTGTGGATAATTCGTGAATACGTGCCTGTAGTTTGTTTTCGGTAAGAAACATTGTGTGGCCCCCCAGTACATTTGATAGGGGGTGATTCATAGGGAAGATCCAAAATTGGTGGAAAACATAGGGGAATGCGCTCATTATATCCGTTTCTTTTCATTTTGACAATTGGAAAGTTGATCTGAGGCCACGCATGTTCTACTCATTGGCAAGTCTACCGAACGGTGATACACTGAGTTGAAAATTGGCTCTGAAGGAGGAGGTCAGGCGCAAATGTCCAAGATACGAACCTTTTATCAAAATCACTTGAAGAAAAAAATGTTTAACAAGATCCTCCTATTCTACTCTTTGGTTATGGTTCTCTTGTTTATCAGTATCTCGATTCTGGCCTATCGCTATTATGAGCAGCGGGTCGTACGGGAGCAGATGGATGCGAGTCTTCAGGAGTTGGATATTCTCAGCATTAGTCTGAATCAGCAGAACGAACGTATGTATAACGCGGTGCAGCAGATTTATACAGATGCGATGATTAGAGACGATCTGAAGTACTTTTTGACTCTTGAATATGAGGATTTCCTCAAATGGCGATTGAATCAATATGCATACAGCAACCGGACGGAGCGCAACAGCTTTGACTATCATTTGCGTCTGCTTCTGAAGGACGAGACATCCATCGCCAACATCGTGCTGTACAGCTCGGACCAACATTTTTATTACGTTTTGAATCGGGAAACACAGCATTTTTATGATCAACCTAAGTTATCACCTGCACATCAGGAATGGTTCGAAAACTCCCTGAATGAGCCCTGGCAGTATATGGGCAAAGAGCCGCTTTTTGCGGGAAAAGCTGCTGATGGATCTACGCCTTATAGTTATGTGAATGTACTCAAGGATCCTGTGACACTGAAAAAATATGGCGCCATATTGTTTGAGCTCAACACAGATCGCATCAAAGAGCTAATGCGGGATAAACTGAACAATTCGAGGAGCAGAATTATGTTGATAACGTCGCAGGGCCAAGTGATTTTTGACTCCCTGGGGCGCTATGATAATACAATATATCCGTATTGGAAACAGATGACGAAGCAGGAAGATTGGGTTGATCTGGAGGAAAGATCCAAAATACAATTGCTGAATATCGGGAATACAGGAATGGTCGCAGCCGCCATTATTCCGGAATCACAAATTGATCAAAGCCTTCGAACGTTACGATATAGTCTCATAGGGATCGTGAACGTATGCATCATCATCAGCATTACTGTGACGTTCACCATTATTCGCCGTTACTCCAAAAAAATACACAGGATCGTCGTCTATATGCGCCGCTGGCAGGAAGGTGATTTGAGCAAGCGGATCAAAATGGAAGGTGAGGACGAACTTCAGCAAATCTCGCAAAGTTTTAACAATATGTGTGACCGGCTGGAATCCTATATCCAGACCGTCTACGTATCGGAGATCAAGCAGAAGAACGCGCAACTAGTGGCACTGCAAGCGCAAATCAATCCACATTTCCTTTACAATACACTCGAGAGCATACGCATGAAAGCAATCAGTTCAGGGGCTAGGGACGTCGGTCAAATGATTTATATTCTCGCGACAATGTTCAGACATTTGATTAAAAAGCAGACGCATGTCACTTTGGCCGAAGAAATAGAGCTTTGTGGGATGTATTTGGCCTTGATCCAATACAGATACGAGAATAAGCTGCAGGTGGAGACGAACATCGAGATGTCGATCGCCGGAAGCATCGTCGCTAAACTGCTGATTCAGCCGATTATTGAAAATTACATCGTTCATGGATTTCGGACGGATGAGGAGGATAACCGGATTTCCATAACAGCTGCAGAACAGGAGGGACACATCATCATTCGTGTTAAGGATAACGGCAAAGGGATAACGCAGGAGAAATTGATTGAGGTTCGTAAGACGTTGCAAACGGATGGGGGATTTGCTTCGCTTTCAAGCGATTCTTTAGGCCTTAAGAATGTTCAAGAACGTATCCGTTTGAATTATGGCAGCGAGTATGGAATAAGCGTGTTAAGTGAGCACGGCAAAGGCTGTGAGGTAATCATGAAAATTCCGTCCACAAGGGAGGACTAACCGCATGAGAAATGTTTTATTGGTGGATGATGAGCCACTTATTGTCGAAGGAATGAAGTCCATCATCGATTGGAACGCGAATAATATGTACATTACTGATACAGCGCATAATGGTGTGGATGCACTAGCAAAGCTCGATGGTTCACCTGTTGATCTTGTCATTACGGATATTATGATGCCCCAGATGACGGGGCTTGAGCTAATCCGGGAGGTTAAAGCACGTAGTCCCTTCACCAAGTTCATTATTCTGAGCGGCTACGAAGAATTCAATTACGTCCGGGAAGGCATCACGCTTGGTGTCGAGAACTATTTACTTAAACCGGTTAATATCGATGAATTGGAAGCGACGATAAAGCATATGCAGCTTGATTGGGAGCGTGAGGAAGTCAGGCAAATCCAAATGGATCAGAGCTGGAGGATTTTGAGAAATAATGTTTTGCAGCGGTGGGCAAACGAAACAATCGACGCTAAGGAGTTCCGTGAGCGGGCGCAGTTACTGGAAATACCCATGTCCAAGTCCAGTTACTGCGCTGCTGCGCTTCGGATTGTATCCGAGCCCGATCACGAGATGAATGATTTGCAGTACTACGAACCCAAAATTGCTGAGCAGTGTGAAGTTATTGGGAGCAACCACTTACCGGACGGCTGTGAGATTCTCTGCTTTCCTAATCAGGAAGGGGATATCATGGTGTTGTTTGCTTCATCCGGCATAGGAGGAGAGGAATGGCAACATAATGCACTTCGCAGCATGAAGCAGTGGATTGCCACGGATACAGGCGCTTGCGTATGGAGCGTGATAGGGCAGCCAGTGCAGACATATCTTGAATTTCCTCAAAGCTGTAACGAAGTGAAACGGTGGCTCCAGAAGCATTTGTTTGTCGATTCGGAGACTTTTATTGTGAATACAAACAGCGAGGCAGAGTTGGGCACGTTCCATGAGCAACATGAACTTGCGATGGATCAATTTCATAAGCTGCTTCGGGACGGAGAGATCCTTGAGATCGACCGCTTTATCAATGTCTTCTTTGATATTCAGGCTGAGGAAAGCCTTATAGCCAGAACACCGTTCTTTAACTCCGCAATTCAGCTTATGCTGGCAGCCAAGGACTTGGAAAAGACTCCGGATTACGGAGGAGTATTCGGACCCTTATCCAAAATCCATACATTAGGCGGGTTAAAACAGCTGGTGAAAAGGGTGATCCATCAAACACTTGATACGTATCATGCGATCGAAAAAGAATATAGTCCGCATGTGATGGTTATGCTGGATTTCGTTAAGAACCACTACAAAGAAGAGCTTTCACTGAAGACGCTCAGCCAGAAACTGGACCTTCACCCCAACTATCTAGGACAATTGTTTCAACAGGAAGAAGGCACCAGCTTTTCCGATTATGTGAATCAATACCGAATTGAACGTGCCACCCATCTTCTGCTGTATTCGGACAAAAAGACGGCGGAGGTGGGGGCGGAGGTAGGCTATTGGGATACGTCTTACTTTTATAGGCAGTTCAAGAAATATGCTGGCGTTTCCCCTACAGAGCTTCGTGCGATGTATATGAAAAAGTAAAATTAGATATATTTGTTCTAAAAACACACCTTTTGGAGGTGTGTTTTTTAGTGAAATGAATGCGCTATCTTTAATTAATCCATCAAGTTATAGTATTTTTCAACTATCACGGCGCCTATCCGGATTGCATAATAAAGACAGGGGTGAAAGGGGAAAATCCAAAGCACCAAGTGAGCTGAAGTCTGCCAGTGTTGATTATAGGGGATGAACAATGGATGGGCTCAGCTACAAGTATTCAAGGGAGGGACAGCCGTGCTGGGCATTTTTAAGAGTTTAATGAAGAATAGGGCGTTTCTTCTGCTGGTACTGCCGGGAGCAGCGTGGTTTATTATTTTTGCTTATTTACCGATGTTTGGGACGATTATTGCCTTTAAGGATTTCCGGATCCATCCGGGAGGATTTTTTGAAAGCGTTTTTAAAAGCGAATGGGTCGGTTTCAAAAATTTTGAGTTTCTGTTCTCGACCGATGACGCTTATATCATAACGCGCAACACCATTCTTTATAATGTCGGATTAATTTTTCTCGGACTCGTTCTTGCGGTTACGCTTGCTATCATTATGAATGAGTTATTAAATAAACGTCTGGCGAAATTCTATCAAACCGCGATGTTTATGCCATATTTCCTCTCATGGGTTATTATTAGCTATTTTGTATTCTCGTTCCTGAATGTAGAAAAAGGCGTGTTCAATCAGATCCTCATCTTCTTTGGCGGAGATCCGGTCAGCTGGTATAGTGAGACGAAATTTTGGCCGTATTTTCTTATCTTTCTGGGTCTTTGGAAAAATGCCGGATACGGCAGTGTTGTCTATCTTGCGGCCATCGCAGGCATCGACCGCTCATATTATGAGGCGGCTATGATCGACGGTGCCACTAAATGGAAGCAGATCAAATACATCACACTGCCGATGCTCAAGCCGCTAATGATCATCTTGACGGTTCTGGCACTCGGCGGCATCTTCCGCTCGGATTTCGGCTTATTCTACCAAGTACCGCGGGATTCCGGTGTACTGTATCCGGTCACCAACGTCATCGATACATTCGTGTATAGGGGCCTGACGATCATGGGCGACACGGGTATGAGTACGGCTACAGGCCTTTATCAATCCGTCGTCGGTTTGATTCTCGTGCTGCTAGCGAATTACGCTGTACGTAAAATTGAAAAAGATTATGCCGTATTCTAGAAATCGGCAAGGGGGTGCCTGCAATGAATAACTTAAGCAAATCGATGGGGCGAACATTGGCCCATTCACCTAGGAAGAAGAAATCAAGGGACATCAATGCGATTTCTCCATTATGGAATTTTATATTTAATGTGGGTGTATGCTTATTGGCCCTGTCCTGTATCTTTCCGTTTATATTTATCATTATAATTTCCTTTACGGACGAGAAGACCTTGGCTATCAACGGCTTCAGTATCCTGCCCAAAGTGTTCAGCCTGGATGCCTATCGGTTCCTGATGCGGTCCGGTGGGCAGATGGCCCAATCCTTGGGCGTGACCCTGCTCGTAACGGTTATTGGAACAGTTCTGACGTTATATCTCGTCTCTACTTATGCGTATGCAATTTCACGCAAAAATTTTGACCAGCGCGGATTCTTCAGCTTTCTTGCTTTCTTTACCATGCTGTTCTCAGGCGGTCTGGTCCCAAGTTATATCGTCGTAACGCAAGTGTTGCATTTACGGGATACGTTGTGGGCGCTCATATTCCCTTCAATTCTAAATGCTTTCTATATTATCGTCATGCGCACCTTCTTTACGACGACTGTGCCGGATGCCATCATCGAATCGGCCAAGATCGACGGAGCCACCGAATTTGGCATCTACACACGTATTGTGTTGCCAATCTCGTTACCGGGCATCGCAACTATAGGGCTGTTCAGTACACTTGGCTTCTGGAATGACTGGTTCAATGCACTTCTTTATATTGACAATCCGCATTTGATACCGTTGCAAACGCTACTCATCCGGATTCAGAACAATATGGACTTCATCGTGCAGAACAGCAGCCAGGTGGTATCTTACGATATTGCTGCAACATTGCCGACGGAGACGGTCCGTATGGCAATGGTTGTGCTGGCCACGCTGCCGATCGCGCTGGCGTATCCTTTTTTCCAGAAGTATTTTATTCAAGGACTTACGATTGGTTCGGTTAAAGAATAAGGTGGGTTGTATCTGTCCTATGAAGGGCAGTAGCAATAGATATTAATATTTCTTTAGGGGGAGACATATGAAGACGAAGAAAATTGCTTTACTGATGGTTGTGATCCTACTTGCATTTGCTTCCGCTTTGGCTGGCTGTGGCGGCAATAACTCGAAGGAGACCAGTAACGGAAATAAGCCATCCGAGACCCAGTCGGCCAGTCCAACTGAATCCGGCGACCAGACCGGAGATAAGCTGGACCCGGTGAAGCTCAAAGTATACCTGATCGGTGGTCCGCAACGTGACCTGCCAGGCGTTCAGGAAGAAATGAATAAATATTTGACGGAAAAAATCAACGCAACCGTTGATATCACGATGATCGACTGGGGTGACTATTCTAAGCGGTTGCCGGTTATCACTGCTTCGGGGGAGAATTACGATATCGCGTTCACATCATCATGGGCTTTTGACTACCTGCCAAATGCGACACGGGGGGCGTTCTTGCCAATCAATGATTTGCTGGAAAAATACGGCCAAGGTATTAAAGAAGAGCTTGACCCTCGCTTCCTAATAGGATCGGAGGTAAACGGCAAGAATTACGCCGTGCCGGTGAATAAGGAATTAGCTTCGCAGTGGGTATGGCGTTTCAACAAGCAGTATGTTGACAAGTATAAGATGGATATTACAAAAATCCGTACGCTTGAGGATCTCGAACCTTATCTGAAGCAAATCAAGGATGGCGAACCGGCTGACATTACTCCATTGGCCGTACCAAAAGGCTTCAAGCCATATATGCCATTCGATTTCCTCCTAGGCGATGAGTTCCCTGTTGGTATCAATATGAATTCAACGGATGGCAAATACGTCAATATCCTTGAATCTGAAGAATTAAAGAGCTCGCTCAAAACCATTCGGAAATACTATCAAGCCGGCTATTTGCGCAAAGACGTTGCAACTCTAGAAGGTATTGATAACATCAAGACAGGCAAATGGTTCGCTGACCGCGAGCAAACGCAGCCTTATGCAGAATTAGGCTGGTCCAGAAGTGCAGGCTATGACATCGTTACCTCACCGATGCAGGATCCGGTTATATTTACAGGATCTGCTACCGGTTCGATGCACGCCATCTCGGCGAATTCCAAAAATCCGGAGCGAGCTATGATGTTCTTGAACCTTCTTAATACGGACAAATATGTACGTAACCTGATCAACTACGGTATCGAAGGCACGCATTACAAGAAGATATCTGATGATGTGATTGAAGATCTGCCTGCCATGAAAGATGGTTACCAGATGCCAGGATTCGCACTCGGCAATCTTTTCCTGACATACAGCCACAAGGAAGACCCAGCAGATAAATGGGAAGCGTTCAAGAAATTTAACGATTCAGCTAAAGTGGCTCCAAGCTTTGGCTTCAACTTTAACCCGGATCCGGTGAAGACGGAAGTAGCGTCCATCTCGGCGATTGTAAAGGAATTCTATCCACCAATAATGACTGGTGCGGTCGATCCGGATGAACATCTGCCGAAGGCAATAGCCAAGATGAAGGCTGCTGGGCTGGATAAAGTTATAGCAGAAGCACAAAAGCAATTCGACGAGTGGAAAGCCAACAATCAATAGGTAAAGAATACAACAAAGTTTATGCAGGAGTAGCGGCAGCCGCTTTGGGCTGCCGCTGTTTCTCTTGAGACTTAAGTAGCAGTGAACATGAATAAAGGAGTGATACTCTCTTGGAACAATTCAGATTACCCAAAATAGTTATACCGAAGCTTGAGCTCCCACAAGCCATACAAGAAGTTCTGATCGAAGCCGAGGAGAGGTTGGCTCATCGTCCGAAGCTGCTGCAGCTGTTCAAGAACTGTTTTCCCAATACGCTTGAGACGACTACAAAGCTGCTACCTGACGGAACAACCTTTGTTATTACGGGGGATATCCCAGCTTCCTGGCTTCGTGATTCTGTAGAACAGGTAATTCAGTATGTACCACTGGCCAAAAACGACCCTGATCTGCAGCGGATCATCGGAGGATTAATCAAACGCCACATCCAGTATATCCATATTGATCCTTATGCGAATGCTTTTAACGAATCAGCTAATGATTGGCACTGGAACACAACGGATGTAACTGAAATTTCGCCTTGGGTGTGGGAGCGGAAGTTTGAGATTGATTCTCTGTGTTTTGTTGTGCGCTTGGCTTATACCTATTGGAAGGAAACGGGACTAACCGATTTCTTTGATGCAAGCTTCAAATCTGCCTTGCGTGTAATCATTGATTTATTCAAAAGAGAGCAACGCCACTTCGAGCAATCGCCTTACCGCTTCAGCCGGAACAACGGTATTCCCGAGGATTCGCTGCGTAGTAACGGCTATGGCATGCCCGTGAACTATACCGGTATGATCTGGTCAGGCTTTCGCTCAAGCGATGATGCTTGCGATTTCCACTATAATATTCCCGGCAATATGTTCGCTGTCGTAGCCCTGCGCCAGATGCAGGAATTCGCCGAGTGGGTATTCCGTGATCTGGATTTTCTAACCGAGCTTAAAGAACTGGAATTTGAGGTGGATCACGGGATCAAGCTTTACGGCATTTACCGCCATCCTGAGTTCGGTCCTATCTATGCCTACGAGACGGACGGATTCGGTAATCACTGCTTGATGGATGATGCAGGTACACCGGGACTTCTCTCCATCCCGTATTTGGGCTATGTCACAGCGGATGACCCTATCTATCAGAACACAAGACGTTTTGCACTCAGCAAGGAGAACCCATTCTATTATGAAGGGAAAGCTGCCAAAGGCATTGGCAGTCCGCATACACCCGCGAACTATATCTGGCACATGGCGTTGTCCATGCAGGGGATTACGGCTCAGACCCCGGAAGAGAAATTGGAGCTAATCGCTCTGTTGGAGAATACGGATGCGGACACGGGGTTTATGCACGAGGGTTTCCATGCGGATAATCCAAATGTCTATACCCGCAGCTGGTTTGCCTGGTCGAACAGCCTATTCTCACAGCTCGTCTATCGGGCGATGAAGGATGGAATTCTATGAGTCAGATGAATATGAAAAAGGAGAATGGAAAATGAGCAAAATTATTGGAGAAACCCTGGTAAATATCCCTTGGCAGGAGAAGCCTGCGGGCATCCATGCACCGGTCTGGCGTTATAATGCCAACCCGATTATTAACCGGGATGCCATTCCCAATTCGAACAGTGTATTCAACTCAGCAGTCGTTGCCTTTGAAGGCGGGTTCGCCGGCGTATTCCGCTGTGATTCCAAATCTGTCAGCATGGATATCTTTGCGGGATTTAGTAAGGACGGAGTGAACTGGAAGATCAATCATGAACCGATCGTGTTTCAGGGGGACGATGAAGTCATTAAGCGGGAATACCGTTATGACCCCCGGGTCTGCAAGATTAATGACCGCTATTATATCACCTGGTGCAACGGCTATCATGGACCTACCATCGGCATTGCGTATACGTTCGATTTTCAAACCTTTCATCAACTGGAAAATGCCTTTTTGCCTTATAACCGCAACGGTGTACTGTTTCCGAGAAAGATTGGCGACTATTATGCCATGCTCAGCCGTCCCAGCGATACGGGACATACGCCTTTCGGCGATATTTTTTATAGTGCGAGTCCCGATCTCACCTTCTGGGGACAACACCGCTATGTGATGGGTACGATCAATGGAGATGCCTCCGCCTGGCAGTCCAAGAAAATCGGACCGGGTCCTACGCCAATCGAAACGGACAAGGGCTGGCTGCTGATTTATCATGGCGTAATTAATACCTGCAACGGCTTTGTGTACCGTATGGGCTGCGCCCTGCTCGATATAGATGAGCCATGGAAGGTTAAGGCACGCTCGCGCAACTATATTCTCGGCCCTGAAACCTTGTACGAATGTGTGGGAGATGTCCCTAATGTGACTTTCCCTTGTGCCGCATTGACGGATTCAGCCACAGGACGGATTGCTATCTATTATGGCTGCGCCGATACGGTAACAGGTCTGGCCTTTACTACAGTGGATGAGCTCCTCAATTACATGGAGTTGTATCCGTTAGAAGAAGCTTAAGAAAAGAGGGATATGGAATATGACTAGCAAAAGAACGGCCCATATTGTTTCCCACACCCACTGGGACCGGGAATGGTATCTGCCTTACGAGAAGCATCATGTCCGTCTGGTTCAGCTTGTAGATGCACTGCTGGACAAATTGGAAAGTGATACAGCCTTCAAGAGCTTTTATCTGGATGGGCAGACGATTATTCTGGAGGACTATCTTCAGGTTCGGCCCGAGAAAAAAGGGAAGCTTGAGCAGTATATACGTGAAGGACGAATTCTGATTGGCCCTTGGTATATTTTGCAGGATGCCTTTCTTACAAGTGGAGAAGCTAATGTGCGCAATATGCAGATCGGCCATCAGGATGCTTCAAAATATGGTGAGCCATCTAAAATCGGTTACTTCCCGGACACCTTCGGACTGGTTGGACAGACGCCGCAGCTTATGGTTCAGTCGGGCATCACTAATGCATTCTTCGGGCGGGGAGTGAAGCCAACAGGCTTCAATAATTCTGTCTCTGACGGCGGCTATGAATCTTCATTCTCTGAGCTGATTTGGGAGGGGCCTGACGGCTCCAAGATACTCGGTATTCTATTTGCCAATTGGTATTCCAATGGCAATGAGATTCCATCAGACGAAAACGCTGCAAAAGAATTCTGGGATAAAAAGCTGACGGATGCGGAGAAATATGCCTCAACGGGCGAGTTGCTGTTCATGAATGGATGTGACCATCAGCCGTTGCAGCTGGATTTGCCAGAGGCTATAAGTACGGCCCAGGCATTATACCCAAATGTGGATTTCGTTCATTCGAACTTCTCCGATTACTTAAGTGCCTTGGATGCGGAGTTTAACAATCAGCAGTCATCTGTAAATCGCGGATTATCTACGGTAATGGGTGAACTTCGCAGTCAGCGTACGGACGGATGGGGTACACTTGTGAACACGGCCTCAGCCCGTATTTATTTGAAACAGATGAACCAGATGGGACAATCCATTCTGGAAAAAGTAGCTGAGCCGCTAGCTTCCATAGCGAATCTTGCAGGTAAAGCTTATCCTCACCATCTATTCACCTATGCTTGGAAGACCTTAATGCAGAATCATCCGCATGACAGTATCTGCGGGTGCAGTGTAGATGAAGTTCACCGTGAGATGGTCACTCGTTTTGATAAAAGCCGCCACATTGCTGAGAGCATCGTTGAAGATTCTGCGAAGTATATCGCTGATGCTGTAGATACATCGATTTTTGCGGAATATGGAGCCAATGCGTTGCCCTTTGTGGTGATGAATACGTCGGGCTGGAAGCGTACAGGAACAGTAACTGTTGACTTGGATGCAGCCCGTCTATATCTCCGCGAAGGTTTTACGTTGGAAGAGACCTCCCTCAGAATGCAGGAGATCGATCTCACCGGGCGTATGCTGGTGGATCAACAGGGAGAAGCTGTGCCTTGTACCGTAGAAGATCTGGGGCTGCAATTTGGCTATGATCTGCCAGATGATAAATTCCGGCAGTCCTATATGTGCCGCAGGGTAAGAGTGACTTTCGAAGCTATGCAAGTTCCAGCGCTGGGACTTCGCAGCTATGCTTGGGTACAGTCGTCGCGGGCCAACCTTGATCTAGTAACTCTGCTATCCGGTAACCGAGTCATGGAGAATGACATCCTTCGGGTAGAAATCGCTGAGGACGGTTCGTTTACTCTGATGGATAAGCTCAGGGGGATTTCATACCGTGATCTTGGGATTTATGAGAATACCGGAGATAGCGGCAATGAATACATGTATAAACAGCCTGAAGGTGAGAGTGCCTTGACCACAAAAGGTCAGGCTGCAGATATCCGTGTACTTGAAGATACAGCTTTCCGTGCTGCTATAGAGATCAAGCATAACTGGGAAATCCCTGCTTCAGGTGATGAGAGATTAGATACGGAGCAGCGTGCTTTGGTTTATTATCCGGAACGCAAGGCTCAGCGGAGCCGAGATACCGTGATCCTGAAGCTAAGTACCGTGATTACTCTGGAGCGCGAAGGCAAGGGGCTGCAAATTGCTTCAACTATAGATAATCAGGCTAAGGATCACCGAGTTCGGATATTGTTCCCGACCGACGTGCAAACCGCAGTACATCAAGTGGATTCGATGTTCGAAATAGTTAAACGAGATAATGAACCTGCACCGGAGTGGCTAAATCCAAGCAATACCCAACATCAGCAAGCGTTCGTCGATGTCAGCAATGACTATGAAGGTCTTACCGTTGCCAATCTTGGGCTGAATGAGTACGAGGTGCTGCGTGATGGACGCAATACCATTGCAGTCACCCTGTTGCGTAGTGTGGGAGAACTCGGCGATTGGGGCTGGTTCCCAACACCGGAGGCCCAATGTCTTGGGGAGCATACCCTTCGTCTAATGCTTATCCCCCATAATGGAGATGGGATCACCTCTGGTGCTTACGTAGAAGCTTATCAATTCCAGATTCCGTGGACCGTATGCCAGACGGGTGTCCATTCGGGAACTCTTGCAACCAGCTATGCACCACTGGAATGGGAGAGCCAAGAAGTAGCATTTTCCTCCATGAAAATGAACGCTGAGACAGGTGACCTTCTTTTGCGTTGGTATAACATGAGCCTTAAAGCGTCTGAGGTTACCTTGAACCTGCACGTTCCGCATGTTCATCTGTATAAAACCACCATTCTGGAAGAGAGTACGGCCCCTATTGTTGAGCGGGAGGTTAGTATACACAATCTGCAGATTGGCCCTTGCGAAATTGCTACGTTTGGTATTAAGCTGTGAAAAAAATAAAGATGCCTAGGCTTTTACTGGGCATCTTTATTTTTTACTGATGGGTCTGTAATAAATGTTTCACTTATAATCACTTACAGCCTCAAACAGAGGTGCTCCTACCTGGGAGACCCCACCACCTATAATAAGCAATTCGGGGTCGAATGTATTGATTAACGTAACACAGCCGGTACCTATGTAACCCAATACGCGAGCTACGAGCTTTTCCATTTCAGCAAAGCACCCGCTTTGCCCGCAATTACAGATACCGCGATTTGAATTAATGACTATATGCCCAATATCACCCGCATTCCCGGTTCGTATTTGATATGCTCCTCATATGGAAACAGGTGTATTAATAAACCCTGTTCTGTATGGGGAGTATTTTTATGGACATAAGAGAAAGAAAGTACCGTTTATGCGGAGTTGCGCTCGGAATCTTTATTATAGAAGCACAGCAATACCTGTTATATAATAACGGAATATGAAATTTCGATACGTTCAAACCATTGCCAACTTCAACTAGAGGGTCGTGAAAATATGGATTACCTTAAAAAATTGCCGATAAAAGTCCAATTGTCTATGTTGGTCACTATCATTATCGTGATCGTTATTTTTATTATTTTTACCAATTACTTCAAAGCAGCTAATGTGGTGGAAAAGAAAAATAACGAATATTTTACGGAAATGATTTCTCAAATGAATCAAACTGTATCTTCAAACAGCGATGTTGTGAAGCGAATAGTTCAAAATATCTCTTATAACTCCCCTATCGTACAGCAATATTTGAATGAGACCAATCCGGTAACGAAATTTGTACAATATACACAACTGAAAAGCTATATTGCAGACATGATTAGTATGAAGGACGGTATTTTAGATATCGCGCTGATTGGAAGCGACGGCACGAAATTCAACCTCAACGGCGACATCAATAACCTGATTCCACTTAAAAATGAAATACCAAAAAAACAGCTTTATTATTTTACGGGCTTGAAAACACTTCCTTTCAATAACGAAAACGAGAATGTGTTTATTGCGGGAGCTCAAATCTATTCTATTAACAATTATGAAAACACAAAAGAAATCGGCACGCTTCTGATTGTTATGGACGCAAACGCTCTACTCGGGTCCTCAAACAAAGCGTTGCGGATGAGTGGAAGTAAAACATATGCACTGGATCGCAATGGCAACGTTTTTTTTACCAATGATGACGCGGTAAAGCTCGGCAGCGCCTATTCACCACTGTTAGAAAAAGATGGGGATGTTATCATTCAGAAAGGCGTGATTCCCGATATTGGGGGAGTCATTATGTTCAAGCTGCCGAAGAGTGAGCTTCTAAGCGGTATCGAAGAAATTCGCAAACAATCGTTTCTTATTTTCTTTATCTCCTTGCTTTTATTGGCCATCCCCTTTTTTCTAGTAATGAATAATATTCTTCAGCCTTTAAAGAAGTTAATGCGGTTAATGAATGAAATCAAATTAGGTAAACTGAATAACCTTCAGAAGCGGATCAGTCTGCAGGGATATGCGGAAATCATTATAATGGCAAACGATTTTAACGAGATGCTGGACGAAATTGACGACCTGACTCATCGTCTGTTGGAAAGCAACACAAGACTGTACGAGGCGGAATTGGTTAAAAAGCAGTCCGAAATGGCGTATTTGCAAAGCCAGATCAATCCGCACTTTTTATACAATACACTGGAGTCTATTAACGGAATTGCGGCGAAAGAAGGGGCTGATAAGATATTTCATATGACAAAAGCTCTAAGCCTTGTTTTTCGATATAGCATTCAAGGAACGGATACGGTTCCGCTTCGCGAGGAGCTCAAGATGATTAAAAGCTTTATCTACATTCAAAAAATTCGGTTCAGCAACCGGTTTGAAGTGAACTATCATTTTTCCGAAGAGATTTTGGAGTACAGGGTTCCGAAGATGATTTTGCAGCCGATTGTGGAAAATGCCATTTTTCACGGAATCGAGCCGAAAAGCGGTGAGGGCTTATTAGAGATTTCGGGAGAAGTTTCAGGGGATATGATCCTATTAACTGTTAAAGACAACGGAATGGGTATGGAGGATGAAAAGCTTCGAATGATTATGAATAGCTTGTCTGCCAAGCATGGGCTAATCGGCCAATACCAGGACCGGATCTTAAACATTGGATTGGCTAATGTTAACAATCGGGTGAAATTGAAATACGGGAACGAGTATGGCATTATAATCGAAAGCGAAATTGGATATGGTACAGAAATTGTCATTATGATGCCGGCTGGGAGTGACTCCGATGTATAAAGTGTTTCTTGTAGACGATGAAGAGATGGTGATAGAGAGTTTAAAAGCAAGCGTGGACTGGAACAAATATGGGTTCGAGGTCGCGGGCTTTGCCTTAAGAGGCGAGGAAGCGTTCAAAATGATTGCGGTCATGAAACCGGATGTCGTATTTACGGATATCCGGATGCCCGGTATGAGCGGCCTTGAACTCATTAAACGTTTAAAGGATACGTTCAATCCTGCTATGGCCATCGTTGTAAGCGGGTACGCCGAATTTGCCTTGGCTCAGAAAGCGATTAATTACGGCGCATTCGGTTACTGCCTGAAGCCGTTCGACGAAGGTGAGATTATCGGTTTCCTAAAAAAAGCGAGGGCAGTTCTGGATGAGCGCGATACATCCATTGCTACAAAAATATGGGATCTTATGGAGGAAAATCATAAGGGGGCCAGAGAAGGTTTACGCAGGATGTTAACCTTGTCGGGAATCGATCTCGAATCGGCTGAGGGCATGAAGGCAATCGTCACGATCGGAAAAAGCAAGCTAAGGCTTGACGGGGTGCGCGGCTGCGTCATCTTGAATATAGGGTTTGGCAAATACGCTTACCTGATTCAGGAGAACCTTGATAGCCAATTGCAAATCGATTTACGGGAAGCGGCAGCCAGTGGAATAAAGGGAATCGGAGTCAGCGGCATCATCCGCGAGGAAGAACAGATTAAAGAAGCGATTCATACGGCTGAAATCAACGCGTACCTTTACTTTATAACGGGCGTATCGTGCAGTGTTTCAAATGAAGCAGTCAACGTGCCGGAGAAAGATCATTCCATCAAAAAAATGGAGGAAGCCCTCGGCAAAAACGATATCGCTGCGCTTTTCGATTTGCTTGACGAGACGGGAGCCTTATTTGCGAGCGGACAATTGAATATGAAGCATGCTTTGATCGTTTATAATCAGATCATGTCGTTTGCTCATAAGTACGACGAAGAACCATACGAAGATTATATGTATTCATTGGATCAGCTTGCAGGCTTGTTTGATACTGCTCATGACATGCTGCTGTTTCTGAAAGAACGGCTAAGAGAGAAGCTCGAAACGACAACGCAATGGAAGCTTCTTCATGTGAGGAATCGAACATTCAAAGCTATCTTAACCTATGTCGATGAAAATTATTGCCGCGACATTTCGATTTCAGGCATTTCAAAACAATTTAATGTGAATGGCAACTACATAAGCCAGCTGTTCACGAAGGAAGTCGGAACAACGTTCACGCAATATTTGTCAAAGCTCCGGATCGATTATGCTTGCCAATTGCTTACGACCACAGATCTTCCCATCAATGAAATAGCTGAAAAGGCGGGGTATGACGATAACTTCTATTTTAGCCGGATTTTTAAAAGAATGAAGGGGATAACACCCAGTGCCTATCGGGCTGATAAATAATATAGCTGTTCTATTTCCCCGAGAAACGGGTGCCGTCCATAAACGGCACCCGTTTCTTCTTGTTAATGGACATTAATTCGTCAATATGGATTATTCTTATATTCCCAGTAAAGATAACGCTTTCATTTTATAATAATCGTACATTTTTGCCTAACCAGCGTGAATGTTCCTGTCGATAAAAGTCGCTTATGATAGATGTACAAATAGATGATAGAGGTGAATAGGATTTGGAAACCAATACGCCGCTCAGACTTCGAAGCAGCATATCCATACGGCGAACAGAGAATCGATTGTGGAAAGAAATTGTAAATCATAAGTACCTTTACATCCTTATAGCGCCTGTGATTATTTATTACCTTGTATTTTCCTATTTCCCCATGTATGGAATTGTACTCGCATTCAAAGAATTCGACTATTCGAAGGGAATACTCGGAAGCCCCTGGAATCATTTTCAAAACTTTAGCGAAGTATTTGGCAACCCTGATTTTCGGGTCGCTTTTCGTAATACGATTCTGATCAGTTTAGGCAGACTAATCATTGAGTTCCCGGTTCCGATTCTCCTTGCATTGCTGCTGAACGAAATATCGAAAAATCGGATAACGCGTGTTTTTCAAACCATCTTTACCTTTCCACATTTTATCAGCTGGGTTGTATTAAGTGGAATTATTGTCGGGATCTTCAACGATCAGGGCTTATACAATCAAATTTTGACGGTTTTTGGATTTGAAAAAACGTCTGTATTGACGGATGGCCCCGGCTTCACGGTAGTGCTGTTTCTATCAAATATATGGAAAGAGGCGGGCTGGTCGTGCATTCTTTATTTGGCGGCGATCGCGGGAATCAATCCGGAGCTGTATGAAGCGGCAGAAGTCGATGGAGCGAGTCGGTTTCAACAAATGAAAGCGATCACTTGGCCGGTGTTGAAATCGACCGCAGCTGTACTCCTGATTTTGGCCGTCGGCAACATCATGAACGGCGGTTTTGATCAAATCTTTAACATATACAACCCCGCTGTTTATGAATACGCGGATATTATGGACACTTATGTGTATCGCAGCGCATTTACGGATGCGACAGGGTTCGGATTTTCGACGACAGTTGGGCTTTTGAAGTCCGTGGTCAATTTCGCACTGCTGTTCGGCGCGAATTACCTTGTCAAGACCGTTGGAAAGGAGGAGGGCTTGTAAGTGAAGAAAAAAATAAGCATGGCTAATCTAATCATCACCATTTTTCTGGCTATTATTTCCTTGTTTGCCTTGTTTCCCTTTTATCAAACGCTTATGCTGTCGTTCTCTACGGTTACCGATGTCTCTTCAGGCAAGCTGTTTCTGTTACCGGCAAACTTCGAATGGTCGTCCTATACGTTTTTATTTCTCGATGGGAAGGTTACTAGAGGGCTAATCATATCCGTAATCGTTACCCTAACGGGAACCGCTGTGAGTTTGATCGTGACGACCGCCGGAGCCTATGCTTTGTCCAAAAAAACCTTACCTGGCAGAAACCTTATCTTTAATGGCATTATCTTTACAATGTTCTTTTCAGGAGGTTTAATCCCTTACTTTCTTACCCTGCAGAAGCTTCATTTGCAAAATAATATGCTTGTTATGATCCTTCCTTTGGCCGTCAATACCTTTTACCTTATTCTGATGAAAAACTTTTTCAATACGATTTCACCATCTTTGGAGGAATCGGCCAAAATCGACGGTGCTAACGATATTACGATTCTGGTGCGGATTATAGTGCCCGTATCCATGCCCATCATTGCAACGATGATCCTGTTCTATGCCGTAGACCGGTGGAACGAATGGTGGATTCCTACGCTCTTTATTGACGATACGAAATTGTATCCGCTTCAATTGGTCTTGCGGAACGCATTAACGAACTTGAGCCAGGTTATTGGCAACGCAGCGGGCTCTCAACTGGCGGCGGGTACACTGAACATTTATGGAGATTCCGTCAGGTCCGCAATGATTGTCATTTCCGCAGTCCCTATTATATTGGTATATCCGTTTATTCAGAAGTATTTTGCTAAAGGCATTATGATCGGATCGATCAAAGGTTAATAATACTAGCGAAAGCTATTATTATATATAAAATGAAAAAGGGTGAGTCTTCATGAGAAAAGGCAAAACGATTGTCATAACAGCTTCCTTAATTCTGGCAGCGATGATTGCAGGCTGCAGCAGCAATGGCGAAAAAGAACCCGCAGCATCGCCTTCGAACACGGCTGCCAACTCCAATTCAGGAACGGCATCTTCAACGAACAATGAGGTTGCTGCGCCAGTAGAGCTCAACATCTCATTAATGGGAATCCAAGATGGATTTGATGCACAAGGCGCCAAGGAAGACGTGCTCTTCAACGATCTGCAGAAGAAATTTAATCTTACGATCAATCCTGTTCAGGTTACATGGAATGATTGGCAGGAAAAGGCGAAGGTATGGGCCGCATCCGGGCAGCTGCCTGACATATTCCCGAATGCGATTGCGGTGGACAGTCCCGCTTTATATGCTTCGTGGGCTAAACAAGGCGTTATTAAAGCGCTTCCAGATGATTTGAGAAAATATCCGAATCTGGCCAGAATCATGGAGCTTCCGTCCATTCAACCGCTGAAGGTGGATGGAAAATTCTATACAGTGCCAAGAATGACCTACAATGATTCGAGCGATTGGATTTTGGACAGACCGATCCTGTACCGCAAGGATTGGGCCGCACAAGCAGGCTTTACATCGGAGCCGCAAAGCTTCGACGAATTCGTAGCGATGATCAAAGCAGTGCAAAAGCAGCATCCTGGAACGGCTGGAATCGCGATTATGAATAAAGATTTCCTGAACACATTGTTCCTTCCGACATTCCCTGAAATGTCCAACAAGAAGAGTTGGACGAATGAGGACGGCAAATGGGTGCCTTCCTTTGCCTCATCTAAAATAAATGACGGTATCAAGCAGTTAAGACAACTCTATTCAGAAGGTTTGCTGGACAAGGATTTCGCGATCCAAAAAGAAGCAGACGGCTTTACGAAATTCATGAACGGCCAAGCATTTATTTCCCTCGGTGGAACGTTTGCGAACCCTACTAACATCGAAACGTTCAGTAAAGCGAATCCGGGCGTCACTATTGCTGATGCGGTCGGGCTCATGAACATTTGGCCAGCGGCAGATGGCAACCGATATACGTTTGTTGAATCGCCATTCTGGTCCGAGACTTTCTTCAGCAACAAATTGGATGACGAAAAATTCGATAGAGCGCTTCAATTGATTGATTATATGTCCTCGGAAGAATACTCTGCTTTGGCAGTAAACGGTATTCTGGACACGGACTACAAAATGGAGGGCGACAAAGCGGTTTCGCTGCTGAAAGCCGACGAAACGCTGCAAAAGAAATACCCGGTCAATTCCGCGATTGGCTTCCTGGCGCAATGGCATGGTGCATTCAATAAAGCGGGTAAAGCAGTTATCAATACTAACCCGGATGTCGCGGCTTGGCAGGTATATGACCACGATATGTTCGTGAAGTTCAAGCAAGAAGATAAGCCGGCCCCTATCAATTTTGACATTATGTTAATGTCCACTCCGGCGAAGGACAAGCTTAACGTAAATGTGATGGACGATCTTGTCAAAGTCATTTTGGAGAAGGGCGATCCTATTGAATTGTGGAAGGCTACAGTTAAAGGCTATGATGCCAAAGGGCTTCAAGAGGCGATTGCCGAAGTGAATGCGAAAGCTGAGGAATTGGGAATTAAATAAGGTAAATAGACATTCGGTCGCTCCCAATTCTCCACTGATCCCTATCTCAACGGAATGGTGGATGGCTTCCGCATTTATAATCGTTCTTTATCCACGTCGGAAGTATTGGCAGTGATGAACGAGTAGAATTCGGTACTCCTGACTCGGGAAGACGTAATCGCAACGACGCTAACGAAAGACGGTCTTGCAACCTATCCAACTAATGGGGTAGGTTGCTTTTTCGTGTTTGGGGATGTCATCTTCTCAATGGGGTGCTTGTGATTTATCTAGCATGAAGCTTCCGAAAAGCGAGCGGTGGCATCCCCGTATGGCGCTTGAAGCAGCTGGAGAAGTACGGCGCATAGCGGAAGCCGGTTCGCTCGCCAACCTCGGCCACCGACCATTCGGTCTTGATCAGCAGCAGCTTAGCCTGTTCAAGCCGATATCGAAGCAAATATTCCATCGGTGTACATCGATAAATTTCCTTCATGCACCGAGCGATATAGTTGTGGTGAAAATGGAGCGCCTCGGCCAGCGTTTCGTTCGTCAGGTCCTGTTGATAGTGCTGGCGCAAATAGGCCTCCGTACGCTCTGCCAGCTTCAAGACCGATCTCGTGGCAGCGTCGCCAAGTTCCTCCTCTTCTTGCAGCATCTGCAACAGCTCCATGAACTGCTGCTGCTCTTTCCAGTAGACGGACGAGCCGTTCGCATCTACATGCTCCAGCATATGTTCAAGCAGCTGCTCGACTCTCGCGAACTGCCTTGGGGACGAATATTGCGGCAGCCTGAGCTTATAAGGATTTGCCCATGCATGCCGAATAGGAAGTGAATAATCGGTGTCGCTCAATATGTGATAGGCGCCCTGGAACTCGAAATGGATCCAATAGAAGACGGTTTCTGATAAGCAAGGAGCAGTCGAATAGTGATAGCGGTCAGGAAGCAGCAGCAGCGATTGGCCTTGGCTGACCTCCCATTGCTCCTCGTCCTCTCCTATATAGAGCGTTCCTTGCACGATGAAGAGCAGGTCGAAGATGCCGAGATTTCGCCGGTTCGGATGCTGCTGTCCCGGCTCATATTGGGTTCGTCCAATCGTAATGTAATAGGGTAACGGAGGCAGCTCCAACAGAATCCTGTTCATGGATAACGTCCCTTCAATTTGTGTGAAATATTATAAGAAATAGTTTGATTCATTCGTAGAAAACCGCTATTTATAAGTATAAACTGGTATTATCAAACAATCAAATTGTATATATCGGAGAGATGACAAAATGATGAGAACAACTCTGCTCGATGGCATATTTCAACAATCGCAACAAACAGGAAAGGGCTACCTGCTAAACATGGACGTTGACCGTCTGGTTGCGCCTTGCTATGAGGCGGCATCCCTCCAGCCTAAGGGTGCGCGTTACGGCGGCTGGGAATCGACACCAATCGCAGGGCATTCCGTCGGCCACTGGCTCTCGGCTGCCGCGGCGATGTATGCCGTTACAGGAGACGAAGCGCTGCTGCAGAAGCTGAACTATGCGGTTGATGAGCTTGCGTTCGTGCAATCGCACGATCCGTACGGGTATGTCAGCGGATTTGCGCGCGACTGCTTCGACCGTGTGTTCTTCGGCGACGGCGAATTTGAAGTGCATAACTTCGGCCTCGGCGGATCATGGGTGCCTTGGTACAGCATTCATAAGATTTATGCGGGCCTTATTGATGTATTTAAGATGACAGGCAGTGAGAAGGCGCTGCAGGTCGTCGTAAAGCTCGCCGATTGGGCGAAGAAGGGTAGCGACTGTCTGACGGATGAGCAGTTCCAGCGTATGATGATCTGCGAATATGGCGGCATGAACGAGTCGATGGCCGATCTCTATTTGATTACGGGCAATCGGGATTACCTGGAGCTTGCGATCCGCTTCTGCCATCAAGCGATTCTTGAGCCGCTCTCTCGGGGCGTAGATGAGCTCGAAGGAAAGCATGCCAACACTCAAATTCCGAAAGTGATCGGCGCCGCCAAGCTTTATGATATTACAGGCGAAGAGAAGTATCGGAAGATGGCCGAGTTTTTCTGGCAGGAAGTAACGGGCAACCGTTCCTACATAATCGGCGGCAACAGCAACTTCGAGCACTTCAGGGCAAAGCATACCGAGAGGCTGGGCGTCGAGACGGCAGAAACTTGCAACACGTACAATATGCTGAAGCTGACGGCGCATCTGTTCCGGTGGTCGCCGGATGCCGAATATATGGACTTCTACGAACGCGCTTTGTATAACCATATTCTGGCTTCACAGGACCCGGACTCCGGTGCCAAAATGTATTTCGTATCGACTGAACCGGGCCACTTCAAAGTATATGGCTCGCACGACCACTCGTTCTGGTGCTGCACCGGTACGGGAATGGAGAATCCGGCCCTTTATCAGCGCGATATTTATCATTCGGACCGCGATGCCGTCTATGTGAACCTGTTCATCAGCTCGAAAGCGGTCATCGAGGATCGCAATGTCGTCATTCGTCAGGAAACGAAATTTCCGAAGACAGACCGGACAACAATAGTGCTGGAGGAAGCACCGGACGCTCGCTTCAAGCTTCGCATTCGCGTCCCGTATTGGGCTGCCGGTACAGTGACCGCAGTCGTGGGCGGAACGGAAACTTATTCGAGCTCGGAGCGCGGGTTTTTGGAGATCGATCGGCTTTGGAATGCCGGCGACACGATCGAAGTAACGCTGCCGATGGATTTACACGTCTACCGGGCGAGGGATGACGACAAAAAAGTCGGCTTCATGTACGGCCCTGTCGTGCTCGCGGGCGCGCTCGGAAGAGAACAGTTCCCGGAATGCGATATCGTGGACAACCATCTCAAGCTGCACCATCATCCGCTCATTGACGTTCCGATCCTGGTGACGGACGAGCCGGATGTAAAGCAATGGATTAAGCCCGTAGAGGGCTCGGCTTTAACGTTTGTCACCGATGCTGTGGACGAGCCTGGCGGCCAGGGAATAAAGCTCATTCCGTTCTACGAATTGCATCATCAGCGCTATACGATATATTGGACGATGATGAACAAGGAACAGTACGAGAACTACGTCGATCATGGGAAAGCGGAACGGGAACGGCTTCATGCCATTACGGTCGACGTCGTCAGCCCGCATGAACAGCAATCCGAGGTCGAGCACGGCATTCAGTCGCAGGAATCGAGATCCGACTATTCCGTCCATGCTCAGCAAGGCTATCGGGTAGCGGAAAGCGGGGGTTATTTCAGCTATCGGATGGCTGTCGCGCCTGACAGGGCGATGGCCCTGCAAGTTACCTACTACGGCAGCGAGGGGGCTTATCATAATGAGCACGGATGGAACGAGCGTGAGTTCGATATTCTCGTCAATGGCAGCACCATTGCTCGCCAGAAGCTTGAAGCGCCGCACCCGGAACAGCTTTTCGACGTGCTCTACAATATTCCAAGCGAGCTAATCAGGGGTAGCGATCACACAGAAGTGAAGTTCGTTTCGGCTAATGGAGGTGTGGTAGGCGGCGTCTTCGGAATCCGCATGGTCGATAGGCTCAAAATGGAGAAGTGGGAGCAGAAGGTTTAACTCAACACTTCCGACTTTAATTGTCTAATGAGCATTGCATCTGAGGGCGGTTAACGAAAAATGCAGCATGCCTGGATGCTCAGGCGTGCTGCATTTTTATGTCATGATGTGTCCTTTGTCGATTATCTGTACGTTAGTCGAACGTCGAGACCTGAAATGGCTTGGCGTTATGCCCACGAAGCGTTTAAATTGACGCATAAAGTGGGTATCGTTCTCGTACCCGCACATTCTCGAAATGGCCGATACAGAAAGAGAGCTATTCTCCAAAAGATATTTGGCATATTCGAGTCGGCTGTTGATCATGTCCGTAACGACTGAGCACCCGAACAATTCCTTATAAATATGCTGGAAATACGACTTGCTTAAATTGACTCGCGAAGCAATTTTCTCTACCGTCATATGGATTTGGGGCGAACTGTACAGCTCGCTCCTCAGTTCGGAAAACTGGCGAAAGTGTCGGCTCGTTTTTTCGGGCAGGTCGGTAATCTCCATAAGATTGCTAAGCTTCATAAACAATGATCTGATATCAAAGTCAATGATCTGATCACGAAGCGGGCCGCCCAGTCTGTTGATGCTCTGCAATTCCCGGATGCATCCGGCGATAAACAGCGGGTCTGTAGCTTTGACAAGGGTATCTAACGGCAACTTCAACCGAGTGAGGAATTCCTGGATTTCATTGCCGTCGCAGTGGAACCAATCATTGATAAACGGCGTCTCCACTTCCCGGTACAGATGGGGAGTAGTGGGACGAAACAGGATGTAAGAATTTTTTTCTGCCGTCAGCAGCTTTCCGTCCAGAATCAGCTCCGCTTTCGTTCTGAAAGAAACAAAAGCATAATTCCCGGCACCTGCTGGACGATCAATCGTGATTCCGTCCTTATGAATAAAATTATATCCGCAATTTAACATAGTAATCATTTTGTATCTCCATAAAAGCACGATATGTCAGTTTTTCACCATTATAGTGGATTGTTTGGATATGAACAAGCGCTTAAAATCGAAATATAAGAAAAGAAACATAGGAGATGAGATCGTTATGAGTGTTCAACCAACATTGACTATCCATACACAAGATCGGGGCGCGGAATTGGGCGATTTGTTCGGTATTTTTTTCGAGGATCTCAATCATGCGGTTGACGGAGGAATGTATGCGGAGCTTGTTCAAAACCGTTCTTTTGAATTTGAACCAATCGATAATGCGGAATACCATGCCTTGACAGCCTGGGAAAAGATCGAAAGAGGCGGCGGAAAGACGGAAATCACCATAGAAGATAGTCATCCTATAAACCCGCGCAATCTGCATTACGTTGCCATTGACATTTTATCCGAAGGCGACGGGGTCGGGATGATGAACCTGGGATTTAACAGCGGCATTCCCGTCAATCGGGGAGAGACCTATTTGTTTTCGGTTTATGCACGGCGGGAGGCCAGTTTTGAGGAACCGGTTGTCGTAACGATTGAAGGGACGGACGGTGCTGTTCATGGAGAGGCATCAATCATGGTGCATTCGTCCGAATGGACCAAATATGAAGCGAAGATAACGGCAACCACCACCGATTTCAGCAGTCGGCTTGTTATTGTGACGAAGGGCAAAGGCAAGCTTTATCTCGATATGGTATCACTTTTTCCAGAAAAGACCTTCCGCAACCGGCCGAACGGGATGCGGCAAGACATTGCGACAATGATCGCGGATCTGAAACCGAAATTTATGCGTTTTCCGGGTGGGTGCTTAATACATGACGGTTCCTTGAACCCCGATGACAGAGACTCGATGTACCGCTGGAAAAACACGTTAGGTGATCTCGCGCAAAGACCGGCCCGACGGAATAATTGGAGCTATAATCAAACACTCGGTTTGGGTTATTATGAATACTTTCTGTTCTGCGAGGATATCGGCGCCAAGCCGATTCCGATCCTGCCTGCCGGATATAACCCGCACCATAAGCTAATCGTTCCAATTGACGAGCTGCAACCCTGGATTGATGACGCGTTTGATTTGATCGAATTTGCGAGTGGCGACACTTCAACCGAATGGGGGGGCATGCGGTCGAAGCTTGGACACCCAGAACCGTTCGGCCTAGAGTATATCGGCATCGGCAATGAAGAAGTCGGCGAGCCCTTTTTCGAACGTTATGCGTATTTCCACAAAGCCATCAAAGAGAAATACCCGGACATCAAAATCATTAATTCGAGCGGTCCGTTTGCGGCTGGCAGTGAATATGACCGAGGTTGGAAATCCGCAAGAGATAACAAATCGGATTTTGTGGACGAACACTATTATCAGACGCCGGAATGGTTTCTGGCAAATTACCACCGTTACGACGATTTTAAGGCAGAAGATCCGAAAGTATTTTTGGGTGAATATGCTTCGTGGGGAAACACCTATTATAATGCACTCGTTGAAGCCGCTTTTATGACCGGACTGGAAAAAAACGCTCATGCAGTGGGGTTGGCTTGCTATGCGCCGATGCTCTGCAACGTGGATTACATCAACTGGAAGCCGGACATGATTTGGTTTAACAATCATGAAGTATACGGAACGGCTAATTATTATGTGCAGAAGCTGTTTATGCACCATCAAGGTGATCAACTTTTACCGATTGAAGCAAATGGGTTTGATGAAAAACAGGAACACAAAATGAAGCCGATTAGCGGAGCCTTTGCGCTCGGGACAGATCGTTGTTCCTTCCGCTTCTGGGACATGCTGCTGGTTAATAACGATACCGGAGAAGTGAGAGAATTGAACAGCGGCTTGTCTGCCGAGTTGTCGGATACGGAGGAAGATCGGCTGGGCGGGACGTCAACCCCAGTACTGGATCTGGGAGAAACGGACTGGGAGAATTATACGCTCCGTCTAAAAGCCCAAAAAATCAGTGGACCCAAAGGGTTTAATCTTTACTTTGGAAAAAGTGACGATAACAATCAACTAGTTTGGGATTTTGGTGGATGGCAGAATCAGGATTCGGCGATATGCTCCAGCGTAAATGGCAGAACTTCCTGCCTGACGCAAAGCATCTTTAGCGTGAATCCCGGCATTGAATACGAGTTAAGATTAGAAGTATCGGGTAGACAGATCAGTGCCTGGATTAACAACGTTCTGTTCAATGACACGGAAGATAAACTCCCTGTGATCGAGCCTCTCTATTATTCTGCAAGTTACGAGAGTTCAACTGGAGATGTCATCGTCAAGGTTGTTAATGTACAGGAAGAAAGCGTTAGGGCAGAAATTGCTTTGGCAGAATTGCAAAAACCGTCCTTGTCTGTTGAAGTATACGAAATGTCCGGACATGCGCTGGATGACGAAAACACTTTTGTGTGGCCTGAGCGAGTGTTGCCGAAACCGAAGGAATTCATTACGGAAGAGTGCAGGTTTCATTACGATTTCCCTAAACATTCTATTACGGTATTCAGAGTGAAATAAGGAGTGTATGATGTTGTCAAAAGAACAAATTCAAAACAAAAGTCAATTCCCTAACCCGCTTATCGATCAACGGGCTGACCCTTGGATTTATAAACATATGGACGGTTATTATTATTTTACGGCTTCAGTTCCCGCTTATGATTGCATTGAGCTAAGAAGAGCTAGATCGATTCAGGAGCTCCGGACCGCCGAACCGATTGTAATTTGGTGTAAACACGAGAAGGGCAGAATGAGCGGGCATATTTGGGCGCCTGAAATCCATTATATCGACGGCAAATGGTACATCTATTTTGCCGCCGGCGGATCGGACGAGTACGAGACGGATTGGGAGATCCGTATGTACGTCTTAGAAAATGATGCGGCCAATCCGCTGGAACCGTCATGGGTGGAAAAAGGACAGGTTCGAACAAAATGGGATTCCTTCTCTTTGGATGCCACTACCTTTGAGCATCGCGGCGTAAGGTATTTGGTTTGGGCGCAATACGACCAGGAAACTCCAGCAAGCTCCAATTTGTATATCGCCGAGATGTCTAATCCATGGACGATACGCGGCGAACAGGTCCTGCTTGCGAAACCGGAATATGAGTGGGAAATCATTGGCCACCGGGTGAATGAAGGGCCTGCCGTACTGAAGAAGAACGGACGGATCTTTATTAGCTACTCGGCAAGCTCGACAGACAGCAATTATTGCATGGGGCTGCTAAGCGCACCCGATAATTGTGATCTGATGGACCTGAATTCATGGACGAAGTCTCCGGAGCCCGTCTTCCGAACTAGCGAAAAATCCGGACTCTACGGACCGGGCCACAACTGCTTCACCGTCTCGGAAGATGATTCGGCCGATATACTGATTTACCATTCCCGTGACTATAAGGAAATCGTAGGCGAGCCACTTTATGACCCCAATCGTCATGCTCGTGCCAAAGTTTTGTGTTGGAACGAGGAGGGGTTCCCGGAATTTGGTCAACCCGAGTGACTTGATTCATAAACATTCATATATTAAGGGGGCTTTCTTTTGACTGGACATCATTGCAGTTATTCAGGTTATCTTTTGGTGCATTTTATTGGGGAACAGCCTGACGGCGAGCAGGTTTATTTCTCCTACAGCGAGGACGGGCTTCATTGGAAAGACTTGAACAGTGGCTTGCCGGTTCTGCGTTCCGAGCTGGGGGAAAAGGGCGTGAGGGATCCTTTTATCGTGCGCTCGCCCAAGGAGGATAAGTTTTATTTAATTGCCACGGATCTCCGCATTGCAAATGGAATGGGCTGGACCGTCGCGTCGACTGCCGGAAGCCGCGACATTATCATATGGGAATCGGCAGACTTGGTTCATTGGTCTTCACCGTGGGCAGTCACCCTTGGCGTACCGGGTGCGGGATGCGTCTGGGCGCCGGAGGCCATTTATGATGAAGCCTCGGACGATTTCCTGGTGTTCTGGGCCTCCGCAACGCAGGAACCGCATGAGAAGGAGCGGAAACAAAAAATCTATAGCGCCCGTACCAAGGATTTTCGCAGCTTTACGGCGCCTGAAAAGTATATTGAGCGGGAAAACCACATTATTGATACTACAATCATTGCACATAATGGTGCCTACTACCGTTTTTCCAAGGATGAAACGACCAAGAATGTCCGTGTCGAAAGGGGCACATCGTTGGAAAAAGAATCATTTATCAATCTGCCCGCTCCGGCTTTGGAAGAATTGTTAGGTGTGGAAGGCCCGCAAATCTACAAGCTGAACGACCGCGAGGAGTGGTGCCTTATTGTGGATCGCTTTGCGGAAGGGAGGGGTTATCTCCCCCTGCTGACCTCCGACCTTGAAAGCGGTGAATTCCGGGTTATGCCGGAAGGGGCGTTCGATTTGGGGAAAACCAAGAAACGCCACGGCGGAGTCCTCCCAATTACCGCTGCCGAGAGTAGCCGCCTTCTGGCGACGTTTGGTGACGGGCATCAGGTGCTGCCCGGGCAATTTGCTGATCCGGACCTTGCGAAGTTCGGCGACCGTTATTACCTTTATCCCACAACCGATGGCTTCACGGGCTGGTCGGGCACGAAATTCCATGTGTTTTCCTCGGCTGATATGAGGATATGGAATGACGAAGGCGTGATTTTGGATCTTGCGACGGAAGATGTGCCTTGGGCTGTCGGCAGCGCATGGGCTCCGGCTATTGCCAGCAAAGACGGTAAATATTACTTTTATTTCTGCGGCAAAATGAAAAGCGAAGAGAGCGCCATAGGTGTTGCGGTTGCCGAGACTCCGGTTGGCCCGTTTCAAGCAGAACCGCAGCCGCTCATTACGATGGAACAGATGACGTGTCTCGGTATCGCGATGGGTCAGACCATTGACCCATCCGTTTTTATTGAGGATGACGGTACGGCTTACCTGCTGTTTGGAAATGCACATCCTGCAATCGTACAGCTCGGTGAAGATATGGTAACCGTAATTGAGGCTACGATGAAAAATCTTGTAGGCCTGCTAGACTTTCGGGAAGCTGTGACCGTTCTGAGGCGCGGTGGAAAATATCACTTCACGTGGTCCTGCGACGATACCGGGAGCGAGGATTATCACGTGAACTATGGCACCGCGGAGCATCTTTTTGGACCGATAACCTATCATTACCCAGTTCTAGTCAAAAATAAGGAAAAGGATATGCTCGGCACTGCTCATCATTCAATCCTCCAGGTGCCTGGCTCCGATGAGTATTGGATTGCTTATCATCGTTTTGTCACGCCGCTGACCCGGTTTACAATTGGAAAAGGCTATCATCGCGAAGTCTGCATAGACCCGCTCACTTTCGATGAAAATGGGCTGATACAGCAGGTGCAGCTGTAGAGGATGCCCTCGTAAAGGGGAGGCAAAACGCCTTCCCTACACACGAAACGGCTCGCCTTTGTCAGCCATACATTCGATCATCCGCAGGTAATTCTTCGCTCTGGTGTCCGTATGACATTAGCTAATTCCCGACAGGAGGAATTGAAATGGGTTCCTCCAAGTTATCGAGTGAAAGAAGTGGAATGAAGAGAAAAGAGGAGTAATATGAAGTGCCACTTTTTAATTTTATTAATTTCTTTATTGTTAATTAGCGGTTGTAACAATAGTTTCCCAATCTATAAATTAGAGGAAAGTGTTAGTATAACAGTTATTGATAGTACAGAAATCGCTCTTTCCAAATTAAGCTATAATGGTAAAACGTATATATCTGAACCAGAGCAGCACATTAATCCTGATTATTACAGTAAACTCGAAATCGGAAAACAAATCGGCAAAACAGAGGATGGCCTGAAGGTTCATCAAGTGAAAAATGATGAAAATCGAGTGGTGATTAAGGGTTTTATGTATCCAGCGTATTTCTATAAATTAGTCACTGCTACAAAATAATTTCGACATAAAAGAACGCAAGAAGACGCTCGGGAATCGATCTCCGAAGCGTCTTTATTTTTGTGTTCTGGATACACCTTTTTGCTGTTATATTACACCCACCCCGTAAACTCCAGGATAGACGCTTTCGCGGATTGCGCTTCGGATCGTGCCCCTTTACGCCATTCTTTGGGTGATGCACCCATTAGCTTGGAGAAGCAACGGTTGAAGCTGGAAATGGACTGAAAACCGACTTGTTCGGAGATCGAAAGAATGGAATTTTCCGTACTTTTTAACAGCTTGCAGGCCTCTTCAATTCGGGTACTGTTTAGGAAATCGAGAGGTGCTGTCCCCATAATTTCATGGAATTTTCTTCGGAAATGAGTTGTGCTTAAGTGGCACAGATCAGCCAAAAAATCTATGGTAATGGGAGTCATATAATTTGTAGTGATATATTCCAGAACAGGGGAAATGACAAAGTCACCTTTCAGGCCATGCTCTGCGTCTTGATCAGACAACAGTTCATTCTTAGAATGAATTCTAAGGAGCTCTATATACAGGGATAGCAATAAGCCGTAGGCACTTTCCTGATAGTAAGGATTCTGCTGCTGTAATTCCTCTACAATCGAAGTCGCAAGTGTATAGACCTTGGGATGCTGCTCCTTGTTCAATATACAGTTCATTCCCTTCACCACCCACAAATTCGGCTCGAAGTTGTTATAAGCACTTTTAAATGAATGTTGAAAGAGGTCTTCTGGCGAAAAAAAGATATACGACCAAAGACTAGCTGTATTTGGCGAACTGTACGTTGTATGCGGGAGATACCTAGGGATAAAGGTCACATCACCGGCTGAAAAGGGTACAGATTCTCCTTTGATCTCCATAATGCCGTTGTCCGAATAGCAAATGCCAATCTCCACATGGTTATGAAAATGGAGATGTTCACTTTTAATATCAGAAATTTTCCAACGTTCACCGCTTAACAGCAGGACAGGAAAGTTTATAGGTAAGCTGTAGTGACGATATTCGATGACAGGCTTCTTTTTTCTGGGCATATTTCATACTCCCGTTATTTAGATTTGAGTTGATTAGAATAAATGATTGAAATTGCGCAGTTCTGCTGTGAATATAGTTAGAATTATACCATTTTAGTGCTTACAATAGAGTAAGCGTTTGCAATAGGAAGAAAGAGAGGAGAATGAAGATGCTTCAATTAACTTATGACAAGGAAGAGATATTAAGCGTCATCGACAAAGTGGTCAGAAAAACAATGACTATGGATTTAACTTGGGAGTGGCCTTGCGGTGTGGCTTATTATGGTGTATCCAGAGCCTATAAAACAACAGGGAATAAAGAGTATTTGAATATGCTTATCCAGTGGGCAGATGAATATATTGAGTTGGGTCTGCCGAGTTGGACGGTAAATACATGTGCCATGGGGCATATGCTGATTACATTATATGAAGAAACAGGAAACCAGAAATATTGGGATATTGTGATGAGCAAGGTGGAATATCTCCAGAAAGATGCTCTCAGGTTCGGAGACAATGTTCTGCAGCACACCGTATCTGTTTCTAATGATTTTCCTGAGCAGGCCTGGGCGGATACCTTGTTTATGGCGGCTTTTTTCCTGCTCCGTGTAGGAAGCAAATTAAAGGATCAGGAAATGATCCAGGATGCCTTGAATCAATATTACTGGCATATCAAATATTTGCAAGATCCTAGCAGCGGTTTCTGGTTCCATGGCTACAATAATGTGAAGCAGGATCACATGTCCGGATTATTCTGGGGTAGAGCGAATGCTTGGGGAGCCTATACCATGTCACAAGTAAAAATGCTTTTGAATGACTGGTATTTGTACCCGCAGTGCATGGATGTGGAGTGCTCGCTAAGGGATCAACTGGCTGCCCTAAAGGTAGTACAAACTGAGAATGGCTTGTGGCGGACGGTACTGGATGACGAGGAGTCTTATGAAGAAGTCTCTGCCTCTTCTGGTATTGCGGCTGCTATGATCAATAATGGCAATCCGTTGCATTCGAAATATGTTCAAAGGGCCCTAAAAGGCATCTTGGACAATATCACTGATGATGGACGAGTATTGGGGGTATCGGGCGGTACAGCGGTTATGAAAGATCGTGAAGGGTATCGTAATATCCCTAAGGATTGGATTCAAGGTTGGGGTCAAGGGTTAGCATTAGCTTTTCTGTCCGATATGCTTAAATAGGAGGGATCCAAGTTGTCCAAACATACAACGGGGGCCTTTACATTGCCGGGAGAATCCGGTTATGAGGCGCTAACCCTAAAATTAGCTGAACGGTGGGGGGCTGATGTCATCCGTGACAGTGACGGCACGCAGTTGTCCGATGAGATTATCAACGCAGGGTATGGTATTTATTCTACTATCTGTATCATCAGGGATCATAACGAATGGGCTTCCCAAAATCTTGATAAGCTGCAGCAGTGTTTTTTAATTACAAATCCAAAGGTAGCTGTACAAGATTATATATCCATCTATCTTATGGAGGATTATTTTGCCGAACAATTCAGAGTAAATGATTCCAAAGAGGCGTTTAAGTATTGGCAGGTTGTTGACCGGACGACCGGGGAGGAAGTCCCGAGAGAACTGTGGAATTATGAACGGGAATCGGGGAATGTGGTTCTTACCGGAATTGTGCCTTGGCATAAATACACGGTCAGCTTCATGGCCTACCGGATCTGGGAAGAAATCTCCATGTACAATCACACCACGAATCATTGGGACAAAGAGCATCTGATGCAGATTGATCCTATCTATCCTGAAACGCAAACGTATCTGCTGAATTGGATGGAAGATTGGTGTGTTCGGCATACGGAAACAACGGTTGTGCGGTTTACCTCTTTATTTTATAATTTCGCCTGGATTTGGGGCAGCAGTGAGCGCAATCGCCATTTGTTCTCGGATTGGGGTTCATATGATTTCACGGTGAGTTCAAGGGCGCTTGATCTGTTTGCCAAAAAATACGGGTATTCGCTGACGGCCGAGGATTTTGTGAATGGCGGAAAATATCGTATCAGTCATATCCCGGCTGAGCAGCACAAGCTCGACTGGATGGCCTTTATTAATGATTTTGTAATCGAATTTGGTAAGAAATTAATTGATATTGTGCATAACCACGGTAAGCAGGCGTATGTCTTCTATGATGACAGTTGGGTTGGCATGGAGCCTTATAATGACCGCTTTCAAGAGTTTGGATTTGACGGGATGATTAAATGTGTATTCTCAGGATTTGAGGCAAGGCTGTGTTCAGGGGTTAAAGTGGATACCCATGAGATCCGGCTGCATCCATACTTATTCCCGGTTGGTTTAGGCGGGCTTCCTACCTTTATGGAGGGAGGGAACCCTACGCTAGATGCCAAAAAGTATTGGATTAATATCCGGCGAGCCCTGCTTCGGGAGCCTATTGATCGGATTGGACTGGGTGGATACTTGCATCTTGTAGAGCCTTACCCGGATTTCTGCGATTACATTGAAAAGATTTCCAATGAATTTAGAGAAATTAAAGAGCTGCATGATAAAGGCAAACCCTATCAAATTAAGACAAAGGTAGCCATTCTGCACACTTGGGGCAAATTGAGATCATGGACATTGTCCGGCCATTTCCATGAGACGTATATGCATGATTTGATTCATGTCAATGAGGCATTATCCGGCTTGCCGATTGAAGTACAGTTCATTGATTTTGAAGATATCCGTCAGGGAATCCTACAAGATTGTGATGTAGTAATCAATGCCGGCTCTGCCGGTTCAGCATGGAGTGGTGGAGCGCACTGGAATGACAGCAAATGCGTCGATATAATGACCCAATGGGTTCATGAAGGCGGTACCTTTATGGGTATCAATCAGCCTTCAGCGGTTGAAGGATACGACAGTTTTTTCAGAATGGCTCATGTTCTTGGACTTGATGAGGATACAGGCTCCAGGGTTGGGCACGGAAAATGGACCTATGAAGCTCACGATGAGTATGGTTTGGTGCCCGAAGGGGCCATCATAACACCCAAGAATGGCATTTATCTAACCGATGGGTCAGCTGCGGTAGTGGATAAAACGAATGGTATGATAACACTGTCTACGCATGCTTTTGGCAAAGGAAAGGGAATCTATCTGCCTTCTTTCGAATTCAGCTTCCAAAATACAAGATTGCTGCTGAATATAATTCGCTTTGCGGGCAATGAATTCAATAACACGAAGTACATTACGGACAACTTATATACAGAGTGTGCTTATTATCCAGAAAGCAAAATACTGGTTGTTATTAACAATAGCGATCAACTTCAAACCACTACAATTGATACGGAATATGGACAACAAACTATGGAATTAGATCCGTTTGACACCCTTATCACAACTATTGGCGATTGATATAGGAACGTAAAAAGAGATCCACTAACATTAAAGAAGCTCAAGCCTTCGGCTATCCTGTCGATGCTTGGGCTTTTTGCTGCGGATAAACCTACTAATCGCATATTGTGACAAAAGGCGACAAGTTTCATTGACGGTAGAGTACTAATAAGATAGTCTATTAACGATTACAAATAATATAAACACAGCGAAAATATGAGAACTAGGGAATAAATAGTGCCTTACTTCTTAATCTTTGGAGGAGATTTAGTTGATTAAGATTATGGGTGACTCCACTTGTGATTTATCGGATGAGATTATTGAGAAATATAACATTGGAATAGCCCCTTTAACGATAAATATAAATGGCAAAGAACATAGAGATCGCATAGATATTAAATCTGATGAATTTTTTGAAATGATGGGGAATCTTAAAGAGAATCCTACGACTTCCATGCCAAATCCAGCAGAATATTTGAATATAATAAAGGATGCTATGGAGAATGGTTATACAGAGTTCCTTTGTATTTGCATGTCAAGCGGTACCAGTGGAACCTATCAATCTGCTGAAGTAGCTAAAGAAATCTTTTACGAGGAACATCCTGAATCTTCTATTAAAATCCATGTCGTAGATTCCAAGTCCATGAGTCACGGCAGCGGCTGGTTAATTTTGAAATCGGCTTTATTAAGAGAACAAGGATTTAGTTTTGAAGAATTAGTAGACTTTAGTGAAACCTATAAAATAAATGTAAAGCATTTTCTATGCGTAGATGATTTAAATCACTTAATAAGAAGCGGTAGATTAACGAATGCTAGTGCTCTAATAGGTAGGATCCTGAAGATTAAGCCTATTATGTCGATGAGAAATGGTAAGGGCGCTATAGTCGCTAAAGAAAGAGGATTAAACGGAGTATTAAACCACTATGTGAAGGAATTTAACAAGCGAAATGATTGGGAAATTACAGATTTTATTATCATAGGGTATACTTCGGAAAAAGAGATCGCTGACAGATTAATGGATAAGATCAGACAAGAAACTGATTTTAAAGGTGAAATATATATCATGCAAATGGGTGTGGCGGTTGGAACTCACGTAGGATTAAGAGCAGTTTCTATGTATTTCATTGAAAAGGGACATAGGCGAGATGGATTGTTGCTTAATGAACTTAGTGGAATCACCGAAATGAAGAACGGATTCATGAATAAATTTATGAGTAAATAATCGCCATCATAATCCAAATAACAAATAGCCAATCCTCTATGGGTTGGCTATTTGTGCTATCAATTTTATAACTCCGAGATCGGATAATACAGATTACACTCGCAATATTGCTTATTACACTTGGCATAATTGATGAGCTCGAAACTGAACTTATCCTTCAATTCGAATTGAACGGTAGGCATCCAAGTCTCGAAGATGTGCTTCCAGATAACTTTTAAGGACTTGGAGGTGATTTCTTCGGGACGATGGGGACCCATATACGTAAAAACACCATATTTGTGAGGCGTAATGTGCTTTACATTCATATCCGGCGGTATGATGCTGCTCTGATTAATTTGTACAGAGGGCTGATACAACGTATAACCTACAAAAGGGTCCGGAACGGTGGTATATCCGATATAGATGTCTTTTTCCACCGGGTTGATAATTTTTGGACGAGCGTTATAGAAGAAATCTACACCATATCGGTTAGCGGTCTGATTCATCAGATTGTCATTCACATCTACACGATACTCTAGTCCGGCAATTGAAAATGATGGCAATATACTGGTGGAACGGAAAAAAACGAGTCCTTCTCCAGACAGGTGCAGGAAATCAGCATTAAATCGGTCCAGGATTTGCAGAGGAGTAGGATTGCGCCGCCATCTGGCCGGACTGATGTTGAATTCTTCTTTAAAAACTCTGTTATAGGTCCGTTCGCAGCCGAAGGAGTATTTGGAAGAAATAAATTCAATGCTGTTTCGTTCATGGATCAAGTCTCCCAGAGACTGGGAAATGCGCCTTCTGCGGACATACTCCATTAGGCCGGTAGAAGTGGCCCCCTTCCAGATACGGAGTAAATGAAATTTGGAGATATTCACGTTGTCCGAAATGCAGTCCAGATTCAAATCCTCTAACAAATGGCTTTCGATATATTCCGTTGTTTGGTTAATCGTTTCCAAGAGATGAAGATCCATATCCGCTCCTAACATAGCAATTTTTGTCCGGTTCTGCCAATAGCAGTATAGTATAATTTTACCATAAGAGGCAATGACGAAATGATTAACTTTAATATTATGAAGGTAGGGTGAGTCCCTCGGATATGAATGATATAAGGCAGGCAGAGCTAAAAGAACGCTATATTGCTGTACAGGACAGCTTTATCGATAAGGTCAGGAAAGATCCGAATGTCATTGCAATAATTATCAGCGGGAGCCTGGCGTATGATGTGATTTGGGAAAAAAGCGATATTGATATGACCATGATTATTCGTGACCAGCCGCTTACCACTACGACATATTGTATCGTGGAGGATGGGATCCTTATCAATGTTCATCTTATGGTACGCAGCGTATTCAAGAGAGGTCTCGAGAGGTCGATCGGGGGATCTTTTGGCCAATCCTACTACGCTAAGGGCAAAATGGTCTATTCCACAGATGACAGCTTAATTGAATATTTCGAAGATCTCAAGAAGGTAGGCAGTGATGATATAGCGCTGTCGGCACTCCATATTGCGAGCCAGCTTGTATTTCTGCGCGAAAAATCCCAAAAATGGCTGACGGTAAGAAGGGATCTTTTGTATGCGCAGTATTTTCTATTAAAGGCAGCAGAAGCCGTTGCTCACATGGAACTCTGCATACGCGGTGAAACGATATCCAGAGAGGCTATCCAAAGAGCGATTATATTAAATCCGGATGCCATATTCCCGTTTTATCAAGATGCCATGTCCCATCACATGAGTATTGAAGAAATTGAGCGCGGAATGGAGAGAATCGACAAGGTTCTGGAGCAGCATCTACATATCTATTCAAAGCCAATTATTGAATTTATGTCTGATCAGGAGATCAAAACTATAACGCTCATCAATAAGTATTTTCATGTGCAGAGTGATGAACTAATTGGTGTTTTGGACTATTTGGCCGAGAAAGGTGTCATAGAAAAAGTATCGCAGACGATTCGGATTACGCCCAAAAGCAAGCCGTCCGTTGAAGAAATAGGCTATTTGTATATTCCATAAATGGGGAGTGCAGAAAGGAGCTTGAGCATGGCCGTAAGAACGACGATAGAAATATCAGGCGCAAAGCAGAATAATCTAAAGAACATTTCCATTGAAATTCCGAGGGATAAGTTAACGGTCATTACGGGGGTATCGGGCTCCGGGAAGTCTTCATTGGCTTTTGATGTTATCTATGGGGAGGGGCAGAGACGGTTCTTGGATTCCATTTCGACCTTCGCGAAGAGCCGTATCAGCCAACTCAAAAAAGCAAAGGTGGACTATGTACGCGGGCTGTCACCTGTTATCGCTATTGAACAGAAAAAAGGGAATAATAATCCACGGTCAACCGTTGGAACGGTTACGGACATTAATGATTATTTACGTCTATTGTATTCCACAGCCGGTATCGGCAAGTGTCCGGAATGCAGCTATTCTCTTAGGCAGCTGTCTGCTGCCCAGATCGCTGAACGTATATCATCATTGCCGACCGGGACGGTGGTAGAACTCCGAGCTCCCGTTTATAAGATATACGGTGAGGATTACAACTTTACTTTTCAGCAGCTGCGGGAGAAAGGTTATAAGAATCTGCTCGTAGATGGCGAGCCCTTTTCTCTAGCCGAAAAAAGAGAACTGGATGAAACTCAGGATTACCATATTGAGATGATCATCGATCGCTTCACACTGAAGAACAATACCTATATTCAACTGACCAAATCCATAGAAGCAGCTATGCTGGCACTGGAAGAGGATATTATGATTAAGGTAGAAGTTGTTGATGGTGTGGATGTTTCTTTTTACCAAGACTTTGGGTGTCCGGAGCATCATTTCTTCCTATGTGATATGCAGCCCTTTCATTTCTCGTTCAACTCACCTGCAAGCGCCTGCCATACTTGTCTAGGGGTTGGGAAGTCTTATGTGGTCGAGCCTCGCTTCCTGGTGGTTGCACCGGAAAAAAGCATTAATAAAGGCGCACTCAAAAATACGGTCTTCAGCCCTGCCGGGAAGGACAGTTACAGGTCCGTGTTAATGTACAGCTTGTCTCAAAAGTATAATTTTAGCATGGACACACCCTTTAGCGATCTTCCCAATTCCATTCATGATATTCTTTTTTACGGAACTAAAGGCGAGGTTCTTCCTATGCTTCAGCCTCCCAATTCTACCAAGAAGAACTGGATGATCGGGCGAGATCGGCCCTTCTGGGGTTTCGTGCATGAAATGGAAAGCTGGTACAAGCATTACATAAGGAAGTCCTCCACAACAGAAGCCTTCGAACCGACTTTTATTAAGGACTGCATGATCGAGAAAATATGTCCCGAATGTCATGGCGCTAGAGTCAAAAAGCAACGGCTCCAAGTTACATTGGGAGGGGAGAATATTGATCAGCTATGCAGAAAACAGCTGCCTGAGCTGCTTCAAACTCTTGAATCATTGACTTTTAATGAAGAAGTTCAGGATGTAGCTTTCTCTATTATTCAAGAGATTCGGTCAAGAATTTCCCTATTGATTGATATTGGGCTTCATTATATCAGTCTCAACCGAAGAAGTGATAGTATTTCGGGCGGGGAGATGCAGCGTATTAAAATGTCCACCCAGATTAGCAGTGAGCTGATGGGGATGTTATACGTTATGGATGAGCCTAGCATTGGCCTTCATCCCCGGGATTCGAGTCGGGTTATTGATACAATGAAGAAGCTCCGTGATATCGGCAATACCGTGATCGTTGTTGAGCATGATATGGATACGATACGCTGCGCTGATCATATTATCGAAATCGGTCCGGGTCCTGGTATTCATGGCGGCAGTATTGTCGCATGCGGTAAACTGGAAGACATTATGAATGAGCCCAAGTCCGTTACGGGTCATTATTTATCGGGGAAAGCCCAAATCCCTGTTCCTAAAAAGCGGAGGGGTGTGGGGGATGATTTTTTAACCATCCAAGGGGCTCGGGAGAATAACCTGAAGAACGTTGATCTAGATATTCCATTAGGTTTATTTATCTGCATTACTGGGGTATCCGGTTCGGGGAAGAGCTCGTTGATTAACGAAATCCTCTTCAAGCAGTTGAAAATAGACATGACTTCTGCCCGTATAGTCTCGGGTGACCATGACTTTCTCTTCGGTGCAGGCCTGCTGAACAATGTTATTAATATCGATCAGGCACCTATCGGGAGAAACAGTAAATCTAATCCTGCGACCTATATTGGGCTTTATGATAAAATCCGCGATCTGTTTGCCATGCAACCGGAGGCCATCGACCGGGGTTACCAAGCCATAGATTTCAGCTTAACCCATGCGGGAGGTACCCGCTGTGAACAATGCGCAGGAGACGGAATCATAGTGACCAACCTGCAGTTTATGGCAGATATCGAAACCATCTGTCCTGTGTGTAAAGGAATGCGTTTCTCGGAAGAAGGCCTTGAAATTAAAGTTAAAGAAAGAAGTATAGCTGATGTACTTGAGATGACAGTGGAAGAAGCTGCTGAGTTCTTCATAGACCACAAGTATCTAAGGCATAAGCTAGAGATTATGGATGAACTGGGACTTGGATATATGCGGTTAGGTCAAAGCTCGACCACTCTGTCCGGTGGTGAAGCGCAAAGAGTGAAGCTGGCCTACGAGCTGTCCAAGATCAAGAAGGGAGCTCATAACCTGTATATCCTTGATGAGCCTACCACAGGACTGCATCTGTCGGATATTCAAAAGCTGCTGCTCTCTCTTAACAAGCTGGTAGATAAGGGTCATACTGTCATCGTCGTCGAGCATCACTTGGATGTTATGAAGTCCGCCGATTATATCATCGATATAGGACCGGAAGGCGGCCATCAGGGCGGGTACGTCGTTGCGGAAGGTACACCAGAGCAAATTGCCAAAGTGGAGACTTCCCATACCGGGATGTACCTCCGTACCGTTCTTTAAGTCCCATGAGAAAAACCGCTAAACACACTTATCAAAGTTGAAGTGTTTGGCGGTTTTTTTGTGGGAAATAACTCAATTCATCTAACTTGAACAAGAAAATTATTCAACAAGGCGGTATTCCATTGAATTCCCCCTCATTCCTGCTTATAATATAAACGATAAAATACAGAAAAAAAGGTGTCTATTAAATGAGCATATTAAATGTTGAAGCATTAAGTCATGGCTTTGGGGATCGTGCGATCTTTAAGGATGTGTCGTTCCGCCTGCTCAAGGGTGAGCATATCGGGTTGATCGGTGCGAACGGCGAAGGTAAATCCACGTTTATGAACATTGTTACAGGGAAGCTTCAGCCTGACGAAGGTAAGGTTGAATGGTCCAAGCGGGTACGTGTTGGTTACCTTGATCAGCATGCGGTCTTAACCCAAGGGTTAACGATTCAGGATGTATTGCGTGGTGCATTCCAATACTTGTTTGATCTTGAGCAAGAAATGAACGATATGTACGGCCGGATGGGTGATGTTACTCCGGAAGAATTGGAGAAAATGCTTGAGGAAGTAGGCACGATCCAAGATACCCTGACAAGTCAGGATTTCTATATGATCGATGCGAAGGTGCAGGAGACCGCACGCGGATTGGGAATTACGGACATAGGACTGGACCGAGATGTATCCGAGCTAAGCGGGGGACAGCGCACGAAGATATTGCTAGCCAAGCTGCTGCTGGAGAAACCCGACATTCTGCTCCTCGATGAGCCTACGAACTATTTGGACGAGCAGCATATTGAATGGCTGAAGCGTTATCTTCAGGAGTATGAGAATGCATTCATCCTTATCTCACATGACATTCCATTCCTGAACAACGTAATCAACCTGATCTACCATATGGAAAACCTGAAGCTTTCCCGTTATGTCGGCGATTATAGTCAATTCCAGCAGGTCTATGAAATGCGCAAGCAGCAGCTTGAATCAGCCTTTAATCGTCAGCAGCAGGAAATTGCTGAGTTGAAGGACTTTGTTGCCCGTAATAAGGCCAGCGTGGCTACCCGCAATATGGCGATGTCCAGACAGAAGAAACTCGACAAGATGGAAATCATCGAAATGTCAAAAGAGAAGCCTAAGCCACAGTTTAATTTCAAGGATGGCAAAACGGCAGGCAAAGTTATTTTTGAAGCCAAGGGACTGGTTATCGGGTATGAAGAACCTCTGTCCCGGCCTCTGGATTTACTGATGGAACGTGGTCAAAGAGTAGCTCTTGTTGGTGCGAACGGAATCGGGAAGACAACCTTGCTGCGTAGTATTTTGGGCGAAATCCCGGCATTGTCTGGTTCGGTAGAGCTTGGATACCATCAGGAGATCGGTTATTTCGAGCAGGAATCGAAGGAAGGAAAGAACAACACCTGTATAGAAGAAATATGGGATACGTTCCCTTCCATGTCTCAATTCGAGGTACGTGCAGCACTGGCGAAATGCGGACTCACCACGAAACACATTGAGAGTAAAATTTCAGTTCTCAGTGGTGGAGAGAAAGCCAAGGTACGTCTGTGCAAGCTCATTAACCGCGAGACCAATCTTCTTGTGCTGGATGAGCCTACGAACCATTTGGATGTGGATGCGAAGGAAGAGCTCAAGCGCGCTCTGAAAGCCTACAAAGGAAGCATACTGTTAATTTCCCACGAACCGGAATTTTATCGTGATATTGCCACAGATATTTGGAATTGTGAATCCTGGACGACGAAGATATTCTAATAAATCGTATACTAGTGTAAGGAAACAGAAAAAAAGACCATCCGTTAAATTATACGGATGGTCTTTTTCTAATATCGATGTAAGCATGGGTTGCTTGATCCTATGAATTGATTCAATTGCACTTTTACATCACATTTAGCCAAATCCACTATCCTAAGGCATTTACCGTAGTAGTGCAGCTAACCGCTCCGCTGATCAAGCTTCCATCTTCTGTGCCGTATAGAGCCGGTGATAGAGACCCCGCTGTGATATAAGCTCATCATGTGAGCCGCTTTCCGCAATGCCTTTGTTGGACACGTACATGATGCGGTCACAGTTTTTAACGGTGGAAAGCCGATGCGCGATAATGAAGGAGGTTCGTCCCTTAAGCAGTTCATTTAGGCCTTTCTGGAGCAAACGTTCGGTCTTCGCATCGATCGATGAAGTAGCCTCATCCAGGATGAGAATACGCGGATCAGCCAATAGCGTCCTTGCGAAAGAAATGAGCTGCCGCTGTCCTTGGGACAGCTTGGAGCCTCGCTCATTGACCTCAGTCAGGTAGCCTTGGTCAAATTCACGAATGAAGTCGTCCGCGCAAACCGCCTTCGCAGCAGCGATCACTTCCTCCTCGGTAGCATCCAGTCTGCCATAACGAATATTATCCAGAATCGTTCCAGAGAATATGAAGCTGTCCTGGAGCATAATCCCCATTTGGCTGCGAAGGGACTTGAGCGTGATCTGAGAGATATCCTGTCCGTCAATAAGTATCCTGCCTTCGGTTACGTTATAAAAGCGTGAGATCAGATTGACGATTGTTGTTTTACCTGCCCCTGTCGGTCCCACTAGGGCAATACTTTGACCTGCCTTAATATTGAAGGAAATATTCTCTAAAATATTCACCCCTGGATCATAGGCGAAGGTTACGTTATCGAAGGTGACTTGGCCCTTAACGGGCAGAAGTTCCTCTGCATCCGGAATATCACTGACGGTAACCGGCTCATCCAGCGTTTCGAAAATACGCTCAAGGTAGGCAACGGCGTTGATAAAGTTATTGTATAGGTTAGAGAGGTTCAAAATCGGCTGCCAGAAGCGAGCGGCATAGCTGCTCATCGCCAGAATGACACCCAGTGTTGCTTCCTTGGGATCCAGTGTCAACAGACCCACAAGCAAGATCAATGCCGTAACGATGGTAGACAAGTTGTCGACCGAAAAGGGGATAAGCATGTTGTAATTGAGTGCCTTTAACCACTCCTTGCGGAAATTGCCGGCAAGACGGGTGAAGATTCCTTCATTATGCTGTTCACGCGAGAAGATTTGCGTCACGCCAATGCCGCTGATGCTTTCCTGCAAATAGGCGTTGAGATTAGAACTCTTGTTGGACACCGCCTGCCATGCGCGACGTTGCCGGGTTTTGATTAGCAGCATGATGCCTAAGAAAATCGGCAGTCCTGCTAGGATGATTAACGAGAGTCGTACATCCACTGCGAACATAAAAGCGGCAATAAAGATTAAATTAACGATTTCCAAGATGAAGTTAATAATTCCGTTGGATAACACATCCGAAACCGAATTGACGTAATTTACGACTCGGATCAGAATCTTGCCCTGCGGGCGGTCATCGTAATATTTAAAAGGAAGTTTTTGCAAATGTTTGAATAAATCCGTGCGGATTTCAAAGATAATGTCTTGCCCCACACTTGTCATGATGCGCGAGCGGATGGTGGCCAGAATTACGCTGACGACTATGGTTAGAAGCATCAGTAATGACCAGCCGAGCAGAGGCAGTTTTGCCTTCGCGGGTATGGTCACATCGATCACATGCTGCATGATAAGTGGTGCTGATAGCGCAATGGCTGCCGAAAAAGCACTGAGCACAAACGCAACAATCATGGGTGTTTTCTTCCGCCTAATGTAAACCATCGCACGCCGGAAGTGTCTGATATCAAAGGGGGTTTCCAGGTTCTCGTCGACGTCGAATTTATTCCTTGCCATTTGCGATCACCTGCCTTCCAATACCTTCGTTCTGCAGCTTAAACACTTCGTAGTAATAACCCCGCTGTGCCAACAGTTCAGCATGCGTGCCTTCTTCAATCAGCCGGCCACCGTCTAGGATAAGGATACGGTCGGCCTCTGCGGTGGTAGACACCCGCTGGGCGATGATGAGCTTCGTGCAAGGATAATCCAGCTCGCGCAGACTCTGCTGAATATGCTCCTCAGTCTCAAGATCGACAGCAGAGGTTGTATCATCCAAAATTAGGATGGGACGGCTTACCGCCAGGGCACGCGCTAACGCAATGCGCTGCTTTTGTCCTCCTGATAGGCCGACTCCCCGTTCCCCGATAACGGTATCATACCCCTCGGGCATCCGGGAAATGAAATCGTGGGCGGCCGCGAGATCGGCATATCCCATCACTTGTTCCTCTGGAAGTTCGGGGTCGCCATAGGCAATGTTACCGTCGATAGTATCGGAGAACAAGAGCACGTCTTGAGTGGCCATGCCGATATTGCCGCGGAGTTCATCAAGCTCCAATTCACGTACGTCAATGCCGTCTACCAGAACCCGTCCTTCTGTTACATCATAGAAACGGGGAATCAGATTCATGAGTGTTGTTTTGCCCGATCCGGTCGAGCCCATGATTGCAATGGTTTCCCCAGGTTCAACTGTAAAGCTGACATCGTCCAATACTGTAGCGTTGTCATATTTGAAGCGGACATGCTCAAACGTGATGCGTCCTTCATAACGTCGTTTGGTAATGGGGTTATGCATATTAACAATAGTGGGACTGGCGTAATAGATCTCTACGATTTTGGTCAGGCTGGCAAAAAAACGCTGAATGTCGTTGATAATAATGCCGATGTTACGCATGGGATTTGATATGGCCCAGATCAGAGAAGAGAACGCGGCGAATTCACCAAAGGTGATTCGGCCATTCATAAGGAACAACCCGCCGGCCAACATCAGGATGACATTGAACCCCTGTGCTAAGGTTTCAAGATAAGGAAAGTAATCGAGCCATACGAGTGCGGCTTTTTTGTTAGCTGTCGAATAATTGATGTTCTTTTCTGAGAACTTCTCAATCTCATATTCCTCGCGGGCGAAAGCTTTAACCACACGATTTCCTGAGATATTCTCCTGTGCAGTTGTGTTGAGCTGGGACAACCGTTCGCGCAGGTCCACATACATAGGGCGGACGTGTTTCGCAAATATGTAGGCTACGATAAAAATCAGCGGAGATAGAGTAAGCATCCACAACGTCAGTTCGGTATCAATGGTGAAAAAATAGATAACAGCAGCAGCGAAAATCGTTAAGGATTCGATGATCGTTTTGAAAATCCAGGCCATGGAGTGACGAACCATGTCCAGATCGCCTGTCATCTTGGTCATAAGATCGCCGGTACGGTTATGATCGTAATATTCCCTGTCTTGTCCCTGAATCTTGTTGTAGAGATAAATGCGGATGCGATATAGCATGTTTTGCGAGGAGCGCTCGTACTGCATAGTTGTCACATAAGCCAACCCCGTGCGAAGCAAGGAAAAGCCGATCATACCCAGGCAGAGCGCGATCAAGAGTCCCCGTTCTTGAGTCAGATTCTGTGCAGCATTGTCACCGGCGATGAACGTATCGACAATGCGCTGACTGATGTACGGATTCACGATCGTAAGACTTGAGCCCACCACAGAGAGACAGAGAGCCACAATATAACGTGTTCTGTTTCCCTTCAGATTTTGCCATAGCCATTTAAGTTCGAACATCTGATCACCTGTTTCTGTTTGTTCTCCACTCTTCTATAAAAGAATGAATAAATCAAAGTGATTATAACATTTACTAGGGGCCAGGATCGGTTCTTGTAATATTTTCTTGTTACAATCGATTGAACTTTTAGCTGAGTAGTCCTGCACCGATTGAATTATCCCAACGTGACAACATTGTAACAATACACTCCTGCTTATCACCTCAATCGAACGACAGATCTTGATCCAAATCATACAATAAGTGTGTTGGATCGCCTGTACATCTGACTTGGGTTATTCCCGAATTTAAGGAAGCAAGGAGAGGATAGTAAATGAAAAAGAATGTGAATAAGAGAACCCGTCGAACGTTAGGCATCCTAACCGCCTTTTTGACACTGAGTCTTGTCGGTGAAGGAAGTGTATACGCGCAGCAACAACCTGAAGCAGACCCGTTTAACTCTGTCAAACAGCTTGCGGCAATCAGCAGCTCCGTCTCGGAAGATTTTAAGAGCGGTCCTCGTGATGCCAAGGAAGTCGAGGCGTTTCTTGACTCGTTTTTTGCCCAAGATGACATCAAGCAAAAAGCCGGGTCCACTGTGGTATCCGTCGTTCAAGGCGGGAAGGTGCTGGTATCCAAAGGTTACGGTATAACTGCCCCAACCTCGAAGTCACAGGAAGACGCTGAAAGAGCTACCTTTAGGATCGGCTCCGTTTCCAAAGTATTCACGGCCGCTGCCATTATGCAACTGGTCGACCAAGGTAAAATTTCACTGCAGGACAACATTGAAAAGTACCTGGACGGTTACAAAGTTACAAATTCCTACGATACTCCGGTAACAATAGAGAATCTATTGACCCATACGACCGGGTTTGAAGTACGAGAACCTACCGACGCCAGCTATTTATTTGACCCTTCCCAGAAGGCAATTTCCTTAAAAGAAAGTATCTTTGAGGTGTTCCCACCCGTAGTCCGAAAGCCGGGAACGTCATATATGTATGATAATTTCGCATCTAGGCTGCAAGGATACATTGTTCAGCAGGTAAGCGGAGAACGCTTTGGGAACTATGTAGAAAAGCATCTATTTGAACCGCTCGGTATGACTTCAAGCAGCTTTAGTATGACAAAAGATTTGGTTGGGCGGCTCGCAACATCTTATGATGCTGAGGGCAACGCTATTCCAGTCTACGGTTTTTCGCCGAGCGAATGGCCGGAGGGCAGCATGTTATCGACAGCCTCCGATATGGCTTTGTTTATGAAGGCTTTCCTGAACGATGGTCGGGCCGCTGATGGTACTGTTATCTTGTCTCCTGAATCGGTGAAGGCGATGTCGGCTTATCAGATGGTCATACATCCAGATTTACCGGATACGACCTACGGTTTTGAATCGCCTGTTATTCCATCCCAAACGAACGGTGAAGTTGTGATTTCCAAAGGGGGGGACATTCTCGGTTATAGTTCGTTGCTGTGGATGCTGCCTGACCGTAAAACAGGTGTCTTCGTGTCATATAATACGAATCAGGATTTGCGTAACGACCTGTTTACCGCATTTATGAACCATTATTATGCGAGCAATAAATCGGTGTATGAGCCAGAAGGGTTCAAGGGGCAATCTGCGGATCTTCTTACCAAGTTTGAAGGTTTGTACTCGGATTTACGCATTAAATTACTGACTAAAATCGAAGTGGCAGGGGATGGCACTCTATTGGTTAGTGATCTTTTCAGCCCAAGCAAGTTGAAGTTAAAGCAGATCGACGAGCTGCTATTCGTTGATGATCAGGGTAATCCGCTTGCCTTCAAGACGGATGCCAATGGACGTGTCATCTACATGAAATACTCTAATTTATATAGCTATGCGGCTAAAATACCGGAGGATCCAGTCGAATTTCCGGATGTATCAGCAAAACATCCGTATGCTCGCTACATTCTAAGTCTGAAGTCACTCGGCTACTTAACAGAAGATCTATCGCAGCCGTTTCAACCTCAGCAAACCGTTACCCGGGGAGCATTCATTCATGCTTTTAATACGATATGGAGCATTCCTGAATCTTCGAACCCGCCTGTTTTCACGGACATTGAAAATTCTCCGTACCGAAAGGATATTCAAGCCGCTGTCGAGGCTGGTATGCTGAATGGAACGGGGAGCGGCAAGTTCGAACCGGAACGTCCAATTCTTAGGGAAGAAGCGGCTGCTATCGTTTACCGCTTACTGACTGTAACGGGGATTAGGATGCCGGGTTCTACAGCCGTGCTCGCGCCAGGGACTTCGAAATGGGCTGTCGATGCTGTCAGTTCTGCAGTGATCTGGAAGCTGCATGGACCGGAGGTGACGGAATCGAACGGCATGTTTGACTACGGCTCTCAGCGGGAGATGAATAAACAAGAGCTGGCGGCACTGCTGTTCACGATGCTGCTTCCGAATTAAAGTCATAAGAGAGGGGGGTGATTCATATGCCGCCCCTTTTTGTATGGAAGTATAGAATGGTATGATGGAGGAGCACTAGAGGGAAGGGATTGGGTCTTTATGGATTTTAATATTTTTATTATCGAAGATGATGCGGCTATATTTCGTTCCTTGAAGGATAGATTGGAGCAATGGTCGTTTCACGTTACGGGACCGGAACGATTTGATGATGTGATGAGCACGTATATTAAAGTTCAGCCCCAATTGGTCATCATAGATATCCAGCTTCCCATGTATGACGGTTTCCACTGGTGTCGAGAGATTAGGGCGGTGTCGAAAGTGCCAATTCTGTTTCTATCCTCACGTGATCATCCTATGGATATGGTGATGGCGATGAATATGGGAGCAGACGATTATATTCAAAAGCCGTTTCATATGGACGTGCTGTTAGCGCAAATACAGGCGATTCTTCGCCGTACCTATGCTTACAGAGAGGAAGCTGACGATCTTATCGAATGGAACGGAACCATAATTGATATGAAGCGTGGTCTGATTCGCAAGGATGGACAGGATGTGTTATTAACCAAGAATGAATTTTTTATGCTAGTAGTCCTCGTCAAAGCGAAGGATAAAGTGATATCACGGCAGGATCTGATCCGCAAGTTGTGGGATGATGAACAATTCGTCAACGACAATACGCTGACTGCGAATATAACCCGGTTACGTCAAAAACTGGCCGTTTTCCAACTGGAGGAAGCTATTGTTACAAAGAAAGGGCTTGGCTATATGGCAATTACGTTATGAGGGGTAACAACTTGTTACTCCGCTTTCTGTATGACAGGAAGAGCTGGATTGTATTCTACCTGCTTTCATTGTTGTTTGTGGATTTGCTAATTTGGATCGACAATGGTATTGCCATCCGTGGTGATTCGATGCTCTATCTAAACGGGTTGCTATTTCTAGCTTTCGTAGTCTTCCTTGGTTGGCGTTTTGGAAAAGAAATGAAGTATACGCGAGCACTGGCGGAACTCGCTGAAGCCATTCGTGAAGATTGGGTAGAGATATTGCCGCCTGCTTATTTTTATCAGGAAGAAGCTACGAATCAACTCTTGCGTTCAGTGGATCACTGGTACTGGCATAAACTTTCGGATAGTCATTCTGCCCGATCAATGGAGCTTGATTATGTTGCGGCCTGGGTGCATGAAGTAAAGACGCCGCTGACTGCGGTAAAATTAATAATTGATGCCAACAGGGGCAATCCGGCGATGGATACAATAGAATCGGAATGGCTGCGGATTCATTTGCTCATCGACCAGCAGTTGTACATTTCGCGCTTGCCGTCGCTAGAGGCTGATTATGTGTTGGAACAGACCGATATTCAACGGCTTGCTGCACAGGAAGTACGTGAATTAGCCTCCTGGTGTGTAGAGAAAAATATCGCCGTCGAATTTGCAGGGGAAGAGGCTTTAGTTAGAACGGACCGCAAGTGGTGCCGCTTTATTATCCGGCAACTATTGACGAATGCGGTTAAATACAGTCCAGAGGGCGGTTTGATTCTTCTGTCAACTTCTATCACAACTGATGGGCATATCCAGATGACGATTAGAGATGAAGGATCGGGCATTGCTGCACATGATTTACCACGCATTTTTGATAAAGGGTTTACAGGTGGAAACGGTAGATTGCACAATGCGGCAACCGGACTGGGTCTGTATTTAGCCCAAACGGTTGCGGACAAAATCGGGATTTCGTTAACGGTACAATCTGAGCTTCACGCAGGAACGTCCATGATGCTGACCTTCACGATCAGCAATGCGTTCGAATCTGTTCGGACTTCAATATGATAATATTGTCACGTAGAACCTCCTGCTTGTCATCTGATACGGGCGACGGGTATGGCCTGTTTCTCTAGAATGAAAGTTAGATCAGAGTGGAGGCTATGGAGATGAATCAGAACAATAGGGTAAGAACCGTGCTTCATGCACAGGAAGTCCGTAAATCATTTGGTGTCAGAGGCAATGTTCAGCAGGTGCTGAAGGGGATCAACCTTCGTGTAGTGGAGGGGGAATTTGTCGGCATCATGGGGCCGTCCGGGTCGGGAAAGTCGACTTTAATTAATGTTTTGGCGACCATTGATAAAGCTACGGAAGGTAACATATTCGTCGAAGATACGAATATCTCGAATATGAAAAATGCTGAACTGTCTGATTTCCGGCGAAAGAAGCTGGGCTTCATTTTTCAGGATTACAATCTATTAGATACGTTGACGGTAAAAGAGAATATTTTGCTGCCGGTCTCCCTGGGCAAAATGATAAAAGCAGAGGCAGAGGCTGAATTTCAAGCAATCGCTGCAGATCTTGGTATCCAGGAGATAGCCCATAAGTACCCGCATGAAATTTCTGGAGGACAGCGGCAAAGAACGTCTGCTGCACGTGCACTGATCCATCGGCCCTCTATTGTATTTGCGGATGAACCGACAGGGGCGTTGGATTCGAAGTCGGCCTCCTCTCTATTGGGTATGATAGAGGAGCTAAACCGGCAGCGTAACATTACGATTATGATGGTGACTCATGACCCTGTGGCCTCAAGTTATTGCAACCGGGTCGTGTTTTTGAAGGATGGAATGCTTTATTCTGAATTATACCGAGGCAATAAGCCGAGGCAAGCTTTCTTCAAAGATATATTAAATGTGCAGGCCGTGCTCGGAGGTGATCACGTTGACACTATTTGAGTTGATCCTCCGTGGTATGCGGAAAAACATCAAACATTACTACCTGTATTACTTCGCACTTATTTTTAGTACAAGCCTTTATTTCGTGTTTGCAACATTGCAAAATGACTCAACGGTATTAGCAGCATCATTCGGTGATATTCAATTTACTTCGGTGTTTAACGCTGCCGGAATTTTAGTGCTCGCGATTGTGGTCGTATTTATGATCTACGCGAATAGCATTTTTCTAAAGCGTCGAAGTAAGGAAATAGGGCTGTATCAACTGGTTGGCCTGACACAGAGCACGGTTGCGAGGTTACTTATAACCGAGAATGCGCTTCTTGGATTAGGGGCGCTCTTGATTGGGATCGGCGGCGGCGCGCTCGTGTCGCGGCTTTTTGTGCTCATTCTGATGAAACTAATCGGTATAGAAAGCGCAGTGACCCTCTCTTTCTCCAGTACTGCCGCGCTGCAGACCGTCATCATATTTGCCGTGCTAATCGGCATTACATTGGTACAAATGCTGTTCAAGGTTTACCGCTCGACACTCCTTGACCTGTTCAAAGCAGATAGACAGGGAGAGCACCCGAAACAACCGAAGACAGTTCTGTCGGCATTTATGGGGCTGCTGGGCATTATACTCATCGCGACGGGTTATCTGCTCTCTAGTCAAACGCTAGGTGAGAATCTGCTCGTTCAATTGCTGACGATTCTCGGCTCCACCATACTAGGAACCTATCTGCTGTTTCGTGTGACCATCGGCTGGCTGTTCTTCCAGATACGAAAGGGTATGGACGGACAGCTCGGGCTAAAAAATAGTTTGTCGCTGGCCCCGATCATGCATCGCATGAAAGGCAATGCGAACTCGCTCACACTGATTACTGTTCTATCTGCGATGACACTGACAATGGTGGCAATCTCTTACTCGCTATACTATTCGGCCGAAACGGAATCCCGGGCCATGCTGCCTTACGACTTCATCTTTGAAAATAATGAACGGGACGCGAAGTCATTTCGTTCTGAACTGGAAAAGCGCGGATTTACGTTTACCCATGGAGCGGTTGAGGCCGTGCGGCTGCCAGGAACAATAGGCAAAGGGAAAGAGAAAGAGAAAGAGAAAGAGAAAGAGAAAGAGAAAGAGAAAGAGAAAGAGAAAGAGAAAGAGGGAGGTCGTAGTCTTTTACTACTAGCTGCAGAGCAACTTCAGGCAAGCGGTGCAGATATTGTCGTGCCAGACCAGGGTGAGGCCTTCTGGTACACGGGTCTGAAGAAAGCGACACTAGGCAATGAGCTTGATCTGGTTACTTTTCCCCAAGCTGTTGACTTTGGACTAAGCGGGGTACCCGTTTCCATAAACTTAACCCAAGGAAATGATCGCTATGCCATGAATTACAGCATAAACGGCGATCAACTGGTTATGGCGGAGGGGGCGGTAAGGGCAATACGTAAGCAGATGCCATTTTCACCTGAATATGAAGCTATTCGTATCGATATCTATCAAATTGCGGATAAGAATGAGCGTGCAGCGGCATCCGGCATCTATGAGGAATATGTCAAGGAAAAGGAGTTCAATCCGGACTACGATACCTTTTATAAAGGGTCACTCCGAAAATTCGGGTTAATCATTTTTATTGCAGGCTTTCTAGGACTTATTTTCCTGATCTCTACGGGCAGTATTCTGTATTTCAAGCAGATGACAGAGGCAGAGCAAGAGAGGAAAAGCTATACGATTTTGCGGCAACTGGGATTCGGTGAGCGTGAGATCATGGGCGGCATAATCCGTAAGCAGATGTTTGTATTTGCAATTCCGCTGGCAATCGGGCTTATGCATTCCATTTTCGCCGTCAAAGCGGCTTCGGCACTAACCTTGTCCAGTCTGATCTTCCCCGCAGCTATTGCCATGTCGATTTATACGTTTATCTATTTTCTGTTCGCTGTTCTCACCGTTGTTTATTACCGCCAGGTTGTTAGAGAGGCGCTGTAGCGCTTTGAATTGGGGCAATAACCTGTTCCGTCCAGCGATTATGCTCGGTATAAAATGACCTCTGGCATGTTGATTAGTAACTTTAAGGAGGGAACGAGATGGTTATTTTTTCGAAAAATTGTCGCCTACATTCTGTCAGTTCTAGCCGCTGGATGGTATGATAGTAGATGGGGTGAAAATATAATGAACAAAGAGTTAACCAATGAAGAAGTAAACAGCAATGAAGAAGTAAACAGCAATCAAGAAGTAAACAGCAATCAAGAGACCATGACCGAAGAGAATTGGGCCGAGCTTATAAAGGCTGTTCACCATAACGGCCTCGTAGCTTTGAAAATGCACTATAAGGACGTTGAAGGACAAGTAATGAACTTTGAGGCTTACGGCCCGGTTTTTGTTTTTCATGTAAAAGATGATTCTAATAATGTATATTCCTGCGGTTTTTTTCTACGCGAGTTGATCGCGAGGTTCCAGTCTGGCAATCAGCCGGGTAACAATCCTGCAGTTTGGATGGCTTCTTTTTACGTTGATCTGATGAAGAATGCCGGAGGCAAACCTCTTCCTAAACCACCTGCAAATGAAGATGAAGCCAAAGCGACAATAGACAACGTGCTAGTTCCTCAATGTATAGAAGCTGTGCGTGAAGAATTTGCTCCAGAGCAGGTACATGCAGGACTAACATGGAACCAAGAACTCGGTCCAGCTTTTGAAGCCGGATTTCCAGCGATCACAGATGGCAATAACGTATGTGCTATGCCATTACATCTATTGTTAACCCATCTGCAGTTGAACCGGGATCCTGCCGAATTGCTGCTACAAGCCTTATATAAGATACGTAAAGAAAATGGTATGGAGTAAAATATTAGAAAAGCGGAAACGGCAGAAATGCCGTTTTTTTGTTTGCTCTAAATTGATATTCTTGATCATAGTTCTAGTTTTTTTTAAGTTGCATTTACTATTTTTGCTTATACGTGTACCCCTTTGATAAAACACTGTGGATTAGCCAAATCCGCTAGCCGAGAGCGATTCAAGTGTATTTTTACATCTCATTTAGCCAAATCCACTAGCCGAGAGCGATTCGACGGAATTCTTCATGGGTGGCATATACCCGTGTCACTCTATTGACTGTAGTACACTGAGTCCGTTACATAAGAAGCGGTAGAACTTGTAACAGCAAGAACCACAGAATAGTCAAACCATATAAAAACGAAGCAGCATAGTTTAATTATAATTATTTTATAAATGGCTTCCATTTATGAACTGGAGTACGATAATACTAACTTGTAATTCGAAGGGAGTGAGCGGCATGAAACGCCGGGCTAGTACTACTACTGTTGTTGATATTAAGGTGATTCTTAACTGAATAATGAAGGTAGACTCTTAAGTCTGCCGCTACTAAAGGATAACTGCACTTTCTAAAATTTTCGAAGATCGCAGACATAGCCTGCGGTCTTTTTGCGCGCAAAAATAGGGTTCAATTAAATAATAATGAGGAGCTGTACGCTTATGTTGAAATTGAAATATCTTTTTAACGATGTGAACTTGGCAGAAATGCTATTGAAAAACTGGAACTACGATGAAACTTCACTGGATATGTTCAAGCATTATCGAATCTCGTCCAATGCCATATATCCGTTTAGATGTGAAGGGAGGACTCAGCTCTTGCGGTTCGCTCCAATATCAGAGAAGTTAGCTTCCAATATTCTGGCGGAGCTTGATTTTATCTCTTACTTGCGGGATAACGACTATGGAGTTTTAGAGGCGGTTGTGTCTAACAAAGGAGAGAAGCTGGTACAGGTTGAGACGCCATGGGGCGAGTACTTTGCATCTGTATTTGAACGGGTGTCTGGTGTGCAAATGAATCATACGGATTCTAGTGAACCCATTATCTACAGTTATGGAAAAGCACTAGGAAGACTTCATCATTTGTCTAGTCAATACACACCAGGCAATACCAAAAGATGGTCCTATAGTGATGTTTTAGATTGGATTGAGGATGTTTTAGTGAATTTTCCAGAAGAGACAGCAGCACTAATGGAAACGAAAATACTACGAGATTATTTTGCTTCCATACCTAAGTCGGAACGTAATTTCGGGCTGATTCATTATGATTTTGAATACGATAATGTATTTTACGATGAGGAATCTAACTCTTGCAATGCAATTGATTTCGATGATTCTATGTACCATTGGTATGCAATGGATATTGAACAAGCGCTGGATAGTTTGCAGGACTGTGTTCCGCCTGAAATCTTTAACCCTAGGAAACAATCCTTTATGGAGGGTTACCGCACAGAATTTGATGTCTCAGATGATTTAGAGGTTATTTTACCAGCCTGCAGGCGCTTTGCCAATTTATATGGGTATGCGCGTGTTCTAAGGTCAATCGCGGAATCATGGGATAATGAACCTTTATGGTTATCTAATTTGAGAGAGAGATTGATACAGGGAGGATTGGAGAAATCAGTTTGTTTTGGCAAGGAACTTAAGTAAGCTGGTGTAACGGGTCCTATAAAAGGGGTTTTGGTTTTTATGATGAAATATGCTAACTTTCTTTAATTTGTCAAAAATATTTTTTTATTTATAAATTTTTCTACCAAGGCATATCCGCCATTCACCTTTTTGTTTCTTAAAAAGACAGACAGCGAGCATTCTTTCAAATGCTTTTTACGCTACTGAGGAGTCTAACCTTGTATAACCACTCTTTATCCCTAAATATCCCTATATTATGATCTAATTCGTCATTATTCTAACGACATTTTACACCTATTCCAATTATAACCATTAAATAGTACTATGTTTAAGGCATACATACGATATATGGGAGGGTTTAATGAGTGACTTTGATTTTACAATCGGTTGATATGGAAAGACTTGAGAATTTTTCAGAAGCATTACTGGCTTTTAACGACGAGGCAAATAGAGTATGCAAGGATCTTTTCAAGGTAATTAAAGTGCCAGGAATCGATTATGAATGGGAACTAACGGTTTACGGAAAACAGGTATATATTAACTCAGATGATGTCTTGAAAATATTAGATCATGAACATAGTACAAATTACAAAGAAGCCTTTAAAGAGCTTGTGGCCTGGAAATTAAGAGCGGTTAGCCGGTCAGACGTATAGTCTAGCTCTACAAGGGAAAAATAAATTACTTGATAAAAGTTGGTTGGATGCGAGTGTCCGCCAACTTTTCTCATTCTTACAAGGTAATGAGGGTATTGAATGCATCGGTTTCTATTGTAAAATATTAAAGGTATAGAATATCCACAATCTTTTCGAGAAGAGGAAGCTAAACACGATGAACCCAATAATTAAGGACCAAGTTGAGGCTGAACTTCAGAGCTTCATTGGAGAGGAAATTTATATTCACAGCGAAGCTACTTCGTTTGTCTTCGTCCGCAATTTCAAGGTTAAGGTAACAGATGCTTTTATTGCCGGGGAAGGCTCTTTTCGGGTAGCGATTCGTTTTGATGGACAGGGCTGGCTGCGAATGGAAGCACTCACACATTATGAAAGAGAGGGCAATGCTCGCCTTCTGTTAGCCGGTTATGATGATAAAGGACGAATGAATGTTGCCCTCCACTTCGGAAAGGAGCCTTTTCCAGAATGAACGAAATACATAATGCTCCAATGAAAAAGCTGCTGGCAGTCTTTGCCCATCCAGATGACGAGACTTTTATTTGCGGTGGTACTCTCGCGAAATACGCAGGCCTAGGAGTTGATATTACTCTGGTAAGCGCCACACGAGGTGAGATGGGGCGCCGCATGGGGAACCTACCTTACCACAACAGGGAATCTATACCAGCCATCCGTGAAATGGAACTGAGGCGGGCCTGCGACACCTTGGGTATTCGCCGTCTTATTTTTTTGGACATTCGCGACAAAACTGTGGAGTTTATTGACGAGACGCGCTTAACGGATTCTATAGCGGACCTAATCGATGAAGTAGATCCTGACGTTATCCTTACTTTTCATGAGAAGCTCGGAGGACATCCTGATCATTGCGCTATAGGAAAAGTGACGACGGCCGCATGTGAACGTTCCGGGCATAAAGAGTCTTTATACTTCATTACTTATGGAGACATGATGGAACAACCGGAACGGTATGGTTACACTCCAAAGGATATCGTCAAAATTGACGTTAAGGACCATTTGGGGGCAAAACTAACTGCGTTTCGGGATCACCGCAGCCAGTCAGAGATTGATAAATGGGTATGGCAAGAGGATAGGAAAGCTTTGGCCAAATTTGGTAGATTTGAATATTTTATAAAAGATAGTCATGCGGCTGTAAAGGAAGATCTGAGCGATTTGTTTTAACAAAATCCGTCCTTGTGATCGTTCATGGATTGAATTGACTGACAAATTCGGTTACATCCTTTAAGTACTGATCATCGAACAGTTTTTTAGGAAAGAATAGGGCCGTTAAATAGGTTTTAATTTCAGATTTAGCGAGCTCTTTCTTTAACATGGAATGATTAGCATTAGGCAAAAGAGACACAGACAGCAAGTGGGAAGGGATTTGTTGGCGGTATATCCGTTCAGTATCCTTAACATCAACATTAATATCTTGCCCTCCTAGAACCAGGTGGACAGGGGACCTGAAATAGGCTAACTCCTTTGTAGCATCGGATGCATAGTTTTTGACTATAAAATCCCATCTGTCTTTTGAAATGAGATCGTCTGCGGGTGCCAATTTCAGATAATTGTTATAAGAGGATTGTTCATTTAGTATATTTAAAACTTGTTCATTGTATTGTTCTTCCTCCATAATCTCCTGTGTGGAATAACCATCCATCTCCATTTGTTTTCTAGTGTTGAATTTTCCTTGAGCAATCCAATTGATTGCAGGCGATACAAGAATACTGAAGGTGATGTTCTGTTCATCTCTAACGATCTTAGGAATCACCCAGCCAGCCTGACTAGCACCCCATAAGCCAATTCTATTCTCGTCAATCATAGGTAAAGATTTAGCCCACTGAATCGCGTATATAGCTTCCTGCGCACGTTCCTCCATACTTTGCTCCAGCCAGTTCCCGGGGGCACCATTTATGCCTGGTTTGTTCAGAGACAAGGAGGCATAACCGATAGAAGCGAACTTTTCCCATAAAGGCTTATATCCCCCGTCGTAGGAGTCATTAATCGGCCCGTCCCCATGTACAAAAACGACAAGACCCACGTTTCCAGAATAATTGTTAGGCAACACTAATGTTCCGGTCAATAGGCCATCTGGCGTTTCAATTTCTATGTGTTCCTCAATCATTTGATATGAATTTTGGAGGAGTACGAACACAATCAGGGCAATGAACAGACCCGCAACACACCCTAAGATTAGTTTCATTGATCTTCTCAATACGTTCACTCCTAACGATTCAAAGTTCTGCATACCATGAAGTGCCATCTGGGTGTCTGAAATAGAAAATGTCTCACGGCATTATACTTGGAAGCTTCAATGCTAAAATCCTTCTTTTCATATAAATGAATAGCCTGTTCGTTCATGCTGGCCACATGTAGAGATAATTGATCAAACTCCGAACAACGCGCATAATTTTGTGCCCAGGCCAAAAGCTGTCCGCCAATTCCCTGATTACGATGGCTTGAGTGAATAGCTATATGCTCGATATAACACTCGTGTGCCTGGGGCTGATATTCTAAAAAGTGCAATCCTGCTACTAATTTGCATACATTAAGAGTACCGAACTGCTTAAAGAGTGGTTTGAAGCGGATCTGTCCCGCCCCTTTACTGGGTGTACGGGTTCCTTTCCATTTCAGGCTGAGCGTCCCGACAACCTTTCCTTTTTCCTTAGCCACTACTTGTGTTGAAGATAAATCATTAGGATCATGAATCCAAAGGCTGCCTAAGAGCTGAGTGATTCGAGTATCGTCCAGACGGACAAGTGATTGGAATTTCCCACGAAAAGAATCGGCTATAAGCTCGCAGACAGCTTCATGATCTATATTTTGCCGAGTCATAACTTCAATCTGTTCTACGATCATCATGCACCTCCACCCCTAGGTATTACTGATTCTGACTTGTATTTCATAATGTAGTTTGTCGTTGCTGAACATAGAAAGGTAGGATTTCTCTAAAAGGGTAATTTGCCCTGAGTTCACATACTGATGCTGAATTAAATAATGTTGGAGCTTCCTAATTTCATCCTCAATCTCATGATCCTCAGATACGATTAGATGTTTATAAAGATAATTGCCTTTCTCTAAGAGAACGTCGGAGGGATCGGTCACCTCATAACAAAGGATTACCTGATTGGAATCATATACATAGTGCAAATCAGCTTCAAATAAATCGGGCAGCTGCGGCTTGTTGTCATAAAGGTTTCTGGCATTGAGATTGTCTCGTACACCAAATCTAACCCACTGTTTCAGATGTCTTATTCCCAAAGGTTTGATCTGATAAGGATGGTCTGGAGTGTCAAACTCATCATGTTCTTTTACTACCTTCTGGATAAATTCCTGGAGTATCATCAACTGATCCATCTCAGCCTGAACCTTCTTCAAGGAATTCCTCAAAAGCTGATGATAATCATCGGGGGAGAAGGAGGCTATACAATCTTTGATCTCACTAACAGGGACGTTCAGCTTACGAAGCAGCAGGATATGGGATAGCTGATAAATCTCTGTAATACCGTACATACGGTACTTATTGGAGTCAGTGTAAGCAGGAAACAGAATTTCTTTTTCTTCAAAATAACGAATTTGATGCACAGATACATTCATCAGTGTCGACAGCTCGCTTATGGTAATGAACTTTTCTTTCAATGGAATACTCCTTATCTATAGTTCATTTGATATCCTCACTATAAACCTTAGGTCTGACCTAAGGTCAAGGGAAGAATTATGAATTAAAAAGAACGAAGAGTTGTTGTGGTACATAAATATAAGAGTTGCAGAGAGCATTGACATTTCTATGCTTAGATTAGATCAGGTGGAAAAGCTATGGGAAGACGGGAGTAGAATCTTGTATTCAGGGCGCTTAATGAGTATGATTTTGGTAATTTAGTTGCTGGAAGAGGCATCCTTTCCAGACATACTTCACCACATCGAGAATAGTGGGGCTGATTCCATGAAAGAAGAATTTCAAATTATTGATGAAATTTCTACAATTGTTCATAAAATCGTTGTTGTAATGTGGAAAGAAAGCAAAATACCGAATGATCAAATAGTAATTTTATTAAATGAGCTAGATGATTTTAGAAAAATCTCTACCGGTAAGGAAGTTATATCTAAAAAACTGGCTTATGAACTATTCTATTTATATAATAATGTCATTAGCCAACTATCTTACGAGGAAGATAAAGAAATAAGTATAATTACTGAATTATACATGAAAATTTCTTCGGTATTAAATGACGGGCTCTATCAATAATTAAGAGGGTCTTCTAATGAGATTTTGTTAGAAATGTAGTTGTATGATAATTTACTTAGCAAGACTTAGGAGGATTTATTATGGAAAAAGAAGAGATATTTATGAAGGGTTACTTAAATAAAAGTATTAAGATAACTTTTCTTGATAATTTACATGTTATAGGGATGTATGTTAATTATTATTACTTTAATAATGTAATAGTTATCGAACCTGTAGAGGATGATATACCGATTTTAATTCCGATAAGTGCAATAAAGACGATAGCTCGATGGCCCATCGAAGAATATGATGTGTTAGAAGACGATTGATTTTTAATCGATGATAAATAAATAGTGTATCTATTGACCACATGCGAGAGTAACAACTCCATGTGTTTTTTATTTTTTAGAATTCTCAGTTTTACGTATCCACAAAAAAGAGGCCTCTCCTAAGTTCAAACGAACGTTTGTGAGAGACCTCTTTTTGAATACTAGATTAACTTCATTATTCCGTAGGCGGCAGCTGAGCTAACGTGGATTTCTTTTTAGTCAGTTCTTTAGATAATTCACGTTGCAGATAGCTGGATTTTTTAATGTCTTCTTTTAATTTGCTGATTCGACTCATTTTACTGCTTAAATCACTGGCAGAGGAGCTTAATTTACAGTCTCTCTCCAATTGATTTATTTTTAGAAGAGCTTTGTCTTTTTTATTTTTTTGCTCCAATATTTTCGCTTCAATATCAGCGATTTCTTGATTTAATCGACTAAAGACCGATTTAGTGAAACTAATAGCCATTTTGAACACCTCATACCTCTTACTAATATTGTACAGCTCAGATATTATTCTACTACAAGCCGATCTATTATGCAGCCTACTTCTCTCTATAATATTTACGGTAGACGGCTGGTGTGATTTCTTCGAATTTCTTAAAGGTTTTTATAAAATAGCCCGGTTCATTGAAGCCAAGCTCATCACTGATTTGTGAAACCGGCATATCGGTTACCTCTAAAAGCTGCTTTGCCCATTTAACCTTGAGCCTCGCTAGAAAAGTTGAGAAGTTTTCTCCTGTTTCCTTTGTAAAGAGCCTGCTGAAATAGCTGGGGCTGATATGACAAAGCTCGGCCATATGCGTTAAAGTTATATTTTCGCTTTTGTGGCTGTAGATATAATCACCGGCGGGTTTCAGGACTGAGTTAGTAAACGCCGTAGTATCATTGGATGTATTGTTGAGATAAGCATCAGCGATAGCATTCGTCATTTCTTTTTTGATGGACTCAATATTTTTAATGGTGTAGCCAGGCAGTATGGTGGAGATATTTAAAGCCTCATCATTACCGGAAGCCTTCTCAAACATTTCAACAAGTAGATTTTTATTAAGTGCCTCTTCGATAATATAGTTGCACAGAAGAAATAACATATTGGATATTTTAACGACTTCTTCATAAGTCATGGTTGGAATATTATCATAATGTTCCTTCAGACGATTCTCTTTGATTAAATGCAGCGACTTGTTCTTCGAGCTCACAATTTGCTCCAGATCGGTACCGTTCTCAGGATCTGAAAGCTTAACTTGTCCTGCCATAACAGCACCGATGTATTTATCATCCACAGTAATAGGAATGGCGATATCCACTATATTGAAATGGCATAGGTACACGTAAGGAGCATTTAATCGAACTGCTTCAAGTCCGCCGCGGGAATCACATTTTTGGCAATAGGGCAGCAGCTCAGGGTCCTTTCGAACATTTTGGCAGAACGCTTGGCAGCTGCTGTGGCTGGTCACAGGAATCCCTTTATAATCAACCGTTAGAATCGCCAGTTTGGTTACCGTAGCGAGAGAATCTTGGAGACGCTTCCACTTCTTTAGGTCTAATATTTTGTTTATGCGTAAAGATTCTTGTATCAAAAGATAGTTGCACCTCCAGAGGCACCCGTAAAATGGGTAAGAATATATAATTGGGAATGATGAAATAATAATCAAGTCTATAACAATAGGATACCATTGTTTGAACCTAGTGCAAATAATTACGATTGAGAATTATAATTATTAGTTATGATATTCCACTATCAAGAATAAAAACCTGCTATATACTCTTATTACTTGATTAATTAAATTTTTTTATAAACAGGAGGAGATTAGAATTATGAGAAAAGCATTTATTAGTCCAACTAAATACGTTCAAGGGGAAGACGAATTATTGAACCTTGGGTATTTTGTAAATTCTTTTGGTTCTTCTGCCTTATTAATTGCCCATCCTGATGATGTAAAGCGTGTAAAAGATAAGCTTGAGGCTACGGCTGCAAAGTTTAATATAACATTTGTTGAAAGCGGTTTTAAGGGTGAATGCTCACGGCAGGAAGTTGCTAGATTGCAGGCTATTGCTGCAGAAAAAGGCTGTACTTGTACGATCGGACTTGGCGGAGGTAAAGCAATTGATGCTGCAAAATGTGTAGCTCAGGGAGAAGCCTTGATTATTTGCCCAACGATAGCAGCTACAGATGCACCAACAAGTCATTCAGCCGTGCTGTACACGCCAGATGGAGCCTTTGATGATTATGCTTATTTCAAGCAAAGCCCTAGCGTTGTACTAGTAGATACGACGGTTATTGCGAATGCACCTACACGTTTCCTTGTGGCAGGCATGGGTGATGCTTTGTCTACCTATTTTGAAGCTAGAGCTACATCCAAATCTTATTCCAGAGTTAATGCCAGTCTCCCAATGGGTTCTAGAGAAGGATTCTGTGCACCGGCGGTAGGAACGAACGCAGCACTTGCACTTGCAACCTTATGTTATGAAATGCTGCTCAAAGACGGAGCGAAAGCGAAGATAGCTAGTGATTGCAATATGGTTACACAGGCACTAGAGAATATAGTGGAGACCAATATTTTGTTATCTGGTCTTGGTTTTGAAAGCGCGGGACTAGGTGGTGCACATGCTATTCACGACGGGTTAACTATCCTGGAAGGAACACATCATTTCTATCACGGTGAAAAGGTTGCTTTTGGTACACTTGCCCAATTAGTGCTGGAGAATGCTCCGACCGAGGAGTTGCATCAGGTTTTGGATTTCTGTCTTGAGGTAGGCCTGCCAGTGTGTCTGGCTGATATCGGTGTGGATCATATTACTGATGAGGAGCTGCTTGAAGTTGCTGAAAAAGCCTGCATCCCAGAAGAATCGATTCATTCTATGCCATTCCCTATCACAGTAAAGGAAGTCGCAGCAGCGATTGCTACGGCTGACAGAATCGGCCAAGACTACAAAGCACGCCGGGAGGCCCAATAAATGAAGAAGATCATTAATCAAACGGAGAACATTGTTCTTGAAATGTGCAACGGAATAGCTATGGCACATCCAGAGCTGGAGTTTGTGAAGAAATATAAAATCATTAAGAAAAAAGAAATTAATGAGAACAAGGTCAGCTTGATCAGCGGAGGCGGCAGCGGCCATGAGCCTGCACATGCAGGATTTGTGGGTAAAGGCATGCTTGACGCAGCCGTATGTGGAGATATTTTTGCTTCTCCATCCCAGGTCCAGGTGTATCAGGCGATTCAAGCAACGGCTAGTAAAAAAGGTACTTTGATGATTATCAAGAACTACAGCGGTGACATGATGAACTTCAAAAACGCTTCTTTTTTAGCGGGAGAAGACGGTATTGAAGTGGATTATGTTCGTGTGGATGATGATATATCCGTACAAGACAGTTTGTATACGGTAGGACGTCGGGGAGTAGCTGGAACTGTGCTGGTGCATAAAATCGCTGGAGCGGCTGCAGAAGAGGGACGCAGCTTAGCGCAAGTGAAATCAGTCGCTGAAAAAGCGATTGCAAATGTTCGCAGCATCGGCTTCGGATTAACCTCTTGTACGGTTCCTGCAAAGGGAACACCGACCTTTGAGATTGCTGAAGATGAGATGGAATACGGCGTAGGTATTCATGGGGAACCAGGGATTCGCCGCGAAAAAGTGGGAACAGCCGATGAGATGGCAAACCGTATGGTGGAAGCACTCCTAAAGGATCTAAAGATCGATGATAGTCAGCCTGCTGAAATTTCCCTGTTGATTAACGGATTTGGTGGAACCCCATTACTAGAGCTGTATCTGCTAAATAACGCGGTTACACGAGAATTAGCCGAGAAGAAGAATATTAAGATTTGCAAAACCTTCGTCGGGAACTATATGACCAGTATTGATATGGCTGGAGCTTCTGTAACCATCATGAAACTGGACGAAGAACTCAAAACGCTCTTGTTCATGGAAAGTGATACACCTGCATTTAAGGTGTCAGGGCCTACGGAAAGTGTAGATTACGTTGATATCACCGAGGTTAATGTAACAGAAGCATCCGTTTCTTTTGAGACAGAGACCTCTGAGGAGTACTCTAATATCCAGGGCAATACATTTACATTGAATAATTTCGTTTATCTGGTAGATAAGATGAGTGAAATCATTATTAAAAATGAGATTCCTTTCTGTGAGTTGGATTCCCACGCCGGTGATGGTGATTTCGGGATGAGTGTTGCCAAAGGGTTCCGGCAGTTAAAGCGGGAATGGAATCACATTTTAGAGGACAGCATGACGGATATTGGAACTTTCTTGAATGCTTGTTCACTGGTTATTATGGAACATTGCGGCGGGGCATCTGGTCCGATCTGGGGTTCTGCGTTCCGTTCAGCGAGCAAGGCTGTTAGTGGTAAAAAAGAGTTAACCATCGCCGATTTTGCCGACATGTTGCACGCTGCTGTTCAAGGCATACAAACTACCGGTGAACGTTCCTTTGGACGGGGAGCTGTGGTGGGCGATAAGACATTGATTGATGCGCTTGTACCTTGTGCAGATTCCTGGTCGAAGAGTGCGAAGGAGGGGGATAGTTTTAAAACCGCCTTTGCAAAAGGAGCCGAAGCAGCCATAGAAGGGGCTAAGAAAACAGAGGACATCGTAGCCCGTATGGGACGCGCTGGAACCGTTGGTGACAGAAGCCTTGGTTACCCAGATGCGGGAGCCTATGCGCTCGGTGTGATTTTCAAGGAACTTTCTGAGCAAATGAAGTAAACTACACCTGAGAACACGATTTGAAAAAAATAGAGGCCGCCCCATAGCTTAACAGCTGTTGGGGTGGCCTTGTTTCATATGAACCATCAAACGGCATCTCATCACCAAACTATCTCACAAACCATCACACAAACCATTACGATAACCATCATACGTCAATTATCATACGTCAATCATCACACGTCTGTAGGTGTCAACAGCCTGAGCTTAAATGTTCTATGCCTCTTTTGGCTGCTGTTAGTATCCAAGATATGCATCTCTACTAGATTATTCAATATCCGTCTGGCTTGCCGGCTACCTATCTTGAGGTGGTCAGCTACCTCTGAAGGGGTTAATGGTCGTAAGAGGCGGCGTGCTAACCGAACGGTTTCTGCTTCTAACCAAGATAAGCTAGAGGATACATCAGAGGCGATGAACTTTCCGATGAACGCTAGCACCAGCTGTTGGCATTGCTTCGGTTCATCGGTGATGGAGGGGTAGGCGATAGGAAGAAATGTCCATCCATCTAGAGATAATAAACAGTGACGTCGGCATAAATCTTTAAAGCGCCTAACATCCAGATCTCTAGCATGAGGGCCGAATCCTTGAATCTCTCTTCCACCTTTAGAACCGCTAGGCATATAAGCCAAATCTAAATACCGGTAACCATTGTTGAAGTCGCGGACCTCCCATTCAGGATACAAATCATTAAAATTGCCGATCGCAGGAAACCAAATAGTCCGGAGAAACTCGACTGTCCCATGCCCCAATCCTTTGTTAAGAAGCTCTAATCTTCGGGAACTCTTCTCCATCTCAATATTTGATTGTAACCATTCCTCATAATGCTGCTCAAATCTACCCATCGGTCTCAACCTCCTTAAGTATTGTACTTATCCGTTTATGATTTTGAACAAAGAAAAGCCGCTTGAATACAAGTTCATCCAAAGTATTCATTGGGATGAGCTTGTATTCAAGCGGCGTGTACTTCACGACGTATATTCGTTATTATATCGCGTACATTTCAATTCAACAATTAATAAATCGAAGAATAAACACACTAATTAATCGCTCATACGGACTGTAGAGCCTCTATTTCTACAAAGATGGCCTTATTTGAGAGCATGCGGACACCAGAGCCCTTATTACACTCAAAAAGCACTATAAACCACGGTATTGGAACAAATAACGTCCTCACAGTCCGCATACATTTTGATGATGGTGAATTTCAGTAAATAGAGGCCTTACAGTCCGTATGAAATTTTTGCCATCAATATCCCCTAAGCGTTATGAGGAACAAGCCCTTGCAGCAGAGCAATCGTGTCATTAATCTCCGGGCCGGTAATCTCCTCTAGAGAGATGTCGATCATAGGCTTGTATTGTTGAAGCTTGGTCATAAAGGCTTCCGTGTGGAAAAGTCCTTTACCAGGGACCCCATGTATAACTCGGTTGTCCTCGTAATATATATCCTTCAAATGGACAAGAATCATCCGGTCCCCGAAGAGTTGGAAAGCTCTATCCACAATTTCGTCCTGTAAATGAACCTCATCTCCAATAATATTGCAAGGGTCAAAAACCACCCCAAGCGTACTTGATGGCACCTCATCCAGAATACGTTGCATGTGGTCTGGTGTGGACAGTGTATGGGTACTGACGCCCTCGAGTCCGATAGAGACTCCCCATTTATCAGCTTCCTCAGCTAGTTCCTGAACGGTGGCATGAAGTGTTTCCCATCCTTTTTCAATATAACGGAGCGGTTCTTGCTGCATCCAAGTCGTCAGAGAGCCGGTCTCTGTCGCAACCATAGGCGCACCGAATTGACGGGCGAACCGAAGGTGCTCTTTGAACCGGTTAATCTCTGTTCTCCTAATCGCGGGATCAGGATGAATTGGATTAATATAGCAGCCCAGAACTCCAATGCGTATGCCTGCCCTGTCAAATTGCTCCCCGATATAACTGGCTAAACCGGGACTAAGCTTGCCGGTAGAAGTGTCGATGTCCTGAATAGCCTTCGATAAGGCCAGCTGAACAAAGTCAATGTTGTACTGTTGTAAGGTAGTAGTCAATTGTTTGAGCGGTAAGCAGCCTACCGTATGAGCCAAGGTTCCATATCCCAAAAGATTCCCTCCAATTTCAATTTGATATCGCTTACATATCGTGTGTATAAAATGTTACTTCTTGTTTAGAGAAAATGCAATCACAAGAGTTATTCTAATACTTGGAGGTCATTTTATTTTTTTAGCGTGACTTTTTTAATTAAAAGGTTTACAATGATTAGCTTCCTGTCTATACTCAACCATATAATTAGGAAAAAGACGCCAGGATAAAGGTGACATGAACAAAAGAGAAGGAGAGTTGAAAATTTGGATTCTCAACAGAAGGCGGCTAATCCGCCAAAGCTTTTAACCAATCGGTTCATTCAGACGATTATATTATCAAATGTTCTCCTGCAGATCGGAATTTGGGTGCGTAATTTTGCAATACTTCTCTACGTGGCTGATAAAACCGGTAATGATCCGTACGCCATTTCGTTGATCAGTGTAGCTGAATTTGCTCCAATTTTCGTGTTTTCTTTTATTGGAGGAACATTCGCAGATCGCTGGTTACCGAAAAAAACGATGATCTGGTGTGACTTATTATCAGCCGTATCGGTGTTCGTTGTATTGCTGACGATTCATTTTGGATCATGGCATTCCGTGTACTTTGTTACATTTATCTCGGCCATTCTATCACAATTTTCACAGCCTTCGGGCATGCGACTTTTTAAGCAGCATGTACCTGAAGACCAGCTGCAGCAGGGAATGGCGCTGTTCCAGTCACTGATGGCAATATTCATGGTCCTTGGGCCAATGCTCGGTACACTTGCATACAGCAACTTGGGACTTGAAGCTTCTATCTCAGTTATGGGTGTTGTGTTCCTACTGTCAGCTGCTGTATTGTTTCGTCTTCCTAAGGATAAAGTTATTGAGCAACCAAAACCGGTAAAAGGCCAGTTCATGAAGGAACTGAGTGAAGGCTTTCGATATGTTTGGCAAAGCCAGGTGCTTCGGATGCTTGGAGCCGCATTTATACTAGCTGGGCTTGCCGTGGGACTCTCTCAAGCGCTCGGACTGTTCATAGTAACGGAACGGCTTGGCAAACCAGAGGAATTTCTACAATACATGCTTATGGTTAACGGTGTAGCTATGCTCGTTGGGGGCGGTATCGTTGCAGTATTTTCCAAACGTGTTTCTCCGCAGTTGTTGCTTAGTCTGGGAATGCTTATAGGAGCCATTTGTACAGTCATCGTTGGGTACTCGACCAATGTAACAGTGACTCTAGCCACACAATTTATTAATGGACTAGCCTTCCCTTGTATTCATATTGGGATCAGTACGATGATTCTAAAATGGTCACATGAATCTATTGTGGGTCGGGTAAATGGGGTCCTTAACCCTATGTTCACAGGTATGATGGTTATCTCGATGTCCTTAGCAGGTACACTTAAGGGTACGTATCCTCTGGTATCTATTTATACAGGGGCAGGCTTCTTATTCTTTTTGGGCTCCATGGTTTTAATTCCAATCATGAGGCAAAAAGCGCCAGAGAACTTAAATGTATCGCAAGCCGTAAGCGAATCGTAGACTTTTAGATCAACCAATACTTTTTTTAAGAGGCAGCCTAATGGGCTGCTTTTTTTATTTTGGGATTTCGAACCAAATAACTATCGACAACTATATCGGCTGCCGTTATAATAGTTATAACGTTAGCCGATATAACGGTGGACGATGCAACGTGTGCCGATGATAAGGAGGAGACTATTTGCAGGACAATAACGAACGGATTGCGCTTACGGAAGCCGTATACTACATTTTACTATCCCTATATGAGCCCATGCACGGATATGGAATTATTCAGAATGTTGTGGCCTTAAGCAAAGGTAGAGTAAATCTTGCGGCGGGAACTTTGTACGGAGCCCTCAATACCTTGTTGGAACGACAGTGGATTAGAGCTCTTCCGGGGGAATTCAATTCCAGAAAGAAAGAATATGAAATTACTGATTTCGGAAAACAAGTTATCAATACGGAATTGCTGCGGTTGCAAGAGTTAATTGACAACGGACATAGAACAGTTGGGAGGAAAGAATAGTGAAATATATAAAGTATAAAGTTTTTACGATTGGTGCTTATGAAAAAGAAGAACAATGGCTGAATGAAATGTCGGCAATAGGAATGCAGCTTACCGGTGTTGGTGTTTGCAGATATGTCTTTGAAAAAGGACTACCTGGGGAATACATTTACCGCCTCCAGATGCTAGATAATATACCAACACACCCCCAGAGTGTTGATTACATTAGGTTTGTGGAAGATACAGGAGCGGAACAGGTAGGATCACTTTTGAATTGGGTGTATTTTAGAAAGAAAGCAGCGGATGGGCCGTTTGATTTATACTCTGACCTTGATTCAAGACTGAAACATTACCGTCGTATCAAAGCTGTATGTAATGCAATTATTCCGGTTGAATTTCTGATAGGGGCTCTAAATATATTTATCATAAATGTTGATGGTTCATGGGAGTTACCTAACATAATTTATAGAACAAATATGTTACTTGGACTTTTATGTATTGGATTGGGGATTTGGATTATCTTTATCGGTCGCTCCGTTCGCAAGAAAATCAATATATTAAAAAAGGAAATTACAATTAGAGAATAAACGACGACTATAAATGAATGCTGGAAATGATGATTGTATCGGACTAGTGAGAATAGTGGTAGAAGCGGATGCAGTGCTTACTTCATCCGCTTCTGCTATGACTGGCTGCTGCAGTAATCTTTATTCGCCTGGATTCGTGGGGTTCTCTGCGATCGTATTTGCTCAGCACTGCTTTGGTTTTTTTATTCTACAGGGTCTGCCCTTCAAGAAGCGCACATTGATCTCCCCGCTCCCAGCTGTGTTAGGCCCCAGCTTGAGACGAAACGCATTCCTTTTGAGTATCGCCTTTACCTGCTTGGGACTAAGAGATGGATTACGTTGCAGCAATTGGGCAGCCGCCCCGGAAACAATCGGTGTGGACATGCTTGTGCCGGATAGTACAAAATATTTCTTTCCGATTCTTAAGAAAGGGAACTCTCGATCCAGCTGAGAGCATGGGGCCCGAAGTGAGACGATCGTCTCGCCTGGTGCGACTAAATCTGGCTTGACCCTTCCGCCATGTACGGGTCCACGACTGGAAAAAGAGGTGATGCGATCATCCGATTGCACGAGGGTACGACGATCATCTACTGCACCCACGGTAATAGCCAAGGGGCTGTTTCCGGGGGACTCGATAGAGCTTCGCCCAGGACCGCGGTTTCCGGCAGCCACAACAACGGTTAGCCCAGCTCGGACAGCTTTTTCAACAGCTTGGCAGAGAGGATCATCCTCACAAGAAGTACTGACAGGACCACCCAATGATAGTGAAAGAATCCGCAGCTTTAACCTCTTCCGGTTAGTAATACACCACTCGATCCCCTTAATGATGGTAGAATCAAATCCATTGCCATCTTGATCTAATACTTTTACAGCAACGATTCCTGCTTCTGGGGCAGGGCCTTTATATTTCCCTTTGCTAACCAACCCATTCCCTGCCGCATCCCCTGCAACATGTGTTCCATGACCGTTATCGTCGTAGGGTCGTTTCTTGTGGTTAACCCAATCTTTAAAAGCTACAATGCGGTTAACAGGTTGAGTCAGATCTGGATGCGGGTATACTCCTGTGTCGAGAATCGCTATATTGATCCCTTTTCCAGTAAGCCCTTTTTTCTTTTGAATAGCTGTAGAACCTATAGAAGGCGTCGCTATATAGAGTGATGTTTTTTTGATTCCATCTAAGTATATTTTCTTAACCCCATTCCAGCTGCACATCCGTATCAGGCAATGCACCGTAACTTTTGATGACACAGAATTAAGGAGGGGGAGTTGTCGGTGGATTGGGCAAGCGTGGTGCTCTAAATGTTTTTGTAAAGATTCTAGACAGGATGGAGATAACTTTTGTTGAAATTGTATAATAACTGGGATGGATACTGATTTGCGGCCTGACACATAGGATTGCTGAATCTTTTTTCGCAATGGACGATTGAATTTATCTTTATTTTTATATAGCCAAGTCTGTCTGCTCATTATTGATGGATCACCTCTCAAGTGCATTGTATGCACTTTAAAAGCCAACGGGTACGTGTCTATCAATCTAGGATATTACATCATTTTCATGGAAAGTAGTTAATAGAGCAGGTCAGGCAATGCATTTCTTGCATCTATTACTGTATCCTAAAAGAAAGTGGTGAAGTATATGGCTCCTATTAAAAGAACTCCGTTGTCAAAAAAAGCACCTATGGCTAGTAAAGTGAGAGCATCTGCAACAAGAAAGAAACGGAGAATTAGACAGACGCTTGATAGATTCATTGTGGTTGCGACGAATTTAAGTAATGTACCTAAAGATTCAACTGGATGGACCGCCTCATTATCAACAGGAACTTCAACGGTAACCGCTGATTTTGACGATTTTGGTGTAGTTAGATTCCCTACTATTAGTACATTGACTTCGGTATCTTATATTTTAAGAATAAGAAATGCGAGTGGAGATGTGTTGGTTACTAGAAACATCCCTGCGGATCGCGAATTTTACGTTGCTAGATTTTAAATGTAGTTGTTCACAAAAGAGGGCTTCTGATTTATTCAGAGTCTTCTTTTTCCGCTTATTCATTAGGAGTTGTTATTGTTCTCCATAGGCGTGCTAAAATAAGTGAATTAGCAGTGGATGAGGCTTCCTAACGGGTCAGATCAAGAAGTTCGACGATCTGCCGGTGGACGATTATCGCCGTTATTATCCGCGGTTCCAAGGCGACAATTTCGCCAAAAACCTGGAGGTTGTCTCCTTGATCGAGAGGATGGCCACGCAAAAAGGCTGCACAGCTGGGTTTAGCGTGGCTGCTGGCACAGGATGACCATCGTCCCTATTCCGGGGACAAAAAGGCTCGAAAGAGTGCAGGAAAACCTTGGTGCATTGCAAGTTTCTCTTACTGACGAGGACCTCGCCGAAATTGAGCGTATCTCTCCGAAGGGGATCGCAGCTGGCTCTCGTTTTCCAGGCTAAATTTAAGGATAACTCATTACTAAATAAGACTGCTAAGCACAAGGTGTATCCAAGTGTTTAGCAGTCTTTTGTATGCTGAATTGAAATATAGAAGGTACTACTGTTATTCTGGTAATCGCAGCGTTCCTTCAAGCGTCACATGCGCGGCTCCTCCAACTTTGATTATGGCATTCGATTCCGAGGGTGTAATAGTAATGAAGAGCTTCCCCGGCCGCCCTATGGCATCTCCTTGACCTACCGTCAAATGATGGGTCTCATCTGCATTTACAATACCCTCTAGTACTAGATAACCGGCCAATGCGCCATTTGCCGCACCGGTAACAGGATCTTCGGCAATGCCAACTGCGGGAGCAAAATCTCTAGTGTACAGATCGAACCCGGGTTTTGCATCGAATGTGAAAAGATGAGTAGTGCTGATATTATATTTTTTATTCAATGAAGCTAATGGCTCCAACTTAGGCTTGGCCGCGTCGATGGCAGCATGTGTTTTGACTGGAATCATAAGATGCCAATTCCCTGTACTGGCAAGTTTGATGGGAAATCGACTATCCAGTAGATCAGGATCTATGCCCACCAATGAGGCAATCTCTAACGGATCTAGCTGAATATCCTGAACTTGGGGTGAAACCTGCGTCATAGTGACCCTGCTAATGCATCTGTCCTTGTAATCCCACTGAACGGGTATAAGCCCAATGTTGGTTTCAAAGACGACCTGATCTGTTTTTTCAGCCCATCCATACTCCGTTGCAAGTAACCAGGCAGAACCCACTGTAGCATGGCCGCAGAAATTGATTTCCTCCTGGGGAGTGAAATAACGAACACGAAAGTCTGCTTTCGGATCTGTTGCTGGCAATAAAAAAGCTGACTCCGGCAAATTCAGCTCGTTGGCAATCTGCTGCATTTGAGTTAATGTTAATGCACTGGCATCAGGTACCACGCCAGCGGGATTGCCCTCGAACGGATTTTGGGTAAAAGCATCGACATGATATACGTTTATCTTTTTCATTAGAGTCACTCGCTCCTTCGTTCCTGTTTGTTACATCTTAAAGTTAGATTAATTTTACGTAAAATGATTATTCACCATAGCATACATGAACAATAATTCATGCAAGGAGCATACCAAAGCCGCGAATAGAAAGGAAATAGATATGACTACTAAGCTGTATTACGATTCTGCTTATATTACTCAATGGCAAACGGACATCATCCAAACGCTGGAAAGAGAAGATGGGGTTTATGTTATCTTGAAAGAGACTGCTTTTTATCCCCATGGGGGCGGGCAGCCTTGTGATGAAGGATTTATAGACGGAATTCCCGTCCTTGATGTGATCAGTGAAGAAGATGAGGTCCTACATAAGCTGGAACGACTTCCCGAGAACACTAAGGTGAATGGTCAGATCCATTGGAATAAAAGATTTGACCATATGCAGCAGCATAGTGGACAGCATCTGCTCTCAGCGGTGTGCCATAACCTTTATCAAGCTATAACGTTAAGCTTTCATTTGGGTACGGATTATTGCACCATCGATGTGGATCAGGCCGAGTTAACACCCAATCAATTGGTTTCCATCGAAAATGAAGTGAACCGTCAAATTTATCTGAATCGCAGTATTGTCAGTTATTTTGTTACGGGAGAAGAAATTGCTCAACTGCAGCTTGTTAAACAGCCGAAGGTGACGGAGAATATTCGGATTGTAGAAATTAAGGATGTGGAATATAACGCGTGCGGGGGCACACATGTCTCATCAACAGGTGAAATCGGCATGATTAAGCTGCTGAAGGCGGAAAAGCAGAAGGGAAACGTGCGGATTTATTTCAAATGCGGATATCGCGCCTTGGAGGAATTTAATGATAGCCTGAAGATACTGGGTACCTTGTCCACTAAATTCAATACGGGTAGAGATGAAATTATCGATCGGATTGAAAAGTGGGAGGTTGAGCAGAAACAGCTTCAGGCTGAGCTGGCCTCACTGAAAGAACAGAACGATGCATATATCGCTCAGGAGCTGTTATCTACTAATGAAGGTAATTTAATCGCACAAATTTTTGAGGAGAAGTCCCTTAAGGATTTACAGAACCTTGCAAACAAGCTGACTGCAGAAAATGATTTTCCCGTACTGCTCGCGACTTCTGCGGAGAACAAGGTTGTTTTCGCTTATAGTGGCGGATCTGAACTTTCCTGTGGCTCTTTCTTCAAAGCTAATCTGGGTTCATTTAACGGAAAAGGCGGAGGCAGCGATAAACAAGCACAAGCAGGATTCCCGAACTGGCAGGATGCTTTGGCCTTCTATGAATTCACAAGGACAAAATTCAATTGATTTGTCAATATCATGTAGGCTTAAAAGGCGATTGTTAGTTACTATGAACAAACAGAAAACTGAAATTTAGATATAATGACAATAAACATGACATAAGCTTCTAAAAGCCACATCCGACAAGATATAATAGCGCCAATAGCTGATTATAATTATATATCTTAAAGAGGTCACCGAAAGGTATGAGGATGATGAGCCTAGAAGCCTTGAACGAACGAGTTAAAGCTGATCTTTCCTATTTGGCTTTTGGGGGTACGGATTGGGTGCTTCCACGTGACCCTTCTGAAGGGCATGTCTACGATGTAGTTATTGTCGGAGGGGGCCAGAGCGGACTAGGAGCAGCCTTCGGACTTTTGCGAGAGCGGATATCTAATATTCTTATCATTGATGAAAACAGTGAAGGCTTAGAAGGTCCATGGGAAACGTATGCTCGAATGGTGACTTTACGAACGCCCAAGCATTTGACCTCCATTGATCTTGGAATTCCTTCTCTTACGTTCCGTTCATGGTGGGAAGCACAGGTCGGATCACTAGGTTGGGAAGAGCTAGAGAAAATCCCGCGGAGCGATTGGATGAACTATCTACGCTGGTATAGACAGATTCTGGGTCTACCTGTTCTCAATGAAGTGAAGCTGAAGCTAATCGAGCCTACGGAAGAGGGAATTCATCGTCTTCATCTTGAAGGGGCAGGAGCGCCGCCTACTAACATGCTACTGGCACGTAAGGTGGTTCTGGCTACCGGGATTCAAGGAGGCGGTGAGTGGCATGTGCCGCCAATGATTGCCGAGAAACTACCCAAATATCTCTATGCCCATACCTCCGAGGTTATTGATTTTGAATCACTAAAGGGTAAAAAAATTGCTATTCTGGGGGGCGGGGCATCGGCCTTTGATAATGCCAATTTCGCGTTGTCTGAAGGTGTCGCCGAAGCCCATATCTTTGTCCGTCGGGAGAAGCTGCCAAGCGTTAATCCGATTCGCCAAATGGAAGGCTCGGGTATGATTGAACGTTTTCATGTACTTTCGGATGCGGATAAATATGCTGTCATTTCCCATTTCTTTAATTACAATCAACCTCCTACTAATGATACCTTTGAGCGAGCAGCAGCATGGCCCGGATTTCAGCTACACCTTGGAGCACCATGGCTTGATGTGGAGGCAGCAGGTAAAGAAGCGGTGGTGACAACGCCTCAGGGGAAATTCACCTTCGACTTCCTGATTATCAGCACCGGCCTTCTCAGCGATCCGGCGTTGCGGCCAGAACTTAGTAATGTCGCAAGTCATATTGCACGTTGGAGAGACTACTACAAAGCTCCAGCTGAAGTGGCCAATCCACTGCTTGATGCGCATCCTTATCTCAGCCCGGGATTTGCTGTTTTAAGTCGGGATGATGAGGGAAGTAAGCTCCTGCATGGGCTCTTTGTGTTTAATTATTCAGCCTTAGCCAGCTGTGGTCTTTCGGCTTCCGCGATTTCAGGAATGAAAAATGCTATTCCCAAGCTTGTTACGTCAGTGGCCGATCAGCTTTTCATCGATGACCGTGAAGAAATCTTGAATAACTTCTTTACTTATAGTGAAGCTGAATTTGTTGGGGAATGGCCAAAACCTTCTTGAGAAATCAAGGAGGTTTTTTTATATTTCTACGATAAACGGATACCTGAAAGCGATACGGAGTATCGCTGCTTCGGAAGTATAGGCTCCCATTGAGGACAGCAAAGCCGTTTCTTCTTGCATTCACACTGTAGTGATGTGTTTTTTTGCATTATGTCGTAAACTAAATGTATATGTAATTTTTTTCGGAGGAGTAGATGTCGAATAGATGCCCAAGGAAAAAGAAGAATTAGAAAAGTTGCTGGAACAGGTAACGGGGGAGCTGCTGGACCACTTATCTATTGAGAGCATCCAACCGAATGAACCGGTGAAGGTACGGAAGTTTCCCAAGCCTTGGTTACTTTTGGGCGCAGGGAATTATGCGGCGGTATTCTGTCATCCGAGTTACGCAGGCTATGCAGTGAAGGTTTATGCTCCGGGAAGGCCGGGCCTTCAGGAAGAAGCGGAAGTGTACAGACGCCTAGGCAATCATCATTCTTACTCCGAATGTTATCATGAGGGTCCGAATTTTCTTTTATTAAAAAGGCTTAGTGGTGTTACAATATATAACTGTATCAAGCGGGGTATTCCTATAACCGATCAAGCCATCGACGATATTGATGCCGCATTGGATTATGCACGTACCAGGGGGCTTCACCCTCATGATGTCCACGGTAAAAATGTAATGATTCTGGGCGGTCGGGGCCTAATCGTGGATGTGTCTGATTTTCTTAAGCAGGAAGATTGCAGAATGTGGAAGGATTTCAAAAAAGCATACTACCGACTGTACCGGCCTGTGGCCTCACGTTGGATGTTTCCAGTTCCTGGCATAGTGCTTGAGACCGTGCGCAAGGGGTATCAAATTTGGAGACGACGGAATAAAAAGTAAGCTATCCTTAATCAATATATATATTTAGTAGAGATTGGAGCCATGAAATGAACTATCGCAACATAGAGGAATGCGTCAACGACTTGGAAAAGCACGGACATTTGCTTCGTATTCATGAAGAGGTGGATCCTGAGCTAGAGATGGCTGCCATACACATGAAGGTATTTGAAGCTGGAGGGCCTGCGTTACTGTTTGAAAAGGTAAAAGGATCGAAGTTCCGCGCAGTATCTAATTTATTCGGAACCGTTGAGCGGAGTAAGTTTATTTTTCGAGACACTTGGGAGAGTACTCAGAACGTTATTGCTTTACGGAATAATCCAATGAAAGCTCTGAAAAGCCCCTTGAAATACATAGGGACAGGCCTTGCAGCACGGAGGGCTTTGCCTTTGAAATCAATGAGCGGCTTGCCTGCTGCATTTAAGGAAATCCAAATCTCTGATCTTCCGTTAATTAAACATTGGCCAGAGGATGGTGGTGCTTTTGTAACGCTGCCTCAGGTGTATTCGGAGGATCCGGACAAGCCGGGTATTATGAATTCCAATCTAGGCATGTATCGTGTCCAGTTAAGCGGGAACGATTATGAGATGAATAAAGAAGTGGGCATTCATTACCAAATCCATCGTGGTATAGGGGTTCATCAGGATAAAGCCAATAAGCAGGGAAAACCGCTTAAAGTCAGTATTTTTATCGGCGGACCACCGGCGAATACCTTATCAGCCATTATGCCGCTCCCCGAAGGAATGAGTGAGTTGACCTTTGCGGGTCTGCTATCCGGACGTCATTTTCGCTACAGCTATGTAGATGGTTTCTGTATAAGTAACGATGCGGATTTCGTAATCACGGGTGAAATACATCCTGAAGAGACCAAGCCGGAGGGGCCCTTCGGTGATCATTTGGGCTACTATAGTCTGACCCATCCTTTTCCGGTGATGAGAGTGCATAAAGTGTACGCTAGACAAGACGCAATACTCCCGTTTACTGTTGTCGGCCGACCGCCTCAAGAAGATACTGCATTTGGCGCATTAATTCATGAGCTGACAGGTGACGCTATTCAACAGGAAATCCCGGGTGTAAAAGAAGTTTACGCCTTAGATGCTGCTGGTGTACATCCTTTGTTGTTCGCGATTGGAAAAGAAAGATATACCCCATACCAGCAAATCAAACAGCCGGCTGAGATTCTGACCATGGCTAACCGAATTTTAGGAACAGGGCAGTTGAGCTTAGCCAAGTATTTGTTCATAACGGCAGAAGAGAAGCGGACCATTAGTACGCATTATGTCGAGGATTTCCTAACCTATATTATGGAGCGAATCGATCTTCGCCGGGATATTCATTTTTATACCAATACGACGATTGATACGCTTGATTATTCAGGTACAGGCTTAAATACCGGGAGTAAGGTTGTTTTTGCAGCCGTTGGAGAGGCCAAGCGGGAATTATGCACAGAGGTTCCAGATCAGTTGAAGGAGCTTCCGGGGTTCGAACATGCAAGGATGGTAATGCCGGGCATCGTTGTAATCCAAGGCTCTAAGTTTTCGTCTTACACAGAAGCTCAGCAGGAAATTAATGCTCTGAGTGATGTAATTCGGGGGCGGGGGCAGTTGATCTCTTGCCCAATGATTATCTTGGCAGATGACAGTTCCTTTATAAGTGCGACGATTGATAATTTCTTATGGGCTACCTTCACACGAAGCAATCCTTCCCATGATATTTACGGAGTGAACAGTTCATATGAACACAAGCATTGGGCCTGTGATAACGTGATCATTGACGCTCGTGTTAAGCCGCACCAAGCACCGCCGTTAATTCCCGATCCAGAGGTGGAAAAGAACATCGAGCGATTGTTCGTTAAAGGTGCCAGTTTAAGTGGTCTTAATACTCGTACTTCAAAGGTGTAAAAACTAAAAAGCAAGCCAGTCTCCGTATCATTGGAGACTGGCTTGCTTTCGTTTTCGATTTCTAGTTTGTTATATAAGTTGAACTTAAGTTAAAATCTACTTTGGGTTTGGGTCGTAACTGCGGTGAATGTTGGACTTCCAGCCGCTGTTGTATCCAGATTTCTTGAATTGTACCGCTGTTTGCGGATGAAATCCGGATACAAAGGCGGACGCTAGCGCTCTTCCAGTTCCAAAATTCCCCTTCGTTACTTCTAAACTTTAAGTGAGCTTTCAAATTCAACAAAGTTAGGTTCCCTCCCAAGAGGAGAGGACGGAACGATTGCGTAAAAGCGGTAGCGTTTGCCTCGAAAGTTTCCAGTAGGAAAACTAGCTTATTCTTTCGTTTTCGCTCCGTAGCGACCTGCTTCAGAAGTTTATAAGGTATCCGCTGGCCCGAGCGGAGAGGACGGACTGATTGCGGAAAAGCGGCAGCGTTCGCCCGAAAGTTTTCCGTAGGAAAACTAGCTTCGTAAGCATAAGCTGTCTCCGGATTTTTACCGCTAAGGAAAATAAATAAAATCTCGAGACCACAGCGATTGTAACAACGGTCCGTTCGCGGAGCGTCCTCACCAACATTAACGTTGATCCTACTCAAAAAACAGGGGTGTTCCCCCAGCTATGCTAATAGCTGGGGGGACACCCCTTAGTTCAACTTATTCAGCAGACACAGACTTGAACCACTCGTTGACTTCCTTCGTAATTTGCTCGCCGCCATTCGTGTTCCAGTTGGCAACAAACTCGTCAAACGCATCAATTGGCAGATTGCCATAAATGATTTTGTTGAAGGTTTCCATTTCAGACTGGCGAAGAAGGTTCCACTTGGAAATCATGGTTGGTGTCGCAGCACCGGTAAAATAGTTCTGTTTACGGATGTCTAATTGTGACATCACCACTTTGGCAGCTGCCCAGTTTTCCGGTTTGCGGAATTCAGCCATTTGTTTCTCATACGGTGTTTCCGGTGCTTGACCATCGGCAAGCTTAACCAGTGTTTTCATATAAAGATCAGGTATACGAGCCGGTCCGGTTAAGAAAGGAAACTCATTGGAGAAATCTTTGATTTTCTCTTTATCGCTGGTCGGTTTTCCATCAATAATGTCCCAATCGTAGCCCTTAGCAAATCCATATTCAAATTCACTACCTACAGCCGGGTTCGCCAAGTTGTCGAGCAAATAGTTGTAATACAAGAAAATAGCTTCTGGGTGTTTAGCATCTTTGTTAATCATGATACTCGCATTAACCCCGGAATTCTGCCACTTGGTTCCAATAAGTCCATCGGGTCCAGCAGGAACTGGATAGGCTTTAATTTTAGAGCCCTTTACGTTCTTCAGCAGATCGGGTGCAGGCCAGTCAGGAACCCAGTTTGCTCCCGGCAATATACCTGCAGCTCCTTTAGTCCAGCTCTCTGCAGATTTACCTTCATCCCACAGAGCAGAGTCCGTATGAATATAACCTTTATCCATCCATTCACTCAGCTTTGCAAGAGCTTGCTTAGCCCCTGGATTAATAGATCCATATTCAAGATTGCCATCGGCATCTTTATTCCATTGTTCCTGAATGGTGCCGTAAGCCCCGAATAGCCAATCAAGCGAGCCCATCCAGGTATTTGTATTGTTTTTTAAAGAAATTGCAAGTGGAAATACGTCTTTAGGAGCCAATCCGTCAGGATTCTGGTTCTTGAATTTATCCATAATATTCTCAAGATCAGCGATGGTTTTAGGAGCCTCAAGATTCAGCTTTTCCATCCAATCTTCCCGGAACCATAACAACGTATCGTCATTGTCGGTGTATTCCATGATCGGCATATTGTATTTCTTGCCATCTCTTGTGAAAGGGTACCATAACTCAGGGTGTTGAGCAGAGTGATCCTTCAGAATTTGGTTGGCGTATTTATCAAAGAGTTCGTCAATGGCAATGAATTGTCCGGAATCAATCAATTGATTAGTTAATACCGGATTGGTGGGTACGGATACGAAATCAGGCAGCTTCTCGCCGGAAGCTATAGCAAGCTGAAGCTTTTGTCTATATTGATCATCATTGGCCGGATACCAAGTATCTTTATGCTTGATGCCTAGAGTATCCAACATCCAGCGATCGTGAACGTTATTTTCCTTGGTGTCACCTTGAACGTATTTCTTCGGCATGAGTACAGCACTAATCTCAATCGGAGGATCATATTTACCGTTGGCGAAGGCCGTTTCGGCTTCGGAAGCAGTTGCGCCATTTGTAGCGGCATTGTCTTTAGGTGCATTCTCGTTTGTTGTTCCGCTGCAGGCTGTGAGCGTGATGAGTGCCGTGATGACGAGGAACAATGTTAACTTTTTAATCTTGACCATTTTTCAATTCCCCCTACTGTGTATGATCTTTACATCTGTAACTTTATCAACTTTTGGGGGTGAGCATCTATATGAGTTTGTTAGTTTTGATAGGACTCTATCATGCTATTTATTGCTGTCCCGATATTCCTGCGGAGTAACTCCGAACTGTCGCTTGAAGACTTTTATAAAATAAGCAGGGTCCATATACCCAATTTCCATGCCGATTTCATACACCTTTTTGGCTGTGGTTTTCAGCTTGTGACAGGCTCTTTCCATGCGCAGGCGGGAGATATATTCGCTGATCCCTTCCCCAGTTTCGATCTTATATATTTTGGATAAGTGGGTCGGATGCAGATTGACATGGTCAGCCAGTACACGCAAAGAAACATCAAGATGTAAGTTTCTATCCGTAAATTCCTGAATCTTCTTCACGTACACAGAACGTATGTCTTTTACCTCATTGGAGGTACCCTCTTTCAGTTTACCGAGTGCGCCAATCGACCATTTACGGAGCTTGCTGATGGTAGCAAAGGCCTCGCCATTCTGCAACGGCTCCATATCTGTCCCTAGCAACTTACTCAAAGTATGACCATTGGTATGGGCCAGATGCGTGTAAGAAGCAGATATTAAGAACCCGGCTTCCATACAGTGCTCCCAGGATTCTGGCCATTGTTCATCCAACTCATTGAAGACTGTCATTAGTTTGGCTTCCGCCTCATCCCAGTGCCCGGCTTCCAAAAGATTAACGAATGAGGGAGGGGAATAGAGTGCGTCCAAGGGACCCAGTGCAGTGGGAACCTCTAATTCATGAACGCGCATGACAAATTCACGTTCGTCACCTACAATCTGCCGGAAATAGGCGGAAGCCTGACGGAAACGGTCTGGCAGCTGTTCGGGAAATCGGAACCACTCCGTAATTACAATGGAGATCGACCCTTTAAGGAACTGTTTGACCTTATACTGAAGCTGAGAAGAGAGCTTCTCTAGAATGGTCTCTTGTCCAATATCCGTTCCTTGCGCTTTAAGCTGAAGCAAAAACACGAGATAACCATGCTCCTCCTTAACGCCCCAGACCTCCATGAACTCGCCCAGAATCTCCTCGGCCATGTTGATGATTGCATATTCTATCAACGGTTGTCCGTTGTTCTTATATTGTCCGAACTCTTCCTCCAACCGGATAAGCATCAACGCACATTCTCCGTAGTTAAACGGCAATTCATAATTGCCTAATTTACGTTCCCACTCATCGGCTGAATGCCGCTGCCCTTGAAGGGCGTCAAGGAGCAACTGACCGCGTAGAAGAGGGAGGTTCTCCCGAAGGGTATATTGGGTGCGTTCCAGTGAACTGATGAGTTCCCATTCGGTATTCAACTGGTCTATTGCTGTTTTGACAGCACCAAATAATTCTTGATCTGTAGGAGGCTTTAGCAGGTAGTCCACAGCTTTATGCTGGACGGCTTTTTTGGCAAACTCAAATTCAGAATGACCGGATAAAATAATGCACTTGATTTTTTTATCACGTACCCGAATCCGTTCTATTAGCTCTAAGCCTGTCATTTCAGGCATTTGAACATCAGATATGACAATATCAATGGGATGCGTATCGATAATTTGCAACGCTTCGGTTGCGGAATAAGCTTTGTGAACGTACTCGATTCCAAGGGTGTGCCAAGGTTTATTCATGGATAGGTTGTCTACCCAATGAGCTTCATCGTCAACTATGATCATTTGCATGTTGGTTGTCTCCTTGTTGGTTAATTATATGAGTCATGTTGTCCAGTAGGCATCTCCCAGACGACCTCAGTCCGGAGCCCTCCAAGGGGGGACTTCTTGAAATTTAAATAAGAATGATTTCCGAATTGGTGAATGATCCGCTGATTTGTATTCCAGAGCCCGCAGCCCATTTCTTCCTGTAACGGTTCCAGCATTTTACGATTTAACGCAGCTTCCTGTTCAGGATTCAACCCCTGCCCGTCGTCATCAATGTATATTCTGCAGAATCCATCTACTATTTCACCGCTGATCCTGATTTCTCCCGAGGTATAAGACTTCCCAACCCCATGAATAACAGAGTTCTCGACAATAGGCTGCAGTATTAGTCGGGGTACGTACTGAGTCTTCATTTCCTCGGAAATATCGATATGATACTCAATTCTGCCATTCCGCAGCTTTTGAATATCCAAGTAGTTGATGAGCAGACGAATTTCTTCATCCAGGCTAGCCGTTTCCTTTTCCATCCGGGTAGTATAGCGGTAATAAGCACTTAAGTTATAAGCCATAGACACAACAGCTTCCTCATCCTTCATCTGGGCCATATTGATAATATAACCAAGGCAGTTGTAGAGAAAATGGGGATTAATTTGAGCTTGCAGCTGCTTCAGAGTAGCTTCCCGCGCGCGGATTTTTTCATTGAACACATTTTCGATCAGGTCTTGAATTTGGTGTGACATGTCATTGAACCGATAGAACAGAAATGAAAATTCATTGTGATCCTTCGTATGGAGCCTGACCGAATAATCTCCCCGCTGCACGCGCCGTAAGCCATTAATCAGCTTTTTGATGGGGCGTTGAACATTTCTATATAGCAGAATGGATGAAGAAATCCCCACGACAAACAGCAGAAACATGGATAAATAGAATAAATTACGGCTGAAAGAAATCGGTTCCAGGATCTGATCGAGTGGAACAACGTCAACCAAATGCCAATCCAAAAGGGTAGATTTGACGGAGCTGACTAAATAACTTTTGCCCCCAAGTTTAACCACATTCTGTGTTGTATTTTCCGGTGGATGCTCATCCAAGTATCGAACAAATTCGGAAGATAACTGCTTGTCCACGCTGCGATTTAGGATCGGAGTATCTCCTTTATGATAAAAGAAAGGATCTCCTTGCCCTCCTGCTTTGTAGGAATCTAACATATTCTGAATGTTCTCGTAGCTGAAGCTGGCTTCAATCACTAGATTGCTGCCGGTCCACATCCCAGGCTGAGCTAAAGAATCGGTGTAGAACCAATAAAAGGCCTTTAATTCATCATGAGACTCTGTTCCACCATCTCCGTAAGTCCATTTCCCGCTCATATTTCGTTTTAAATAATCCTCATCATAGCCTGTTGATTTGCTGTAATTGGAAATGACATCCTTGTTTTGCTCGGAGTGTACTGCGTATTGGGTGGGCCATATATCCGTCAGCCCGGATTGCTGCACCATTTTTTCCTGAATGACATATCGGGTCTGCATCCGGTCATACCGATCTTCCCAAAGATTCAACCCATTGAATTTCCTGACATTCGGATCCTTTGAAAAGGTAAGGCTGAAATCCATCATTTGCTGGATTCGTGAATCCATTTGACTGGATAAGAAGGTAAGCTGCTTGGTACTGGATGTCAACAGTTCCTTACTTACGACTTTGTAGGTGACGTTATTAGAATACGTATACAAAATAATAATTGGGATAAATAACACTATAATTAAGCTGTTCATTTTCGAAAATAGACTAAACCTTGACCATGCCAACCCTTTGCCGAATGTAAACCTACTCCTGAAATTCATCATTCTCTCCCCCAGACAGTGCCCCTAATAAAACCCTATTCAACCCTAACAATGTTATATAGTCAAACCTCAGAAATGCTTGATACTATTTATAGCAGAGATTCTCATTACACACAAAATTATTTTTTGAGAACGGGAGAGAGCTATGGAAGCTAATGTTGCACAGCAGGTGAACCACGGGAAAACGCCGCGCATAAAGAGAAAAAAAGGCTATAAGCAACCATGGATGCTTCATTTTATGGTGCTGCCAGCCGCTATTATGGTTTTTATTTTTTCGTATATTCCCATGTCGGGTGTCATTATGGCGTTTCAGGATTATAAGCCTGCACTAGGAATAGCGGATTCTCCTTGGGTTGGACTGAAGCATTTTCGATACATGTGGGAAAACGATTATTTCTTACAAATTACTTGGAACACACTGTTCTTTGCTTGCTCCAAGATGGTGATGAACTTGATCATTCCATTTTCCTTCGCTTTATTACTGAATGAGGTCAGGAAGATGACTCTTAAAAGAAGCATCCAGACGCTTATATATCTGCCTCACTTTTTATCCTGGGTTACCCTCTCCGGAATTTTGATTGATATTCTTGCCCAGACCGGGCTGATCAACCAGTTCCTATCGAGTATGTTTGGCATCAAGCCGATTTTCTTTCTGGGTGACGGTAATTGGTTCCGGTTTACGGTCATTTTCAGTGATGTGTGGAAGGAATTTGGATTCAATACGATCATCTTTCTAGCCGCGTTATCCGGAATTAATCCATCACTCTATGAAGCTGCCGAGGTCGATGGGGCGGGGCGCTGGAAGCAAACGATGTATATAACCATTCCTTCTATAATCCCAATCACTATCGTTGTTGCAACTTTGGCATTGGGCAATGTAATGAATGCTAACTTTGATCAGGTGTTTAACCTGTACAGCCCACTGATTTACCAACAAGGTGATATCATTGATACTTTCGTCTACAGAGAAGGTCTACTAAGTGGTCAGTTCAGCTTTGCGACCGCAGTCAATCTATTTAAATCAGTGATCAGTTTAGTTCTAATTGTTATTTCTTACAGACTCGCCTATAAATTTGCTGGGTACAGAATCTTCTAGAAGAGAAAGGATGACAACTTATGTACCACAAAACACTCTCTTATCGAATATTTAGCATGTTTAACAATGTTTTTTTGACTGTTATTTCTATTATTTGCTTGCTTCCTTTGTACCACTTACTGATGGTGTCGCTTAGTTCATCCGCTCCCGCCAATGCGGGATTAGTTACCTTTTGGCCCATAGAATTTACCCTTGAGGCGTATACAAAGACGTTTAATAATGCCAATTTCCTGACATCCCTATGGGTATCGGTGCAGAGAACAGTTCTCGGAACGGGACTTGCTTTAATTGTTAACACCATTGCTGCTTATGCGCTCTCCAAAGAAACACGTGTCTTTAGAGCCCGCAATATCTATCTTTGGTATTTTGTGATCACCATGCTGTTTAACGGTGGACTAATCCCCGGATACATCCTTATTTTGAAGCTAGGGCTGATGAATTCTTTGATGGCATTGATTCTGCCCGGCTTGGTTACCGTCTTCAACGTCATTCTGTTGCTAAATTTCTTTCGTACTGTGCCAAAAGATCTTGAGGAAGCCGCCTTTATTGACGGAGCAGGTCAGTTTCGAACCTTTTTCAGTGTCTATTTGCCGATATCTCTGCCAGTCATCGCCACTGTTTCTTTATTCATTATGGTGGGGCATTGGAATGCGTATTTCGACGGTATTATCTATATTCGAGATTCCGATAAGCTTCCGTTGGCCACTTTTATGCAGACGATTATCGTTCAGGCAGATATGTCGAAGTTGGACCCGTCAGCCGTTGCTAATTTATCTCAGCGTACCATTCGGGCCTCGCAGATCTTTATCAGTGCCTTGCCGATCCTGATGGTCTATCCTTTCTTGCAGCGTTATTTTGTAACCGGGATTGTCGTCGGCGCTGTGAAAGAGTGAGGTTTTGTAAAAAATTTAATTCAGTTTTCGCCTTTCACACCCAATAGAGGGAATTCGTCCCTCTATTCTTGCACCCGACACCCTATTTTGGGCTATTAGAGGGAATTTCGCCCGCTAATTTTGGGGATAGGGCCCTTTAGAGGGGGAAGGGCAAGATTTAGAGGGATATTTTTCCTTTAATCTCAAAATAAAGGCGTTTCAGTCGATATTAGCGGGCACTTTTCCCTCTAATTGGCCGAAAGGCCGGTCCGCTGGGCCGAATAGGCTATTTCGAGAAAGAGCCGCTTTTACAACATATTTGGAGGTAGAAGATTTGGCTTTTATCCAATGTCAGTTTTATTCAGAAACCTTAAGTTTGTCCACAAGCATCAATGTCTTTATTCCCCAATATTCAGCTATTCAGGTCAGTGGTACTGGCAAACTGCCAGTCTTGTATCTGCTCCATGGACTAAGCGCGGATCATACCGATTGGATGAGGCATTCTTTCATAGAGCGTTATGCTGAGGAGAAAGGGATCGTCGTCGTCATGCCAAGTGCAGGGCGAAGTTATTATACAGATATGAAATATGGGTCCTCCTACTTTACCTTTTTAAGTGATGAATTACCGACAGTAGTACGTGCTCTATTCCCTATTTCGGACCGCAGGGAAGACACCTTTGTGGCGGGATTATCCATGGGGGGTTATGGTGCTTTCAAGTTAGGTCTTACTTTTCCCGAACGTTACTCGGCAGCCGCAAGTCTATCTGGAGGATTGGATATTGTCAGCCGTATGAGTGGTCCTAACAACTTTCAGCCTAGTGAAATTATAGCTATTTTTGGTGAGGTGTCTGAGATAAAGGGGAGCTCTAATGACCTGTTTTATTTACTGGAGAAGTTGAAGGAATATGACGGGAACATCCCCTTGTTATTTCAATGCTGCGGAACCGAGGATTTTCTGTATGCAGATAACCAAACCTTTAGAAAGCAGGCGCTGAATTCAGGAATAGAAGTGACGTACCAGGATGGACAGGGTGAGCACAATTGGGAATATTGGGACCCAAAGATTAAGGATGTTATAGATTGGCTGCCCCTATCGGGGTAAAAAGTGAATGCTGAAGACCAAATGGTCGACAGAGAGAGACAGGAGTGGATACGAATGATCATAAAGAACGACGACTTGATTTCATTGTCAGCAGGGAGTTTAACGTTTAAATTTTTGCCTAGCGGTGATTTATTTCAGGCCACCTATGGGACAACAATGATTAACCAATGGTTGTCCAATTCCATAGACGGATCGTTCAATAATATATATCTGAGAGTTCATGATGAAGAAGGCATTCATGCCTATCCTTTACTTGGAGTTCACTCCCAAAGCCGTGTTCGTAAGTTAGATCACCATTTAGTATTTGAAGGCATCGCAGCCGGGCTTCGTTATCAGGTGGTTTTCACACTAACAGAACAGGGGATATGGTTCTGGGAGGTTAAGGTCAACGGAGAACATAAACTAATAGATTTGATTTACGGGCAAGATATCGGGATCGCTGACGCAGGAGCTGTTCGCAGCAACGAGGCTTATTTATCCCAATATATCGATCATACCGTTTTTGAAGACGAGAGTAAGGGGTACGTTGTGTGTTCCCGGCAAAATCAACCGCAGGGTGGAGCTTTTCCATACGTCCAGCAGGGATCTTTAACAAGAGCTACCTCATATTCTACAGATGGTTATCAATTTTATGGCTTGTCCTATAAAGAAACTAATAAGCCTGTTTGTTTAACCCAAGATTCATTAGCTAATGAAGTCTATCAATACGAATTCGCTTATACAGCGCTGCAATCCGAACGTGTTCAACTAGAGGGAGAAGCCAAATTCGTATTCTACGGATTATTCAAAAAAGATCATCCCGCTGCGATATCCACACTGGAGTATGGAACAGAAGTGCTGCAGTGCTACGAGTCTACTCAAGTTCATGACATCGAGGGAGGGGAGCTTATGGAACAGGTGACTAAATTGCCTTCCATAGGTGCGCCCTTGTATTCCCAAAGTTTAACGACAGAAGAAATTTACCGGTTATTCCCTAATCGTCAACAAGAGGAAGTGGTTGGGGGAACGTTGTTATCTTTTTTCACGGATCAATATGAGCATGTGGTTCTAAAGGAAAAAGAACTGAGAGTAGAGCGACCTCATGGACATATTCTAATGAGCGGCGATAATGTGAGCTTGAAGAACCCCGTCATCACGACTACTTCTTATATGTACGGTATCTTTAACTCGCAGCTAGTGGTAGGGAATACTAACTTTAATAAAATGACAACCAATGCGAGAAACGCGCTGAATGTACCTAAAACCTCTGGGCAGCGGATCTATGTGGAGATGGGTGGGGAGTATCGGTTATTAACGATGCCTTCATTGTTCGAAATGGGCTTCAACTATGTACGTTGGTACTATAAAACCATGGATGATCTTCTGATTATCACCAACTTTACAACCGTAGATACACCAGAAGTACGATTGAATGTACACTCCGAACAGGGTAGAACTTATCGTTACCTTGTAACTAATCAGATCACGATGAACGTTAATGAATACGAGCTTCCTTATAAAGTAAAACTTCATAGCGATTATATCTCTTTTCATGCGGACGCTGCAGCATTAAGTGCAAGTGTTTATCCGGAACTGGAATATAGGCTGCATGTTACTGGAACAAGAATGACACTTTCCGATGAGCGGGAGCTTGTGGGTCCTACTGCATCGGGAGATGCTTCGTTACTTGTAGTGGAGCTTGCGGCAACCAGTGATTGGACGATGACATTCCAAGGACTGCTGCATGGCGGAGATTTGCCTATGATGGAAAGACTAGCTGATGTAGAAATAGAGCATTATCGTGATTTTTTAAGGAGTGTAATGAATGGTTTCCATCTGACTGCAGGGAATGGAGAAATTGCAGCGTTGTTTAAGGTAAATAGCTTAGCCTGGTGGTATACCCACAATATGCTTGTTCACTATTCAGTGCCGCATGGATTGGAGCAATACGGTGGGGCCGCATGGGGAACACGTGATGTCTGTCAGGGGCCTGTCGAGTATTTCATGGCAACTCATAAGTATGATCAGGTACGGGCCATATTGTTGACTATATTTTCACATCAATATGAAGAGGACGGCAACTGGCCGCAGTGGTTTATGTTCGACAACTATACGAAGATTCAGCAGGAAGAGAGTCATGGGGATATTATTGTCTGGCCGCTGAAGGTACTTGGTGATTACTTGAACGTTACCCGGGATTACAGCATATTGGAAGAAGAAGTTCCTTATACAAGCAAACATGGCTTTGAATTCACTGTGCGTAAGGCAACCCTATTAGATCATGCTTTAAAGGAAATAGAGTATATTAAGGATCATTTTTTAGAGGGTACTTCTCTCTCTTCCTATGGAGATGGGGATTGGGATGATACCCTGCAGCCTGCTAATGCTCAGTTGAAGCAGTACATGGTCAGCAGTTGGACAGTAGCGTTAACCTATCAGAGCTTTAACCAATTCTCGCAAGTGATGGAAGTTGTTGATCCTCTCGCAGCCGCTTACTTGCGAAGTGTAACAGATGGGATCCGCTCAGATTTTAACCACTATATGCTTCAGGCCGAAGTTATACCGGGTTTTCTGTATATGGAGAATCCAGAACAGGTGAAATTAATGCTTCATCCTAGTGATGCCGAGACGGGGATCCACTATCGTCTGTTGCCTATGACGCGCAGCATGATTAGTGAACTGTTAACACCTGAACAAGCGGCAGCACATTTTGAAATTATTCGTGATGAATTGTTATGCCCTGACGGTGTACGGTTGATGAATCGTCCTGCTGAGTATGCAGGGGGTGTAAGTACACACTTCAAGCGCGCGGAGCAAGCCGCAAATTTCGGACGTGAGATTGGACTTCAATATGTACATGCCCATATTCGTTATGTCGAAGCCATGGCGAAGCTGGGTAAAGGAGAAGAAGTGTGGAGCGGGCTTGCGCAGATTAACCCTATTGGCATTCAAGATGTTGTTCCTAATGCGGAATTGCGGCAGAGCAATGCATACTTTAGCAGCTCCGATGGTAAGTTCAACACTCGGTACGAAGCGCAGGAGAGATTTGATGAATTGCGAAGCGGATCGGTGCCGGTAAAAGGGGGTTGGAAAATTTACTCCAGCGGTCCAGGCATTTATATGAATCAATTGATTACCAATGCGCTGGGCATTCGCCAAGAAGCGGGGGATTTGATTGTGGACGCAGTATTACCGCAAGCATTGGATGGGCTACGATTTAATTTTGAATATGCAGGGGCTTCGGTCCAATTTATCTATTATCTGAACAGTAATGAAGCGCGAGTTGTTATAAATGGTGAAGAGGTGACTTCGGAGGCCACAACGAATCGCTACCGTAAAGGTGGCTTGCGGATTGGGCGTGAAGAATTCGAGCGTGTACGTGTTACTACTACAAACATAATAGAAATTTATAAATGACGTAAAAATCCCAATTTAATATCTTCTCTAAAAAAACCGAAAGAAACCTCTCCTTAGTAGATGGAAGTAAGACCAACCATCCTTTAGGAGAGGTTTCTTTGTACGTTCACTATAACTCGAGTCCACGGCTCGAAATATGTCGAATTTTAAGGAAACGTAGAATGTAGTTTATAAACGTTCGGGAAGTATGAATTTGTGGACAAAAGAGCAACATTGCGCTTTTCGTATGAAAAAACATTGTGGATTGGAAACATGATAATTTATTAAATTATAGGGGATTTGGGATGGGAATGTTGCGAAAATGGGATATATGGTAATGATAGCAATAAGAGAAAGGACTTTCATTTATTGCAATATAGTTAATCTAAATATTAGAAAATGCCTGTCATATCAAGGTTATTTGACGTATGAAGTACTAATTCCTGCGTGGGGATTTAAAAATAGAGTCATAATTTTGCGACAAAATTAATTAAAAATAAATATATTGACGATATAGATAAAGAGCGATAAATTTACAATAAGAATAGGTAATATCGCTCATAAAATAAATTCGGATATGACTTTTGTCATGTAGGCAAACCTCGCTTGAAAGGGGGTAACAAAAGTTTTATCCCATCAATGCTGTTGTCGAAATGTCGAAAAAAGAGTTTTAATGTAGAAAATTACTAAAAGAGACGTTTCTTTACTAAAGGAGGTCTGATGCTCGGAAGTTGTGTAGTGAAAGAACTGAAGGGAAGCGATGATGTATAATCCTTAACTTGGACACTTTGGGTTATACGGAGCTGGTAGTGTAACCGGCCCTCTTAGAAGCAGTGTATCTGAGAGGAGATAATAACATGAGGATTTTTAGTGTCTTACTAGCGTGTTTAATAGTTATGAGTATAGGGTCGCCCGTTTTTGCAGGGGGTACGGATAAGGGTGACAGCTGGGATAAATCCTCACTTGTATTTACCATTTCTAATGGAGAATGTTCTATTGTTACAGCAGATGTGCAAAACCATGGATCAGGTAATATGGTTGGAGAAGTGACTTGGGAATTGTATTATGCTTTAACCGGTAACCCGAAAGATGGAACCATTATTGCAACCGGTTCGGTTGGTCCACTTAATTCAGGTGTAACACAAACGTTGTCATACAATCCTAACAACATTGCAGGGAATTACATGTTCAAGGCTTATCAAATTTCCGGCCATCCAGGAACAGGCGAGCTTTGGAGTAACATGGTACAAATCGTAAAATGTACAACACCAACACCAACACCAACACCGACGGCAACAACAGAGGTAACACCAACACCGACGGCAACAACAGAGGTAACACCAACACCGACGGCAACAACAGAGGTAACACCAACACCGACGG
>JAILZT010000039.1 GCA_023512345.1 Paenibacillus sp.
GGTGGTTGGTTAGCGGATCGGATATTCGGAGCGTCAAAAGCTGTATTCTACGGCGGCATATTGATCATGCTGGGGCATATCACCTTGGCCATCCCGGGAAGTATTTCATTATTTTTTATTTCTATGGTTCTGATCGTGCTAGGTACAGGCTTGCTGAAGCCTAATGTATCCAGTATTGTAGGTGAACTTTACAGTGAACAGGATGAGCGACGGGATGCAGGATTCAGTATTTTCTACATGGGCATTAACCTGGGGGCATTCATCGCACCACTCATTATTGGAAAGATCGGTATGGATTATAATTTCCACCTGGGCTTCAGCATTGCAGCCGTCGGTATGTTCCTGGGATTAATCATTTTTGTCTATACTAAGAAAAAAAATCTCGGCCTTGCAGGCACTGTAGTAGCAACTCCGTTATCGCCTGCGGAACGAAAAAAAATGTCTCTTTTATTCGGTACCGGCGCAGTGCTTCTCGCTGTTATCATTGCTGTTTCGATTCCGTTAGGTCTGTTAACGTTTGAATCCTTTATAGTAATCGTAGGTATTCTGGGGATTTTGATTCCAACCCTATATTTTATAGTCATGTTCCGCAGTCCTCGAACAACAAGTGTTGAACGTTCAAGACTCATTGCCTATATTCCGCTGTTTATTGCAGCGATTATGTTCTGGGCTATTCAGGAACAAGGATCAACCATCCTTGCCAGTTATGCAGATAAACGTACGCAACTCAATTTTGCCGGGCTTCATATTTCGCCAGCCTGGTTTCAGTCTTTAAATCCTTTGTTTGTTATCACTTTAGCTCCCCTGTTTGCCTGGTTATGGGTGAAGCTTGGAAAACGGCAGCCCTCGATACCGAAGAAATTCGCCTTGGGTCTACTGTTTGCCGGATTATCGTTCCTTGTGATTCTATTGCCGGCGTACTTTGGCGGTGAAGATTCCCTGGTTAATCCCTTATGGCTCGTTCTTAGCTATTTCATCGTTGTGCTGGGGGAATTATGCTTGTCTCCTGTAGGACTATCGGCTACGACAAAATTAGCACCCTCCGCCTTCTCAGCCCAGACCATGAGCTTATGGTTCTTGTCCAATGCGGCTGCTCAAGCGATCAATGCACAGATTGTTAGATTTTATTCACCTGCTACCGAGATGGTATACTTTGGTGTCATTGGAGGAGCGGCAATCCTTCTCAGTATTCTTCTCTACTCGTTCGCCCCGAAAATTCAGGGGTATATGAAAGGGATACATTAAAAGAACTTATCCAAACTATTGAGGAGCACCCATTTACTGTGGTGCTCCTTTTTTGTCGGTTGATTAGCTGATTCACTGGATACCACGAACGATTTACTTCGTACTGCGGTGCTGAAGCTTGCGCGGATCAACCTTGTTATCCTGCATGAGTGTGGTTTTTGCACCCTTGGCGATTTGTTCCCAGGCTACCATTTTGAAATTCTGGTTAAGCCTCTTGCCATTGTTCATGTTGGAATCATCCTGTGCGATGAACAAGCCATTAGGGTATTGTTCGCCTAGCCCAAATCCGAGCACATCAATCCCATCGGTTACCGAGGTTCCGTCGGTCAAGGGGCTGTCTGTGATTTTGAAGCTCGTTATGAAGGTATTCTTACCTTCGCGGTCATATACAGCATAACTGTCACTGCCTTGGCTGGATGCGATCAGGTAACCATGGCCGTCCGCACCGTAATAGATCGTCAGACCCTCAATATCATCCTGCAGCCGGCGCCCGTCCGCAATATCCACTGTAGACAGTGGTTTGATACCGCCGTCTGCTTCAGCATCGTATTTGTAGATCGCGTAATCTTCTTCCGCAATGTACATCATGCCATACTCATCATCCGCGACCAGGCCTTCAGATTGCGTGGCCAGCTTAAATTCACGTACAAGCTTGCCTGCTATTTTGCCATTCCCGTTATCCTTCAGCTCATACTGCTCAAACTCGCCTTCCTTACCCAGCACCAGCGCATAGAACCTGTCCGTTGTCAGGCTGTGGTACAGGCTGAAGCCGTACACTTCCTCCATTTTGGCCTTGATCGGTTCTGCCGCAAGGTCTGCCAGCTTGCCGGTTCCGCCATCCATGGCAAAGATATCAATCGTGTTCGTCGAACGGTTCGTGGCACCAACAATATCAACTTTCTGATTACCCAGCTGGAAGTCATACCGTACATCAATATTGTTCATTTTGCCTATCTTATAGTTCTGCAGCTCTTTGCCGTTCAGATCGTAGACAAGGATGCCCCCGCCTTTATTGGTTGCAATAATCTTGGAATGGGCTGCGTTCTTGGGATCGAGCCAGATGGCCGGGTCATCGGCTGCATCCTCACCATCTTCCACAGCCGCTGTCTCCGCCTTAGCGGTTACCGAATAAGGAATGATAACATCCGCCGGATTCGTGAACCTTGCATTCTCTGCCAGTATCGACTGCAGCAGCTTGGAAGGAATGTACATTTTGCCATCGATGATCATGACCTCTAATGTCAGTTCACCTGCTTTGCCTGCCAGACGGTACTCCTTCTCACCTGCTGTAAAGGTACCCACGAGGCCATTCTTCAGCTTAACCATTGCGGACTTATCATCGCTATCCCAAGTAATGGATGCGCTGATCTCATCCATCTGCTTGCGCAGCGGCTCATAACCTTGTAAGTCTGGGACAGATGCAGCGTTCACGGTTGTTGCAGCAGGGAGCAGCGCGCCTGCGACGAGTAGCGTAGATAATGCCATTTTCCAGGTTCTCATTTAATTCATGTTCCTCTCCATCGTTAGTAATTGGTTAACTATAAAGAATGGATGTAACAGTAGGATTAAATGGAGACCAGCCTTTTGTAAAAGGATCCACCCCATGACAGGTAACCCTGCGAAATTCCCTGAAAAACAAAAAGAGAACCGCTCCCCGGTAAATGAATTCGCCATTTACGAAGAACGGTTCTCTTTATTGTCCGGGTGGGTGATCAGACCTATTATGTATTCCCTTTCACATCAAGGTTCTAAAAAATCAATTACCGCTTGAAACACCTTACCTTTCTCTTCTTCCACTGTGATATTGTGTCCGCAATGCTTTAGATGCAGCCTTTTAAGTTCATTGGAGGAAACGCCATTTACTATTAAATCAATGCCTCGTTCATGAATCGCGTTATCTTTCATTGCATGTATGATCAATACAGGTTGCGTTATCTTATGTAATGATTTTCTCGTGAAGCGTTGTAATTTGTTCAATTCATGTACGCTGCTTACAGGTATCTTACTATACCCTAATAAGTATTGTGATTCTTCTTCTGGTCGTTCTCCTTCTGTCCACTGACTATACCTCATGAAATGTTTGGCTATGCCAGCATACTTTGCTACCGGGTCCTTAGTAACTAAAGCTGGCGCAAGAGCAACCACTTTATTCACCTGCGTATTTTCAGCGATACAAAGAGCCAATACACCTCCCATAGAATGACCAATAACATGTATGGTAGAGCAGATCTCCCGTAACCTTGCATATCCATCTTCAGCTGACTGTATCCAATCTGTATATTTAAACTTCTCCATATCCTCAAGTACCGTTCCGTGCCCAGCAAGTCTAACTCCAAGCACCGTATACCCCACTTTGTTAAGATTCTCTCCAAGCTCTCTTACCTCTGCAGGTGTTGAGGTGAATCCATGAATCAGCAGGCATCCTGTTTCATTTCCTGAAAAGAAAAATTCCTGCTTCAAATCTATATTTTCCATATGGAAACTCCACTCCTAATCTACATACTATCCTTTGCAGGTTGTTTCTCTATTTCACTGGCTATAAGAATACATACTGCAATCAAAATCCAGAATCCTGCTAACGGGAAGAAAATCTTATAACCTACTGAATCCAGCAATACACCCATAAGAAGGCCCGCTATAAATTGCGAAATAGAAACAAAAAAGTTGAAAATGCCCATAAATTCTCCTAATCGATCCCGTGGAACCACTTCGGCAAGTATGGCGTACGAGGTAACCTGTATCGCAATAAATCCGATTCCTATAACAGACATCACAATATATAAGCCAGAGATCCCACTAATAAAGATTCCTGCAAACATGGCAAACACAAAAATAATAGCACCAACCAGCATGACCGTCTTTCTCTTAATTTTATCTGAAAGAACGCCTAAGGGGTACGCGAAGATAGCACCCGTTAACGTAAGCAATAGCAGAGAAAAGCTTGCAGTTTCTGCACTTAAGTTCAATTGGTTGATACAATATTTCACAAAGTAAGGAGTAATACTTCCATATCCAAGATAAATGAAAAATATAGCTGCAAATAATTTCATGGCTGATGGATATTTATAAAAGTCAAAGGCTATCTTCGTACGTTTGTATTCGGTACTTACCGGTTTCTCTTTAATGAATAACAAGGTGATTACAACGGTTAATATCCCAAGAAATGCGCTTACAAAGAAAGGAAGACTATGATTCTGATTGAACGAGCTTGTGTTATCCCAGAGCCTAGGACCAATAACAAAGATAAAAGCTCCACCTAGTACACTAACAACCTTTGAAAATCCGTTAGCGAGTCCGAGTTGATTCTCTTTAACCGTCTCTGGAATCAAAGAATAGTAGGGGCCTTGATAGAAATTCAGACTAAAATAGAATATAAAAGCAATAACAAATAATGACCAATAGCTAGGGGCAAAGGGTAAAAAGCACATGGAGATCGTTGTAAGAAGCGTCCCCATCAAAATGAACGGTTTTCGTCTACCCATTTTAAATTTGGATCTGTCACTCAAGACTCCGGCTATGTACTGAACAAAAACCCCGGTGAAGGAGCCCATTGTAATAAGCAATCCCGCCTTGGTATTACTAACATTAAAAGTAGCCACCAGCATAGGAATTAATGTAATATTCATGGCCCATAACAGTCCTACACCTAAATTGGGAAGACCGATCAAATAGGGTACTGATTTTTTATTCATAGCTACACCTCTTTTATATTTATTCACCTATAAATTGTCAGGCAGTTCAGTTGCTTATATAGTGAATTGCCATGTTGATGATCATCTTCACTTGTGTCTCACCATCAATTTCCTGATCGCTATTAAGTATGGTGTTTCTTGAAATTAGTTTTTGGCACAAGCTGATCAGCGTATGGGTTATCGTCATATAAAATTCTTCACTATGAATCGAAGATTTAATACTTCCTTCTTTTTTACCTTTTTCTATCGCATCAACCATGAAAGGCATCAGGTTCAAAATTGTATTCTCATATACGGATAATCTATCAGGAGGGATTTTCTCTTTGATAATGTAATTATCAAACTCTTCAATAAGTCTCAAGAACTCCTTGTGCTCTTTGTAAAGAGTCAAGAAAACTGATAATAATGATTCAATCCTTTGGATCCCGTTAAGTGATATGTACTGGGGTTGGGTAAAACCCTCAAGAAAGGTATTAATGATGCTCTCCCAGGCTCTTATGGCTACTTCAATAACTAGCTCCGGCTTGGTCTTGAAATAGCGATAGATAGAGGCAACTCCAACCTCAGCGCTCTCGGCAATTTCAGTCATCTTCGTATTTTCGATCCCACTTATTTTGAATACTTCAATAGCAGCCTGAATCACCTCTTCTTTGCGCAGTTCTTTTTGATGATCTAACTCATTCTTCCTTTTGTCTCTTAAATTCATTGTCAATGTCCTCTGTTTCTAAAAGTTTAGCCCGGCTGATAGTTTAACTATCAAGTTAAAACTCATTATATCACTGTGGTTGATTTTATCAATAATAAGAATACCAAACTATGGAGTGGTTTCATTTTTTAAGCTATGCGGGGGCTTGTACCACTACGATCAAGAGCTCAAGAGCTCCGGTAGTCCACGTGTGAGCTACTTAGGATTCACTAAAGAACAGTACCCATATGTAAATTGATACTGTTAAACAACTGCACTTATTAAATGCAGACCAGCCTTTTGTATAAGGAGCCCTCTCATGATAGGTAACCCCGCGAAATTCTCTGAAAAACAAAAAGAGAACCGTTCCCCGGTAAATGAACTTGCCATTTACGAAGAACGGTTCTCTTTATATATTACTTAATTACGACGTAATCCAAGTTAACCAACTTAGCGTAGGTCACAATTTGGTCTGTCGTCAAGTTCAACGAAACAACGGTATGGTGGCCGCCGCCATTCTCGATCCAAGCCTTCACTCCGTCTTGGAAGTTCGGTTTCACAGTCCACAAGACGCGAGCTACGGGAAGGTTCGGAGCTGGAGCCGTCGGCTCAAATGCAGTAACCTCATTGATAAGCAATTTATAATGAGTACCTAAGTCCACCATAGATACAACAACGCCATCACCGGCTTTGCCATCGAATACAAGGCGAGCAGGATCTTCTTTACCACCAATGCCGAGCGGCGAAACAATGATTTTCGGCTGGTTACTTGCCAGGGACGGATCAACCTCTAGCATATGGGATTGTAGGATAGCTTCTTGGCCGATCGCCATCTCGTACGTGTAATCTTCCATAAAGCCCGTGTTTTGATTGTGGCTCATTACCTTCATCAAACGGTCGAGCGCTGCTGTCTTCCAGTCGCCTTCGCCGGCAAAGCCGTAACCTTGCGCCATCAGACGTTGGACAGCAAGACCCGGAAGCTGCTTCATGCCATGCAAATCTTCGAAGTTCGATGTGAAGGCATTATAACCTTTTTCGTCCATGAAACGTTTGAGGGCGATTTCATAGCTCGCTTGAATTCTGACGCTTGCTTCCCAAGCTTCCTTACTGTTTGTGCCGTATTCGAATGCATAGAGATTCGCATACTCGGCCATCAATTCATCGATTTCCTGCTCCGTCACCGCATTTACATATTGCACGAGGTCGCCGATGCCGTAGTAGTCCACGGTCCATCCGAATTGGATTTGAGCCTCGACCTTGTCGCCTTCCGTTACGCCAACATTCCGCATATTGTCGCCGAAACGAGCGACTTTGATATTGAAGCTTTCGTTGTAAGCAACGGCTACGTCCATCCAATCCGCCACCTGCTGCTGCACTTCCGGGCGCTCCCAGTAGCCTACGACGACTTTATTTTGTTTCTTCAGACGGGCATTGATAAATCCATATTCGCGGTCACCGTGAGCAGCTTGGTTCAGGTTCATGAAGTCCATGTCGATCGTTGCCCAAGGAATGCTTTCATTGAACTGGGTTGCCAAGTGAAGCAGAGGCTTCTGAAGCATTTTTGTACCGCGAATCCACATTTTTGCAGGCGAGAACGTATGCATCCATGTGATGACACCTGCTACTTCATCGCGATAGTTGACTTCTTTCATAATGCTTGTAATTTTATCCGCAGTGACAGCCAGATCTTGCAAGACTAGTGGATAAGGGAGTACACCACTGTTATTCAAGGCATCCGTCATCGTCTGTGCGTGAGCTTTTACTTCAGCCAGCGCTTCTTCCCCGTACAAATGCTGTGAACCTACGACAAACCAAAACTGTTTAGCTGCTGTTATTGACAAATTAATCATCCTCTTTTCTATAGTTAATAATGGTTAAGGCTATTATTTCTGACCGTAGTAGGCATCTTTCCCGTGCTTCCGAAGATAGTGCTTATCCAGAATGCCCTGAGGCAGTTCTTTGGCAAAATGGTTCAATTGCCGCGCATATAAATTCATTTTGCAAACTTCCTCCAGCACCACGCTATTCACGACCGCTGACTTCACATCTTTCCCCCAAGTGAAAGGTGCGTGACCCTGTAGCAGAACGGCTGGGATCGCCAACACATCCACTCCAAGCTTCTCGAACGTTTCGATAATCACATGACCCGTCTCCGCTTCATACCCGCGGTCAATCTCCTCTTGGTTCAAGAACCTTGCGCAAGGGACGGCGCCATAGAAAGTGTCTGCGTGCGTCGTTCCCATGACAGGTACATCCAGTCCCGCTTGCGCCCAGATGGTTGCCCAGGTCGAATGGGTATGCACGATGCCGCCGATTTGCGGATAATGCTTATACAATACGGCGTGAGTCGGGGTGTCGGAGGAGGGTCTCATTTCTCCCTCTACCACGTTACCGTCGAAATCCACAACAACCATGTCGCTCGGCTTCATCTTTTCATAGCTGACTCCGCTCGGTTTGATTACGAACAAGCCGCTTTCCCGATCAACGGCGCTTGCATTGCCCCAAGTGAATTTCACGAGACCATGCTTCGGCAAATCCAGATTCGCCTGATATACCTCTTCTTTCAGTTGCTCTAACAAGGTTATTCCCTCCTGTTCTATAGCAGATGATCTACCGCTGCCTGTTCAATGGCAAGCCCTGCTTGGTATCTTTTAATGAATGTTTGGAATCCTTCGACATCCGCTTTATCCGGAGCAATCTCCTGTCCTTCGACATCTTTGAAGACCTTCTGCTCCAGGAAGTTGTCCAGGCTCTCTCCCTGATCCTTGCCCGTCATGTAAGAAGCCAGAAGCGCCATGCCCCATGCCCCGCCTTCACCGGCTGTCGACATCACCGAGATCGGTACGTTCAGCGCAGCGGCTAAAGCCTTTTGTCCAACGACAGGGGTTTTGAAAAGTCCGCCATGAGCCAAGATACTGTCAATGGCCACCTGCTCGTTTTCAGTCAGAATATCCATTCCGAGCTTCAATGCTCCAAAAGCCGTAAATAAGTGCGTCCGCATGAAGTTAGCCAGATTAAAGTTGCTTTCAGGTGAACGAACGAACAAGGGTCTGCCTTGATCGATTCCCGTAATATTCTCGCCCGAGAGATAGCCGTAGCTAAGTAAACCGCCAGCATCCGGATCGGCCTCGAGTGCCTTATTCAAAAGCACGCTGAACAGCTTGCCGGAATCAACACCGTATCCCATGGCTTCGGAAAATTCACGGAACAATCCCATCCAGGCATTGAGATCACTGGAACAGTTGTTGGCATGGACCATGCCTACCGGACTGCCGTCCGGCGTCGTAACCATATCGATTTCCGGGTAAACCTTGGATAGTGCTTTCTCCAATACAATCATTGCAAAAACGGAAGTTCCCACGGAGATGTTGCCCGTACGTTTCCTAACGCTATTCGTAGCAACCATGCCTGTTCCAGCATCGCCTTCCGGAGGACACAGCGGAATGCCGGGCTGAAGATCGCCAGCCGGATCCAGAATGGCAGCTCCCGCCGCAGTTAGGACACCAGCTTGCTTCCCGGAGACGTACACCTGGGGAAGAACACCCTCAAGCTTCCATGGATAGCCTTTGGACGCGATTAATTCATCGAATTGCTTGACCATCGTTGGATGGTAATTATGGGTTGACTCATCTATAGGGAAGATACCGGATGCATCGCCGATACCGATCACTTTATTGCCGGTCATCAGCCAGTGGATATAGCCGGCTAACGTCGTTACATAATCAATTTGTGGCAAATGCTCCTCTTGGTTTAATATCGCTTGGTACAAATGGGCAATACTCCAGCGCTCAGGGATATTGAATTGGAACAAGTCCGTTAGCTCCCTTGCTGCCGCACCGGTAGTTGCATTGCGCCAAGTCCGAAACGGCACCAGCAGCTCACCCGTGTTATTGAATGCCATATAGCCATGCATCATAGCCGAAAATCCAATCGAACTCACAGTCTGGAGGGTAACTCCGTAATTCCGTTCCACTTCTTGCTTCATTTCACGATAAGCGGTTTGGAGGCCTGTAATAATATCCTCCTGGTTGTACGTCCAATATCCGTCTTTCAACAGATTTTCCCACTCATAGCTTCCCGAAGCGATGGTCTCGAAACGTTGATCGATCAGTACCGCTTTGATCCGAGTAGATCCGAATTCGATACCCAGCGAAAGGTTTCCCTTGGTTATCGCTTCTTTCAAGTCCACATGATTCATGATCACATTTATCCCCTCTCTGTTCACGGTTTGCACAGAAATTCGATTCCTATACTAGCTGCTTCCGATCCAATCGGTCACTTCATGAGACAACCTAAAGGTTTCGACCGAAAAGAAGGCGGTTTCACTAACCGACAGGTTTAGTATATTTTTTGTACGTACATTTGTCAATAAAATATACTAGTTATACTAACATAAGCCGATGGGCCCACTTTACTGAACTAAACTAACGGTCATTTCATTTGCATTCCAAGCAATTCATGCTAAAATGTGTACGTACAACTTTTTGAACAACGATGAAAGAAGTGGATTGCATGAAGCCAAAATACCAGATCATAATTGAAGATATCAAAACTAATATCCTCTCTGGAACCTATAAAGCAGGCGAGAAAATCCCTTCGGAGATTGTTTTGCAGGAGAGCTACAACGTTAGCCGGCAGACGGTTCGAAAAGCCCTTTTAGAGCTATCAAACGAGGGGTTTCTGCGAAGCGAGAGAGGCTCTGGCACCTACGTCAGCAGTCAGTACCGCTCCAGAACGGGAGCCAAGTCCACGAATAAAACGATCGGCGTCATCACGACCTATATCTCAGATTATATCTTCCCCTCCATTATCCGCGGCATTGAGAGCCGATTGAATGAAGATAACTATTCTTTGCTGCTCGCCAGTACTAACAATGATATCGCCCAGGAAAAAAAAGCACTCGAAATGATGCTCTCCTACGGCGTGGATGGACTGATTATTGAGCCCACAAGAAGTAATGTATACAATCCCAATATCGCTTACTACCTGTCTTTTAAAGAGCAGGAGGTTCCTTTCACCATGATCAATGCCTATTATGAAGAATTGGAGGTTCCTTTCTTCTGTCTGGATGACGTGCAGTCCAGCTATCTCGCCACCCGGGAGCTAATTGCCAAAGGACATACCCAGATTGGCATTATCGCGAAAATGGATGATTTACAAGGGAAGTTTAGAATGAAGGGATTTATCAAGGCTCTTGGGGAAGCCAAGTTGCGTTTCCAGCACGAGCATGTACTTTCTTTCGATACGGATACGAAGCCGGACCTGTCCGCTAACCTGGAAATTTATCTGAACGACAATCGGGATGAATTAACCGCGCTTGTCTGTTATAACGACGAGGTAGGCCTGGAAGTCGTCAATGTCTGCAGAAAACTGGGGATTTCCATACCGGATGAGATATCGATCATCTGCCAGGACAATTCATATATCGCCAAAAACGCAAATATCCAACTAACGACACTGACGCACCCCCAAGAACAAATGGGACGCGACGCAGCGGATTGGATCATTAAGAGTTTGCAAGGCAAAAAGGACTTGCCCACCAATACCTACTATCAGCCTGTATTAGTTGAAGGTGAAACCGTGAAAGTGATTGAAGTGGAATAACTTTTGACCTTAAAATAATATGTGGGCATCTAAGCTCTTATAGGAACAACCAAAACAAGACTCAACGAGTAAATTTGCTTGTTTGGCCTGCTTTGGTTGTTCTGTTTACTTCCGCTGTGAACCACCACTTCAAAGCTGTGGTCCTAATAGGTTGCAATTTTCACTTGCCGTACTCTCCCAACAATAGCCAGCACTAGCAAAATAGCCGTAGCCAGCAAATAATACAGATAGATCCTTTGGTCAAGAGAGGGCTGTGAGGCCCCCATAAAATCCATAACTTCTAATTTATTCAGAGGACCCAGATACCACATTAACATAAATATGACCTGAAAAAGTTTACCATTCCTCGACCATACCCCCAAAGCTAGTGCCAGCGTGGGAACAAATAATCCGCCTACTGCTATCGCCATTAGACTTTCCCATTCACCTGCGATAAGAAAATGAATCATAGCCCCACTGCCTGTCAAATAAGCAACAATGATTCCGGCTAGCCACAGTACAATAAATTGATTCCGAACAGGATGCTTGGCCGTAAACATTAATTGATGAGTCCGGTGATACGCTTCATTCGTGCCCATTGTCGACCAAATCAGAATAGGCCAAACCCAAGTAAAGGGTGCAACAAATTTGGATACAGACTCCATGGGCAATAACAACCCCAATACAATCATGAACAATGCGATCAAGTACCACCAAAATCGCAACCCTTTGAGCATAAGCCGCAACTCCATAACTAATATCCTGATGGAGTGGAATTGCCCCTGTACCTCAGTATAAGGAGTTAACTTTATTCCACTGTCATTTATAGACACAGGCTTAATGTACGGCTCTACTTTACTAAATTCTCCAGGTTTATCACTTTTATTTGTTTTGGAAGTACGTGTAAGATCAAAGCGATGAAAGAAGACGGAAGCCACTGCTACAATCCCTACTGCCACAGCTAACCAAACATATCGTTCCAAAAACATCTGCATAGTCCAGTGTACACCAGTCCAGTCGTAGGTTACTAAGTCCCCCCGCAGTGGGCTCACCCCAGAGACATGCCCCCCATTGCTATGAGGAAGCATCGCATTCGTCCCACTTGAAAGTCTGTCGAGAATCGCAGAGATCCCGAATATATCCTGGCTTGAATGAATGGCTGTAATAGACCACTTGAGCGAAAAAATCCATAATACAAAATAAATTAAGTTGCCCAATCCACTACGAAGCAAAGGTACTGACTCAAATAAGATTGCAATTGAAGCTACCAAAGCTATAGTTGGCAAGGTCGAATACAAAAATGGAAGCGATAAATTCAGCAATTCAACCGTATAACTCTCCCCTCTAATCAGTTGCATGGCAAGGGCCGATACCATTAATACAGCAACAATAGACATCAAGAGAACGAAGTTGCTCCACATTTTACCGATGGTGTACATCCACTTTGTAATCGGAGTCGTTGCTATAATTTGCCCTACGCCCGTCTGCACATCCCGTTCTATCGCATTTTTCACCAGAAAAAACGCCGGAAGACTTAATACCATTGATGCTAATATGGCTATTGCACTGCCGACCCAATCAGAGTTGTATATGCCGCGTATATTGCTTAGCGATAAGGTTAAATAACTCTCATTACTGGAGGGTATAAATTTATACACGATAAAAATGGATACAAGTACTGTAATCATAAAACTGTAGCTTCGGATCCTTTCCAAATAATCAGCTTTCATCATCTGAAATAAAATACGAAGCGATGTCATACGGTTGCCTCCTGCTTATTGGCCGAAATGTAATATAGATAAGCGTCTTCCAAAGTTGGTGTTATCAGGTGGCTGTCTGCTGAAGGCTGAATATCGGCAATAACTTTCATACGTACCCCTTCACTGCTCTGAATAGTACTGCTGATTAATAATTGCTTACGCACTTCCATCCATGTATCACCCGGTACCAACCACTCCCACACTTTCCCCACCGCCGTATCCAACAACTCGCTCGGAGTTGCCTGTATCACGAGTCGTCCTTTATTGACAATAGCGATATCTGTTGCAGTCGCTTCGACGTCGGATACGATATGCGTTGATAAGATTACAATCCGATCCCCTGACAATTCCGTTAAAAGATTACGAAAACGCATACGTTCTTCAGGATCAAGCCCAACCGTCGGCTCGTCAACGATTAATAACTTGGGGTCGTTCAATAAAGCTTGTGCTATGCCTACACGTTGTTTCATCCCACCTGAAAAGCTGTTCAACGGTTTTTTGCAAACCTCATGAAGATTGAGCAAAAAAAGTAATTCAGTAATTCTTTTTTTGGCGATCTTGTGATCCAATCCTCGAATCGCTGCTAAATATTCCAGAAACTCAACTGCATTTAAATGAGGGTATACGCCAAAATCCTGTGGTAAATAACCAAGTATGCTTCGAACTGCATTGGGATCCTTAGATATATCGAGTCCATTCCAGCTCACCTTGCCCGCTGTGGGTTGAGTAATGGTTGACAGGATACGCATCAAGGTTGATTTCCCAGCACCATTCGGTCCTAATAATCCTAAAACACCTGTATTGATCTGCAGAGATAAGTCGCGGAGCCCATAAGAATCACCCTTGTATTTCTTACTTACGTTTTCAATAGTTAAGTTCATAATAACCTCCTGATTCATCTGATACCCTGCATCTATGGGTTTGACGACACCAAGGAAGCTAAACCCTCAAGTATTTATAAATAATATTTTAAAATTTAACATTTAGGCTGGCCATTCATTGGGAAAATGAAAAATTCAGAGGGGTTGAATCCATTTCATGTCTGCGAGACTAATGGGCATTGGGGGAACGGCAAGCATCTAAACTATGGGGTATGGATGTATCAGAAAACAAATCAAAAAGACCAGGAAACTTTTGACGGCGCGCGGTCTTTCAGCAAAATAGATCTATTCTCCCCTGGAAGAAACAAGTGTTTATTGGATTTATGCCATAGGCTTCGCTATTTCTCCGAATAGGCACAGAACATATCAGTTAACCTTGTGAGTTCTGCGGCCTCAGTATACATGATACGCTGCCACCTCTTTAAAAAAGAAGGTGCGAGAAGCCGGTTCATCACCGCTTTTCGCACCTTCTTTTTTTGTCTAAATCAACGCATTAAAATGGCCCTCTGAGTTTACCGTCGCCGTCCGGGGATCGGTCAGACCGATGCCCTTGAGGCCTCCCTTTGGTTCAGCCCGCCAGAGCGGGGTATGATCTTGAAGCGGAGGAGCCGGTACAAAATCGACCGGGGTGCTACTTCCACTTTTCTGCACCAATTGGGCTTCCAGCAGTCGAACTTGCCGCTGCAGCTGCTCCCGGCGATAGGGAGTCTGCCGCTCTCCGCCCTGCGCTTCATTCACCTTATCTAGTTCCATCAGCAACCGGTTCCGCTGCTTCTCCATGGAACTGACATCGCTTTGTGTGCCGCCGTAAGCTGCAATGGCCTGTACCGGGCTGATAGCTGATAGTGTCTGTACCGCCATGATCTGTCACTCCGTTTCCTTGGCTCCCATTCTAAATTCAGCCAAATTCGAAAGTTCTAATCATATCTATTACCCAGCCAGCCCCGCCATGACAACATTCCATCTCCATATCAAAAAAAATCGTCGCATAGTCCCAGTCGGCCCGCTTGTTTCGATCATACCAAATACCCACCGAGGATGGTAACCGCGCGTAAACCGATGCGCGTGCCTCATCCGTAAAGCGTAAAATCCCATTTTCCTGAATGATCAAACTATCCAGTAAGAAATCTATCTCGCTATATTAGTATTTACACTTCTAAATTAATATCGCTCAATCACCTTGGTGGAATACTAAGGCTAAACTCATCAGTGGCCTTGGGTGTAAGGGCTCCCCTTCTCCTGATCCATTATCACCTGCTCAATCCCCAACAGAATCAGCTTCAGGCCAAACTCAAAAGCTCTGTCTGTCCCCATCAGCTCGAACAGCCCGTTCGTGAACATCCTCCGAAACAGTCCCACATCCTTCTCGCTCATGGAGTCCAGAAGTCGAATCATCTCTTCACCCGGAAGTGCTTCTTGATCCTTATGGATAGCGGCGACATTGCGCTCATGCTGATAATCGTCTAGCACGAAGTAGAAGACATAGTTCACTAGTGTAGTAACCACTTGCATTTTCTGCTCTTGCACAAGCGGCGTCGATTCCACGCAGAGCAGCATACGGTTGGTAAACCGGATGATGTCCGGTTCGTGAGGGAGCGTCATCATCATGAGCTGAGTGGAGCAGGGATATCGGCTGAGGACGCTCCGTACCGTTACCGCAAGCCCCATCAGTTGCTCTTTCCAATCCCCTTCGGAGTGGAACTCCTCCAGAATCACTTTCGATACTTGGTTGGCCAGACGTTGGTAGAGATTCTGTTTGCTCTTGAAATACCAGTACAGAGAGGGAGCCTGAATACCAATTCTGTCGGCCAATCGTCTCATGCTGAATTTCTCGATGCCCTCATCTCCAAGAAGCTCCCACGAGGTTTCCAAAATCTTATCCTCCGAAATCTGAGGCTGCTGCTTTTTCATCTTCATCCGCCCTTTTATCTAACAGTGTAAGTTTATGCTTTACAGGTTCATAGCTACATGATATCATCTAACACTGTAAGGTTCAATCTAACACTGTTAGATAAAACATGAAGAAAGCGGTGATCCAACATGGATACAGAAAACCTCTATTACTTTGAAAAAGCACCGGTCACAAAAGCCGTAGCTCACTTTGCTGTACCAATGATGCTAGGCACATCAATGAATGTCATCTACTCCATCTTGAATGCCTATTTCCTTGGTACGCTTCACAATACGGCTATGTTGACCGCACTCGCACTAACCTTGCCGTTATTCGCAATCATTATGGCGCTTGGCAACTTGATTGGGATGGGCAGTGGTACATTCATCTCCCGTTTGTTAGGAGAGAAAAAGTATGATGAAGTAAAGCATGTGTCTTCATTCGCCTTTTATAGCAGCTTAGCTCTCGGGCTTATCGTGATGGCCGTGGGTCTCCCGTTGATTGATCCAATCGTTCATGGCCTGGGGGCAACGTCTAACTCCTTCGGATTCACGAAGGACTATGTCACAGTTATGCTAATTGGTTCTCCATTCGTCGTATTATTCTTCACGCTGGAGAATATCGTGCGCTCGGAGGGTTCAGCAATCACATCGATGATCGGCATGATTCTCAGTGTTGTTGTAAATATTGTTCTCGATGCGTTAGTCATCTTCGTGTTCCATTGGAACGTGATCGGCGTTGCGTCTGCTACGGTCATTTCTAACTTGGTTGCGAGTGCGTTCTACGCCTACCATATAGGATATAAGAGTCAATTCTTAACGATCTCCGTAAAATGGTTCAAGGCTACCTATGACATTCTAAGTAATGTATTCAAAATCGGAGTTCCCGTCTTTATTATGAGTATTTTTTTGGGTGCAATGTCGCTTATTCTTAACCATTTTCTTGTCGAATATGGGGATCAGGCTGTAGCGGCTTACGGAATTTCATCACGTTTATTGCAATTACCTGAGTTTATTCTGATGGGCTTATGCGAGGGAGTCGTGCCGTTGATTGCCTTCTCTTTTACAGCAAATAAATTACGTATGAAGAAAACCATTGGATTTACAATCAAGACGATTGTGGCGTTAGCAGTCGTGTTCGGTATCATCGTCTATTTAATTTCCGACCACTTAATTGGCTTATTTACAAATGAACCACAATTAATTGCAATGGGCAGCTACATTCTACATGTGACGTTCTTATCCTTGTTCATATCAGGAATGACCACATTGTTCACTGGGATCTTCCAAGCAACAGCGCAAGGAACCGCCGCGTTTATTATGTCA
>JAILZT010000040.1 GCA_023512345.1 Paenibacillus sp.
GGGTCCGGCCACACTCCAAATGGTTGTTTGCAGATCCCCTTCTAAAGCTGGCTGTATAATACTAAAGAAATTCGCTAGTCCGATGGTTAGAACAACTGTCCACGCCCAAAAATTAACGCTCCATTGCGATTTAAGAATGATAAAAGGCTTTTGTATTTCCTTTCTTTTTCTGAAATAGGGGAATGCAAGTCCTATAAATACATAGGGGATCGTCATAGCAACATTAGTCATCGATACAAGTATGTTAAAGAATGCGGCCATTGTGCTTCCACCAAAAGCAATAAGTGCGATCATCACACAAACAATGGCAGCTTGAATCCACATTGCGTAAATAGGAAGGCCATTTTTAGTTTCACCGATTTTTCCAGGCCATATCTTTGCCGGCGTTCCCTCAATCAATTGCTTTAGAGGCGAAAACATCAAGGTAAAGAACGCACCGGACAATGCTAGGAACATCGAGATTCCGACGAATCTTGCGACGCCAGCACCTAAAGCTTCAGCTGTCTCTTGGCTTGCTCCAAAAGCTGAACCAATGGATTGACCTAAATTAGCCATAACGATATAACTTGCGTTTCCCAGGTTAACATTTTTGATACCCATTACAGCTGACCAGTTTGTAAATACGCCAATTAGCAGTATTCCTAATGAATATCCTACAGAAATGATAGCTGCTGTTATAAGAATTCCTTTTGGAAAAGTTTTTTCTGGATTTTCTGTTTCATCCACCAACCCACCTACTGCTTCAAGTCCGCCATAAGCGAATAGAGCATATACGACAAATGCAAATGCGGCAATCACATCTCCCGCGTATTTAGGATTGGGTGTTTGAGTAAATGAATGTAATCCTTCAATCGGCTGTGCCAAATGTCCATGGTTGCCTATAAGGACTGCTATTGCACCCACCCATAGAAATACATTCAATAACAAGACTGCAGTACCACCTATAGAAGTTACTTTCCTGATTTTATCCAGTCCCTTAGTTGATATGTAAGTTACTACAAGAATCCATATCATTCCCAAGATACCTAGAGTCTGTGTTCCATGAAGGTTGAATAAAGTCCAGTTTTGTGTCGTATCTTCTCCGAATATAGCGTTTGATACAGGAACCCACATACCGGATGCGACATTAACCATCCAAGTGATATAGGAAAAATACCACATGAACGTTCCTACAAATGCAAATCTTGGACCGATGGATTTTTCCATCCATGAATGGATTCCTCCCTTCTCCTCTTTGAAGGCGGAACCAAATTCAGCTACCATTATTGCAAATGGAATAAAGAAAGTTATTGCAGCAATTATGTACCAAGGAATAGCCGCATACCCCATCTTATAGAACGATCTTGGGATGTTGTTGAATCCATAAACGGAAGTGAAAATCATTAAGACCAGGGACACTAAATTTAATTTTTTCGTTGTCTTTTCCTTTATCTTTGATGCCATACTAATTCTCCCTTTTGATGACGTTATCGTTGAGCTCCAACATGGAGTCAACCCTACGTAGTTTTACCATAATAACTCGTTCTCAACAAGACAAAGATAACTAATCTATCAGTGAATCATGCCTAAGTGGAGCAGAGGTTTATGATAGCAATTTAAAAGCCAATGGCCAAAGCGAGCCGTTGTAGAATTCAGCCTAAATTGCAGCGGATTAATTGGGCTTAACACAAGCAAGCTCCACCCCAGCCGGGGCGGAGCTTGCTTCGTATTTGATCAATTACTTCTTGTTGAGTCACCTGCTCATGATTGTCTATTTTAGCGCAATCCCGTACCAGTTATCCTTCAGCTTATCCAGTACGTACTCAATATGCTCACTTTCATAATCCTTTACGAGTATATCGCGATTCCCGCAATACACAATATGGTAGGGGTCCCCATAAGCGCTTTCCCAGTCGAACAAAAATTGAATCAGACTCTCTCCACCGTGTTTGCTGTACCTCAGAATACTCAGCTTGCCTTCCGACAATACATCAAGCTCCCGGATTTTGCTTTGCAGGCTTGCACTCACAACGTCGTCGAAGGAATCGACTGAAGCATTGCCGCCGGTGGCATATAGTATTGTAACTCCGGTATCGGTATCACTTCCGCCCTCCTGCTTGCTCATAATAAGCTCAGCCTCGTCTTTTACAGCTTCAAACAATTCGTGATGCTCCTTGAAAATATCATATTTCGCCTTGTAATACATATCGGTAAAGATGTATCCTGCCGCCACAACCAATACTACAACGGCAAGACCTATAAAAAGTTTTTTGAAGCTCATGAATTCACCTGCCTGCCTGAACTTACTGGAGTAAGCCGCTTTGTGCTACTTTACTGAACCGCTGAAATTTATCTCATAATCAATTGTCGTAATGAACGGCACGTACTTTCCGTTAAAGCGATCGTAGTGCTGAAGCGTGAACCAGTCAATAAAGCCCGCCCAGATGATCTCATCATCCGCGTCCAATCCGAAATGATCGTAGAAATGGAATTGGAGCTTCCCGCTGAACCGATCCCCGTCATTCTTAAAATCCTTAATCGTGATATTATGACCCTGGAAGGCATGAATCGCCAAGGATAACGCGAGATTGCTCTTTTCCGTAAATACCGGATATACGCTTGGACTAAACTGACTTACGTAACTTTTCACAACATTATGATCCGAATAACGATCGAATTCCAGCAGGGACAGGTTTCCATGATTATTATGCAACTGCTGTACAACGAAATTTTGAATCAACTCTACATAATCCTGCGTACTGGAATCACTGATAACCGCATTGTCCAGTTCGTTGTTATGATACTTGATATATTTATTCGTATCAAACGGGTCTCCGTTGGAGACCGATGTGCCAACATTATTACGGTTACCATTTTTGAACGTATTGACCAGATCCTTCAGAACAAATTTCATATCATCACTTGCTCCGGTCTTGCCAACGTTGAAGAGAACTGCCATTTCGCCCCAGATCATGAATTCGGGTGTGATTTTGGCTACACTGAATGCCCAACCCAGATCTACAAGTTCATCATACGTATAATCGTTGAATGTCAGGTCATCCGCAACGGGAGAATCTCCCTGCGAAGCTGACTTTAGTATCCCCTCTCTGTAATCAGACTGATGGATTAATGCTTCTGTAATATCGGGAGTCAGCTTTCTGTTGTCAACGTTATCGTTCAGACCATCACCATCCGTGTCCTTCAGGTTAGGATTTGAATATAGATACGCGTAGACCTTATCTCCTGCTTTGATAACACGGATTTCTTCACCATCTTTAAGTCCATCGCCATCACTGTCTGCATCCAGGTAGTTTACCCTCAGCATTGCACCACCTGTACCGATGCGCAAGCGGCCTGCCTGCATTTCTTTCTCATAGTAATCACTGATGCCATCCATATCCGTATCTTTGTACAGATCCGAGGTATCTGCAATCGTATCGAAGATCGCATACAATTGATCCGCCTTGCTTGCATGATAGTAGCTTCCCCCGGTGCCTTGCGCCATAGCCGTCAGTACACTCGTCGAGACACTGCTGCCCAAACCCACCGTATAGATAATAACTTCATTATCTGCAGCCCGCTTTGTCAAAGATGAATCGTATGAGCCATCCCCATCTGTAAGCATAATAATGTACTTCAGGACATCGCTTCGGCCGCCGCTGGCGAACAGGTTCAGTGCGCTTGAAATTCCGCTCGTCAGGCTCGTTCCACCGTTACTGTCAATCTTTCCTACCGCGCTGCTTAAGGCCGCCTTATCGGCAGTGAAACTGGATAATACCCTAGCGGAAGAGTCGAAATCAATAATAGCTCCCAGGTCACTATCCGTCAGTTTGTTGATAAACTGTCTGGTTACGCTGATTCTCGTATTGCTCGGATCATTGTCCAACATGCTGCCTGAAGAATCGATGACGAAGGCAATATCCATGCCGGAATACTTTTCTTCTTCTTCACTGTATAGGAACTTATACTGCCAGACCTTATCGTATTCTGTTTTATTTAACAAAATATACTTGGAGAAATGCGGGGTCTCGGCGGAAATAACCTTACCCGCAACCTTCTGGTTCGGCAGCTCTTCAAACAATTGTGTATCTTCATCGAAATAGTAAATCCGCGGAACGAAGTCCGATCCAGTCAACACACTCTCATCCAATTCAAAAGAAATTGTCGCCTTGTCAAAGGTACCTTCTATTGAGAAATTGTATCCGTGATCGATATACCCGGGGATCGTTGTGTCATTGAGAATACCATCCTCAACACCATTTACAGACAGGCTCCCCACCTGTTCCGCGCTGATCCCTTCTACCCTAACGCTAGGAACGGTCTTGGCATCAACGTCTTCAGCAGTAACCCTTCTTGAAAACTCCTCCTCGGGCACAAGCGGATTGCTGCCAATCTTCACTTCCCAGCCATCCGATAGGCCGTCGCCATCCGTGTCCGGCTTCAGAGGATCTGTCTTATACGTATAAGCCTCTTCGCCGTCCATAAGACCATCGGTGTCTGTATCTGTGTTAATGAGGCTTGTTCCCACGGTTATCTCCATCAAGTTGGTTAATCCATCGTTGTCGTTGTCTTCATCGCCATCCGAAATCCCATTCTTATCGCTATCTTGTTCCAGCGGGTTCAGCTTCAGGATGACAATCTCATCCAGATCGCTTAAGCCGTCATCATCGGTATCTTTGCTGGTGCTGGAGAGGCCATAATGTTCTTCATAATAGTCACTGATCCCGTCCCCATCGCTGTCCTTATCCCGGTCAATCTCCAGATTGCCCAGGTTATCTTCATCAAAGTTAACGATGATATACTCTCTCACGACTTCAGATCCATCGTTTAATTGTGCTTTTAACTTCAGCAGATTATATCCAACACCGAGGCCCACGCCTTCCACGGACCAGACATCTTGAATAACGATAGATCCTTGTTGAATAATCTTTTTATTACTGTCAGAGGTCTGGTAGGTAAATGCCGTGACACTCGGCGCCCCTTCAAGCGTTCCCGACAGCTGATCCATCTTCGACTGGAGGAAGTAGTAGTCACCATCGCCGCTAGTCTGAAGCTCTAAATGGCTTGTATCCAGCTGCACGGAAACTTCCGCCGGCTCAGGTACTGCTTGCTTGGACATAATCTGCGTCAGCTGGTAGTTACCAGGCTCGCTTACTACATCACCCGGAATCCCGGTATAACCGAGCGTCAACGTCTCGCCTGGTTGAATGTTGGCATTGTAGCCTGCGTTATGTATAACGTAATGATTGCCCGTGTGCCCGGTAATTTCAGCCGTCCAGAACCGTTCTAGTGTAGCCTCATAGTCAAAAGAAAGCTGCCAATCCTCAATCGCCGTCTGCGATATATTCTTTATCCGAATTTCGCCGTTAAAGGCACTTCCCCAGTCACTTGTCACTGCGGAGCTGACTTCATACTGCCCGCTTTCTACAATCTGTTTAATACCCAGCTTATTAAATTCCGTTGGCAGCACTAATTCCCCTTGGGCCTTTGCAGTGAAGCCGAAGTTCACGCTGCCGCCTGCAGCAATATCTTGGTTGCTTCCTGCGTTCTTTATTTCATAAATCCCGTTCTCGTAGGACTGCACGACGCCGTTCCAGATATTCATAATCTCATAGGGAAGTGCGAAACCAAGGGCCCAGTTCTCAATCGCAAGTTCACCCGTGTTCTTGACGGTAACATCCGCATTAAATGCGTCCTCCCATTTGGAAGAAATTTTGTAGGTTACCTGATAGCCATCCCCAGTATAGCTCACCTCCTGCTGTTCCTCCTGAGCTGTGGCCGGGCTGAGCTGAAGTGATGAAAATACTAACAGTAGAGCCACTAACAGAGCAAGGCTTCGTTTCATCATTCTTTTTTGCAACATTGCTACTAATCCCCCTCATCGTATTGTGATAATACGAATCTATCATATTAGCAAATAGAGGATTAGACAACAACAATTGGTATAAATGTATAACAAAAATAGCCCCCACGTCCAAACATGCGAGCATACTCTCGGCTGAACTGCGAAGGGCTCTCGTAGCCAACACGAAAACCCGCATCAGCGGCTTCTAGGCCCTCTGAGAGCAGCAAACGGCGTGCTGTCTGCAGACGGATGGCCTTCTGATACTGTAGCGGGCTAATCGCAGTTACCTTTATAAAATGCTTATGCAAAGAAGATGGGCTCATGTTGCTATGAGCTTGGAAGGAAGAATAGAGGATAAAGTCGTCGTCATTAGCTTTAAGGGCCATTAGCGATTGTACTAGCACCTTCGATTCTGATGAGTTAACAGCCGAACAGATCATACGTCATCATAATTACTTGCTGCAGCAGTTTGCTTCAATTTTGCCATCGGATCAGGAGCTCACATTCATAAGAAGGGATAGATTTCGTTGAATCATATCTTTTTCTTTTCGAAGACTTTGTATTAATCGCCCTACCTTTGCACTATCCATTAAATTCACCCCCATTACTACCGTATAATGTTATCCACCATCTCACAATAAACGCACCGTTTAGTACAGAAATATAAACCAAATAAGAAAATACTTGCCCTCATTTATGATACGGTTCACCGTAACATATGTAGAGTGAAATCAAAAGGCACCCAAATGGGTGCCCCGATGAACTTGTAAATGTGAACCGTCAGCTGCGTCAATGAATAGATCTATTTTTTAAACAAATCCGGCAATATGTCGTAAATATATTGATTAACCCAATTCCATGCATGGGTGCCGCCATCGCTGACGATAAAATAGAAATTCCCCTTATTCATATCCGATGAATAAATGAAGTTCTCCTTGAATTGCTTCATTGCATCGATCTGAGGCTTCATATTCGGATAAGCGATATCCAAACTTCCTGTGGCGCAAAACAGATAGTAATCCTTAGCCGTGTAACCGGATCGTTGGGCGACATTGGCCAGATACGCCGCAGTTTCCTGTGGCATAATCCCACCGCCTCTCTGACCCATGATCCAGCTGTCCCCGCTCAATGGCATGTAATACTTGAAATAATCAATGCTGTTGATGAACGTGTACCAAGTTGTTACAGATCCCATGGAGAACCCGCCGAATGCCCGATGCTCCCGGGATGCTTTTAAATCCTCTGTACTTGCGGATGCTGCATAAGTATGATATTTGGTTTCCACCATGGGAACAATGTCTCTCATCAATTCCTCGTGGAAGAACTCCGGTTCATTTTTTCCTCCATAAAAGGTAGGTGTCACTACGATAAGCGGCTCAATATCACCTTTAGCGATCATATTATCCAGGATTTTCTTCATCTCTTTACTTTCGCCGGGGCCGCCAAAAATGAGGTTTTCATTTTCGCCGCCGCCATGCATCAGATACAGCACATTATATTTCTTGCTTGTATCAGAAGCATTGTAACCGTATGGAAGATAAACGTTCAGCTTCTTTACGTCTTTCCCATTATTAAGATTAATGGCCGTGTATGACAAATTTTCGATTGTACCCGGCCTGCTGCTCTCTAACCGGTATTCGTCCGGAACGGCTTTGAATTCCTTCTCATTGGCCGCTTCCTCGGTTAATACAAGCTTGCTGATCGCTTCCTTTATAGCAGCGTATTGTTTGTCAATTTGGTCCTGGGTTACCTTTTTACCGTCAACCACAGCTTCTGCCGCTTTAACGGCATCCGTGAGAATACCTGCATTTTGGTAACGCGTGAGATCAAGCTTTTGTGTACTCTTGATCAAATTCAAGAGATCATAAGGATTTAGTCCGCTGACATCATTTTTGCTCTTGCCCGTGAGCAGGACATCTCCAAACTTTGCTGTATCATTCCATGCAGTGCCTGTTGAATCAAAAGCATTTATGGTCCCAACCCGCTCGGACCCTTTCGCATCGTTAACTTGCAGTTCGATTCCGATCACTTTTCCGTTTTCAGGCTTCTTTTGCAGGGCAATTCTTGCCTCCACAATATATCCATCCTTCACTTTCTTAGTAGAAGTGTAGAACCGTTCGGCATTTCCTACGTCAACAGACTGAATATTTTCGCAGTTTACGCGGAAATGCAAATCATCGACACCATATTCCTGTGACTTGTCATGGTTCTCATCCAGGAATATTTCCACTGAATCCTGCATGTATGGCGTTCCCGACTGAACGGACAAGTCTTTATCTTTGATTTCGGCAAGGATATACAGGGCATGATCGTCCCACAATGCTTTAAATACAGCCGAAGTATCGGTATTGTCTGATACATATTTTGGTGTAATTCTCTGTGCTTTGTTCCACACCTTATCGATTGTGCCGTCCATTACCGGCGAACCAAAGTAGGCAACCATTCTTCCTTGAGCGTCCAATCCACTGCTGTCTACCGGGACTTTTACAGCCTCGGCCGGTAAATTTGTATTTTTCTTAACCACATTGATTTTGGCAGTCAAAGTAATTGGCTCCTTACTTTTCTTAGTAATATTACATGTAATGGTTGCAGTGCCAACGGCAAGCGCTTTCACAACTCCGTTCTGATTTACTGTTGCCACCGACTGATCACTGCTGCTCCATTGATATGTCGAACCTGATTGTTGGTTAGCAACCTCTAACGTGAACGTTTCCCCAACCGCCAATACGGTAGTGCCATTTTGTATAAATCCAGGTTTATCCTTGGGTGAAGCTGTCGCCGCAATTGACGATGGGCCTAGAACACTTGCAAATACTATGGAAAAAAGAGCCAGAAACAAAACCGGTAATCGAAATGTACCTTTCTTCAACCATATCGCCTCCGTTAATGAAATTCGCAGTTCTGAATGCAGAGCCGTACAATCAGCACCTGTTCACCAATGAACAGATCCTGTCCTATCATGCACCCTCTTATGACACCTCGCTTTCCAATAAAGGATACCCTACGAGAATTGCTCATTCACTCGATTTTGCAATAACGTTTTAGCAAGACCATTTTATCTCATTTCAATTTAAACATCAAGCTGCTGGAATTGGCCATATCGTTTATGAATTAGCTAAAACGGAAAAGCCAATGGAGTATTGGGATCGAACTAAGGTTTGCAGGAGGAGTGTGAGCAAGGATGGCGAACATTTAGCCAGTGCATTTATGCATGTCAAAAAACAGCAAATCTCGTTCATGAGACCTGCTGTTTAAAGTGACTTCGCTACAGTTCATTTGTATATCCGCCGCAGGATTGCCTAAAGATGAAGGGGGTCTCGAACACGATGGATGCTTTGTTATCTGCCGTTCCTCGTATAGCCTCCAGGATCAAGTTAATGGACACACGAGCCATCTCCTCTACCGGCAGCTTAATTGTCGATAAGGACGGGACCGTATATTGTTCGATCTCGTGGTCTCCGTATGTCATAATTTCCATTTGATCCGGAATCTTGATACCGGCTTCGTGAAAAACCGATAACGCTGCAACCGCCATAAGGCTGATGGGAAAGAAGACAGCCGTGGGAGGCTCTCCCTTGCCTTCAAGCATTCGCAAAGCCGCTTTATTGCCTCCCTCCATAGTCATGGGAGCACTCTGAATATGCGCCTCTTGCAGGGTTAATCCGTACCTTGCGCAGGACTCGATGAATCCTGTTTGGCGCTGGCTGTTCTTGGTCTTCTCCATATAGTCGGGCATGATAATACCAACCCTTCTGTGTCCACGGAGCGCAAACAGCTCGGCGGTTTTCCGCCCGATTTCGAAATTATCGACATGGACATTGGCATAGACATTGCTATCCCGGTTGAAGATGACCGTAGGCAAGCCTAATGGATGTTGTTCCAAATATTCTTGATCCTCTTGAGAAATCCCCGTCAAGATTACACCGTTGAACAGCCCGGCATCGCACTTGCTCCTCATCTTATGGATCTGGGAACGCCGATAGGGATGGATCATCATCTCAAACTCGTTCTCCTCCTGCATCATAAAACCCTGTGCCCCCATGAAGAAACGTCCAAGCATATCTGGGGACAGGTCGTTCGGCCAAAATGCCGCAATGACCGGGATATTTTTGTTACCGGACTGCCGCAGGCGGCGTGCAGCCACATTGGGCAGATACCCATATCCCTTCGCTGCCTCCATAATTCTTTCCTGCGTTTTCTTGGAGATCCTCATCTCATCGCCGCGGCCGTTCAATACCAGGGATACAGTTCCAATAGATACGTTGGTTTTCTCGGCTATTTCTTTAATGGTGGACATTGATCTCACCCTGTTCTTATAAATTATGACTAAACGCATATTTATTACTATTTTATCAGAGATCTCAGCTTTAACCTATTCCACATTCCATATTCCATATTCCACACAAGCTTACCTATCAGCTGCTGAAGTTGAACCTTTGTCACGATTCTGACCAGTAAGAGTTCTTTTCAGGTTTGACAATCAAGACGAGCAGATGATACCCTTATAATACTTTGCTAAAACGAAATAGCAGAGCACATACTTACTAATCGTGGGGGTTGAAGATGAAGAATAAAGCCGTCGTTTCCACCTCTCCCTCACTCTGGACCACAAACTTCATACTAGTCACTGTTGTTATGACGCTTACGCGTATCTGTACCCAAGTGCAGACCATATCTATGCCTCTTTATTTTCAGCATCTCGGGGCAAGCATTACGATGGCGGGGTTGTCCATGACTGTCTTCACGATCGCTGCTATGGTTTGTCGTCCCTTCGTGGGAGCGCTGTTGGACCAACGGGGTCGAAAACCCATACTGATCATGGGATTATTTTTATATGCCCTCTCCACATTAGCTTACGGTTTCATTACCGTGATTCCGCTCCTGCTTGTCCTTCGTATCCTTCACGGAGCCTCATTTTCGGCCAGTTCTACCTCCACCAGCGCCATGGTTACCGATATTCTGCCAGAGAAGCGCATGGCCCAAGGACTAGCCTATTACGGGATGTTCGGTACCCTGTCCATTGCCCTAGCTCCCTCCATGACTCTTTATTTTATCGAGCATTCCACCTACATGACGCTCTTCAGTGTAACATCCATGCTTAGCTGTATTGCCTTGTTGGTTAGCCTTGCCGTTCATTCTGATCGAAGCCGTCTCACCAAAATGGCCGAACATCGAAACAGGTTAAAGTCGGAGCCTATAGCTGCCTCGAGACCCGTTAAATACTACGTATGGAACTCGTTTATCGTAAGTAAAGCTATTTCTCCTGTGCTCACCATACTCCCTATAACCATCGCGACGAGCGCTGTTACTGTTTTCCTGCCGACCTACTCCAGAACTGCCGGAATCTCTGGCATTGGCTTTTTTTTCTTGGTGCAGGCCGCTGCCTTAGCCGCATCCAGCCTAGTGGTCGGCCATCTTTCTCGGAAATGGGGAACTGTTGTAGTGATCCGCTGGAGCTTAGTTGCCTTGGGCTCCTCTATAATGGTCATTAGCCTAAGCCCCACCCTATGGGCAATACTATTGGCCGCTGCAGTATTCGGATTCGCCAATGGATTGTTGATGCCTGAGCTAAATGCCCTCGCTGTACTGAGCGTTGCATCCGATCGCAGGGGGCAGGCAAGTGCTATGTTCTACCTGGCGCTTGACATTGGGATCGGAACAGGCGCGGCACTCTGGGGATGGATCTCTGATACCCTCGGTATCCAGTGGATCTACCTTATTGCCGGATGCTTGCCCTTTATCACTCTGCTCGTCTCCGTATGGTGCCGTATCGATTACAATCTGACGTCCCAAGCAGAACAACAAACGTGTCCATATGGCAGCACTGAGAGCAAGTTCGCAGGACGGCCAGATGAAACCGATATCAACCTTTCTTGATAAATAGGCCATGGGCTTTTCAAACCATCATCAAAAAATTGTGCTATTCATGTTTTAATAACAAGATTGCCATTAAACATCCATATTTTATATAATATTTATAGCCTTCTGATCCGGCGAGACACTATATGTAAAGGTTTAAATAAATGACCTTATAATGAATTCCTACGACTTTTATAAGGTAGGAAGAAGGAGAGTTTATATGGAATATCATGTATCAATACATGGGAATGATCAGGTAAAAGGAACAGTTGATCAACCCTTTCGTACAATATCACACGCTGCGGCTCTTGCCCTGGCTGGTGATACGGTTATTGTTCATGCCGGAGTATACAGGGAATGGGTTAACCCGGCTAATGGAGGAACAGCGGAGCAAAGAATAATATATCGATCTGCCGGAGACGGGGAAGTAGTAATTACAGGAGCTGAACGGATTACCGACTGGAAGTCTGAAGGAGACAATGTTTGGAGCACAGAAGTACCCAATTCCGTGTTTTCCGTTCGTAATCCCTTTGAAGTGGAGCTCAGTGGAGACTGGGTGTTTGACGGTCCCTTCCCGGTTCATCTCGGTGATGTATATTTGGACTGCAAATCTCTGTATGAATGCGATAGTGTTGAAAACGTTCACAAGCCCGAGGTTTGGCCCGAAGCCAAATATCCCAAGGACTCACTGTTAAAATGGTATGCCGAAGTTGGTTCTACAACAACAAAAATCTGGGCCAATTTTGGTGGAAAAGATCCTCGTAAGGAAAATGTAGAGATTAATGTCCGTCCTTATTGCTTCTGGCCTGAGAAACCAGGACTTAACTATATGACCGTAAGCGGCTTCACACTTCGTCAAGCCTCTCCTCAATGGGCGCCGCCTACTGACTACCAGGAAGGTTTGATCGGACCTCACTGGAGCAAAGGTTGGATTATTGAAAACAATATTATCAGTGAATCCAAATGCGTTGGTATTAGCCTGGGTACCGAAATCGGTACAGGTCACACCAAGTCTTTGGAGAAGCATATCAAAGGCGGTACTCAACGTGAGCAGGAGGTTATTTTGCGAGCATTACGCTCCGGCTGGCATAAAGATAGAGTTGGCAGTCACATCATTCGAGGTAATGTGATTCATGATTGCGAACAGGCAGGTATTGTGGGTCATATGGGGGGAGCCTTCAGCCGCATTTATCAGAACCGGATTTACAATATTCACCACAAACGGCTCAGACACGGTGCCGAAGTAGCAGGAATCAAACTACATGCTTCCCTGGATACTCAAATTAGTGAAAATGCAATCTATAGCTGTTACCGTGCGCTTTGGCTTGATTGGCAGGCACAGGGCACCCGCATCAGCCGCAATGTATTTTTTGACAACCTTTCAGAAGACTTCTTCGTTGAGGTTTGCCATGGTCCGTATTTGGCTGATCATAATCTGTTCCTCTCCCCCATGAATTTCAGAAATATGTCTCAGGGTGGAGCATTTGTCCATAATTTGTTTGCAGGTAGATTTGTAGTTCGTTCCGAGATTACCCGTACTACGCCGTATCACTTCCCTCACGAGACGGCAATGGCAGGATACTCCAATATCACTGGAGGCGATGACAGGTACTACAACAATATCTTTTTGGGGGATAATGACGCTAATAAGAAACCTGTTCCAATAACCTTCTTTGAGCATCTCCCACTTAAACCAAGGGATGAAGTTGGAGATGACGGGAAGACTGCCATGGATGGTGTTCCGGACAATTCCATTTGCTATTTACATGCTGTGGGGCTGGGGGACTACGACAAACATCCTGATGTAAAAGATAAGAAATGGTGGGAATACACCAAAGAGGAGATTGCTGAGCTTGGCGATGCCGCAAAGGATTTCTTTATAGGAAATGCAGTTCTCCCGGTGGCTATGGGTGGAAATTTATATCTTAACAATGCGGTCCCAAGTAGTCATGAATCCAATGCGAAAATATATGCGCAGAAGGGCATAAAAGTTGAGATTAATCCTGCGCAAGGTAGGGTGCAAATTCAGGTCAATGAGCCCGAATTGCTTCGGGGAACCTCTGCAATGCTGGTTACCACCGACCTGCTTGGCAAGACTTATCACGCCGATATGAAGTATGAGGAACCGGACAGCACTCCATATCGTTTTGACTCCGACTTTTTCGGAATAAAGAGACCTGATGCAGATGTCACACCCGGTCCGTTTGAATTGACCAAAAATGGTATCATTGATTTTGAATTTTAGTTTATTACTTAGGATCCAGTCATTTTAGGTGATTGGATCTTTTTTCGTGTGTACTGTTACAACTTTAATTGAGCGTCTCATAGTGGAGCTGCCCCAGGCGCCGGGTTTTAGGAAGCGCGAGACGCACAGGCTCGCGTGCAGCCTCAAGGACGGTACGCGTCTTCAAATCGTCTATGGCTACATAAAAGTTTCATTAAACGCTCTAATAGCCCAAGGGACCGGATGACTCAAAAGGATTTCCCCCTTCAATTTCCAAGACATACCGTCCTTCACTATGCATGATTCTTAGTCCACAGCTACTTCTTCACATGGTTTAATGCGGGGCTTACGCAAAAATACACTTAATAGTACAGCCGCAACAGCAATACAGGCAGCTAGAAACAAGGTGTCGCCGAATCCGGAAGCTGAGCCAACTAATACATTTCCAGCACTCGCTGGTTCCAACATATGCTCGTTGATTCTTGAAGTCAGATATCCGGTTAATCCAGCGATAGCAAATGATGAAACAACTTGCTGTGTAGCTGAAGTTAACGGGGTTACCCGGTTTACCAGTCTACGCGGAGCGGAGTTCAGGATATGGGTATTTAATGGCATCATGGTCAAGCCCATACCTGCTCCCATTAGAATAAGCGCAAGAACAATCCTAACTATTTCGGTATCAACGGTAATCTGAGAAAGGAGGAATAGGGCTGTAGAGACTAGGGTCAATCCTACCACAGCCAGTGGCCGCGCGCCCCACTTATCAAAAAATTTACCTCCAAGGGTCATAAAGGTCATGGAAGCCAGCGCTTGAGCCAGTGTCGTATAACCACTTTGCAGATATAGCGGCACAAGCAGAATGGCAGAAAACATAGCCATTCACATAGAAAGGAATCGAAGAATGCCTATGCTATGCCCTACTGTCCACCGGCTATAGCACGAAAAAACCCGCAGATTCCCGTTTACACATCGTACCGGCTGAAGTGAAAACTCCCATGGTCCAATGCTGTAAATTCAGGCTTCTACGAGTTTTTCTGACAATAAACTTACCGTTATTTGTGATACGGTTCCCCCCGCTGTTTGTAACGGCAAGTTTTTAGGCCACCCCATAAGGATGGCCTATTTGTGCTTAGCTATTTGTATTTTTAGTTTTAATTGGCTTTACAGGCTCCAACAAAATTAAATGATACTCGTTTCCACACCCGCTTGGTTTTTCATTTCGAATGTGTTCTTCCAGGCATAGCCTTGAACGATCAGATTTGTAATTTTCGTCCTCTGCTTATACTGGTCAGCAATACGAAAATTATTTCCACAATTAACCAACATGCAAGTTTGATTATTTCGTTGATCGATTAGTCCAACACCAGAGAACAAATACTCTTTGTGTTCAATGACCAAATCTTTCAAATCCTGAATATAACCACCAAAGTTAACGGGAGCATTATCAAAGAAATACTCTTCACCATAACACTCTGTACGCGGAATACCCCAATCGCAGAGCCTGCCGTCCGGGCATTTATGTACGCCATAATCTGAGCGCTGCCGCTGTTGGTTTCGCTCCCGCCATCATATATCTTTGGCTACCTACACAATCTCTTTATTAAAATGTCCTCTTGTGTCTGTTTCCTGATTAAAGACAGCATTATTCATTGAGCCATTTAATTTACCTGACGCCATATTAATGACTTTCACAACCTGCTCTTTTGATTCAACTGTGAAGTTTAATCTGAGCGCCTCGATTCCTTTGATGTTTTGTAGCTCATCTAAAAGATTAAGCGTCTTCCCATTAAGGAGAGTCGTTGTACAATCATTATGGGAAATTATAGGGAACGTTCCGTGCTCATCTTTTAACTCATAGCTCTTCGTTTTACAAATTCTGCATTGATTCATTTTTTTCATCGGACAATATTTTGTAAACATCAAAGGAGCCTTACCATATACAATCATTTCCAGTGCAGGATAGCCGTCATTTTCTTCATAATAGGCATTCATTAAATCTTCAATTTGGCTCTTATTCAACTCATAAGATAAAGTGACTCGTTTTGCACCTAATTTATATAATTCATAGCAACTAGTAGCATTAACAACATTTAGAGAATAGTCCGTAACAAACGGATTCGTTTCTCTGTAGTGATAAATCCCACCATATCCTCCGATTAGTAGCTGCCCTTCTTTGTCCTTATAATTATTCTGGTTTCTTCTAACAACGTTTTCAAAATAGATTTCTTTAATTCCGCAGCTCACGCAAGCATCATACTGTTCCTTAGTCGTTACAGAGGCCGTAAGGTATGGTTCTTCAGGGGCAAAGCTTATTTTTTCTTTTGCTTTCAAAGCCTTGGTTCTTTTCTT
>JAILZT010000041.1 GCA_023512345.1 Paenibacillus sp.
TACCCGACAAGGAATTTCGCTACCTTAGGACCGTTATAGTTACGGCCGCCGTTTACTGGGGCTTCGGTTCAGAGCTTCTCCCTTATACAAAGGATGACCCCTCCCCTTAACCTTCCAGCACCGGGCAGGCGTCAGTCCCTATACTTCGTGTTACCACTTCGCAGAGACCTGTGTTTTTAGTAAACAGTCGCCTGGGCCTCGTCACTGCAACCCCCTCGCGCTTCTCCTCAACAGATAACGCTACACGGGGCACCCCTTCTCCCGAAGTTACGGGGCTATTTTGCCGAGTTCCTTAACGAGCGTTCTCTCAAGCGCCTTAGGATTCTCACCCCACCCACCTGTGTCGGTTTACGGTACGGGCACCTAACAGCTCACTAGAGGTTTTTCTCGGCAGTATGGGTTCAGGTAGTTTGTGTCCCTCAAGGAGACTCCCCATCACCTCTCAGAGTCTACGCTATCCAGTTTTCCTTAGATAGCCTCCTACAGGCTTAGACCTTGCAATCCAATCCAAGGATACCCTACCCTCCTGCGTCACCCCATCGCTCCAAACGCTGCTTCGGTGGTACAGGAATTTCAACCTGTTTCCCATCACCTACGCCTCTCGGCCTCGGCTAAGGATCCGACTAACCCTGAGCGGATTAACCTTCCTCAGGAAACCTTAGGTTTTCGGCGACCCTGTTTCTCACAGAGTTTATCGCTACTCATGCCAGCATAATCACTTCCATACAGTCCACCAGTCCTCTCAGTCTGACTTCTACCCGTATGGAACGCTCCCCTACCAAGGAAAGTCTATTCAACCTTCCCCCCGTAGCTTCGGTGGTAAGTTTTAGCCCCGTTATATTTTCGGCGCAAAATCACTAGACCAGTGAGCTATTACGCTTTCTTTAAAGGATGGCTGCTTCTAAGCCAACCTCCTGGTTGTTTAAGTAATCTCACATCCTTTCCCACTTAACTTACACTCCGGGACCTTAGCTGACGGTCTGGGCTGTTTCCCTCTCGACTATGAAGCTTATCCCTCACAGTCTGACTCCTACAGTAACAGTTGACAACATTTGTAGTTTAGTTGGACTCGGTAACCTAACGGCCCCTTATCCATCCAGCGCCCTACCGCTGCCACTGAATCTGTAAGGCTAGCCCTAAAGCTATTTCGGGGAGAACCAGCTATCTCCGAGTTTGATTGGCCTTTCACCCCTACCCACAGCTCATCCAGGACATTTTCAACTGTCAAAGGTTCGGGCCTCCACATGTTTTTACACATGCTTTACCCTGGCCATGGGTAGCTCACCCGGCTTCGGGTCTACTCAGTGCAACTTAACGCCCACTTCGGACTCGCTTTCGCTACGGCTCCGCCTCTCGGCTTAACCTCGCTGCACTGCGTAACTCGCTGGCTCATTAAGCAAAAGGCACGCAGTCTAGCTTGAAAGCCTAAGCTCTCAATAGCTATCCTACTGCTTGTAAACATTTAGTTTCAGGTACTATTTCACTCTCCTCACCGGAGTACTTTTCACCTTTCCCTCACGGTACTTGTTCACTATCGGTCGTCAATGAGTATTTAGCCTTAGGAGGTGGTCCCCCCTGATTCACACAGGACTCCTCGTATCCCGTGTTACTTGGGCATCTGATCACAGGAGACTGCTACCCTTTCGCCTACAGGACTATCACCCTCTATGGTTAGCCTTCCCAGACTATTCGGCTAGAGTACAGCTTTATAACTCCCTGGAGAATCCACACCTTCTCCCAACCAGACCCCTCTACCCCGAGCATACAACGCATGTGGGCTATCCCATATGCCCGGTTTGGGCTCTTCCCTGTTCGCTCGCCGCTACTTGGGGAATCGATCCTCTCTTTCTTCTCCTTAGGGTACTTAGATGTTTCAGTTCCCCTAGTTCGCCTCTACCCCCTATTTTATTCAAAGGTAGATGCCGGAATATTACTCCCGGCCGGTTCCCCGATTCGGGCACCCCCGGATCTATGCCTGTTTGCGGCTCCCCGAGGCTTATCGCAGCTTACCACGCCCTTCATCGCCTATTGACGCCAAGGCATCCACTAAATGCTCTTAGTAGCTTGACCATACATATCGTCGCCTTTAATGAATCCTTTAAGCTTAATTACCCTAGCAAAGATTCAATTTTCAAAGATCTATATCTCTCAAAAACCCTTATTTTTTATTTTATAAACCTCACTCTTATTTATTACCTACTATCGAGAGACATAACCCCTACTAAGAGCTAACCCCCTTCCAGGGGTTATGGTTGTTCTAATATAGAAGAACAATAAACCTACCAAACCTTCCCAACCAATAACCCTATAACCTCTCCATCTTCTCCTCTCTTTTCTCTCTCCACCCCCCTACTGGTGGAGATGAGCGGATTCGAACCGCTGGCCTCCTGCTTGCAAGGCAGGCGCTCTCCCATCTGAGCTACACCCCCTCACATCCTATGGGCCTATCTGGACTTGAACCAGAGACCTCACGCTTATCAGGCGTGCGCTCTAACCAGCTGAGCTATAGGCCCAAATAAATCAGGGTATCGCTATCTTGCTCCATAACATACTTCCTTAGAAAGGAGGTGATCCAGCCGCAGGTTCTCCTACGGCTACCTTGTTACGACTTCACCCCAATCACCGACCACACCTTCGGCACCTGCCCCCCTCGCGGGTTAGCCCAATGACTTCTGGTGTAGCCGACTTTCGTGGTGTGACGGGCGGTGTGTACAAGGCCCGGGAACGTATTCACCGTGGCGTGCTGATCCACGATTACTAGCGATTCCGGCTTCATGAAGTCGAGTTGCAGACTTCAATCCGAACTGTGACTGGCTTTTTGAGATTAGCTCCGCCTCGCGACCTCGCATACTCTTTGTACCAGCCATTGTAGCACGTGTGTAGCCCTGGACATAAGGGCCATGAGGACTTGACGTCATCCCCGCCCTCCTCCGGTTTATCACCGGCAGTTCCCTTAAAGTTCCCAGCTTCACCTGTTGGCAATTAAGGGTGAGGGTTGCGCTCGTTGCGGGACTTAACCCAACATCTCACGACACGAGCTGACGACAGCCATGCAGCACCTGTGTACCTGTCCCAAAAGGGAAAGTGCTATCTCTAGCACCGTCAAGTACATGTCAAACCCAGGTAAGGTTCTTCGCGTTGCTTCGAATTAAACCACATGCTCCACCGCTTGTGCGGGCCCCCGTCAATTCCTTTGAGTTTCATTCTTGCGAACGTACTCCCCAGGCGGGACACTTAATGCGTTAGCTGCGGCACAGAAGGAGTCGATACCTCCTACACCTAGTGTCCATCGTTTACGGCTAGGACTACCGGGGTATCTAATCCCGTTCGCTCCCCTAGCTTTCGCGCCTCAGCGTCAGTATTAGTCCAGAGAGCCGCCTTCGCCACCGGTGTTCCTCCCAATATCTACGCATTTCACCGCTACACTGGGAATTCCACTCTCCTCTCCTATACTCAAGCCCAGCAGTCTTAGACACAACTCCATGGTTGAGCCATGGTCTTTCGCATCTAACTTACTAGGCCGCCTACGCGCCCTTTACGCCCAGTAATTCCGAACAACGCTCGCCCCCTCCGTATTACCGCGGCTGCTGGCACGGAGTTAGCCGGGGCTTTCTCTGGTGGTACCGTCAAACTAATAGGCTATTCACCTACCAGCACTTCTTCCCACCTAACAAGACTTTACAACCCGAAGGCCTTCATCATCTACGCGGTATTGCTGCGTCAGGGTTTCCCCCATTGCGCAATATTCCCCACTGCTGCCTCCCGTAGGAGTCTGGGCCGTATCTCAATCCCAGTGTGGCCGGACACCCTCTCAGGCCGGCTAACCATCCTCACCTTGGTGGGCCGTTACCCCACCAACTAGCTAATGGTACACGAGCGCCTCCTAGAGCATGCGCCTACCTAAATAGGCCCACTTTCATTACCCCAACATGCGTCAGGATAACCATATACAGTATTAGCACCCCTTTCGAAGTGTTATCCTCTACTCCAGGGCAGCTTGCTCACGCGTTACTCACCCGTTCGCCACTTTACTCAGAGCCCGAAAGCTCCTTTCTCGTCCGACTTGCATGTGTTAAGCATACCGCCAGCGTTCGTTCTGAGCCAGGATCAAACTCTCCAACTATATAAATCCTGTCCGCAAAATAGCGATACCCTTATTTCAAAGATCTATTACTACTAACTACTTCTCTCTTATTATATTATTTTCTATCTTACTATCAAATTCCTGTTATTATATATTCTTATATATATTCTATTCGCTCTTATTTATTACCTACCATTGAGAAACATAACCCTAATAAGAGCTAAGCCCCTTCGAGTGTTTATGGTTATTCTGATATAGGGTTTATGGTGTCTGATATATAAGAGCGTTTTTATTTTATATTCTTCTTGATCTTGGTAATTAGCTCAATTAATCATCAGATCATGGATTTCTCCAGTCGGCCCGCCTAAAGGACGGACTTCACCGGATACTTACCGGCGCGCGGCGCGATGTGTCGAGTGGGGATGTAGTAGATGTCCGCGGTTAGAGAATCCATTTGCGTTTGATATTCCAAAGGCTTACCGCGAAAAGGGCGACGCAGAACGCGGCGAGGAGGGAAAGGTCGAGGACGAAGGGCATAGCGTGTCCGCCATGGACGGCCCCATGTAGGGCATCGGCCCCATAAGTCAAGGGCAACACATATGAGAGGGGTTTCAGAAAAACCGGTAGCTTCTTGATGGGGAAAAAAAGCCCGCATAGGAAGATCATGGGGAAGCGGAAGAAATTGGAAAAGGTCTGGGCCTCGAATACCTCGCTGGCCTCCACAGCGATGAACAGGCCAAGAAAAGTCGAGGCCACGGCAATCATGAAAACGGCGGGGACGAACACGCTCCAGACTACTTGGGACAGGTCGGCGAGACACAACGCCATAATGACAGGCACAAAGGCGTTGGCCACACCGAATAGAATGGCTCCGCTGGTCTTGGCCAGCATGAGGAGTTCTAAAGGGATTGGAGCCAGCAGGAGTCGCTCGAAGGAGCGGCTCTTTTTCTCGAAGGTTATCGTCACCGCCAGCATGGATGTAGTCCCGAACAGAATAGAGAGAGCCACCACACCCGGAAGCATTGCCAGTAAGCTTTCCAGGCCGCTACCGGATTTTATAAAAAACATTCCCGTCCATGCGAGGGGGAAAATTAGCCCCCAACTGATGTTCGGCGGCTTCAGGTAATAGGTCCGCATGTCCTTGACCAGAATATTCCAGAAGGCGATCCAGAGTTTCATTGGCCACCTCCAGCTTTTTCCTTCTCTTTGTGCATGGCCTTAGCCTCGATGCCAGTGATTTGTACGAAGATGTCCTCGAGGGATGGCCGCATCCTTCGAGCCTCGGCGACCTCGGCACCCTGATCTTCTAGGAAACGAACCAATGGGCCTACGCGAATAGGTTCACTGGCTTCCACCCGAATAAGTCCTTGCCCCTGTGTCGTGAATTCGATACCGGGAAAGGATTCTGATAGCTTGCCTCGTATGTCGTTAAGTATGTTCGCGTAGGCGATCTGCACCACATGTTTCTTTTGGAGCGGCTGGATCAGATGCTCGACTGTATCGATTTGCACGATGCGACCGGATACAATGAACGCGATACGCTCGCAAAGACGCTCCGCCTCCTCGATATAGTGGGTGGTTAAAAAGATGGTGGTTCCGGCCCTGTGGAGATCGGCGATGAGCTGACGAAGCTGTCGCGCACTAGCCACGTCAATACCAGTGGTGGGTTCATCCAGGAAAAGGATTTCAGGCTGATGGATGATGCCGGCGGCAATGGTCAGCTTGCGCTTCATCCCCTTGGAATATCCGCCGAACTTATGGTTTGCTGCCTGGGCGAGGCCGAATTGATCCAACAGCCCTTTAGCTCGGTCTTGGCGCTCGGCCTTATCCAGTCCGTAGAGCGCCGCGCAGAAACAAAGATTCTCGAAGCCGGTGAGTTCTGGATAGAGATTGCTCTCATCAGGAACAACGCCGATGAGATGCTGAGCTCCCCTCGGTTTATCCGTGCAGTCGATGCCGCCAATCCGAATGGTCCCCGAGTCAGGTCGCGCCAGTCCCGTGAGCATGTTGATGGTCGTGGTCTTGCCAGCGCCGTTAGGGCCGAGAAAACCGAACAGCTCTCCCTGGTGAACGCTGAACGACAAATTGGAGACTGCTTGAACCTCTGCGAAACGCTTGCTCAAGCCCTCAACGACGATGGCATCGTTCATTTTATTTTCTTCCTCGGCGTGCAGGGACGCTTTTAACATCGCCATGACATTCCTTAATTTGCTCAAATTTGCTCAGGTGGGCAATCCTGAGGTTTCCCGCTGAGCTTCTCCGGTTTCTGACAGTATTCGTCTTTCTTACGCATCTTTCTTACACATCGTCTTATGTTCTTCCTCAATCTCAGTTATTTGTCTAAGTTACTGCACGGGGTACTTTCTAATTAAGGAAAAGAGCAGGCTATCCGCTAATCCTCAACCCTTAAAAGGTCTTGGGTTATTTTGCTCCATTCAGCCAAAGTTTCTTTGTTGATCCGATAATGGACAAAATAGCCTTGCTTGTCAGCGATTACGATGTCCGCGTCACGCAGCACTCGAAGATGCTGGGATATGGCAGCGGGCGTGATGTCCAGAGTTCGGGCAAGTGCGTTTACGCACAGGGAGCGACGTTTCAACAGGTTGATCATACGCACCCGTGTTCCTACGGATAGCACTTTGAAAATGCGGGCTTGTTTTTCAGGGTCGGTCATCACCGCAGCTCCTTTATTCAGTATCCATTTAATTAAGCATCCACGCGGATACTTTACATGTTTGCACATTGGGTGTCAATAGAGATTTTTTCGAGAGATTTATTTTTAGACCCTAGCCTCGGTCCAGAAGCCTCATGCCGACGTGTTCGGCCGATATCAATTCCACCCCATTAAAGGTTTGCCATACCGGAAGGATTCGCTCTCACAAGGATTCGCTCTCACCGTGTATTTTAAGGGCCTTGCCCAAAGAGGGGGAAATCCTCATGCAGGATGGTTCTACGGCTTTAAACTCCATGGGGAATGAGTTTATTTTTCATATTCTTCTTGATCTTGGTAATGAGCTCAATCCCTCTTTGCATAAGGGTTTCAAAAAGATCCTGGCTTGGCGTCCTTGTCCTCGGCGATTTGTCCTCGGCGATTTCAAGAGGAAATACTTGCTTCAGCAATTATTTTCTGGTATCCTGTTTTTGCTTTAAATGGCTTTGAGTGGAGATCATCATGACCGGTTCGAAACAAGACAAATGGCCGGCCTTACAGGAACTTGCCTCCTATTTTAAGGTGAGCAATTCTGCTCTTTACAAGATGGTGCAGGAAGGCTGCATTCCGGGAGGGAAGGTAGGTCGCGTCTGGCGCTTTGATCGGGCCGAGATCGACCGATGGGTAAGGGCAAAAGGCGCACAGAAGCAGGAGACTGAGAATGAATAAGCTCATTCAGACAATTGAAGCGTTGTTTCTGTAGCGTCCATGTTTTGCAAGGAGGTTTGAGAGTGTGGCTTAAATTGAAATACAGCCACATTCAAAACCCACCGGCATTTGCCCGTGATGTTGCCAATGTCGGGCATTGGGGAATTGGTGATGTGGAACTGCGTATCAGCAATCGCGATTAGCTTGACGAAGCCACGGAACTGATTAAGCGCTCGTTTGATGGGATGGGTTAGTGCGACGTCGGCCCCGTCTGAAAATGCATCGAGGATGCTCTCCGTGTCCTTGGGGACATGGAAAGGGGGTAGCTCTCCGAGGGTAGCCTAAAGGGATGCTTCTCCATGTCCTTGGGGACATGTCCTCTTCAGCTTGCCTGGCCAGGGGGCTATTTGGATGCTCTCCACGTCCTTGGGGACATGGCTGCTCCAGCCAGATCACCAGCCAGCGCGCCTACATGCTCTCCGTGTCCTTGGGACATAGCTTTCGATCCAGCCGAGTATCAGGTACTTGCTGCCCATGAAGCCGCTGACGCGGATCGATCCCGCTTTCCCGACCTGGCAGCTCAAGAGGTCCAGCGATTCGCCAAGCGGCGCATCCGCCAGAGCGATCAGGTTCTCCTCCACGCCCAGGGCGGCATCCGACTCTTGACGCGGGCTGCCGTCTGCTACGTCGGTTCTTCTCCATGCGCGGGGCGGCATCTCAAGAGCAGCCGCCGGCACTTACAGAGACTACGGTTCTCCTTCACGCGCAGGGCGGCATCGTCTGGATATCAACCCCAAGATGAAAGACCTTAGGTTCTCCTTCACGCGCAGGGCGGCATCGACGGCCTGTCTGGCTTTGTGCCTGTGGATCCACTCCTTGGCCTTTTCCATGGTCCAGTTGGCCTTTTCCATGCTCCAGCCGTCCTGGTTCTTCTCCGTCTGCGGACGAACCGGTAGACCTGCAACACCATGGCGCGCGGATTGCCGCCCTCTGACACAAACTCCTTTTTCAAGCGTCCGATGATGATCGCCACTTCTTCGACGCTCTCCAGGGGCTTGCGGCGGAAGCTGTCGGGTTCGAACTCGTCCGGGTTCAGTCCGCGGTAGCGGACCTCGTTCTAGGATTGGATATAAGTTCTAGGATTGGATATAAATGGGGAGCATCTGGGGTGGCTGGTTTTTGTTTGACACGGAATGTGCCGGATGTTATTATTTTATATGTTATCATTTTATTTTATCTTATAACTAAGACTTGCCCCCAAGAAGAGGCTTTCAATGGACCGGACAAAGTGGTTGACCGTAGAGGAACTGGCCGAATACCTGAAGATTGGGCGGACGAAGCCGTACCGCATGGCCAGCGAGGGGACATCCCGGCTTCCAAGGTCGGCAATAGATAGCGTTTCGACCGGGAGGAAATCGACCAGTGGATGAAAAGCCAGCGGTCAGCGCCGGATAAGGTGTCAACCGTGAGGAACGGAATGAATTTTTCCTCAACTCAAAGCTCGAATGAAAAAGCCGTTCGATTGGTAGATTATCTGCTTCAATTGGCGTTATTGCGCACGAATAAGATCAAAGGTAGTTTATGACTGACCTCGACAGTCGAATCATAGAGACACTCGAAAACATGCCTGGGCAGAAAGCACATCAGATTGCCTCGACCCTTGGCGTCGAGAAAGAGCTGGTGAACTCGGCGCTATATGGTCGGCTCAAGGGACGTGTGTGGCAAGACAATAGATACCGATGGTACTTGCGCAGTTCATCTGGGACCGACAAGCGCGAAAAAGAAGGGCCAGCGACGGGTCTTGACACTCCGCTGGCCAAGCTCTGCCGCTACTACTTGGACTGCTTAAGCCATGACGACGTGGGCGGCGTCAGCGAGTTTGCTTCCTCGCAATATGGCCAACCAACCTATGTTGAGCTGCCGTCGTTGCCGATGCTCGATAAAAATGGTTACGACCCATTCAGTTCCGAAGTTGGCCGCCAACTTCTTGTCAGGATTCGGCGCGATCGTAACCGACAGGTGGTCTTCCTCGGCTACCCGGTTCGACTCAATCTGATCCGCTCACGGAGTAAGAACTGGGAGGGCTTCAAGGTAGAGCCCATCTTGCTCTTTCCATTCCAGGATGCCGACAGTAAATACGATTCCCCTACGCTCAGCGACGACCTCCCTCAGCTCAACTTTCAAGCGTTACGTTCGCTCTCACACGCAGGCGAGATGAGCTTGATGGAGGAGGCGATCCAGCTCGCTGAGGAACTCGGACTAGGCAACGTCGCGGGCGAGCAACCCGATCTGGAAGAGTTGTTCGCACGGCTGCGGGACATCCGATCGGATTGGGATTGGCAAGAAAAAATCGATCCCTCTGCCTTAAGTAGCGGAACTCCATTGGCCGATCTGCGTCAACAGGGCATCTACAACCGAGCTATCCTCGTTGCTACAGAACGATCCCCGTACACAAAGGGGCTTGAAACCGAGCTTGGTATGTTGCAGGCGGTCGAGGAGGGAAAGTACCGTAGAACTGCTCTTGGGGCATGGCTAACAAGGCAGACCATCGAATCGCCGCCCGTTGACCAACAGGCCCTTCTGGAGGTTCTGCCGTTGAATAGTGAGCAGCGGCAGGCTGTAAGGCAAGCACTTTCAAATCCCCTGACAGTCATCACGGGGCCGCCTGGAACGGGCAAGTCGCAGGTAGTTACGTCCATCCTTGTCAATGCCACGTGGCAAGGGAAGACCGTCTTGTTCGCCAGCAAGAACAACAAAGCGGTTGACGTCGTTGAGACAAGGGTCAATTCACTGGGGCCTCGCCCTGTTCTCCTTCGCCTCGGCGCAGGCGAGTACCAAACTCGCCTCGCGGACTACCTCTTGTCGTTGCTTGCCGCAAGCGCAACGGCAAATGACCACGAGCAATACCGCGAATGTGAGGCCGCACACGCCGAACTGCAACGACGGTCAGGCGCTCTGGATGCGGCGCTCCAAGCAGTAGTGCAGCTAAGAAACGAAGTTGACGTTCTTGAGCAGCGTGTCGAGCAAGTACGCCATGACATAGGAGAGGAGGTCTTCGCAAGGTCCAGACGCATTAATCCAGAGGAGCTCAAACGAGAGGTGGCGAATGTTAAACGAGCTATCGATCAAGCAGATAAGAAAAGGCAGTCGTTTCTTACAAGGTTGTTCTGGCTGTTCGTCCGCGCAAAGCGGTTTGATCAACTGGCGAATATAGTCGAGCCTTTCACCCGGATGGCAGAGCAACTTGGCTTGCCACTACCTAAGGGGGCAGTCGGTCCATCTACGATTGACGACTGGGTGCGATACGGCGAGGATTTGACCGCCCGGGTTTCGCAGGTCATTGAAGCCCAAACCTACTTCTCGAAGCTGGCATCGCTGACGCAGGGTCATTCCATTGAAGACCTGAGCCGGTTGCGAAGGAAACTCACGGAAGATCTCTCGGCCAATTCAGAGACATTGTGGCAGGCATGGTTGCGGCTTCAGCCCGCCCGCATGACCCCAGAACAGCGCAAACTGCTGGGTGACTACAGTGCACTGCTCCAGATGATCGTTTCCGCAAATGATCAGAATCGTCAGTTGGGGCGGGATGTATTCCGACGGTATTACCAACTCTTCCCACAGATCACGTCGATCCTGTCGTGTTGGGCCGTCACGTCGCTCTCGGCCCGCGGGCAGGTTCCCTTTGAGCCAAACTTTTTCGATCTGCTCGTGGTAGACGAAGCGAGCCAGTGTGATATAGCGTCCGCTCTACCACTCCTGTTCAGAGCGCGCCGTGTAGTCGTGATTGGCGACCCGATGCAACTCCGTCACATCAGCACGCTGTCGAAGCAACAGGACCAGCAGTTGCTGAGCAAGCACGAACTGATCGATGAATACCCGGGTTGGGCATATTCGACTCGTTCGCTTTTTGATCTCGCCAGTAGCCTCTGCCGAAGTGAGGACATCGTCAACTTGCGCGACCATCATCGCTCACACGCTGATATCATCGAGTTTTCGAACACGACATTCTATGGGGGTCGCCTTCGAGTGGCGACCAGGTATGACCACTTGCGGCGTCCCCGAACAGATGAGCCAGCGGTTCGGTGGGTTCACGTTCAAGGAAGGACCGTTTGTCCCGGAACGGGCGGCGCCGTCAATGAGCAGGAGGCACGCGCAGTTGTAGCCGAGATCGAGCGTCTAATAAATCAAGGCTATCGCGGTACTATCGGTGTCGTCAGCCCGTTCAGAGCCCAGGTGAACCGCATCCGGGACTTGGTCTCTCAGCATGACACCGCGAGCCTACGAGTGGCCGACTTGGACTTCCTGGTCGACACGGTTCACAAGTTCCAGGGGGACGAGCGCGATGTGATGATCTTTTCGCCAGTCGTATCGGAAGGCGTCCCAGATACTGCCCTGGGCTTCCTCCGAAGCAACCCCAACCTATTCAATGTCGCAATTACGCGCGCTCGAGCTGCGCTGGTCGTCGTCGGGGACCACTCGGCAGCGATGAACTGCGGCGTAGACTATCTGGCGCGGTTTGCTTCTTACGTTGATCGGGTTCGTCACGGCGCTCAAGCGGCTGGTCCGGAAGCATACATAGACCACGGCCCCGAATACCCCGCTGTTGCAAGGCCAGAACTAGTCTCGGAGTGGGAACGCCTCTTCTATCGAAGTGCCTATGTGGCAGGCCTTCGGCTCATCCCGCAGTACACTGTAGAGAAGTACCTGCTGGACTTCGCCTTGGTGAATGGGGATAGGCGTCTAAACATCGAGATTGATGGCGAGTACCACCGCAATTGGGACGGCGAGCTATGCCGCAGGGATGAGATTAGAAACCAGCGCCTCATGGAACTTGGCTGGGATGTCATGCGGTTCTGGGTCTATCAAGTCCGTGACGACCTAGAACAATGTATCGCTCGAGTTCAACAATGGGTAAGTGCCAATCCGAGAACGGGCGCATAACAACCGGTTGCAGCGGACGGTCCGCTGTGCGGCCCGCCGCTGAACCAGAGCGTTAGATGATTTTCTTCCCTTCCTTCTTGGCCTTTTCCGCCAGATCCTCACCCGCCGACTTTTCCCAGCACCTTGTTGAGCTGCTGCTTGTTCTTGAGCAGACCGATTTGGTGCTTCTTCTTAGCGTCGATCAGGGGCGCACCCTTTAGTCCTGCATGATCCGCGCCCGGCCTAAAGATCGTCGAGCAGGTCGATTTGGTCTTCTGACGAAAGCAGCGGACGAGCGCCGCTTCAATGTCGCGGCCAGCCGAGCCCGCGACCAAATGATTCTTTTCCATTCGGTCAAATGTGATGATCTCAGTGAACATGACTTACGGCGGCGGTTGCTCGAGTTTTTCGAGAACACAAGGCCACTACAGATTGCCGGTATCGACCGGAACGAGCTGGAGCGGCGTGCGGCGCAGGACAATCGTCGCGTAGTGAAACCTCCCAAGCCATTCGATAGCTGGTTCGAGGTTGACGTTGCCTTGGAGCTTCTCCGTAAGGGTTATACTGTAATTGCCCAGCATAAAGTTGCAGAGAAGCGAATTGATCTCGTGGTCGAAGGCGGGCAGGCGCGGCTGGCTGTCGAGTGCGATGGAGACAATTGGCACGGCGCTGATCGTTACGAGGCTGATATGCAACGTCAACGGCAACTTGAACGTTGTGGATGGGAGTTTTTCCGTATCAGAGAATCGGCCTTTTACTTTAATAAAGAAAATGCTCTTTCTGGTCTGTGGCAAGCTTTGGAGGAAAGGGGCATCTTGCCAGTATCCCGTAATAAGGAATACGCCTTCTGAAGATGATTGGGAAGGGGAAGATGATGATCTCAGTGGGTTCGATAGCGATACTGCCGACGATGATGAAAACGTTTACGACGATGGAGAAATCTCATCCGGCGATTCCGATAATGACTTCAGTCCATCAGAACACCGAGTGGAAGAAATAACTAACGAGGAAATACAGACAGCTATCCGTTCAGCATTAGCGAAGTGCCCGAATCATTCATGTACCCTCCATTCCATGACGTCTCGCGTACTTAAGGAAGTAAAAGTATTGACACGCGGTAATCCTCGCAAAATTTTCGAACGTCGAGTGATGCGCTGTATCAATGCACTGGAGGAGCAGGGAGTTATTGAAAAATACAAAGCCAAGAATAATCGAATCAGGCTTCTGAAATATTAGGCCATTCCTTATTGTTCGCCAAGGCCGCGGAGTCCCTGCGGTGCCGCTCGTGCTCATTGGTATTGAGCCATGAGGCTATGGATAATTAACGGTTGGTTTCAGCTCATCATGTCCGCATCTTCGTAACCCTTTAACAAATAAGGGGAAACAGTCGTTTCTCGACGCCTGTTTCCCCTCATTCTATCGTTAACCACCGAGCCTCGTTAGGTTCGTGGTTTTAAATCTGGCTCCCCGGGCCGGACTCGAACCAGCGGCGGGGTGGTTAACAGCCACCTGCTCTACCGACTGAGCTACCGGGGATCATATTTACTCGAATATTAACATATCTTGTTAAGATCCGTCAAGTACTAAAAACATCATCCAGATGTTCCCCATGTTGAAAAAATAATGTTGAAAATATAAAGGGGAGGAGAGAAAATAAAGAGAGAAGAAAGT
>JAILZT010000042.1 GCA_023512345.1 Paenibacillus sp.
TGTATCGAAAATGAGATCCTCATGCACTTAAGATCGTTGAAAAAGACCCGGAAGGACGTGTCGTTGCACGATCCCATTGGAACGGATAAAGAGGGTAATGAAATCACTTTGATAGATATCCTGGGGTCAGGGGCTGACGATCTGCTACTCACAGTAGATCTTAATATTGAGAAGAGTAAAATATACAGGAACCTTGATATTCTGGATGATCGGGAGAAGGAAGTAGTGGTTGGACGGTTTGGGCTGGACACAGGCGGCGAGGAGAGGACGCAGCGGGAGATTGCGAAGGAGCTGGGGATAAGCCGGAGTTACGTGTCGCGGATTGAGAAAAGAGCACTCATGAAGCTGTATCATGAGTTTTATAAGGTGAAGCGTTGAGTTCAAAAACACTGAGTGTACCATTAACAACAGAGCTTTAGTAAAGCGACTTGACCAAGGATGAGTTGTTTTTTGTCTACTTTTTACCGTGTCGACTTTATTTATAAAAGTACAAATAGCAGTCCGTCTTTTAGGGGGAATGGACTGCTATTTTGCATTAACGAGTATGGGCTAAGCTTATCTAAATGTTCATCCCTTTATTTTGAGCCCGGGCTCATGGATTTCAACGTCCCGGTTATCACTATTAAAGCTGTTCAGCTTGTCAACGATCCGGCATCCGATTAACAAGCTTGCACTGAATGCCTTGGAACTTATGATTCCATCTATTGAAACGAAAGGGGAGTCTGGCGAACCTGTCGAGGTTTTGGGCAGTCTTTTTAAGAAGAGATCTTGTTGTCTATTTCCTAGAAGCTAGAGTCCAGCTAACAACATAAGAAGATGGGTTTAGATCAGGGGCTTAATCAGCGTACACGGGAATCAATTGTTTATGCGGTATGAACAAGTAAGCCGTGCAGAAGGTGCAGCGTTCGTCATGACTTTGGTTTTCTCTGTAATAAACTAAGTGAGCAAGTGAGTGTGATCTGGAGATTCTGTCCAGCCCTTCCCGAGAAGGGGCATATATGATTTATTAGATCATTCTGAACCCCCTGAGATTGGATACTTGAGGAGCATTGTAACTTACTTTAATCACATTCAGGCTTCTCCCCATATTCTATACCGAATTCCTCCATCTTCTTTAGGACAGGCAGCAGTTTCTTTCCTTTCTCTGTCAGCGAATATTCGACCCGTGGCGGAACTTCTGGATAAACATCGCGCTGAATAATTCCGTCGTCCTCCAGCTCCTTGAGTTGCTTGGTGAGCGAGCCTTGTGATAAGCCTCCCAGGAAATTTTTTATCTCGGTAAACCGGCGTCTTTCCCCTTCCAGATACCAGATAATGAAATATTTCCATCGCCCCGAAAGTACATTTTGTGTAAAGGCTATTGCGTACATATTCCTTTTTTCTTCAATAAACTCTTTTTCAAATCCTTCATTACATACCCTCATGATATCGCTCCCAGTCTAAAAGTACAAAAATATGTACTACGTTCATTTAAATTGCCTTCTATGCAAATGAAACGTATGGACTTATGATAGTGCCAAGGCTGTTAACTAATACAAACATCATTATATAATTAGCAAGCTAATGATTATTGTAACATAACCCGTAGAGAAGACCAATTAAGCTGTACAGTATTGCGACTATTCCAGTGATCGTTGTGTGATGGAGGCAAGGTTATTAATTCATACACCACAAGAAAATAGTTAGTAAGCTAAAGACATAACTACAAAAGGAGACCAGTCCATTGAATAATACGCTTGAATTGCTTCAAAAGCATACATCAGTTCGTTCTTATGCGAATCAACCCCTGACTGAGGAGCAAAGAGAGGCAATCTTTAAGGCGGCTAATCAAACTTCTTCCTTCAGCCTTCTGCAGGCCGTTTCTATCATTAGAATCACCGATCCGAGTCTACGTAAAAAGGTGATGCAGCTCAGTGTCAATCAGCCTTATATAGAAGAAGCAGCAGAGTTTTGGATCTTTTGTTCAGATTTCAATAGAAACCATAAAATTGCCCCGGATGTTGATATTGAATATATTGAATTTCTTCTGATCGGTTCACTTGATGCAGGGCTCATGGCGCAAAATGCATTAACTGCAGCAGAATCCATGGGACTTGGCGGCGTATTTATTGGCGGGGTGAAAGCAAATATTAACGAATTATCTGAAGTATTGCATTTACCTAAGTATGTGATTCCATTGGTGGGACTATGTATCGGTGTCCCGGCTGGAGATAAGCCTGCAGTGAAGCCTCGGTTGCCTCAATCCATGGTATTATTTGAAAACCAGTATCAGCCACTCGATAGAGATCAATTAGCAGTCTATGATGAAACCATGTTGAAATATTATGAAGGCCGTCCTGTTAAAGCTCCGTTTACCGTGAAAAAAGTAAAAGGATGGAGTGAGCACATCCAGGATCATCTCCAAAGAAGTACTCTACCAGAAATGCTGGAGTATTTGAACAAGCAAGGATATGCCAACAAATAAAAGGCCCTTAGAGATGTGGACACCTCAATTTCACCATGTTATAGTTAGTCCGCTAAAATATACTTTGACAAGTTGAGGGTAAACTATGAACGATAAGGTTGATTGTGATATTCGTCAGTCGTTAGATCGAATTTCTTCCCAGATGCGCCGGGATTATAGTGAATCTCTAAGGGAACTTAACGTGTATGTAGGCCAGGAGAATTTGCTTTACCGGTTGTGGTTAGGCGATGGTATTACACAAATGCAAATATGCGAACATCTGAACTGTGAACCGCCTACGGTAACAAACATGGTTAAGTCACTAGAGCAAAACGGATTTATATACCGTAAGCGTGATGAACAAGATGCAAGAGTTATGCGGATTTTTCTTACAGATAAGGGTAAAGAGTTAGAGGAGCCAGTTAGTTTCAAATGGAGACAGGAGCAAGATAAATTACTACAATCCATTTTACCGGAAGAACGCCTGCTTTTAAGAACGCTTTTGAAGCAACTAGAGAGGAACTTATTATAAGTTTCTCTTGCGAAATTACTTAGCAGGCTAAATATTAAATCAATTAACTAAGTTGATTAATAGTCAGAGGTTCCTCTAAGGCTGACTAAAGAAAGGCAGGAAAAGAACTACATGAAACAAAGAACTCAGATGCAATTGGCTCTACAAATGGTTTCAGGATATGGAGCCGAATTCAGCGCATGGAGAATGCCTGGCACAGATCCGGCGGCGTATACAGATATGGATAGTTATGTAGAGCGGGCTAAAATAGCTGAAAAAGGAAAATTTCAAATGATATTCATCGCCGATACTCCAGCGTTGACGGTTAACTTAGGTCCTCAGTCTCCTATGTTCCCTATGGATCCTATGATGGCACTATTGGCTGTAGCAAGAGAAACGAAACATATTGGGCTTGTTGCCACTCTCTCTACAACATTTAATTATCCATATAACATAGCACGTCAGTTCAAAGCATTGGATGTAATAAGTCATGGACGAGTAGGATGGAATGCAGTTACCACATCTGACCCCTTGGCTACGGCGAATTTTGGTGCCCAGGTTGCCAATCGCAAAGAACGTTATGACAAGGCAAATGAAAGCATACAGATAGTCCAGGCATTGTGGGGAAGTTGGGAATCAGATGCACTGTTATTGGATGTAGAAGTAGGGAAATTTGCGGATATGGATAAAATTCAACCTATAAACCTTCAAGGGAAGTACTTTGCCTCTCGGGGCCCATTGCCAATTCCCCCCTCTGAGCAAGGCCAACCCGTTATTTTTCAAGCAGGCGGAGGGGATGAAGGTTTGGAATTGGCAGGAAGGTACGCTTCCGGTGTCTACGCAAATCCCTATGACATAGAATCTGCTCGTGAACACAGACAAGCGCTTCGACAAAGTGCCGTTCGTTATGGCAGAAATCCAGATGACATCAAGATGTTTGCAGGTTTTATGTTTTCCTTAGGCTCAACTGAAGAAGAAGCTTTGGAACGGCGAAAGCAACTTATGAGTTTTAATCCTGGTGAGATTCCAAGCAGGGTAAGTTACCTGGGGTCTATGATTGGTTTACCGCTATCTGTGAACTCGGTTGATATTGATCAGCCTTTAGCAACGGACTTGATGGGAAATGCATATGCCAACCCCATGGACCCTCGTTCTCCAAGAGCTTTGGAGTTGCTCAAACGAGGGCTATCCATCCGAGATGTTCTTGCCCATGGGGTCATTAACTACCATCCGGTAGTTGCAGGTACTCCTGTACAAGTTGCTGACTTCTTGGAAGAATGGTTTTTGGCAGGTGCATGTGACGGCTTCTCGGTTGTTCCGGATATTGCCTATGATGGAGTTGCTGATTTTGTGGACCAGGTTATCCCGATTTTGCAAGACCGAAGCTTATTCCACAGGGAATATGAAGGAACAACGCTACGACAGAATATGGGGGTTTCTTATCAATACGGAGTGCTTTGAAAACTATTATCATTTAATGGATAGAGAAAAGTTAGCCATCTATGAACCGACGCTGAAGTATTATGCCTCAACTGATGAACTAATTAAATAAAAAACAAGGATTTGCAAATAAAAAAATTATATATTTACACACAAGGGGATCTATCGATGAAGAAGCAGTACAACACACGTGCTATCTTGGCATCGCTGCTTATCTGCGGAGCTGTTGGCATGTTTAACGAAACCTCTCTAAATATAGCATTGACTAATTTAATGGAAGTGTTTCAAATTTCAGCCGCAACGGCGCAGTGGTTAACAACCGGTTTCATGCTTACTCTTGGTATTTTAATGCCAATGAGCGGGTTGCTGTTGCAGACGTTTTCAACGAGAAAGTTATTCTTAGGTTCTGTCATGAGTTTAATCGCCGGTACATTGATTGCGGCGCTAGCGTTCAATTTTGAAATGTTGATGATCGCCAGAGTTTTACAGGCGGTAGGCATGGGGTTGTTACTTCCACTCATGACTAATACCATTCTTATCGTATATCCACTGGAAAAGCGGGGGGCAGCGATGGGACTTGTTGCACTTGTTATCATGGTCGCACCAGCTTCCGGGCCGACTATAGGCGGTTTATTGATAGAATATTTAACATGGCATTATATCTTCTGGGTCTCGCTGCCACTTTTGGTCATAGGGTTGTTGATAGGATTTAAGTATTTGGAAAATGTTACAGATGTCACTAAGCCTCGGTTTGACCTGCTGTCTATCTTATTGTCAACAATTGGCTTCGGAGGAGTTGTCTTTGGCTTTAGTAAGGCAGGTGAGGGGGCTGATGGTTGGAGCAGTATGGTTGTGATCACATCAATCGTCATTGGGCTTATTGCGCTGATATTATTCATACTGCGACAGAACATGAGCGCTCCAATGTTGAATCTGAGTGTCTTCAAGTATCCGATGTACGTTGTTGGGCTACTTCTTATAATGTCATGTATGTTGATTAGTATGGCGAGTACGATTATTCTTCCTATGTTTCTGCAGACAGGTACAGGACTGTCTGTATTCATCACTGGACTCATGCTTTTGCCGGGGAGTGCTCTAAGCGGAATTATTCAACCATACGTGGGGCGTTTATTCGATAAATATGGACCGAAATGGCTTGTTATTCCCGGACTCATTATCCTTACTGTCATGTTATGGTTCCTTACAACCATATCCCCTACTTCTTCATTGGCATTTATTATTGCTCTGCATATCGGGCTCACGATGGGTATAGCCTTGATTTGGACGCCAGCTCAAACCAACGGACTAAATCAATTGCCGCCCGAATTATACCCGCACGGCACGGCAGTCATGAACACACTGCAGCAAGTTGGTGGTGCGATAGGAACAGCAGTTGCAATCAGTATCCTTACAGGCGGTATGGAGAAATATTTGCACACCTCCTCCAGCCCGACCGAGCAGACTGAAATTGCAAACGCGATAGCCGCAGGTTCACACAACGTGTTTTTGTTTGCGATGGTCATAGCCTTAATTAACCTGATCATGGGGTTCTCCATCCGCCGCATCGTAGTCAACAGCGAGAGGATAAGATCAATCCATTAATGTTTGTCCTATGCTAATGATTTGATATTGAATGGGAAACTTAGAGAGGGGATATTAAAGTTCCCTTACTGGAAAATAGATATGCACAAGTGCAATAGGATTCTCAGTAGGAAAGAAAAGTGATTTAATAAGATAATATTTAGGAGGAATAGAAATGAGATTTGGAATTATAGGTGCAGGGCCAATTGGGTCTAGTATTTCCCGGAAACTAGTCAAGAATGGGCATAATGTAAAAATTGCAGATGCTCGTGGGATTGAACGTTTGGAAGGAAAAAAACTTACAGGAACACCTGTAAGTGTAGAAGAGGTAATTAAAGATATTGATGTCCTTATCATATCTATCCCGTTCCATGCACTTCCAAGCATTCGCAACGTCATAGATAAGCTTGGGGAAGAAGTAATTGTTGTTGACACTTCAAATTATTATCCTCAAATGAGCGGTGAAATTGAAGAAGTGGAGAACGGGATGGTTGAAAGTGCTTGGGTCTCAAATCAATTAAACAGATCAATTATTAAAGCTTTCAATAATTTATTAGCCTATACTTTAGAACATGAAGGAACACCAGAAGGTAATAGTGGACGTATTGCCACAGCCATCGCCGGTAATGATCTACAGAAGAAGCAAAAAATCATGAGAATAGCCAACGAACTAGGCTTCGATACAGTAGATAGTGGTTCTTTAAATGATTCATGGAGACAGCAGCCAGGAACTCCAGCTTACTGCACAGAACTAACCAAAGAGCAACTAACGGAAGCATTAAAAAAAGCAAATAAGGAAAAAGCTCCATTTCTACGGGATAAAGTGATCGAGATTCTGTCAGCGGCTGCAGGAAGATATTCACATGAAGACATTGTTAATCTGAACAGAGAATTATATAATTCCTGATTCAGGAATATGACCTTCAAAAGCGTACGTACAGTCAAGTCTTAATTTGAAATTATTTCTAAAAAAGCATCTCTAAAATGACATCGTATCGTGTCCATAACCTCAAAAAATTCGACAACACCGGCGAAGATATGGAGGATCTAATCTCGATCGGAACGATCGGACTCATCAAGGCCATTGAAAGCTACCGTCCAAACAAGGGGACGAAACTGGCCACTTTTGCTGCCCGTTGTATCGAGAATGAAATTCTAATGCACTTAAGATCGTTGAAAAAGACCCGGAAGGACGTGTCACTGCACGATCCTATTGGAACGGACAAAGAGGGAAATGAAATTACTTTGATAGATATCCTAGGCTCAGGAGCGGACGATCTGCTGCTCACAGTAGATCTTAATATTGAGAAGAGTAAGATATATCGGAACCTGGATATATTGGATGACCGGGAGAAGGAAGTTGTGGTTGGAAGATTTGGGCTGGATACAGGTGGGGAAGAGCGGACGCAGCGGGAGATTGCGAAGGAACTTGGGATCAGTCGCAGCTATGTATCAAGGATTGAGAAGCGGGCGCTCATGAAGCTGTATCATGAGTTTTATAAGGTGAAGCGGTGAACAAGGTGACAATTATAAAGTAGTATTTAATAACAATAATGCGTATGAAAAGCGACTTATCTTCGGATGAGTTGCTTTTTGTGTTAAATATGTACTCTAAGAAATGGGGATTAAGAAGCACTTATGAAAGAAACGAGAAGCTCAAGGGCTATAATCAGAGACAAATAAATTAAATTACTTTAAAAAGACAATTTAGAGCAGCGGATTTTTGTATTGAATCAACTCTATCCCCAAGAAAACGTTCGACCAAGAGCTACATCAATGGGGCTGTAAAAGCTTCGCAGACTCTCTACCGGAACAGCCTGGTGCAAGTGAAGAATAATTACGTAGTTGCTTACTCTTCAGCGGGGGCAGGGAGCCATAGTGCATATATATTTAATGAACGGGATGCCTTGGGGACTGCAAGGGACAACGCTTATATATAATGTTAAAGATCAAGACGTGTTAGTCTGTATTTTTTCAAGATGTATGACAATAAGAGGGGGAGTTTCCTATGAAAGCAGTAATGCTAATGTTCGATTCCTTAAATAAACATATGTTGCCAAGCTATGGCTGTGATTGGATACATGCACCCAATTTCAATAGGCTTTCAGAGCTAACAGTCACTTTCGACAAGTGTTATGCGGGCAGCCTGCCATGTATGCCAGCGAGAAGGGAACTGCATACAGGGAGATACAATTTTCTACATCGCAGTTGGGGGCCTCTGGAGCTTTTTGATGATTCAATTTCAATGATTGGATTGCTTCGGAAACAGGGCTTATATACGCATTTGACGACAGACCATGTGCATTATTTTGAGGATGGCGGAGCGACCTACCATGGCCGATACAACGGTTTTGTTGCAACAATTAAAATTGATCAATGATATCCGCGATTTCGTTGTTTGATTATGCTGTCAAACCAAACAATTTGTTGATTAATTCAACTGAAGAAAGGACAGTCGAATGAATGCATTCGACCTGCCCTTTCCTTAGCATATGCATGACTTCAATTCCCGCGATTGTGTATTCTGCAGTTTCAAAAGACTTGAATCCCAGCATTGGTTTTATGATTTTCTTTATAAACCGATGATCTTGTTCAATAATATTGTTAAGATATTTCTTTTGCCGTAGTAATGTTTCTTGTTTCATAGCCTTCTCGTCCTTTAATTGCTGAACTGCGATAGGGTAAGCTGGGTTTTTATCGACAGTGATCACGCGAGGCGATTGATTGTGTGTTGAAGTCAATGCTTTCTTGAAAAATCGTTTGGCAGCGGGAGCGTCTCGATTTTCAGACAACATGAAATCAATCGTGTTTCCTTCTGAATCTACTGCTCTGTAAAGATATTTCCACTGTCCTTTGACTTTAATATAGGTTTCATCAGTTCGGAAGGAATCATTTGTCGACTTTAAATAGGGACGAATTCGCTTGTCTAATTCCGGCCCAAACTCATGAACCCATCGCATGATGGTTGTATGAGCCATCCCAAGACCTCGTTCTTCCATCATCTCCACTAGATCACTATAACTTAGGCTATATTTCAAATACCATCTTACTGTTAGCAAGAAACTTGAGATTCATACTGCTTCCACTTAAACAAATCTAATTCCGTTTCCAACGTAATTACCCCATCCCATGAATTCATTTCAATCATGGTATCATGGATTAGAACTTTGCACCACAACCCTATTCGTAGAATGGATCATCGTGATTCTCATTGTCATTGAGGTTGCTCTAACGATTTTACAAATTATAGGATGGATTGGATGAAACCAACTTCTGATTAATTTTAAGTCCGTGTCCAAACTCCTGTTTTTATCCTTGGAATTTTAGGAGTATCTTACTATTGATATAAACAATGGAACGGGCTATGATGAGATTGCAAACAAAATACGGCGGGATTGTTACTGTTTAGCAGGCAAGACCTAAAATGTTTTAAGAATGAACTGCACCATTTAGGTGCGTTATTCTTGAACGTTTTAGGTCTTTTTTTGTTCCACTGTGCTGAGAGGGGATCTCAAAGTTAAAGTTTTGTTTGCAAAATAAAAGCCGTTTGGCAACCAATCGAGGAGGAAAAGAAATGATGAGAAGACTTAATTTAGGGAAGTGGGCTTTATACGCAACGATTCTTGCAAGCAGTTTTGCGGCGATTCCGGTTTCGGCGAATACAGCGAACGTGTCGGACGATTTCACCGCCATTTGGTCGCGCCAACAAGCTGAGAAAGTAACGCTTACGAAAGAGACTACGGCTCCCGAAGTTAACATGAACTTCGATCTGGTCGCACCGGATCAATGGGTTTGGGATACGTGGCCGCTTCAGAACAGAGATGGTTCCCTTACGACCATCAAAGGTTACAGAGTCGCATTTGCGTTGGTTGCTCCACGCACCTACGGATGGGGCGAGCGCCATACGCATGCACGAATCGGCATGTTCTATTCGAAGAACGGCAAAGACTGGACCTACGCGGGTATTCCTTACAGCATCGATAAAGCGCTTGGTCATCATCAATGGGCCGGAACGGCGATGATGGACGAGAATGGTAAAGTGAACCTCTTCTATACGTCAGTAACCGATATGAACGCTAATGGCGGCAAAGAGTGGAATGAAGACAACTGGCTGCAGCGCGCAGAGCAGCGCATCGCCACAACTACATTCGACATCAACGCCGACAAAGACGGCGTCCATCTGACGAACGAAGGCGAGCACAAAATCATTCTTCAAGCGGACGGCAAATATTACGAAACGATTCAGCAGTTCCAAAAGCATGGCAACAACATTACGGCGTTCCGCGATCCGTTCTTCTTCCAGGATCCGAACACCGGCAAAGAGTACATCATTTTTGAAGGCCAGACCGCAAACACTACCTTGAAACCGGAAAACATCGGCGACGAGGAATACCGCAAAACTCATAGTGTACCGGACAGAGCCCAATATTACAACGGCAATATCGGTATTGCGGAAGTGCTTGACCATGACATTACCAAGCTGAAGCTTCTGCCGCCGCTCGTCGAATCGATCGGCACGAACCATCAGATGGAGCGTCCGCACGTTGTCGTCAACGGCGATGAATATTACCTGTTCACGATCAGCCACACGTTCACTTACGCGCCTGGCCTGACCGGTCCGGACGGCGTATACGGCTTCTACGGCAAAGGCGGACTCCGCGCCGACTACAAGCCGATGAACGGCAGCGGCCTCGTTATCGGGAACCCGTCCAATAACCCGTACCAAGCATATTCCTGGCTGGTCCTTCCGAACCAGCAGGTGATCAGCTTCATCAACGAACCGCGTGATGCAAACGGCAATGTGCATTTGGGCGGTACGTTCAACGCGACAGTGAAAGTGAACCTGAACGGCGACACGTCGGAAGTCGGCAAAGAGGAAAAAACCGGCGAAATCAAACCTTTTGGCGCCAACCGCTAATTAACCCGTAAGTTCGGTGAAAAAGGTGCAGAGTCCGGTTCGGAGCTGGGAACGCAAGCCCGAATCGGCCGGTTGCACCCGGTATACACCGGTCTTCTCCAAATTCAAAGCAAGGCCATTTGAAAGGAGCTTGATTATGATTCGTAAAAACAAAAAAGCATTAACGGCGCTCGCTTTGGCGACCAGTATCGTCGCTTCCGGTATCGCCGCACTGCCTGTGTTTGCCCAAGCCGGGGATCAGACGGTCAACTGGACCCGCGAAGACGTCTCAAAAATTGAACTGAATCAAGACAATACCCTGCCTTATATCGACATCAGCAAGCAGGATAAATTGGCGCCGGGCTACCACATGTGGGATACGTGGCCGCTGATGGACCGTGACGGAAACATTGCGAGCTACAAAGGCTGGAAGGTTATCTTCGCGCTTTCCGCTCCGAACGACGTACTGCCGGGCAAAGTGCATGACATCGCCACCATTCGTTACTTCTACTCGAAGAACGGCAAAGACTGGACCCTCGGCGGAGAGCTGTTCCCGAAAGGTACCGCTTTCGGCCAGCGCCAGTGGGCAGGATCGGCTATGCTTGACGGAGACCAGATTCACGCATTCTACACCGCTACCGGCCGCGAAGGCCAGGCACAGCTCACTTACGAGCAGCGCATCGCTACCGCTACGGGCAAAATCGTTGCCGACAGCAACGGCGTGCGGTTTGAAAACTGGGATAAGCACCGCGTTATTTTGGAACCGGACGGCAAATACTACCAAACGGTAGAGCAAGCGAAGCAGGGCGAAAACGGAGGCTACGCATTCCGCGACCCGATGTGGTTCAAAGATCCGAAGACCGGTAAAGAATACATTCTGTTCGAAGGCAACTCCGGCGCTACCGTTTCGGAACGTCAATTCAAGCCGGAATACGCCGGAAGCGCCGAGTACCTGCAGCAGCATCCCGTACCGGCCGGCGCCGTACACGCCAACGGGAACATCGGCATCGCCGAAGTGGTGGGCGGCGATTTGAATAACATCAAGATGCTCCCTCCGCTCGTGGAAGCGAACTATGTGAACGAAGAGCTGGAGCGCCCGCATATTGTCGTAAAGGATAAGAAATACTACCTGTTCACGGACAGCCACATCAACAAATACGCGGAAGGTATCACCGGGCCGGAAGGCATGTACGGATTCGTATCCGATACGCTGATCGGCGGATACAAGCCGTTGAACGGAAGCGGCCTGGTCATCGCAAATCCTGCGGACAATCCGTACCAAGCGTATTCCTGGCTGGTTACGCCGGAATTGAACGTTGTCGGCTTCGCACAATTCGGAGATTTGAAAGGCATGACAGTCGGCGAAATCGGCAACCAGTCCCCGGAATTCCAGTTCAGTCACTTCGGCGGCACACTGGCTCCGACGGTGAAGATTTCCCTTAACGGCGACACCACGAAAATCGAGAAGATACTGCCACAAGGCTGGATCAAGTAAAGCGACAAACTGTTATCTCAAGGAGAAGGCTATTGACTAAATGTCAATGGTCTTCTTCGAATGTTATAATGTTAAAACTACAACGTAAGGGGGGGAGATAACGATAAGAGCCGATTTACAACAAATTGCCCAAGAACTGCTGTCAATGTTGGGAGGCAAGAACAATATCGTTGATGCTTCCCACTGCGCGACCCGACTTAAATTGATACTTCGCGATGAAAGCAAAGTAAATACAGCCAAAATCGAACAAATAAAAGATGTGGAAGGGGTATTTGTCCGAGGCGGTCAATACCAAGAAACAAACCGTCTTTGCTTCTGCTGAGATCCTAATCTTTATTTGTATCGCCTTTGTTAATTGGGAAGACGTAGTTTTTTTTTTTGCATCGTATCGTGTCCATAACCTCAAAAAATTCGACAATACCGGTGAGGATATGGAGGATTTAATCTCCATCGGAACGATCGGACTCATCAAGGCCATCGAAAGCTACCGTCCCAACAAAGGGACGAAGTTGGCCACTTTTGCTGCCCGATGTATCGAAAATGAGATCCTCATGCACTTAAGATCGTTGAAAAAGACCCGGAAGGACGTGTCGTTGCACGATCCCAT
>JAILZT010000043.1 GCA_023512345.1 Paenibacillus sp.
ATATTGAGTTACAATTTGGTCTGAGGTTTCTTGATAAATGTTGAGAAAGCATCTTTTTATCTTCAAATTTTTTGTTTATTTTATCTGGTGATATCGAATTGTAAAGATGTTGATGATTTTGTGAAATGAAAAATTGTGTTTTGATATTTTTTCTTCTAAGAACATGATTTCTCAAACATTTGATTTGTTTGTAATGAAATATTTCAAGATAATCTCAGGAGAGATCCTCAGGCTCAAATTATAGGTGTTGGAGATGTTGTTTTTTCTAACATTTATGTCTATCAGATAGGTAAAGCTAAAGATAACCCGAATATCGAGCTTGGGCAAGATATTGTAATCGAATTCGATTACAAGTTCAAAAAGAAAAGAAGTACCAATAACCAAGTGCGAATAGGAATCCGGACATATGAAGGACGAGATGTTCAAAAGATATTTTTTCAAGAATCCCCATTTTTAGATAATCGTATCTATCCGAATGAAAAAATCGTACCTTTAAAAAACCAAGGTACGATTCAAGTTAGGATTCTGAATCCCAAGCTTTTTCCCCAAACATACAGGGTTGATATAGCAATGCATCCATTAGATATGGATGTACACCTTGGTGGGATTGCAAATGCGGCAATGTTTAATATAACTCACCCTACTAGCATACCACGTTATTTAGAGTACGGGAATATGACCGTAACTGACTTTGATTTTGGAGTGAAAGTATTTGGTCATGACCAAGAGAGCACCACTATTAATTCGGCTCAAGAGTTTAGCCAATAAAGTGTTAAAACATACTCTTGAGAAAAAATATGTCTTAGTTTCAAGAAACCAAGACGGCGTTATAAAGGCTGGAACTTTTATACCATTTGGTGATGGTAGGTATGAGGTAGTTGATAAGAGAACCCATCTTGTTCTACCTAAAGGTCTATATCGAATAGTGCTACAGACATCTTTGGATGAGGTTTTAAATAAAGAAATGCTTATTGGGATGTTGGTAACCGATAATTCAAAGGAGGCATATGACGAGTTCTGGAGAAGCGACCAAATAATAGAAAAGTATGCAAATAGCAATCGGGTAGTATTCTACCGAGATATTCTAGAAATAATCAAGAAATTTTTATCTGGAAGGATAATCGATGTCGGTTGCGGTTCGGGTGATTTTCTTAATCTTATACGAAAGATAGGTATACCAGAGCAGCAATTATATGGCGTTGATTTTTCGCAATCGGCGATTGAAAGGTGTCGAGAGATGATGTCGGGTGGCAAGTTTTTAGTTGGTAATATATATGATCTTAACTTTCCATCTAGCTACTTCGACTGCGTTATTTGTATGGAGGTTCTCGAGCATCTTGAGAAGCCGCATCAAGCCTTAGAGGAAATGAAGCGCGTCTGTAAAGGCGATGGTGTCATCATAATTACTATTCCAAACGGCGACTATGACGACTATATTGGCCATTTAAGCTTTTGGACGGAAGCTAGTTTTAGAGAATTTTTAGGCGAGTTCAAATTGCTTGATTTTCGTTATCTGGGCGATGGTACGGCTATGATTTTTATAGTTGCTAACCAGAAAAACTAAATTAGTAAATTCCTTTAAAGGTAGGTAGTTAGCTTGCTTTTGAAATCAAAACAAAGTTTTAAAAAAACAATGAAAGGGCTCATAAAAAGATCTTTGCGGCACATGCCTAGAATTATCCACAAACAGTTATCTAAGGGTGAGCTGATTGACTTATACTTGAAGCTGCTAGAAAATTTATTGAACAGAGACGAGTTGCTCAGGGTGTATCTTGAGGAAGCGGCCTCTTTAATGGAGCCCGAGGAAAGATTTTTGATTCCGTCCATACAACTAGGTTATGGCAAAGAGAATGATAGATTTTTGTATCAGCAGAGGTTTATTGATTTCGACATAAAACCAGGAGAGAAAGTTTTGGATATCGGCTCTGGTGGTTATCCCTTTCCCATGGCAACCCATCTTGCTGACCTATATGAAGGAGAAACATCTCACAGACATGAACCTCTAATAAAAGATGGGAGGCCGCTAATTATCTGTGATATATGTGATCTTCCTTTTGAGGATAAAGAGTTTGATTTTATCTATTGCTCACATGTGCTGGAGCATGTTGAAGATCCAGGCAAAGCATGTGAGGAGATCATGCGAGTTGGTAAAAGGGGCTATATTGAAACTCCGACTCGTATGTCCGATATAACACTTAATTTTACTAAGTTTCAAAATCACCACAAATGGCATATCTGCTTACTAGAGAACACCCTTATTTTTATGGAATGGAGAGATGGGGAACAAAGGGATACAGGGGTGGACACGCTCTTTTTAATGATGCACTCAAAGTATAAGAATCCGTTTCAGGATTTAGTACATAACAATAGAGATCTATTCGCAAATATGATGCTATGGCAGGACAGGTTTTCTTATTTTGTTTTTGATAAAAAGGGCATGCTTATTCAATCCGGTTGAGCATTTTGGACTAGTATGATGGCAGTAGGCGCCTCCCGAGGAGTAATTTCTAATTATCATGTGAAGGTAGTCAAATGAACAGGAACCATTAGAAAAAATACAGCTAGGAGTTTAAAGAAGCGATAAACTTTTATCGCAGAACAGGGATACGCAACCATACCCCCAAAAACTGTACAATCCGCATCTAGAGTAATTCGGCTAGAAATAGCTTAAGGAGGATTCGGAAAAGTGAAGTGAAATCGGTTTAGTGAAGAGCGGATTAACGCGGGCTTAAAAGAAGTTAAAGCGGAAGCCGAGGTTGTAGATACTTGTAGGTGCTACGGAGTATCCGAGGCCACAGATTATAGCTAGAAGTTAAAATGCGCTAGCCTAGAAGTAAGTAAGCTTAATAGGTTTAAGGTTCTTGAAGATAAAAACGCTCGCTTAAAGTATATCGTAGCTGATCAGGACATCGATATTGCAGTACTTAAAGAGGTATTTGCAAAAAGTAGTAAAGCCAAGGATAAAAGAAGAGTCGTAATAGAACGAAAGAGCTCTTCGGGCTATCTGAGAACAGGTATACAAACTTGTTGGGGTCAGCCGCTCAAGCCTAAAGTATAAACTAAAGTACAAATCCAAAAAGAATGATAGAGAACTTATCGAAAGGCTAAAAGAGTTTGCAAGTGAGAAAAGAAGATACGGCTATCTAGGCTTCACGTGCTTTGTCGCTGTGAGGGACATGCCGTAAATCACAAAAGGACCTAGCGGATCTATCGATAACTTGGGCTCTCGATAAGGACAAAGAGAAGAAAGAAGCTCGTTAACATGCTACGGTTGCACTGCCGGTGCCAACACGTTCCAATGAGGTATGGGCAGCTGACTTTATCTTTGATGCCATGGCACATAGCAGGTGTCTTAGGTGCTTAACAGTTGTAGATGTATTCTCAAGAGAATGCCTGGCAATTGAAGCTAATTTATCTATACCAGACAAAACCTTCATGTGGGTACTTGGTCACTTGAAAGATATGTGGGGCATTCCTGGGACAATCATTGTAGATAATGGTCCGGAATTTACCGGACGGGATTTCAGCGAGTGGGCTATGGGAAATGATGTAAGGCTTACATTTATCAGGCCAGGAAAGCCGATTGAGAACTCTTTTATCGAAATCTTTAACGGAAGTTCAGAGACGAGTGCTTAAACGAGCACTGGTTTAGAAGTATCGAACAAGCATGAGATAGGATTGAAGCCCGGCAGCTAGAATATAACACAGTATGACCACCCAGCGGCTTGGGTGGACTTAGCCTGAGACAGTTTGCAGAGTAACAAGCAGCTCTGTTATGGTGGAGACATCTCTAGTTTCGGATTATACTGAAAATAGGGTACAGTCAATCAAACCATAGGGAAACCATAGAGCAAATAAGCGATGGCAGACAATGCATAACAAATACTTTAGTTTGCTTGCAGGAAAGAAGGTTAACCCAGCATGAGTGTACCTAGAAACAAAAAAAGCTTTGGCATTATCGCTATGCCAAAGCCTTTTAAGGGGCACATTGGTGTTATTCAGCGGAACTCTATTGGTAGTTGGGTAAATTTAGTGTCACCAAATAACATTGTATTATGTGGGACTGAAGAAGGATGTGCCGAAACTGCTTTATTATTAGGTACTCGCTATAATCCTGAAGTTGCTCGCAATGAATATGGAACTCCTCTATTAAACGGTCTATTTAAAATAGGCGAAAATCTGCTGCAGACCGACTTAATTTGCTTTGTAAATTCAGATATTATGTTTACTAGTAGACTTCTAAAAGCGGTTGAAATAGTATCTGGAAGATGGAATAAATTTCTGCTTGTTGGTCGCCGAATAAATCTCGACTTAAGAGAACCCTGGGATTTTAGCCAACCGGATTGGGAGATTTCCCTCGAAGCAAAAGCCGATAAAGAAGGAGAGCTTTTTACTGCTGATGGAATTGATTATTTTATCTTTCCTCGTTCTATGTGGGGAGAGATACCGCCTTTCGCTATCGGTAGGCCTGCTTTTGACAATTGGCTGATCTATCGAGCCAGGTCTCTTAGAGTGCCAGTTATAGACGCCACTAGAGTGATAATGGCTATTCATCAAAATCATGACTACAGTCATTACTCAGGTGGCAAGGCTGCAGTTTGGGATGGTCCCGAAGCCCAACGAAATCGGGAATTAGCTGGGGGATGGAACCATATTTTTGATATTTTTGATGCTACCTGGTTGTTAACACCGAGTGGTCTTAAGCGAGGGCTATCAGGCAAATACATTAGACGGAGATTTATTAGATTGCCTGTTTTGTATCCAACGTTGGGTTGCTTTGTTACAACAAGTAAATCTTTGTTAAATCGTGCTAGAGAGCAAGCATATCGAGTATTAAAGCTAATTGGCATTAAATAACAGCAAGAGGAGTAATCTAATGTGCGGCATATGCGGTTTAACTAAACAAGGCATAGTTTCAGATGAAGATATCAATAGCGTCGAAAAAATGAACGAACTGTTATCACATCGTGGCCCAGATAGTCATGGTATGTACAGCAGTAGCTCTACTGTGCTTATGATGAGAAGATTAAAGATTATTGATCTGTCTACGGGGGACCAGCCGATTTTTAATGAGGATAGATCAATAGTGCTAGTTGCCAATGGCGAAATCTATAATTATATCGAATTACGGTCTGATTTAAGAAATCAAGGCCATAACTTCAACACTGGAAGCGATTGTGAGACTATAATACATCTATACGAAGATTATGGCATTGAAGGTTGCCTCAAAAACTTAAGGGGTATGTTTGCCTTTGCTCTTCTAGATGAGAAAAAAAAGAAGCTTTTCTTAGCTAGAGATCGGATGAGCGAAAAACCCCTCTATCTACAGATTACAAAGGATAGAATAATCTTCTCATCCGAGCTGAAATCGTTAAGGAAAGCTTTACCGGATGAAGTTGATATAGATATGGAAGCGGTGGATATGTTCTTCCATTACCAATATATACCGGAGCCTTCCTGTATCATAAAGGGCGTGTCAAAGTTACCAGCCGCACATTACTTAGAGATTGACCTAGAGAATCTTAGTTATTCGATTAATAGGTATTGGAGTCCTTTAGATGCTGAGCCGATCGATGGTAATCCCGCAAGAAGGATACGAGAAGAGTTTGAAATTATTTCAGATTTAATTGTAAGAGCCGATGTGCCAGTAGGCATAGCTCTTAGTGGAGGCATAGATTCGGGGACAATAGCAGCTTTTTGCGCACCGAAATATGGAGCGGAGATGCATGCCTTTAGTGTAGGTTATCCAGGCAGGCCAAAAAACGATGAGCGGTCAATGGCAGAGGAATTGGCAAAAAAGTTGAAAATGCCGTTCCATGATGTGGAACTATCAACAGATGCGTTTGTTAATAAGTTTCCGGAAATTATTTATTGGAGCGATGATCCAATAGCTGATATTGCTGCTTACGGTTACTATGCTGTTATGAAGTTAGCCAGGGTACACGATGTACCTGTTATTTTAAGCGGCATGGGCGGTGACGAGCTTTTCTGGGGTTATGCCTGGGTTAATGATTTAGTGGTTAAAAACATACGAAAGAAAACTTTCGTTAATAAGAGGTATTTGACGAGAGTATTTCTAAAGTGGACCTATATGTTATCGGATGTTTATAAAGACTTCAATTTATCTACAGTTTACCAGATTATCAAAGGTAGAAGCATCCATGCGCCTTCTTTAAATTATTTAGCACTTCCACCAAAACAAATGTTATTTTATGAGAACGAGCCTAACTTCATTGAGAGTGTTAAGCATGTGTCTAAACTATATACGACAAATTTTAAAAATGTAATAGATTCATCCTTGAAGTACAATATGTTTGTCAAGGAAAACTGGGACTTTGTAGATTTAAATGTTAACGAACTTTTGTTTAACACTTGGCTATTTTCCAACTGCGTTGCTCTTTCAGATCGCATGAGCATGGCATCTTCAGTCGAGCTTCGCTTACCTTTTCTTGATTACAAACTCGTTGAGCTAGTATTTGGCCTAAGGAAGAGGTTTTCAGGTGATTATGCGAAGGGACATAAGGCTTGGTTGCGAGAAGCAATGAAGGGCGTTGTCCCCAATGAAATATTTAATCGCGAGAAGCAGGGATTTACTCCACCAGTTACAGATTGGAGAAGAGGAGTAATTGGAAAGTATCTGAATCTTGTTAAGGATGGTTACCTTATCCAGAAGGGTATTCTAGATGCAGGGTACGTATCAAAGTTACTGGATCGATCACTAAACAGGAACTATGCAATTGAGCTTTCGTATAAAATCACTTTATTAGAAATATGGTGTAGGCTTTTTATTAATAACACTCCTTATGAAGAACTATCTGAAGTGGTTTATAGGAATGGAACAGTAGCGGTTTGATCTAACTTTGATTGTATTGCAAATTTGCAAAAAGAGTAATATATCAAGAATGCATTTGTTCCAAACATAAAAGTTATTATTGTGAGAAGCGGAAGATACAGGTAGATAATATACGGATTGTAGGAAGAATGAATTTTCCCAAGATAAGCTTTGGCATTATAGTCCTTAATGGCGAGCCTTTTACGCGCTATTGTATTAGAGCGCTCTACCCCTTTGCGCATGAAATAATTGTGGTTGAAGGCGCTGCACCGGCTGCTGCATCTATTGCGACCCCTGATGGTCATTCAATCGATAGCACATTAGTGACCTTGAGAGATTTTAAGGAACATGAAGACCCTGAGAACAAAGTACACATTGTTACGGCTGAAGATGATGGCCATCCAAACGGTTTTTGGCCAGGTGAGAAGGATGAGCAAAGTCAGGCCTATGCAAAACGAGCCACCGGTGAATATCTCTGGCAAGTAGATATTGATGAGTTTTATAAACCTGAGGACATGCAAGCCATAATAACGATGCTACAATCTAATCCAGAAATTACAGCCGTGTCGTTTAAGATGATTACTTTTTGGGGCGGATTCGATTATATTACTGATGGCTGGTATTTACGCAGAGGGGCGAATATTTACCATCGCTTATTTAAGTGGTGTAATTCTTATAGCTATACCACTCACCGACCACCAACAGTTTATGATTCACAAGGTCGTGATTTGAGAAGCTTAAAGTGGGTAAATGGGCATGAATTAGCTCGGCAAGGAATCTTCCTTTATCACTATTCTTTAACGTTTCCAAAGCAGGTGGCGGAGAAATGTGCTTATTATAAGTCAGCTAGCTGGGCTGGGCGTGAGAAAGCGCTGGAGTGGGCTGAGAAAGTATTCTTTCAGTTAGAGGCTCCCTACCGTGTACATAATGTTTACGACTATCCTAGTTGGCTGGAACGATTTTATGGTGAACATCCACTCGAGATTAAACAGATGATTAAGGACATCAAATCCGGGCATCTTAAGATTGAGTTAAGGCAGACTGATGACGTTGAAAAATTACTTAATTCAACAAATTATCGTATCGGAAGATTGATAGTTAAGGCACTGGACTATGTAAAGCGTCCCTTTGATGAAACACAAAGGGGAACAAATTGGGCTTTCAAACGCTTGATAAATATGCTTAATCGAATTAAAATTACGTTGCAGCGTATACTACATTTGTTAGGATGGCAAAAGAAATCCACCAGGCCCTAAGCTTATTAGGGAAATTTCGAGTTTGGTGAAAGTAAATGCTTGTAAAAGAGGATCTTTTGGAAAAATGCGATTTAGCATGTAAGGAATTGAGAATTTTACAAGTTAGCACCTCTGATATAGCAGGGGGTGCTGCAAGGGCAGCTTATCGTTTACATACTGCACTACTTAAGCAGGCACACAATTCAACTATGCTTGTAGCTAGGCGTAATAGTGGGGATCCTTCGGTAAAGTTATTCACCGGTTCACCGATTCCTTATATCCGCATGCATCGTGTATGGCGACGTCTATTAATTAGCGGTCAATCACTAAGGTATAACTTAGGCAAATCAAATAAATTCGAAATTTTTACTGATGACCGCACTATGTATGGAGCATCGCTTCTGGAAAAAATTCCACCATGCGATATTATTAACCTCCATTGGATTGCTACATTTGTCGACTATCGTGCATTTTTCAAAAATATTTCCGCAAACATTAAGATAGTTTGGACTTTACACGATATGAATCCGTTTACTGGAGGTTGCCATTATGATAATGGTTGCGGTAAGTTCGTGACTGGGTGCGAAGCTTGTCCTCAATTAGGCTCAAACAAGCGCAATGATCTATCAAGACAGATATGGAAGCGAAAATACGATGCGTTTTCGCAAATCAGCCCAGAGAGGCTTCATATAGTTACCCCCAGCTACTGGCTTGCTATGGAGGTAAAGCGTAGTTTTCTATTGGGTAGCTATCCAGTCACTGTAATACCGAACGGTGTTGATGGAGAAGCCTTCATCCCCTTTGATCGCGGTTTTGCCCGCAATGCATTAGGTATACCTGAGGACTCTAAAGTAGTTCTTTTTCTCGCCGATCTTATAACGAGCAAGAGGAAGGGTTTCACATTTCTATTGCAGACGTTCGACTTTCTTAAAAATATACCGGATATTTTCCTGCTCTCAGTGGGGAGTGGTACGCTAACGATAGACGCAAACATACCTTGGCTTCACCTAGGAGAGATTTCGAATGATCGCCTGCTATCGCTTGCATATAGTAGTGCCGATGTATTTGTTGTTCCATCTATACAGGATAATCTTCCAAATACCATTCTTGAATCTTTTGCTTGTGGTACACCAGTAGTCGGATTCTCGATCGGTGGTATTCCAGAGCTTGTACATCCAGGTGAGACTGGCGACTTAGCTCAACCATTTGACGTAAAAGATTTAAGTAATAAGATAAGCAATTTGTTGCTAAATAGTGAGTTATGTAGGAGTATAGGGGAGAACTGTCGCCAGTTTGTCACTAATAATTATTCGCTTGAGAAGCAGGCTGAAAGGTATATGCAGCTTTATCGGCAGATCACACAATAATTAACAAACCATCGGTACTAAACAAATCGTTACTTCCGCTTACTTGGTATATAGGGAGAACCGTGAAGTGAGTCAACTTAAAGAAATTTTTCAAACAGGAAAAAGAACCATAGAAAAATTTATTATTTACCATTCAAACGCTCATGTTCAAGTTGAGCGCACGATGGAATATCTTGGATCAGATTATGGTGGATGGTGTATATGTTCAGAGAACATAGACGAAAAAAGCATTATCTATTCTTTCGGGATTGGTGAGGATATCTCGTTTGATTTGGCAATGATAGAGAAATATGGTGTGGATATATACGCCTTTGATCCAACACCAAAATCAATCAAATGGATTAGAGAACAGCGATTACCAAAGGAATTCAAATTATTTGAGTATGGTATCGCAAATTTTGATGGAATAGCTTTGTTTAATCCGCCTGAAAACCCAGATTTTGTGTCTTATAGCATGATAGATAAGCCAACGAGTTCGACTCAGCGAGCTATCGAAGCTAAGGTATATAGATTGGAGACGATAATGAACATGCTTGGGCATCAACACATTGATATACTCAAAATGGATATCGAAGGTGCAGAGTACCCGGTGATACAAGATATGCTGTTATGTAAAATTAAAGTCCGACAGCTACTCGTAGAGTTTCATCATAGATTCGAAAATATTGGAATTAAAGAAACAAAAAAAGCCATTAAATTGCTCGTGAAAAATGGCTATAAAATTTTTCACATTTCTTCTTCAAATGAAGAATATTCATTTATTCGAGATTAAGCCTTAATCTCAGTACTGATGTATTGAAGTGGATGGCGGAATAACCCTGCCTGTAGATGGCATTTCCCAGGGCGTAAACGATATAGGTTTTACCCACCCCAGCTGGGCGATAATTATTGACCTGACCCCCGAAAACTGTGCAACCCGCATCTAGAGAAATTCGGTTAGAATGAGCTTAAGGAGGATGCGGAAAAGTGAAGAGAAAACGGTTTAGCGAAGAACAGATCATTGCGGTGCTAAGAGAAGTTGAAGCGGGGGCTAAAGTAGCGGAGACTTGCAGGCGCCACGGAGTATCAGAGGCCACGTATTACAGCTGGAAGTCGAAGTACGGCGGGCTGGAAGTAAGTGAGCTAAAGCGGCTTAAAGCCCTCGAGGCAGAGAATGTCCGTCTCAAGCACATCGTAGCTGATCAGGCCTTAGATATCGCGGCACTTAAAGGAGTGCTCGCAAAAAGTAGTTACGCCCGAGGACAAAAGAGGTGCGGTACGAGAGATGAAAGAGTGCTTCGGGCTTAGCGAAAACAAGGCGTGCAAACTCGTCGGTATCAGTCGCTCAAGTCTAAAGTATGCGTCCAAGAAGAATGACGGTGAACTTACTGAGCGAATCAAGATACTTGCCAGTGAGAAAAGGCGATATGGCTACCGTAGGCTGCATATACTGCTTCGACGCGAAGGCCTCGTTGTAAATCACAAGAGAACATAGCGGATCTACCGAAAACTCGGGCTCTCCATTAGAACCAAGAAAAGGAAGAAGCTCGTCAATGCACTAAGACTGGCCCTGCCAGTGCCAACGCGGCCCAACGAGATCTGGGCGGCTGACTTTATCTTTGATGCCTTGCGTAGTGGAAGGCGCCTTAAGTGCTTAAATGTCGTCGATGTATTCTCTCGGGAATGCCTGGCAATAGAGGCAAACTCGTCCATACCGGGCTCAAGTGTCGTGCGGGTGTTTGATCGATTAAAAGAGACTCGAGGGGTGCCGCAAACCATCGTTGTAGACAACGGACCCGAGTTTACCAGCCGCGCTCTCGGTGAGTGGGCTCTAGATAATGACGTAAAGCTTGCATTTATAAGACCCGGAAAACCGGTTGAGAACTCTTTCATCGAAAGTCTCAACGGAAGATTTAGAGATGAGTGCTTAAATGAGCACTGGTTTAGAGATGTTACTGAGGCACGGGATAGGATTGAGGCATGGCGGCAGGAATACAACACGGAGCGGCCACATAGTAGCTTAAATGGGCTTAGTCCAAGAGAGTTCGTAGAGAGGCAGATGGCTCTGCTATGATGGGAATACCTCTGGTTTCGGATTGCACTGTAAAAGGGGTACGGTCAGTACTTGAAGCACTCTCTTGCGGTGTTCCAGTTGTTGCTTTTCGAACTGGGGGCATACCAGAGCTAATCGACCATAT
>JAILZT010000044.1 GCA_023512345.1 Paenibacillus sp.
GAGATGATTTGCATCTTGAGTTCCTTGCTAAATGTTCTCTTTTTTCCGGACATCTACGACCTCCTTCATTTCTAAAGGTGTCTTATTTTTCTGTCCGGATCAAGGGGTTCACTCCATGGGTTTTGGATGCCTAAGAAATTGCACTTCTCCGATTTGCTCTCTTAATTCATCCCCTTGATTGTTTAATTAATGGGTAATATGTCTTGCAAAATTTCAAAATTAATCGTACGCTCAGGATAAGCTATCGGTTACCTCCTATCCAATAGCTCTTTTGCAAACTTCTATTTTTGGTAGCGATAGCATGTTTTTAAGTAAAAGCTTTTCTGCTGCTTTTATGCCTATAACCTTGACAATTGTTTAGAACAGAACACAGGAGCTTGCTTATGATGGATGATCAAAGATACAAAGAGGTTATACTTGCTGCCTTACTGCATGATATTGGTAAGTTTTATGGGCGATCGGCTACTATAAAAAATGATTTGCGCGAATATGGCCGCGATATAGACTTAAGTACGCCTCACCCCGCTTTATCAGGGTTATTCATTAGCAAATTAGCTGCGCAAATAGAAGAAGTAGGCTTGGATGCCAGAGCAGTCAAAACATTGGTTGAACACCATCATGAGCACCACGGATTTGATAAAGAGTTTCGTGTCGATGGTGTGGATGACCCAGAGCTTAGAGTGCTTGCTTTGCTGGTTAGCAGAGCTGATAATTATTCTTCAAAAGAACGCGAAGAAATTGAGCAAGAGGGCTTTCATTCTTACTTTTCATCGCCGCTTGATTCGGTTTTTTGCAGGATTAATCTTAGCGGTGAAGATAGAGAAATAGATTTAATGCAGCAAAAGCCAGCTGCGCTGTCGGAAGCGTTTTTAAGCGGCTCGCCTTTTCCTGAGAAAATCCACTCGTTAGATAAACTTAAATTAGAACGGTTAGTTGCAGACTTTGGACAACAAGTCGCGGCTTTAAAGGCAAAAGACTTTAACACCCTCTATATACGTTTGCATGACCTTTTACATAAATATTGCTGGGCAATACCTGCAGATGTTCGCGAGAAGATAAAGGACGTATCGTTGTTTGATCACCTTAAGACAACCTCAGCAATAGCAGCATGCCTTTACCAGTACCATTCGGATTTAAATGGATTAATTAATGAGCAGGCGATAAAGAGTGAACAAGTAAATAAGTTTTTACTTATAGGCGGTGATATTTCCGGCATCCAGCAATATATCTATGATATCTCAGGAATTGGTGCAGGAGCCGTAGCTAAAAAGCTAAGGGCCAGGTCTTTTAAAGTTTCTATGATGATGGAAGCAGCAAGCCTGCTGATAATAAATGAGCTTGGCTTGCCCTACTCATCAATTCTTTACTGCAGTGGTGGGCGTTTCTATATTTTGGCGGCAAACACTGACTCGGCCAAAGATAATCTTGCGCAAATAAAGAGCGCAATAGAAGAGTGGATGTTTAAAGAATTTGCCGGGAATCTTGCCCTAAACCTGGCTTACGTAGATTTTAATGCTTCCGGTTTTGAGGATTTTGGATCGGTATTAAAAAGACTTGGCAATGAACTTGAGATCGCCAAGCGCAATAAGTTTTCAACCCAACTTAGATCGGTTGAAAATCATGTATTATCTTATGTTTTTCAAGAAGATGGTAAACAGTTTTTAAGAAAAAAGTCAGGCGAACCTGAAATTTGCAGGTCATGCCAAAAATTTCCTGCAACATTGGTTGAAGAACAAGATGGCGAAGAAAGACCTTCTTGCAAAAGCTGCCATGATGATAGGCGTTTAGGAGAGATTTTGCCAAAAGCAAGATTTATCTCGTTTGCCTTAGGAAGCCAAAACCATGTCAATACCAATAAGGGTATAGGGGAGCATAATTTTAACTTCTTTGGCCATGTAGACGTTAAAATATCAAGTAAGAGTATACTTGAACCTACATACATCGTTTATAATATTAACTCTGATTTAGAATCTCTTCCCGCAGCTCAACTTAAAGACAAGCCTGTAGTAGACCGCTTTATAGCCAATTATGTTCCAAAAGACTCTAATGGTGAAATCTGGACGTTTGAAGAGATTGCTGATAAAGCTGAGGGCGCAAAACATTTAGGCATATTAAAAGCAGATGTTGACCGACTTGGTTTAATATTTTCTGCCGGGTTAAAGGGAAGAAGTGCTTCAATATCGCGGTTAAGCGGTTTAAGCCGAATGCTTGATCTGTTCTTTACTGCCTACCTGCCGCGGGTTATCAAAGAAGAATTTGAATCAGTTTATGTTGTTTACTCAGGCGGTGACGACTTGCTGCTTATTTGCCCCTGGGATAAGCTGTTTAACTTATCCCGTCGCCTATATGACGATTTCCGACGGTATACTGCCAGTAATCCTGATATAACCCTATCTGCCGGGCTTGCACTATCAACGAAGAAGACGCCGGTGTGGCATATGGCAGATATGGCAGAGCAAGAACTTGAGAGAAGCAAGAAAAAAGGCCGTGATAGGTTAAGTATTTTTAACACTGCTGTTGAGTGGGACAAATACAGCGATATTGAGGATATCGGAAACACGCTGTGCAAAGCAATGAAAGCAAAGGAGGTAAGTAGCTCGTTTATTTATTCGTTACTGCAGTTTTGTACACATAATGGACTAGCACATAATCGTCATAAAAACGATGCGTTAAATAGGGCGAGGTTAACTTATCAAATTGCACGCCATCTTGAGGAGAAAGACGCGGAATCTCTAGCGCGCAAAGAGACACGAGATTTATTGAAGCAGTTAACGCAATCAGTGCATAGCAATCGGTGGAATTACATGGTAGTGCCAATCAGCTATGCGCTGCTTAAAAATAGGGATTAAGAGGAGGTTTATATGAGTAATTATTATAATAGGCAAGGCGCTTCGCAGGGGCAGCAATCTGCATCTCATCCAGATTTAAAGTTTCTGGAAAAAGGTTTTTTAGCAAATCAAGAGTATTTACTTGACAGCTACGCCCAAAAGTGGGCTGAGTTTTTAGCTAAGGCTAGATTAAACAAAGCGCAGATCAGAAGATTTTATCAGGACATAAAAGCAATAGAGAGCAGAATTGGCGATGACGGCGAATCTTTTCAGAGAAACAAAGCTTCAATAGTTATGCTTAAAGCAAAAGCTGCTTATGCAACTGCTAAAAGCGATTCCAGTGTGCCTAAGGAATTTAAAAAATTAATAGAGGCATCGGTTAATCAAGCAAAACAAGACTTAGAGCAATTTAAAGGTTTTGTTCAATTTTTTGAAGCACTTGTAGCTTACCATTATCCATTAGCGCCAAAAAATTAGGCAGGCAAGTTTATGTGTAGTAATTGCGACCGAAAGGGGTGTTCTTTTTGAGTACTGATACAGCCGTTAGGCAATTAAAAGCTATAAAACAGATAAAAGGGAAACTTAAGAACTTAACTGGTTTGCGCATAGGAGGCAATGAGGGAATTGTAAAGATCGGCGGAATCGATAGCCCAATCGTAAGAAATCCTATGACTGACGAACCGTACATACCAGGGTCGTCATTAAAGGGCAAGATGAGGTCTCTCTTAGAGCTACAAATGGGCAAAGTTGTAAGCGATGGCACACCGCATAAATACGATGAAGCCACATGCTATAGTAATTCTAACGAACCCTGTGCTATCTGTCTGCTTTTTGGTGCAGCAGCTGGTGATAACTCTAAAATTGGCCCAGGAAGGCTAGTTTTTAGGGATTGCTTTTTAACTGATGAAAGCAGGGAAAAGTTTAAAAAGCTAAAAGAGGATGAGGGCTGGAATTTTTCTGAGGCAAAAATGGAAGTATCCATTAACCGCTGGACATCCAAATCGGGCGGACTACGCACAATCGAGCGTATCCCACCCGGAGCTGAATTTGATTTTGAGCTAATAATCCGCCTTTTTAAAGATGATAATGAAGAAACTATCCTAAACTATATTAAAGAAGGCCTTCTTTGGATTCAAAAAGATGCTCTTGGTGGTTCAGGGTCCAGAGGCTACGGCAAGGTTCAATTCTCAGATTTAACGCTCGATAGCAAAAGCTTTACACTGCAATAGGAGGCTAAGGTGCAAAATAATAAGCATCCGACTTATAAAATAATAATCGAGCTGAAATCGTCTACCATAACGCCCTTTCAGTCTGATACCTTGTTTGGGCAAATATGCTGGTCAATTTTGCGCCAGGAAGGGCCTGATTATCTGCAAGAATTGTTCTTAGAAGCTATAAGAAGCGGTGAGCAGTTTCTTATATCTTCTGCAATGCCCGAAGGCTACTTGCCACGCCCAATATTGCCTCCTCAAATAATTGCAGATGAAGAGCCAATATCTCCATCAGAACAAAATAGTCGCTATATAAAAGCAAAAGAGTTTAAAAAAACCGCCTTTATAAAAGAAGAGTTTTTTGAGCAAAACAAGAATTTGCCTTTAACTGAAAATAATATTATTGACTTTTATCTAGACCAAGATGGGCGCACTGATGGCAATTCAAGTAATAACGGTGTCGAAAAGGTATTTGACAACGGCCCTTCTCAATTTACTCAAGTGCTGGTTAAAAATGCAATAAACAGGAACAATTTTACGACGATAGAAGGCCTTCTTTTTGCCCACAGGGAAACCTTTGCCGGAAGAATGCAGATCTTTGTACGCCTTGACCCTTCTCTAGCAAAGATCGACGAAGTTGTGGAGCATCTTGATAATGTTGGCCGCTATGGGTTTGGAAAGCGGGCCTCAACTGGGAAGGGCGCTTTTAAAGTAATCGATCATAAAGAATACAATCTGCCTGAGGCAAGCAAACCCAATGCTTTTATGACGCTTTCTAATTATGTTCCTTTTGATGGCGATCCTAGAAATGGGTGGTACTCACTTCTTACCAAATGGGGCAAGCTGGGCGGAGAATTTTCTATCAACGGAAATCCTTTTAAATATCCGCTTGCAATGTATGCGCCAGGATCGGTTTTTAAATTGTCAGATGGCCTAAAGCCAAGCTATGGCGGCTTGTTGCCTAATGTATCAAAAGCTTTTTCTGAAGCAGTCCAATATGTATTTGCTTTTCCTTTAGGGGTGGTGGTGTAAGTATGTCCGCTCACCGTCATGAATATCTAATATCGGTAAAACCGGTAACGCCAATAATAGTTAGCTCGGGGCAGTATCTTGATGCTTGCGATTATGTATTAGCAAGGGCCAACCAAGGTGGCAATATCCACCTCATTGCTTTTAGTTTCACCAGACTGCAAGATATTTTATCTGATGATGAGCAAGATTCCCTTCTAGCAGCAATTGAAAAAAATCCGCTTAGCACAGTACAAGTACTAAGTAAACTTTCGGAAAAAATTGCGGCAAGCAAAGATATACAGCGTTTTTCAATCCCTGCATCTAATGCAATTGTAAACTATATTAAAGATAGGGTTAACAATATAGCGGCAGATGCCCAAGGGAAATTAGAATTTCATTTGTTTCAACGCACCACAATCGGTCCTTACATTCCTGGCAGTTCTTTTAAAGGGGCTGTAAGGACAGCCGTTGCTTTTGCGGCAGCTTTAAAAAAGCCTGATATTATATGGCAGGCTAAGCGAAACAATAAAGGAAACAATAAAGCTACGATCAAAAATTTTGATTTTGATAAGCACTTATTTGGCAACCAAGAAACATTCGACGACCCCTTCCGACAGCTTAAAATTGCCGATTCATCCGTCATTCAGACGCAGGCGGTAGTTGAGCAGTTTATAAAACTTAAAGCAGGTAAGGTAGAAAAGTGTGCGCAAACTCTACGCGAAGCTGCAGTGCCTACAGCCGATATAGGCTGCCGGCTAAATCTTACAATAGATAACCAAATGGTCGGCAAGGAAGGCTCAATAAAAACCAGCAATAAACTTACCGCCAGTCAAATTGTTGATAGCTGCAGGTACTTTTATAAAGGCGTGCTGGAAAAAGATTTAGAATTCTTCAACAAGGTAAATAGCAGCAATGGCGGTGTTAAGATTAACCTTTCATGGCGCACCCAGATACTTGAAGCGCTAAATCAGAACGCTGGCAAGATGGTATTTCCTATAAAGCTTGGCTTAGGAACCAGCGATTACGCAAAATCTTTTAAGCCGCATTTTACAAATAAATATCCAATCTCCCGTAAATTGATCAACAAAGGTGATGAAATGGTCCCGCTTGGGTGGGCTATTGCAGAGCTGGAGGAAGTATGAAAGCGGAACAAATTTGCGCGCCTAAAACTTCTCTTGTAGGTGGGGATATTCTAGTAAGCATGGTTTTGTGTCTGCGGGCTTTAGAGACCACTGTTGTGCCGCAATCGGCCGGTAATTCTGTGCATGCTCTATTGCTAAGCTGGGTTAAAGAAAAAGATAAAGATTTAAGCAAGCAGTGGCATGACTCATCAAACCTTAAGCCGTTTTCTGTTTCGCCTATAATGGGTAAGTTTGCCAAAACCTCGCTGGGCAGGCTTATTGTAAAAGACCATCCGTATTGGCTGAAAATAGGTCTTTTAAACAAGAGAGGGTTTGATGTACTAGGCGATGTTTTATTTCCCTTAGCGGCTATACAAGGAAAAATTGCCATAGGCGGGGCTGAGTTTGTTTTGGAAGAAGTCAAGCTTAGAGGGCATCCATGGGCTAGCATTTTAAATTGGGATGAGCTGCTTACATTGGATGGCGCGCTTCATTATGACACCGCTAAGAAGGATATTCCAAACTTTGATAATATGTTTAGTTTTAGGTTTCTTACCCCTACAACATTTAGAAGGGGAGATAAGAACCGGATAGTGCCTGACCCGGAATTGGTTTTTGGAAGCCTTTTAGACCGCTGGAATGCGTATGCTCCCGAAAAATTCCCGGCGGAACTTAAGCAGCGTTTTGCTTCTGAAATTATCATCAGCAGGATTTCAATTAAAAGTGACCTTTATGAATTAAAGCACCAGTCGATGCTTGGTTTTATAGGCTTATGCGCCTACACTGTTGTAGACAGCGACACTGGGCTAATGAGCGTTATTCAGAAGCTCTCAAGTTTTGCGATTTTTTGCGGGGTAGGACAAAAGACAACTATGGGTATGGGGGTTTGCCGTGCGCTTAATTGAGAATTCGAAGAAAAGTAATGTTAAGGCAAAAGTAGCCTTGGTAATAACTGTTGGGACATCTATTGAACCCCTAGAAGCTTCAGTACATAAAGAGGCTGAAGAAAGTAGTTTAAGTTTAGTGATAGCCTTTTATGGGGCTGCTCTTCCAAGGCAAGTTGTCAGCCCGCTCGAAGTAGTAAATCAGCTGAAAAAGGTAGTTTATAGCTACGGTTGCGAATTTGTTGCGAGAGAAATACCTGATCCAAACAACATTGATAGTTGCTTAGAGAGCATCCGCTTACTATTAAGAGATCAACAATTTGATGACTATGATGAAGTAATTTTTAATATTACTGGTGGGTCAAAGCCTTTGTCTGCTGCTCTAGCAATTGCAGCAACCAGGCTTGAGGTCAGCTCCAACATTTGTATCTCCTATGTAGGTGGAACAAAGCGTGACGAAGTTGGGCGCGTAGTTAGTGAAGGTATGCAACATATCAGGTCACTTAACACCATTACAAGGGAGAAAGAAGAAGATATTTTTATAAATCTTAAAAGAAACGATTTTTTAAGAGCGATGGTGATTGCTGAGCAACTACCCGATAAAGGGAAACTGCATTTTCTAAGGCGTTCATGCAAGGTATTGCATCTTTGGGATAGCTTTCAGTATGAGCAAAGTCTAGAAGAGATTTCACGGTTAACTGAAAACGCAGCCATATTATCAGGTGAGCCAAATACTAGTTATTCAAGCTTGGCTTTTTCCATTATTCAACTAGAGCCTTTACTCAAAGAAATGAATAAAATAATTTCTTTCGTCAAAGATTTTAGTAATACCAATCAGGCAAGAAGAGATGCTGACGCATTTATGAAAGATAGAATGCGTCAGCTAAAACAAAATGAGCAGTTGCAAAATTACTATATAAGGCTGATTGCGGATTGTCTTGAAAATGCAAGGCGTCATATTGGGCGCGCTCCAGTAGAAACAGTCATGAGGGCTTATCGTGCTATTGAGCTTGCGGTAAAACTAAGCTTGCTAATAAATGAGATAAATCCTGATAAACCTCAGTGGGATGATATAGACCCGGGAATCTTAGCGCAAGCTGGCATATCAGAAAAACCAGCCTTCATTATGCTTGATATGGGCATTAAGATTTTAAAGGCGATAGGTTTGAACCTATCGCAAGGCTTTGAAAAGGCAAAGGCGGAAGTTACGCACACGCGCAATAGATGTTATCTTGAGCATGGCTTTGACGAGATACCAAAGCGAAAGGCAGAAAAAGTTCTTGAACAGGCGAAAAATGCAGTTTCTGAATTAATTGATAAACATAAGCTCGACCAGATGTGTCAGGATATTTCTATGGTTCTTATTACTGATTAGAAACCTTCACATATAAAGAGGTTGTTATGAGCGTTTTGTATGCCGCTACCGGCAATTCGCGTCTTGAGTATGAAGATCGCTGCATAGTTGTATATAGGGATGGCAAACGATTCTCCAGGTTTCCATCTTTAAAGCTAGATAAGATAGTTGTATTTGGAAATGTGGATATATCGACACAAGTTATAAACCATTGCCTGCAGGAAGGCATCGATATCGTTTTTCTAAGCAATAATGGGCGCTATTTTGGCCGGTTGCAAGGGCCTGAAACAAAAAATCCAGATGTGAGGCGCGTGCAGTACCAAATTTCATCAGACGAAAGTAAGTGCTTAGAGTTTGCAAAGATTTTTATCGCTGCAAAGATTCATAATTGCCGGGTTGTTTTGCAGCGACATCGAGAGGAAGAGGAATCATTTGGTAAAACAATAAAATTACTTGGCGATCTAAAAGATAAAGCCCAAAGAGCAAAATCATTACCGGAGTTAAGAGGCATCGAAGGCATAGCGTCAAAAGAATACTTTTCTCACTTTAATTATATGACGCCCAAAGAATTTGTTTTTCCAGGGCGAAAACGAAGACCGCCAACTGATCCTATAAACTCTCTTTTGTCCTTTGGGTATACGCTTTTGGTTTACGATATGTTTTCAGCTGTCGCTGAGGTAGGTCTTGATCCATATTTGGGCATCTTGCACGAAGATAAGTATGGCAGACCTTCAATAGCATTAGACTTAATCGAAGAATACAGGCCTATTATCGTTGATTTGTTAGTTCTGATGGTGCTCAACAAGAAAGTTTTGCAGCCGCAAGATTTTTATACCTCTGATGAAGGAGCAGTTTTATTGACCGATGAGGGAAGGAAAAAATTTCTTGAACAGTATGAGAAAAGAATGCTTACTGAAACAAGCTATAAGACACAGACTCGATTAGAAAAGACAACTTACAGGCGGACAATTCTGCGGCAAGCTTATTCTTTAGTTAGAGCTTTTAAGGGCGAGGATGAGTACAGACCCATGATGCTCAAATAGTTACATGTTTACGCGTTTTAAATGTGAAGATTTTTTGGTTAAATAACGTTTCTAAAGGTAAAAGAGGGATGTGGTATGGGGTAAGAAAAAGCTAGCAAAAAGGGGAAGGCCAAAGAAACTTACGATAGTTAAAAACACAATTACAAAGGTTGAACTGATAGGCTATGATCAAAAAGAGGTTGATTTTATGAGGCTTATAGCTTACGACATCCCTCAAGACCGCACTAGAACGCGCGTTCATAGGCTGCTTAAAGGGTACTTATATCCTGTGCAGTATAGCGTTTTTGAGGGTGAATTAAGTCCTGAGCGGCTTGAGGAAGCAATGGTTAATATAAGGGAGCTAATTAATGAAAATGAAGACTCAGTTCGCGTCTACTCGATATGTTCTAGCTGTATTCAAAGGACAAAGATTTATGGAATAGGTAATCTCTATGTTGACGAGGGATACCATATACTTTGATGTAGTAATAATGTTCGATGCCCGCGTGTATATCTACCAGGGCAAATACATGATCCTTGACAATTCTATATTGATGGTAGTACCCTAAATCAAGGGGATGAACGGAGAACTAATCATTTCCGCTGCTTAAACAACGTAAAATCATGGCGCAGTAAGAAAATCACTTATACCGGAAACGGGATTGAAACTGGAGTTTGCTTAGCGGCACCCTTATTGCTATGCGTAAGAAAATCACTTATACCGGAAACGGGATTGAAACTGCGGAGAGACCGCATGTATGGACGGGAACGTCCTCGTAAGAAAATCACTTATACCGGAAACGGGATTGAAACCCCACCCG
>JAILZT010000045.1 GCA_023512345.1 Paenibacillus sp.
GAAGTTGCCAGCGTCGCTTCGCTCCGAAAGTGGCCGGAATAAATCGGAATCGGTGGCCGAAATCGTCGGAATACGCATTTTGCAACGGCATCTGTTACCCCAGGTAGCAAAACACGAACATTTAGTGTCTATGCTTATCATTGGACAGGTTATACGATGTGGGGATTTTTTTCGAGGCTATATTGGGTGTGGGATAGTTCTAAAATTACATATGTCTCAGCATCGACGTGGGGCGAGGTATATGATCCATCCTGGTTTTATGCAGGAATCATCTCAAACTCACAATACTACACAAACTCATCCCATACAACGTTCTATAAATGGGTCAAAGGTAAGTTTGGCTGGCCATCTATTGGCCCACTCCAGGGCTATGATTATCCATGGCTAAGCATCTATCTATATGCTGGTGGCAATTCTTCATATACATCTGGTATTAGTTGATATTTAAGGATTAGCTTACTAACAACCTAGCTGAACCTAGCAACAGGGAGTAGGCGCTTATCCTTAAAAGCGTCTACTCTCTTTTTCATACTAATGCATTCTTTGATGACCTGTTTCTCGTAGGATTGGCCATTTAGCAAAGGCAAGGTAGTAAATAATCAATACACCAAACACAGGAATTAATAATACCAGGCTAAGCCACCCTGGAAAACCTGCCTTTACAAATATTTTCCAAAAAGGCACGATTACCAATATTGCCATAATGGCAATGAGTTCTGGAAAACCGACATGGCCCATATTTTTTTCACCTCCTTTTTCACTTAGGATAACATATTTTGGATAACTTATCTTATAAATCAACAGATATATTAATTTCCCAACAATTATTGGACAAAGGTGGACAAAGGAGATGTCATACCGTGGTGCGCCACGAGGCTACATATGAGATGAGGGTAGGCTCCTCAAAGCCAGCTTGCAGGAGCAGGCTTTAAACCACCTCAAGCTGCTGTAGTCAAAAGTGGACTGGTCAAGCAAAAATGGACACTCTCCTTAGGATGCTTTCGCTAAGTTCCATTGCTCCTCAAACTGCCGTGGGCTCATATAGCCCAGATACGAATGAAGCCGGTGGCTGTTGTAAAACATCTCGATGTAGTCGACGATATCCAGCTTTGCCTCCTTCCTGGTTTGATAGTTGGCAAAATAGACACATTCAAGTTTTAAGCTTGCAAAGAAGCTCTCGGCCACCGCATTGTCAAAGCAGTTGCCGGTGCCGCTCATACTTTGAATAGCGTTGCAGCTTAACAGGCGCTTCTTAAACTCATGACTTGCATACTGGCTGCCCCGGTCGGAGTGAAATATGAGCCCCGCATCCGGCCGGCGCCGCCAATAGGCCATGTTAAACGCATTTATCACCAACTCTTTCGTCATTCGTTTATCCATGGACCAGCCAACGACGTTTCGTGAATAAAGATCGATAACCGCAGCGAGATAACTCCAGCCCTCGTGCGTCCAGACGTAGGTGATATCCGACACCCATACTTTATCTGGCCTAGCTGCTTTAAAATCCTGCCCAAGCAGGTTTGGAGCGACGGGATAGGAAGTGTTTGCTATCCGTTGTCGCTTTAAATCTACGCTTCCTCTTTGCTTGCACCCCGGCAAGCTTCATCAGTGTTCTCGCTTTTGTTCTGCCACATGGAATGCCTCTGGCGGTTAATGCCTGTGCCATTCTACGCGTTCCGTAGGCTTCACGTGAGTCGTTGTGTATCTGTTTGACCAGAGATATAAGCCCCTCATATTCTATCTGGCGCGCTGATTGTGGGCGTTTTGCCCAGGCGTAGTAGCCACTGCGTGCTACCTGCATACATCGACACAGGATTGATACCGGATAATTAGCCTTCTTAGCCGAGATAAACTCGTATCTTACTTGGACTCGTTCGCGATAGATGCGCCGCTGCCTTTTTTAGGATCTCGCGCTCCATTTTAAGCTTGCGGTTCTCCTCGCGCAACCGGGAAAGCTCCGCTTTTTCGTCTTTAGATAGTCGCGATCCGTTTGCTTCCTCGTGCAGTTCTTTCTTCCAGCGCCTAAGCATGTTCTTGCGTATTCCAAGGCTTCTGGCGGCTTCCGCTATCGTGTAGCCTTGCTCGGTAATAAGTTTTACCGCATCTTCTTTAAACTCCTGACTGTACTTTCTCTTTGGCGTTGCACTCATTTGACTACCTCCTCATGATAATTAGAAATCATCTCTTAGGGAGGTGTCCACTATTAGCGTGCCAGATCATGGATCCCTTGGCATGGTTCAAGAATAGCGTTATTTAGGGTAGCTATCAACAAATTACGATCTTGCCTACTTGCACAGTTGAGCAAACGTAGAATACGTAGGAACGTATCATGGGATGCTATATACCTATTTAAGCATCACAAAAAGCACGAATATCAAGATTACGATTAAAAAGCCACTTAACACTTTGTCGCCATAATCATCTCTACATCGCTTGAGCAGCATAAAATTGAGAATTAAGGCTGCAGCAATAAACATGATAGTAAAGGCCTTAAAATAAAAACTACTAAGGAATAAGTTATCGTGTCGCCCAAATTTAAAGGTACGAAAAATAAAATTATGAAGAGGATAGTAATGCCGAGGAATGAGCACAAGCAAGCCAGATAATATAGCGCCAAGTATATAGGTTTTATTTCTTGCTAAGAATTTAATGAAGAACATGGTACCTCGGCATAATATAGCTGTAGACACACAAAATATTAAACACTAAAGACAGAAAGAAATATTGATATGCAAAAAGCGCCCCGTACTTCTTTTTTGCCAGGTGAATCAGACCAATGACAGGAAGAAATGTATTTATGGGCAATGTTATGAGGAAATAGCGCCCCTGTATATGATTGTGGTTTATATCATAGGCTATTGTATAGTCTACAAAAACTAGTAAAGCTGTGCTAAAAAGGAAGGTTAACAGCATAAATGCGATTAAATCCTTCTCGGTTTTATTCCGTTCCTTTAAAAATGCGTAAGCTGCACCAAAAACTAGCAAGAATAGAAAGGCTAGATAGATATCATGAAATTTATGGGGGTCAACTGGGGTATCTACCCAGCCAAAATTGCCCCAATAATCATCTAAAACTCGGGCGTATTTAAAGCCCTGTGTTTTAAAATACTCGAGTACTGTTAACTTGCTCGCGGTTATTGTTCTAGCAAATCGCCAACCAGAAACCACTGTAATAGCGGCTAATGATATCGCTGATATCAGAGCTTTTTTAGCCAGACCAACCGAAGACCTTTTCCTTAAGAATAAAAAGAATAAGACAAGACCATACATAAATAGGAGGATGACCGCATACTCTTTCGTTAAAAACGAGAGAACGATAATAAATGCCATTAATAGGTTGTTCTTATGATTTAGTTCCCTGGCATTAATAGCGACTAAGGATAAATAAAGAAAACTAGCGAAAAAGAAATACATAAGATTATCGGGATTGATGGATACCGAGATCATCGAATACATCGGCTGTAAGGCAACCGCTAGGGTAACTATCAAGGACGTAAAGTTATCCTTAAATAAGATGCGAGCACTTAAATATATTATATATAACGTAAGCATCGATAATATTGCCGAAAAAAACCTAATAGCATAAATTCTTACCAACAAATCAGATTTAAAGAATAACTTGTAGACAAGAGCTGATAATGCATAATAAAGTGGCGGATGCGCGCTAGCTGTAAAGCCGTCGTAAGAGAAATCAGTTCTAGCAGAGCTGTTGTTTAAGGCTTTAATGAAGTTTCTTTTATTGTAGTAATCATGTGTTGAATAGTTAATTTTTACCTTTGGGTTGAACTGTACATAAAATACTAATATAGGCAATGATTTTGCCACTTCCCTACTTAGTTTTGTATCTTTTGCCGGATCGACAAGCCTATTCCGTTCTGCGATAAACTGCACGTATCCGAAATGCGCCGGCTCATCGGGTGTTTGGAATGCTGGAAAAAGATAAAACCACAAACCAATTTTTGTGAGAATAAAAATAACTGCAAACCAAGCAAGCTTGTTATCTTTGAAAAGGTTACGCATCATTTTTATGTTTCCACACAGTAGTTAATAGGCAACAGCTTTATTTAAGCAAAGTAGCTTATAAGCTTCAACTGTTTGCTTGAATATGGCTTTAAAAGATTCAATCAGGAAACGCCCTTTTGATAATCGCCTCTATTTTCCTGACAGATTTTTCCCAATCGAATTGTTTCACATATTCGTATGCGCTCTCAATCTGGGCTTGTCTTTTATCTTCGTCTGTTAAGAGCTCAAGTATTGCATTCGCTAGCGCATGGGGTGTAGGCTCAGCGAGATAGATGTTCTTATTCTCTTCTCCAAATATGGTCAAGGTGTTATCGCCTTTTACATCAACAACCGGCAGCTTGCATGCCATCATTTCCTGAGGGATAAGAGAATAATTAGTGAGCGATATGCATAAACCTACTGTTGAAATAGAGTATAGCTCTGCTAATTGCCGGTGGCTCAATATTCCTTTGTTAACATATTCAAAAGGAATATTGCTGTGAAAGCTTGGCCAACCATAAAAGATGATTTCAATATTGGGGTATCTGCTTTTAACAAGTCTTAGCGCCTCAACCCCTAATTCAAAACCTCTTCTTGGGGTTACATGACGCGCATAGAATGCAACCCTTCTTTTGCCATCTTCTTTTTCTTTCTGTGGTTTATAGATATCTGGCTCATAGGCAAGGTCAAAATAATCAGCATTATTGCCGTAGTCTTTCATCTTCTTAGCTAACCACCGCCCAGCTGTTATACATTCGAAACCAAAGCGATATGTGTTCTCTGCAAAAATGTAATCGCTACCCATAGGGTAAAACATTGGCTCGAAATCTTGGACGAAGTAGAATTTTTGTTTGGTGTTCCTGATATTAAACACTGGATAGGCGGTCTGCCAAGAGGTTGCGACGATGCCATCGGAATCTGGTATATTATCAAGTCCGATATAAACTTTCGCTTCCAGTTGAACAAAATGTTCTCTAATAATGTCCCTGGCTATTTTTTCATTTCGCCATTGGGAATTTCCGAAAATAAAGATATTACAAGTATGGCCAAATTTTTCTAAGAAATAAATTGTTCTAAAAATTGTCATATGGCCACCAGAACCAATGCCATAATCTGGTATTACCCAGTTGAGCACAAGTTTGTTCTTATCTGTTCTTCTTTGGAAGCCTGTTAGATCGATCGGATTATTAATATCCACATCAGAGATATAATCATATAAAGATTCTTGCCTAGGTTCGGTACGCTGGTTTTTTTCAAGCCAATGTGCTACCTGCGCTAAAGTATAAGCAAAACCCTTATGTTTCAGTAAATAATATGTTTTTATTGCAAGGGTTAATATTTTCCTCAATCTCATTTTGACCTGATTCCTTTTTTAGTCTGGTACTCCATCGATAATAAATTGCATATAAAAACAGGCAACTTTTTATGACGCCCTCCCAAATAAGCCCCTATACGTCTAAAAATATTGATCCAAATGGCAGCGTTAGACCATTTAACCTTTTCAGATAATGAATACCCCTGCGATAAAATGTACTTAATATCATTTCTAGCTCCTATCAAACTGGCAACAATACCTCTCAGAGGGGTTGCATTTGTGTCAACATAGTTTAAGGCGATATTAAGCCCGCGGTATTCATCGAAATAACGTCTGAGATATTGCATAATTGGGTAAGTATGCGAATGATAAACTGCAGCGTTTGGAACATACGCCTTCTTATAGCCAGCTTTTAAAATATCTCTTCCCATTAGTTGGTCCTCAGCATAACATACGGTTTGATAAGGTATTATTTTCCATATGGATTTATTTACGCATGAGTTAACATCAGAAAAAAAGCCGAGTGGTCCATTAAGGTCCTGATCATTCTCGCCGTGAACCAGTTTTTGTATTAAAGGCTTATCGGTTGTATTAAAAGATTTAAATACTTCCTCGATGTCTCTTTTAATTACAGGATTACAGCCAGGACGTGGAACATGAGGTCCAAAAGCTACACCAATATCCATGTCTTGCTCAAAAACATCGATATAGGATTGAAGCCATTTATTGGCCACTGGTGTTGCATCTTGTGTTAAAAATGCAACATACTCTCCTTTCGCCTCTTTAACTGCTAAATTTCTGGTACCTCCATGATTAAATTCGTTTGGATGAATTTGAATCAAGCGAGTTGGCCGATGTGCCTTTTTGAAAGCCTCTTTAACGTATGTTAAGGTATTATCTGTGGATCCAGAATCAATCACTAAAATTTCAAAAACAAAATTGCACTCTTGCTTAAGAACAGCGTCTAATACCTCTTCAATGTATGCTTCACCATTAAAGGTTAGCAATGCAACAGTAGCTTTTGCTGCCCCATTTTTTTTCATAGTACCTTTCATTCACTATTTCTTGGTTTTAAGTATCTCTTCAAGCTTTCATATTTATATCTAAGATTTCTATAGACCACATACAACTTCCAGAATCGTGATAACCTTATTGAATTAAGTTCTTTACTAAGCGCTTCTACACGATCTTTTAGATAGAAAGTCTCTTGTATTTGTAAGTAGAGGTCTTTTATTGTCTTTTCATAGGCTGAGTATTTCTTTTCTGGCTTTAAGTTAAAAAGAAGAACGCTTTCTTTAATTTCATCATTAAACCCATCGCCACATAGCGCAATAAAATACATGCTATCTTCAGGTGCTAAGCTATTGATTTTTGTAATCCTGGTTTCATTTTGGTTTAAATCATCAAACTTTTTTAAAAGGTTCTTTTCTGAGAATAAGTAGCTACTTAATATATTATCCTGGTACAGAAGCTTTACTTCTTTGAAGCTCGGCTTTAGAAGTTCCATGAATTCTTCTAAAGTTAATTCTTTGACATGATAAGGGTTGCCTTTTGGATAAACAAGGGTGTTTGGGGTTGATATTATCAACCCGCCATCTGGTTTAAGCACCCTTTTTATTTCCGATAAAAACTTTCGCTGCTCAAGTTCGTTAACATGCTCGATAGTTTCAAAAGAAACTACCAGATCAATCGAGCGACTTGGCAATGGTATATCTATAACATTTCCAACGATGAATTCAGTGCTAAGACTCTTATAGTTTTGAAGGCAAAAATCTACTGCTTCCTGAGAGATATCTACTCCGTATATTTTGCTTGCCCCTGATTTTGCCAGTAAATCGGTACCATACCCGCTACCACATGCAATATCTAGAATCACTTTTCCCTTCACAAACTGGCTTGCAAATAAATACCGGGTCATATGTTCTATGTAAACTTCTTTTTCTTGGTGGTACAGAGGAACCATCCTCTCGCCTGTGGGTTCCATACTATCCTCTTGTTTACTCGATGGTTATGTTATGTTCAAAATCTACAAAGCCGCCAGAGTTAAAATCCTTGTTAACTATCATAAAGCTACCGAGGTCCTCTCGCCAATCAAAAAATATTTTTGCATTTTCATCAGCTATTGCAGGGGACACGAAGTACTGGCCGCCGGTGAGATAATTCTTTATACTGAACCGAACTTCAACTAATTGCTCACTATTTTTGCCAAAGGTTCCAGTTCTCATTTTTTTAAAGTCTGTGTTGGTAATGAAGACATGATTTTGCCTAGAGTCTTTTACAATAATGCCAAAAATTGGATTTTTTATTGCTTGCATGATCTTATATGTAACCACTATGTCGAGTTCCTGTCCGGTTTCAAATATGTTAGCTTCTTTACCTTTGTGTTCAAATCGAATTTTTACTATCTTGGCTATGTTCCTGCGACTATTTAGAGTAGATGTCTTATCCGCTGCAGTACTAATATTTTGTCTCTCACTCTTTATTCTTTGCTCTTCCTCTTCCATGTTTTGGTTAAGATATTTATCACAGACCTTACTTGTGTCGCCGATTAGTTCAACCTTGCCTTTTCGAAGAAGCATTGCTCGATCGCAATATTTTCGCACAACACTCAAATCATGTGTAACTAAAACAACTGTTTTACCTTGCCTCTTATAACTGTTGAATTCTTCAAGGCATTTGTTTTGAAAATTTGTATCTCCTACTGCCAACACTTCATCCATTAGAAGGATTTCAGCATGGGCATTTATAGCAAGGGAAAAAGCAAGGCGAACTTGCATTCCGGAAGAGAAATTTTTAAATCTCATATCAACAAAATCCTCAAGCTCCGAAAATTCGATTATTTTTTTAAATTTTTGATCCACTTCTTTTTTTGTGAGGCCTAGGATGGCCCCACCTAGGTAAATATTTTCTCGAGCTGTGAGTTCAGGGTTAAAACCAACACCAAGCTCTAGAAAAGGAGAGAGTTTACCATTTACTATAACCTTGCCACTATCGTGAACGTAGATACCAGCAAGAATTTTAAGAAGAGTACTTTTTCCGCTGCCGTTTCTACCAATAATCCCAAAAAACTCTCCCTTTTCTATTTCAAAACTTACGTTATCTAATGCTACAAACTCTTGGTAAGTTTTTTTACTGAATAAATGTAATGCAGCATGCTTTAATGTAGAGCTTTTTTCATGCGGTATCCTAAACGTCTTGGACACATTTATAACTTCAATAGCAGATTTGGCCATTATATTTCCTCCGCAAATTTAGCTGCTGAGCGTTGAAATTGGAAATAGCCAAAACCAAAAATAAAAATTGGTAAAGTGTATGGAATCCATATGAACTCTTGAGGTAAAATTTGCCAAGCTGTATGCGCCTGATTGGTTATGAGAACATATCTGGAATCTTGGATTATCTGTGCTATTGGATTTAACATTAGTAATTTAGCCATCTTTGGGGGAACAAAAGAAAGAGGATAGATTATAGGCGTTGCGTAGAATAAAATTTGCAAAAAAACCTCCCAAATATGGCTCAAATCTCTATACCGTACAAATAATGAACTCAGCATTAATGCAATCCCTGTTGTCAAAACAAAAAGCTCTATTATGAGAAGTGGCATAAATAGGGCTAGCAGTTGGAATTTAACGCTGGAGATGATCATAAATCCCAAAACCACTAAGAAATTTAAGGTAAAAGTTATTAGAGCTGCTGTGCCTCTAGATATCACTAAAACAATTCTTGGAAAGAATACCTTTCTTATTAGGTCACCCTTGCTAACGATAGCATCGATTGATGTTGATGTAATCTCTATAAAAAACATCCAGAGAACTATCCCAAGAAGTAGGTAGACTGGATAATAGGGAACCGAGGCGCCTATTTTAAAAAATTTAGTAAAGACAAGATAAAGCACTAGAAACATCAGTATTGGTTTGACCAGAGTCCAGAGGTAGCCAAGGATCGATCCCTGGTATTTGAGCTTAAAATCAGTTAGTGTGAGTGCCCGAATTAAATCAAGGTAAGCGCTGTGCTTTCTCATAGCTGCCCCATTCTACCAGTTATAAAGGGTCAAGTCAATTTCCCGAATTGCCTCATCAAAAATCTATTCAAACCTATCATCGTTGCCTCAAACAAAAAACTATCTGAAAGGGGTGAGAGT
>JAILZT010000046.1 GCA_023512345.1 Paenibacillus sp.
TCATATCAGGAATGACCACATTGTTCACTGGGATCTTCCAAGCAACAGCGCAAGGAACCGCCGCGTTTATTATGTCAATTATTCAAGGAGCTACTCTGATTCCCGTGTTGTTTATCGCCAATGAAATGAACGGCTTCCACGGAGCAGTCTGGTCACTTGTCATTGCGGATGCGGTCGCATTCCTTGTTGGTGCTAGCATGCTCTATATCTTGCGGAACAAATTGCAGCCACCGGAATTAGAGAGTTTAGTACATTAGAAAACTTTTTCCCGGTATCTTCTGCAGGATTCACAATCCCCGGATTTTACCGCGAGCCTACTTAATTGAAAGCGGCAAACACGAAAAGTCGCACAACAAAGAGAACAGCCCGCAGGCTGTTCTCTTTCGCTGTCTGTCTTAAAAGCACGTAAACGAGCTAATCCGATTCAAATCGATACCGAAATATCCCCAGAAGAAACCAAACCATCTGAACCCTGCAACAGAATTACGCCCGACGAATACTGGGAAGAACCAGAATTGCTCGCCGTTGTTCAGCCAAATGTATGTGTTGCGGAACAGGCAGCGTCTGATCCCGCCGGGGTCGACGGCATATGTGGCGGCCTGCATTTGCGGTACGAATTGCGGTGGAGGAGCCGTCGGCGCTTGAACGCCTCCCGGTGCACCCCCCGGAAATCCTCCGGGACTTCCACCTGGAAAACCCGGTCCACCTGGAAACCCTCCGCCGGTTCCCGGCGTTGGAAAAAATCCCATATGTGATCACTCCTTTCAATGATTAGGCATAATCATCATATGCATATCGCGGAAAGGGTTCTTGGGCAAATACCCATAAAAACTACCGCCCAGACGAGGCTGAACGGTTGTGAAAGAATTAGTGGAATTAAGCCGCCTTTTTATTTCAGAAAAATTCTAACCTTAGCATTTGTGTCTGGTACATCAGTTTTCTCATAATTCTTCACTTTCTGGTTGTTGTGAAAAGCATCAAAACGAGGATTATTCAGCATACTACGTAGTATATGTTCAATTTCTGCATTAGCTTTTTTAGAGAAGGAGGCGTTCAGTTGGATTTTTTTCAAGGACAAGAAACACTTACTACGATAGAGTGGATTCTTCGAGCTCTGGTTGCTTTTTTCTTTTTAGTGATTGTTGCTAAAGTTTTAGGACAGCGTTCCATCTCCCAATTAAGACTCCTTGATTTTGTTATAGCATTAGTAGTTGGAAATGTCATTGCGCACCCTTTATCAGATGAGAAACTTGGGCTAAAAGGCTCCGTTATTACAACAATTGTATTAGTCACCTTATATCTTGGCGGTATTTTTATGATCCTTAAATGGCCTTGGTTTAGAAATTTGATTACTCCTCCACCAATCAACATTGTTAAGGATGGAGAAATCATTTATAAAGGATTAAAAAAGGCAAGAATATCATTAGATGTTTTATTGGAAGAGTTGCGGGAGAAAAAAGTAGAAGATGTGAAAAAAGTAGCATTAGCTATCTGGGAGGCAGACGGAAAAATCTCTGTATTTTTAGATCCAAGATATGATCCAATTACGCGTGAAGACTACCAAATGAAAACAGAACCTTTCGATTTACCAACGCTTATAATAAAGGATGGGAAAATTAATTCCAAGGAGTTAAAACAAATAAATAAGGACGAAAATTGGGTTGTTTCCAATCTAGAACATTTATATCAGACCGAAATAAAAAACGTTCTGCTTGCTACCCTCGATAAGAAAGGAAATCTCAAGGTTTTCTTATATAAGTGAATCGCAATCCATAAGTGTTGAGTCTCGTCCGTAAAATACGGCTGTATAAGCTCTCTTTTTAGGGATCCTCAAAAAATCCCCCACTTTGCGGAGGGCTGGATTCAAGAAATATAATCCCTTCGGGAATCGATTATCGGCTGTATAGATGCCTATATAGGGTCATTACAGTAGGACGATGTCCAGTGTCCGGAATAACCATTTCTTTTTGATAACTGCTCATTTTTCCCTCCATGACATAGAAGTGTAAATTACTTATCCAGTTATATTTTTTATATTGCTTTATATATCTTAATATCTAAACCGGATTCCGTTGTTAGTCCTTCTGCAACTAAAATTTCATCATTCAAAAAAGCTAACGCCTTGCTATTCGTAATGACTTTTGGATAAGATCTAAATAATGCATGTTTCAACTTGTTGTTTGAATTACCGTTATTCTCAATATAAATTTTGCAATATTCGCCTGTATAATCCTTTCCTTCAAGTATATACCTCGCGGATAAGGTATGTCGATCACCGTATTTTCCAATGATTTGCGTATCAACTCCTCCGTCGAGAATCTCTCCATTAAAGTACTTACCTGTGGCACGACCTTTAAAAGAAATCATTATTACTGAATCTCCATCGTTATTGTTCAATTCGATCGTATTCTCTATTTGAACATGTACCGTTAATATTTCTTCAAACTCCATGTTTCCAGACCTCCTATACGCGATATTCAAAATGACGGACATTCCACTGTTCTGCTGGTCTATGAGGATAAAAGAGGTAATTTCCCTAAACCGTTGCTGCTGCTTCCGCTTCCAACCCCGCGATAACCGATGCGCGTGCCTCATCCGTAAAGCGTAGCATCCCTTTCTCCTCTATAATCAGCCCCTCCCGTATCCGACCATCCAGCCATTCGCTGACAAAGCCGGGGGCATATCCGCCTTGACCGAACTCACCGCCAAAAGCGATCATTTTCTCATATACATCCAGATATTGTTGACGGCTTGTATTCGGATAAGAGCTTGTGTACAACCAGAACTGCATATCGTACATCAGAGTAGAAAGCTCATCCGCATGAAAGGAGAAATGTCCCTTCTCTTCAACGATTTGGGTACAGACTTTACGGATTTTCTGCTCAAGCTGGTCCACCTCAGACACATGGCTGCACAGCTCCGCAAGCAAAGGTGAGAATTTGCCTACGGCTACTTTTCGCAAATCCGCCTCTTTATCTTCTTCAGAGGTATCATATTCCTCCTCATTCACCAGACCGCGTATAAAAGTCTCGAAGTCTGGAGCCAGGAATGTAATCTCATAATTGTCTTCCTGATCCACATGAATCACCTCGGGTTCCCCGTCCTTCCCGCAGTTCCGGTAATCCAGCATCACGACATCATGGCCTGCCGAAGGGCAGTCACAAATCACCACGCCAATGTCAGGATACCCCCACTCCTCAATCATGAACGGGCTGCCGAGGTCGCCGCAGAGTGAATAGCTTTTCTCGCGTCCGATGCCCATAATACCCGTAATCGCAATATGATCCTCAGCCCATGAGGTCGCATCCTCCGTCGGAAAACAAGTATGATATGGAACTCCCCCATTGTGCTGCTTCATAAGAGTGATATAAGAGGCAGGAAGCTTGTAACCGAGTTCTTCTTCTACAGAAGCAATCAGCTCATCCGTAGGCGGGGCAGAAACATATTCTTTTAGCGCATAATCGCTATCGTCCCAAAAGTTGAAGATATCCATCCCTTCAAAGGGAGTTGCAGCCGTCCCCGAATCATTATGCTGCTCTCTCATTACCCGTCTAGCCGCTGCGTGTTGTTCTTTGCGTAACTTGCGCTGGCTGAAGTTCAGTAGCATGGCCGTATGCTCATCGTCAGGTTCTAGGTCATGGGCAATACCCAACACTCTCACCGCTTCCTCATAACGATTCAAATAGTAGTAGGAATATCCCACACGAAAATGCCATAGAGGGTCATTCTGCCCCTGTTCCGCAATCATCGCAAACTGTTCAAGCGCTTCCTCATAGCATCCTAGATTGTTATAAGCCCTTCCCAAGCGGTTAATCGTCTCGTAATCTCTGTCTGTAGGAGGAATCTCCATCAAGGTATCTACGATCTTCTGATGCTCATACTCTTCATGCCATTGCGTTAGTTGCACGATTAGTTCTTTGTCCATGGTCTACCTCCCCAAGCATATGATCAAACTACTAAAATATAGAAAAACACGGTTTTCCCTATTCTACCAGATGGAGTGTTAGTATTGAAAATCGGAAACGGTTCACCATATCAGTTGAACCATACCTAAGTCGAGCAGAGGATTATGATAGCAATTTAGTATTTTATCGTATTATTCTTCACATGCACCAATATTTTACAATGATAAGCTTAATAATGTATGCCTTATTTCACTTTAGGAGGTAATATAATGAGCAAGTACGACGAAGCCATGAAGCTGCTGGAAGAACAAGTGGGTAACAAGGACGGCCTGATCTCTCTGTCCACCATCGCGCTGGAACCGGGGGCCAATGGAAAAAGCCGTCCCGACGCCCGCATTGTGGACGCCTATTATGAGGACGGCGCGTTCTACACCGTCACATACGCGACCTCAGGTAAGATGCAGCAGATCGCCCAAAACCCCGAAGTCGCCGTTTGTATCATCGTCGAAAACTTTACGGCCGATGGTATCGGTGAAAACCTGGGCTGGGTATGTGACGAGAAAAACGCGGAGATGATGACAAAGCTACGCATAATATTCGCCGATTGGTATAACGAAGCCAATAACGACGAAGACCCTAACACTTGCCTGCTGCGCATTCGCCTGACAAAGGGCCTGTGGAATGACGCCCATAAAGGGATCAGAAATGAGATTGATTTTGTCAATAAGACGGCAAATTAAGGAGTCTAAGCTCAAAGGGAGTGTCCGCACACTCCCTTTTTTTCGCCGTTACTTATGGTAGACAGGTATAAACAACATTACGCCCTCTCTTATGTGCCTTAACGTAATCAAATTAAACTTTTTAAAGGGTATTTGCCTTATTACTGGTACACATGCATTGAAAATATGATTAGTATGAAATATCATACTAATGTGTAGATTGATATAAAAGGAGAGATTATGATGCAACATAAAACAGAAAATAGTCATGGATTCGGGCATGGCAAAGTGCTAGGAACAACATCAATGGGTGAGCGAGGACAAATTGTTATTCCTAGAGAAGCAAGGGAAGAGCTTGATATCAAGCCAGGTGAGAAATTTATAGTTTTTGGGAATAAGCGCAAGGGCGCTGTAATTCTAGTCAAAGCAGAAATGTTCAACAAATTTGCGGATTTCTTTATGAGCGCTTCGAAAAAGTTTGAAAGTATGGCCCAAGCGATCTTTGATAAAAACACTTCGATTTCTGAAGATGATGATAATGAACCTGATGTCGATGAAAAAGCATGAGCGAATTCTTTAAATTGATGAAGGATGTCCGGTTCAGAAGAACCATGCGAATGATTTTTAAGTTCGCTTGGAATTTCTGGTGGCTGGATAAGCAAAAGAATTTTATCCCGAGCCGGCGCTTAGAAGCGAAAACAAAAGAAATATATCGAAAACAGGCAACGTATTTTACGAAGACCGCCATGGATATGGGTGGATTAATTATCAAACTTGGGCAGCATGTTAGTGCGCAAGTGGATATTTTGCCGAAGGAAATTATTGATGAATTGTCAAAGCTGCAGGATTCCGTAGATTCTGTAGATTTTTCCGAGATACAGCAAAAGGTAGAGAGTGAACTCGGACTATCCATAAGCGAGACTTTTGCTGAGTTTAGTACAACGCCTATCGCAGCGGCTTCCTTAGGACAGGTACATCGGGCGACATTACGAACAGGTGAAGACGTCGCAGTGAAAGTTATGCGTCCTGGGGTCGAGGACATTATCGCCATTGATTGGAAATCCATACAAGTTGCTATTTCGTTATTAAAACGCTGGACGAAGATTTCAGACTTCATGGACTTGGATGCGGTGTATGATGAGTTTCACGAAACCGTTATGGATGAGCTCGATTATCAAAAAGAGGGGCATAATGCAGAAGAATTTCAGCTGCAGCTTATCCATCGAGATGATGTCGTTGTTCCGGGCATTCATTGGTCCTATACAACTTCAAAGGTTTTAACCATGGAGTTTTTGGAGGGTGTAAAAATTAACAATTTTGCCCAGATTGATGCTTGGGGTGTGGATCGGACTAAATTAGCGAAGTCACTGATAGAAATTTTTGTAGAACAGATTCTATTAGAAGGCTTTTTTCACGCAGACCCTCACCCGGGAAATGTTCTCGTGCAGCCTGACGGCACCATCGCATTAATCGATTTCGGAATGGTCGGAAGAATTGCAGATGATATGAAGTCGCAAATGGTAGCCCTTGTAATGGCTGTGTATTTAAAAGATGCTCACGGCGCAATCGATGCCCTTACTCGTTTGAGATTTTTAAGACGGAATGCAGATTTAGAGGTATTTTCAAGAAATCTTACGTTATTATTTGAACAAATCAATGGTGATACGTTTGACCTCAGTTTTGTGACATCAGGTGACAATGCTGAAGAGTTACGTGATTTCCTCTACTCTCAGCCCTTTCAGTTACCTGCAAATACAACATTTTTGGGAAAAGCCATAGGCACGGTATATGGACTTTGTACTGGACTGGACCCTGAGCTTGATTTGATTGGGACCGTTAAGCCTTATGTTGAAGAGGTTATGCGTAGCGATCTAAGGGAAAATGTCTTTTCCAACGTTGTAGAAGAAGGCAAGAATATTCTAAAAGGAATCCTTCCTACGACCAAGAAGTTCATTTCTGCAGTAGATAAAATGGATAGCGGAAATTTACGGGTAAAGTTATCAAGTTCCTTTGAGAAAAAATTGATAGATACGCAAAATAAAAATACAAAGCGAATTATTGCAACAATCATTGGAGCGGTATCTTTTCTGACTGCTGCAAACATGTGGAATGAAGTGAATCATATGGTTTCTTATGTGCTCGGCACTTTGGGGCTGCTCATTATGCTTAGCCAACTCAAAGTGAGAGAACGCCGCCGTGATGTAAGACATGCAAGGCAGATGAGCGCCATGCGTGAACATAATAGATTTGAAAAGTCGAAGTTTAAATTCCATGAATAACTACAGCTCAGCAGCCATAAGTTTACCATTCGACGCCAAAATAATTAGAGCCATCCTTTGCGGGATGGCCCTTTTGTTGTCACGGTCACTATTACTTCATCTGCCCACTCACTTCCACTCATCCTCTAAAATGGCATAAACGCAATCGTCATACCATTGATCATTCATCCGATAACTTTTGATAAAATGGGCTTCTTTTCTAAACCCCATATTTTCAAGAAGCCTGATTGACCTCAAATTTTCAGGATCGGCGGACGCTGTAATTCTGTGCTTGCAGAGCCCGGAAAACAAATAATCGATCGTTGCCATAACCGCTTCGGAAGCATATCCTTTACCTTGGAATTCTGGAGAAAGAGTATAGCCTATTTCAGCCTGGAAATCATCAGCCATAAAGTGAATGCCGACATCACCGATAAGCTTCCCATTCTTCAGGGATAACGCTAATTGCAACCATGAATTACTTGTGTTCGGTACAATAGCCATATTCGTCGAGATAAACGTCTCGACTTCGTTGATATTGACCGGTCTCCATGACTGATACTTATAAACCTCAGGCATAGAACGATAATTGAAAAAGGCTTCTAGATCATTCATTTCCAGCGTTCTGATAAATAATCTGTCCGTTTCAATCCTATTAAATTTATTCATATGATATCTCTTCTCTAACATGCATTTTTTCATATTTGCTATACATTAACCATGCAACAACCGAGAAAATAATGGGTCCGGCCACACTCCAAATGGTTGTTTGCAGATCCCCTTCTAAAGCTGGCTGTATAATACTAAAGAAATTCGCTA
>JAILZT010000047.1 GCA_023512345.1 Paenibacillus sp.
GAGATGATTTGCATCTTGAGTTCCTTGCTAAATGTTCTCTTTTTTCCGGACATCTACGACCTCCTTCATTTCTAAAGTGTCTTATTTTTCTGTCCGGATCAAGGGGTTCACTCCAAACACTAGATTGTAAAATATATTTGTTCACTATAAAAAGTCTTATTAAACGATTCCTCTATACTCTTGATCCAAGATAAAGGCATAGTCAACTGAGTTCTTACACGCCCACTCCAAGTTATAATTAAATTCTCAACCTTCGACATTGGTATTTTCGATGCAGTAATAGCGCTCTTGATGACCTTTCCTAGTATACCGCTAATTAGAGTTAAGCCACCATTAATAACCCATCCATTAGTTATGTTTATCTTTGCCTTAAATTGCGTGTATGTTCGTTTGAACCATCTTCTTCCCGCCTTAGCCCATACACTCCATTCTTTAATAACAGATATGTCCAAATATGAGCCATAAGCATCAAAAATTATAGGGATGCCAAGTGGTATTCTTAATAAGCCATCCGGATCGATACCATTTACCGGATCCCCTTCACAGTAAGTATACGGGTTCTGCCATCTGGGACGTACCTACGGATTCTATGGATTCAGTTGAGTAAACGTAAGATCCGTAGGTACGTCCCAGATGGAAACTGGTGGTTTATGGAACTTAATTAACTCATTATCATGCTTAGTCGTGCCCATGAATTTTTCTTCTTAGGTATGTTAAAACACGCGCATATAATAGCGCATACACTACTATAATCAAGGCTAAAGGTACAATGACTATGGCAGGTCCATTAATCCCAGTCCAAAACACTAAAAGTGCGGCTATACCACCGATTGCACCACTTATACCCATCACACGTTCCCGAGCTTTGCCCTTTTTGGTCAAATATCGATAGCTAAAAAATGCGGTTATACCAGCGATTGTTAAACTAAGTGTTGTCAGCACTAAGCCGTATATAGGATTACTAATATCCATATTATGCACTCCTTATCTTGCTTGTGTTTAATAATTTCTACGTTTAACATCTACCTATTTTACTCTTCATAGGCTTTGATTTACTATTTTATCGCTTTTTCACTTTATGCTTAGCTATGGATTTACTAACTTTTTGTTTTATCCTCTTGTATCTTGACCAATCAACTTCCTGCTTTTTAGATGCCGCAGCAGACCCAACAGAATATATTCCGGAAGCCTTTGAGGTATTATACTGAACAGCCCTTAAGGCTATGCTACCTGTAAAAGGTTTTGCCGCCGAAAATATAGTACCAACTGTATTTAGAGCAAGCTCAGTATGGGTTTGCTCGTCGTTAAGCCACGCGGCAGTATTGGCTATAATCGTGACTCCTCCAACCACAATAGCTGCTACCCCTACCCATGCAGGGGCAGTTGCACAGAGGGCTACAACTGCAAATCCTGCACCGATTACGCCTAATACCGCTCCAGCTGTAGATAGCCAACTCTGCCCCTCAGGATCCACCCTATTTACCGGATCCCCCTCACAGTAAGTGTAAGGGTTCTGGCTGGCTGGTCTATTCTCAAAGCCGGCAAATCTATCCTTTGAGGTAAACCGGCCTATCTCTGGATCATAGTAGCGGCTCTTTAAGAAATATAGCCCGGTTTCTTTGTCATAAATATAGCCGAATTTACCTCTATAGCCAAATGGGATCTCTATTGTGCCAGTTTTAGAGATTAGGTTTCCCCAGTCGTCGTATTTAAATGTGGCAGCAACTTCTCCGGCTGAGTCGGTTATAGGTGGCAGTAGATTTTTACTCTGGGGCGGTATAGGAAAGAGCGCTCTAATTTGCAGTTGTGTAGATTTATTGATCCTTAATGGTTAGTTACTCGATTATTCAGTTTTTCAGAAACGTCCCTGGTGCTACCTCCGTAATCTAAGAAGTTATCTTATTGTCCGATGAAAGGGTGCAGTGCAGGATAATTCTAAAACTCCTTATCCTTGCCATAAACCTTACTCCTTATTCGCCACATAACATTAACATAAAGAAGACCTATAACGGCAGATAAAACAATCCCAAATATGATATCAAGAAAAGACGCTCCAAAGCCTATGCCAAATAGTATCGCCAGTATAATAGTGCCTGGAAGTACGCTTATAAATAGAGCTAACCGCATGTTGTTAGTTTTTTTAAAAATGTAGCGATAAATAAAGTAGCTAACAATGATTGCTGGAACAAAAGTGGTTAATAGCCAAATAACAACCTGCAAAGAACTGCTCTGCTCTACCATAATTCTACCCCTTTTTGACACTGATGATTATATCTAGAAACGACCAGGCACCAAACTGGCCTACATATTAAGCTTGCGTAGAAGTGACTGATCATTAATCTATCTTTAACTACCCTGCAAGCTTCCCATTAAAGCAAACGACAATCTGTAGTGTATCAGACCGCTAGGGTCCGCTATTTTTCGGGCTCAAATAAAGCACCAGCGAAAATCGACCTCTCTTCACTAGCCGCATAAGGATACTTCGACACAATAGCTGTATTTTAATCCCTCTGATGGTGTCACTTTTAGTGGCACAGATGTCTATTTTAAAAATTCCTATTATGGGCTTGCTGTAATGCAAGTATCGCTGTAATAGATAATGCTCAATAATTTATGCGACCCGTTGTATGCTCGATTTCTTCTTAATAGGTTTCCTTTTTGTTGCTATGTGCTTATTTTTAGCTTTAGGTTTAAGGTAATCTGACCTTATAGTTTTAGGCTCCTGTTGGGTTTTTGAAAACTCATAAACACTTGCACCAAGTTGACCAATGGCAGCTTGGTGTTGTAAGAACTTTACCAATGTTCCACCAGGTATAAATGAGGCAAGATTTAGGAATGTATTAGTTGCATATTTTTCGTTACCCATCTCCACATTTCTCCATGAATAATAATCAATTGTCGCGCTTCCGGCTGTAGCTAAAGCGCCGACTATAATCGCACCAGCAAGTACCGGCGCACTCACCGGCATTAGCACAATAAATGAAGCCACGACACCTACACCAGCCAGAACCAGCTGAGTAGTTTCTCTACAGCCTTGCCCATCCGGATCCACCCTATTTACCGGATCCCCCTCACAGTAAGTGTAAGGGTTCTGGCTAGCTGGTCTATTCTCAAAGCCGGCAAACCTATCCTTTGAGGTAAACCTGCCTATCTCTGGATCATAGTAGCGGCTCTTTAAGAAATATAGCCCGGTTTCTTTGTC
>JAILZT010000048.1 GCA_023512345.1 Paenibacillus sp.
TGCGTATTCCGACGATTTCGGCCACCGATTCCGATTTATTCCGGCCACTTTCGGAGCGAAGCGACGCTGGCAACTTCAATGATTTACTAGTGGCCGGAATCAGTCAAGGGCGCGCTCTGTTTTCGCATGGATCCTCCTCTCAAATTGATCTTGTAGGCATTATGCACGATGCGATCTAAGATGGCATCAGCCATCGTTGGGTTAGCCACCACATCGTGCCATTTATCAACCGGTACTTGGCTTGCCATTATCGTCGATCTAACTTTGTACCGATCCTCGACTACTTCCAAGATATCTCTTCTTTCCGAATCCGAAAGGGTAGTTAGTCCCCAGTCGTCGATTACCAGAAGATCAGTTTTGGCTAACTTGTTGAGTAGTTTTACAAACGATCCATCGGCTCGTGCCATCTTTAGTTCATTTAACAGCCTGGGGGTGCGGTAATAGATAGTGGAGTATCCCTGCCTGCAGGCGGCATTTCCCAGAGCACAGGCGATAAAAGTCTTACCCACCCCGGTTGGACCGACAATTATTGCGTTTAAGTGTTTCTCTATCCAGGAGCAATTTGCCAAAGAGAGGATAAATCCTTTATCGAGCCCGCGATCTGCCCTAAAATCGATGTCTTCAATGCAGGCGTTCTCCCGAAGCCTGGCATTTGATAGAAGTCTTTTAAGACGGCGATTTTCCCTTGAGGTAGCCTCCACATCTACAAGCAGGGAAAACCTCTCCTCAAAGCTAAGAAGAGAGATATCATTGGTCTTTAACTGCCTCTCAAGCTCAGAGACCATCCCAAATAGCTTCATCTGGTTTAGTTTATCAATAGTTTGCTCAAATAGCATTTTATCTCCTAACGGTAATAATTGGATCCCCTGACGTTTTCGTGGTGAATCGAAGGTAGTGCCATCTGCTCCTCAACCGGGGTCATGTCCAACCCGGTTTTAAGAATTGACTCTACCGATTTTAACCGTAGTGCCCCGGCAAGAAGTGCCCGCTTGCAGGCAGCCTCAAGCCGCACTTTTCCGTATTTACCTGATAGCCTGATGATCCCAAGACATGCACGGTAGCCCTGCTCGGGGTGAGGCTTGCTCTCGATGATTTTTTTGACAAGCTCTGCCGTTGCCTCCCCGGTCTCTTTGGCCCAGTTGATAATCCTTGACGGGGTCCATTCAAGGTATTCTCGGTGTGATTTTGGCCTATGCTCGGGGTTTGTGACATAAGTGCCCTTTTTATGGCTTCTTAGATGGCTTGCTACTCTTTTATTGTTGTTAAATATTTCAACAGTTGTTGAAGTAAGTCTTACGTCAACTTTTTTGCCGATGAGCTGATACGAGACGCTGTAGTAGACTGCCTTGACCTCGATATGGTAATCGATATTTACCTTGGCTTTTTTCCAGGCAGCAAACTCGTAAGGCGCTTGAGGCAGTGGGCGAAGTGCCGGTTTGTCCAGCTCCTCAAACAGAGTTCTTCTAGATCCATCGAGTTTTTGAAAGGGGCGCTCGTTTAGCTTTACTAAAAGCTCGAAGATGGCCTGGTTTAATTCAGCCAAAGAGAAGAACGTCCGGTTTCTTAAGGGGGCCAGAATCCATCTTTCGACAACTTGCACGGCGGATTCCACCTTGGCTTTATCTTTCGGGGCTCTGGGCCGTGCTGGTATGATCGCTACCCCATAATGTGCGGCCATGTCCTGATACGTTGGATTGATATCCGGATCGTAGTAGCAGGGCCTTGTGACCCCCTGCTTGGGATTATCCGGCACGAGTATCTCAGGCACGCCGCCGAAGAAAGAAAACGCCCTAACGTGTGAGGAGATAAAGTTGTGCAACTCCTGGGTCCAGGTGGCCTCGGCATAGGTGTAGCTACTCGCCCCGAGAGCGGCGACAAATATCTGGGCGTCTCTGACTTCTCCGGTGCCGATATCGACAACCGGCATTGTCATGCCGGCATAATCGATGAAGCACTTCTCGCCGGCTTTGTGCGCCATTCTCATGGAAGGGTCGATGTGTCCCTGCCAGTCTCTATACAGCTGGCAGAACTGGCTGTAGCGGTAGCCGTCCGGGTGTAAATCAAGATACTCTTGCCACAGAAGCTGTAGGGTCATACCCTTTCGTTTTAGCTCCTTGTGTAGGTAGCTGTAATCCGGCTCGATGCGCAGCCGTGGTTTTATCTCTTCGTCACTGAAGAGCATGCCTTTCAGGGCCACATCGTCTAAATCCTCAGGTATCGGCCAGCTTAAGTTTGCCCTCTGTGCCCGCTCAAGATACTCAGCTACCGTTGAACGTGCAATTTTCACGCTTAATGCAATATTTCTACTGCTAAGCCCCAGACTTTTAAGTCTTAAAATCTCTTTTACTTTTCGCATGGATAACCTCTCTTTTGCCATATCCCTCTCCTTGCCAATCTTTCGTCAGTCAAAGGAGGGTATACTTTTTTAGTTATCCAGCGTCAAGCTTTGCTCTTACATTACGAAGCTATCATACCATTCTTTCATTCCGATCGATTCCGGCCACTGATTCCGATATGCACAAAAAAGTGGCCGATTAAGCCCGGAATAGGTGGCCGATTTGCTTCGGAATAGGTGGCCGGAATGCTTCGGAATCGGTGGCCGATTTGGGCCGGAATACGCAC